>JBEIFX010000004.1:0-128750 GCA_040382195.1 Halobacteriovoraceae bacterium | reverse complement strand
TGTGCCTATGCCCAAGACCTGGTTCATATAGCCCGCGATGGACATTTGGCCTCCAGACTTTTTACCATCTTTTGAGCCTCCTTCCTTGGCCCCCTCAGAATGTCCTGAAGTATGACCTCCCCCGCTCTCTCCTCCAGAAGTCGTGCTACCTCCAGATGTCGTGGTTCCTCCAGTATCGCCTCCAGAAGTCGTGCTACCTCCAGATGTCGTGGTCCCTCCAGTATCGCTTCCAGAAGTCGTGCTACCTCCAGATGTCGTGGTCCCTCCAGAAGTATTTTGATCTTGGGCAATAGAGACCGGAGTCACGATAAAATTAAAACAGAGAAGGATCACCAGGAATTTTTTCATACACAGTTTTCCCTTATAAGGACAAACTTACTAAGCCTTAAATGGAGGAACTATTTTTTATTTGTTCCCTTCTTTTTACGTTTCATGACAATCACAACAATAGCACCGATCACGATAATGGCGATAATGAGCATCATCTCCTCATCCCCAGTTCCTTTTTGGCGTTTCTGAGTCTTGTTGATTTGCATGTCGACTGTTGCACTTGGGTTAAAAGTAGCGTCAGCGAAATTTGGATCTTGAGATTTTCCTGAACGAAGTGAAGAAAGATCCGCATTGGCCTTTTGTCTGAAAACTCTTAGAGTTGAAACAAGTTTATCGATAATGGGTTGGTAAGCCGAATAGAGATCTTTAGTTACTGAGAATGTTACAGCAACCCCAAGGTCTTCTTTTACAGTGGCCAGGTATCGCGTGTAAAAGCCGGGAACTTCCGAAGCAAGATGAAGAGCGTCCACCCACTGGTGTTCATTGATTCGAGATAACTTAGTGGTCTTTGGCTCAGAAACCTGCTTTTTACCCCCAGGAAGGTTGTATTCTTTTATCTTTTTAAGGTAGGCCATGTACTCGTCTAGATTGTCCTGCTCGCCTCTTGTTTTAGCGGCCAGGATAATAATTGACTCTTTTTTCCTTTCAGCATTTTCGCTTTGGCACACCCACTCGGAGCCTTCCAGAGCACATTCCCAGCCACTCGGAAGCTCAAACTCGCAATACTTAGTGGTAAAACGCTTAGCCTCGGCCTGAGGGTGAAAAGAAAGGGCGAGTAAAAGAAATAAAAAGAGCTTCATGAGCTTAGTCCTTATATTGAGCAAAAGTTTCCCTCATTTTAACTTAAACTCAATAGGTTACAACGGCATAAAAAATTTTCCGTATAAAGACAAGCACTTGGGTCGGCTATTTAATAATTCCCCTGGCGACGACACCCTCTTTTAATTCTCGTTTGCGATTATAAAGAGTGGCAATCCTAACGATGGCGGAATCAGACCGGGCCTCGGTGACAATGCCACTGGCAAGGAGAATATTTCCACCAACGTAATCAAATTCATAGAAATCGATTTTAATACCTTTCCTGACATCGTCAGTTAGGCCCTTATCAATGACCACATAGGTTTTATTTGGGGAGACTTTCGTTATAGTCGCTTCAAAATCATAATCTTTAAAGGCCCGATCAACCCTATTGGACTTTAGCTCCTCAACTCTCCGGACTAGACTAAACCCGTATGATGTCCCCAGATCCGTTGAGGCACCAGAAATCACCTGAGAAGCTCTAAGTTCAACTCTCCACTTATTTCCTAAAGCGATATTTATTCCTGCGAAGGGAGAAATGAGTTCACGATTGATAGTATGATAGAGAAAAGTTGACCCGCGATTGTAGGCGGGCCTGTCGACAGCGAGTGAGAGGGGTTCCTTGTTGAAAGGATCATTTGATAAGGAAGTAATGCCATCAACTCCTGCAATGAAGGCCACATAACTCCAGACCATCGCTCCTTCAATCTGCCAATAGAGCTCATCGGAAATATCTTTACCCGGATCCCGATATCCAATTCTTGCGTTAAGAAAATTCTTTGACCTTGTGGTGTAAGATGCTCCAACTCCTGCCGAGTATTCGTTGCCACTGTCTCCTAAGATGAGAGTTGAATCTCCCGTGCTATTGGACTCCTCGTTTGAATAAGGTCTCATTCGAAAACTTCCCTCGAGGGTAAAATTGTAGGCATCAACAGATTTGAAAGAATAGACGAGATTAAAAACAGTCGACTCGACTCCCGTACTGGTCTCATCTTTTAAACTATTTGATATTGATGAAAAATACGAACTAGAATTTTGTCTGACTCTTACTCCCGCTCCGATCTGAAGATTTTCAGTAAGTCCGTAGTATCCAGTCATTTCTCCTTGAAGTCTTGAAAAAGATTCACCCTCAGCGTATTCAACCTTATTACCAAGGTCGTCCAAACGCCTAGTAGAATGAAATAAGTCAGTGGAGAAGCCCAGCTGATAACCTTTCTTCGCAAGAATTCTCGTTGGAGCAACGTAGCTGGTCTGGGCCGAAGCGCAAAGGCTTGTGAAAAGAAACAACACCAAAAAAATTTTCATTAGATTATTATATTGAAACGAGGGATGAATGCAAAAGACTATTGATCGGTCGGTCAAAGCTCACAAGATCCGCCTCACGGTACCACACGCCATTATTCTTTGAAAAAAGACAGATCGAATCATAAGCAAGGGCCGTGAACTCCTGAAACTCTTTTTTTGCTAGATCAATTGATGCATGAAGATCTATGCAGTCTTGATAGCGGCCAATGGTCAGGAAGGTCTTCTTATCTTTCATCCTCTTCTCCCGATCAGGAATGTAAGATTGACAGATTGAAAATAAAGACTCCTGACATAGAGCAAGTTCCTCTTCAATTTGAGGATTAAGATAGAGGATCTTATTTTTTTTATACTCATGAACGTCTAGGCCAGTAAAATTTAAGATATGATGCTTAGTGTTCTCATAGTAAAACGACTCAAGCTCTTCAACTAGTTCTTGCTTAAGCTTCTTAATATCTGTGATCTCAACCTCGAAGGGAGGCACTATGGGTAAGTGCAGATAAGGGTTCGTTTGATATTTCGTATCAAAGCGCGAGCGGTAACTGTCGATATTTTTCGCGAAAGAGTTGTCAGAGAAGAATGTGAGACCTACAAAAAACTTCGTCAACATAGGACCCCCTTTGGGTGGCTTAGGTCCATAACCTACTCTTTATTTTATGCTTCAGGGGAGTTTAAAGACAATCAAAATATGGGAGGGGAAAGAAATCCCCTCCTGCCAAGGCCTTTATTTTACTGGATCAAATTGAGCATTTGTCCCGAGTTCTTCCTGAATACGAAGAAGTTGATTGTATTTCTCCATCCGATCGGAGCGAGAAGCAGAGCCAGTCTTAATGTGGCCCGCTCCACTTGCCACGGCCAAATCTGCAATAAAGGCATCGGCAGTCTCGCCAGAGCGATGAGAAATGATTGCCTTAAAGCCATTGTCGAAGGCCAGTTTTAACGTATCAAAAGTTTCTGAAAGAGAGCCAATCTGATTCACTTTAACGAGAATCGCATTGGCTTCCTTTTGATCAATTCCACGCTTTAAAATCTTGGCGTTGGTAACAAACAGATCATCGCCAACATTCAAAAGTTTGTCTCCAAGTTTTGACTGGAAGGCGATGAAGCCCTTCTGATCACTCTCATCAAAACCATCTTCGATTGAATAGATGGGTGCAACCTTCATCAAGCTTTCGTAGTAGGCAATCATTTCTTCCGAAGAGTAGAGCTTGCCCTGCATTTCGTATTTACCATTTTTGTAGAACTCTGAAGCAGCGCAATCTAGAGAGATAGAGATATCATCACCTGGTTTATAACCAGCTTTTTCGATGGCCTTAAGAACTGAAGAAATCGCTTCCTCATGGTTCTGAAGGTTAGGAGCAAATCCACCCTCATCTCCTACATTTGTGGAGTGGCCATTGTCATGAAGCACTTTCTTTAAGTGATGAAATACTTCTACCCCGGCGCGGAAGTTTTCAGAAAAAGACTTTTTCATGTGCGGGACAATCATGAATTCCTGGATGTCCAGATTGTTTGAGGCATGAGCACCACCATTGATGATATTCATGAGCGGAGTTGGAAGACGCATCTTTCTTACTGGATTTGGGACTTGAAGATCTTCAAAAAGGTATCTATAAAGAGCCTTGCTTTTTTCCAGAGCTCCAGCACGGCAAACTGCCATGGATACACCAAGAATGGCATTCGCTCCTAATTTGGACTTATTCTCCGTTCCATCGAGCTCTAGCATAAAGTGGTCAATGGAACGTTGATCAAAAACACTTTTTCCGATGAGTTTCGGAGCAATCAGTTCGTTTACATTCTTAACTGCGGTGAGGACACCTTTTCCCATGTATTTCGATTTATCACCGTCTCTGAGCTCTAGGGCTTCACGACTTCCGGTAGAAGCCCCTGAAGGCACAGAGGCCCTTCCGACAAATCCTCGGTCCGTAGTAACGTCTACTTCAATGGTGGGATTTCCACGGGAGTCTAAGATCTGACGAGCATGAATATTTTTAATGCTACTCATTGTGAGTCTCCTTTTTTTCTAAAAAGGTACTCTATCATGAAAGATTTTGCGAAAAAAATATCTGATGTGGGCTATGCATCAATTTTTCGGAACCTTAAATACCGATACATAACTAACAAGAAGATTAAAATGCCACTAGACCACTTCAGTGTGCTTGACCAAGAAAGGATTTGAAGATTTACGCTTTGACCAGTGATTTTTCCTATAATGAGAGCTGTTTCTACAAAATCAAGGGAAGCGGGTAAGAAGAGAATGGGAGCAAATCTTTCATGAAAAAACTTCTTAAATAATAAATAAGACAATGTTCCATATAAGGCCAAAAACCCAAGATCCAGAAGTTCAGCATAAAAGTAGCTTCTGTACTGGGCAGGATTAAGCTCATTAAAAAATAGTTTCGCCTCTACCACTGTGTAACAAAAGCGGCTATCGAGTTTATTATTTGGACCTAAGATCCTCATTCCTACTCCACAGAGGACAAGTAGGATCAATAAAATAATGAATCTTTTTCTTTTTGAGTCTGAAGGAAACACTAAGCGGCTTTCTTTAAATGAGTGAGGGCCCAATCTGGTGGTTTGAAGTTTGTTTTAGGAAAAGGAAGCTTATTGGCAACGAACTCCTCAAAAAACGTTGGAACGTATCCAGTTGGAACCATCTCCCCAATAAGTTTGCCTGTTTCATCTTTACCGGTTTGAACCCAGCGAAAAATATCACGAACCACATAGCGACCGTGTTCGTCCACTCCAAGGACTTCAGAAATATGAGAAGTTCTTCGTCCACCATCATGATAACGACTACACTGGACAATCATTTGTAGAGCACTTCCTACCATTTTCCGAATGGCATCTGGTGGAATTCTTGTTTCACCCATAAGGCACAGAGTTTCTAATCGCGTGCAAGCATCCACTGGGGAGTTAGCATGAACAGTCCCCATAGAGCCTTCGTGACCAGTTCCCATCGCGTTCAGCAGATCAAGCGCTTCCGGACCTCTCACCTCTCCCACAATGATTCTATCAGGTCTTAATCGAAGTGCTGATTCCATCAAATCTCTGATGGTCACCTCTTTGACCCCCCGATCCCTATTTTCTTTTCGTGTCTCAAAACTCACCACATGCTCTGCCTTAATTTGCAACTCGGCAGCATCCTCAATAATAAGCAATCGCTGAGTCTTTGGCATTCTTCCACCGAGGACGTTCAGCATCGTGGTTTTTCCGGACCCCGTTCCTCCGCTCACGAGAGTATTTTTTCCCAGATACATACAGCAGTCTAGAAAGCGCGCTCCATCAGGAGAGATAGAGCCAAAGTTAATAAGGTCCTTTAGACCAAGCTTTTCTTCTGAAAATTTACGAATGGCTACGGTCGTTCCACGCTTGGCCATTGGAGGAATGACCACAGCAATCCGGGAGCCATCCGGAAGACGCGCATCTAATCGAGGATTATCGGCGTCGATAACCCTTCCGACTGATTGGGCAATGGCCCTCATGGAAGCCATGAGGGACTCATCATCTGAAAACTTATTTGGTGCTCGGTAAACAAGCCCCTTTCTTTCTATAAATATTTCGTGTGGACCATTAATCATGATCTCCGATATCGTCGGATCTTTTAACAGATCGCTGATCGGCGCAAGAAGCGTGGCAATGGCGTCCTGAAAAACGCTACTCATGAAAAAATACTCCTAGTATTCTTTTGGGGTCCAGATCATGTCTTTTTTTTCAGAAGCAATTTCTCGCTTCTTTGATAATTTCTTTTTAAGTACTACAATTTTTCCGTCATTTTTTGAGCTCGGACAATAGAAGGCAAACTCCCCTGCCTTATCAAAGAAAGCTTCTGCTTCGGTAATTTTACCTTTGTTGGCCGCCATAAATACTTTATGTGACTCAACGATCAGACAATCAGGCGCTTCGACAGTTGAGGTTACATAAAATTTAACTTTTTCGCCTTCAAAGACTGAAATTGACTTCGGGTAGTAACCTTCTTTTGTGACGATGACTGCAACCTCTCGAAGGGGGGCTTCCTTCTGGGTTTGGGCAAAGGAGACAGGCATCAATATAAGAAAGGAGAAAATTAAATTCATCTCAACCTCTTTGTTCTTAGATCTTATCGGTTAAAGTCCATCAACTTTTAAGATTTTCGAAGAAGGCTAGATGTTGACTAATTCTGTCACGTAATATGCTGGTGTTTCATAAGGATGAGCAGCTTTTAAGGCAGAAATAACTTCTTGTAAGAACTCTTTCTTACAAATCATTTCAATTTTAAGTTCTGGAACATGCTCTAATAGGCCCTCACAACCTAAGAAAGGCTGGCTTCCGGCCAGAGGACGGAATTGGCCTATACCATTGTATTCAAATGAACATCTGTCATAGGGCCCAAGTTTGCCCGCTCCAGCGTCAAACATCTTATTCTTCAATAGCTCCCCATGGGATACTGGCACATAAACTCCAATCTGATACATAGCCTTCTCTCTTTCCAACATAATCTTACAGTCTTTTCTCCACCTTCAATCTGAGTAGACAGCTCTTTTGAAAAAAAGAAACAATTATTCAGATAACATAAAGTCTAACACAAGTGTGTTTGAGAGATCACGGAGGATAAGATGATATCTAAGAAAATGATGGCCATGGCTCTTGGCCTTGTAGTCGCAGGTTCGGCCCTAGGGTGTTCAGAAGATGGAAAGGATGGGATCCTTCCTGAAAATGACCTCTACATTCCTGCTAATGAAAAATCGATCAATGGAATATCTGAAGCCGAATTCAATAAGGCTATCGATGAAATTGAAGAAGTTTATGCCCCAATTATTGCCAGCATGGGCGCAAAACTTAATGTCGAAAGAAAATGGAATGACGGAACAGTAAACGCCTATGCTTCCCAGTCTGGGAAGACCTGGAAAGTGGCGATGTTTGGTGGTCTAGCTCGTCATGCCACAATCACTAAGGACGCTTTAGCCCTGGTCGTTTGTCACGAAATCGGTCACCACATTGGAGGAGCTCCTAAGTATGGTTCAGCTTCCGGCGGTGGCTGGTGGGGCGGATCCGGCGGCGGAGCAAGAGTCGGCTGGGCCTCTAACGAAGGTCAGGCAGACTATTTCGCAACTTTAAAATGTCTTCGAAAATCTTGGATCAACGACAACAATGAAGCTATTGTAAAGGCTCTCAATGTTCCTAAAGTTGTTACAGACCTTTGTAAAAAATCTTACAACAAAGATAAAGTAGACACAGCTCTTTGCATACGTACGTCAATGGCCGGAAAATCTGTTTCAGACCTCTTCTCTGCCCTGGGTAGACTTCCTGAGACTAAGTTTGAAACTCCAGACACTAAAGTGGTCTCAAACACTAATCATGGTCACCCAAAAGCACAGTGCCGTCTTGATACCTATTATCAAGGCTCACTTTGCGACGTGAATATGAACGAGGAAGTTTCTCAAACTGAAGAGGTTAAAGGAACATGTCACGGTTCTTTAGGCCACACTATCGGTACTCGTCCTCTCTGCTGGTTTAAGCCATCTAAGTAATTTCCCTAAGTCTCCCTAAAGGGCAGCTTCCGCTGCCCTTTTTTTTTCAACTAAAAAACTTCCTAAAAAAGACCCGGAGTAAAAACCACCTCTGGATATATCCTTATGGGATTTTTTTACCTGACCGACTTGAGTGGTGTTAGATTCAGTTTCCATTTTAGAACTTGAAAATTCACCAGTCTTATTAAAGCGCAAGGTTAAGTAAATACTTGCGGGAGTACCAGGTTGACCTAACAGAAATTTCATAGACAGTTTTCTTTCGTCCTCGTTAAGGACAGCCTTTCTTTGCCAGTTCATCTCTCGGGATTTAAGGACAAATTTGAAGATTCAGCACCATTATCTTGGGGCAGTTAAGAAGATAAAGACTAGGCATGACGACGGATTTAATCGATCATGGAAAAAAAAAGGCCGGGATTAACCCGGCCTTCTCATTGAAACGTTGAATGTCATTATTTTTTCTTCGTAGCTGGCTTTGCGGGAGCAGCTTTCGTAACTTTGAACAACTCGACCTCAAAAACGAGAGTCGCGCCACCAGGTATTTTCGGAGGTGCACCAGCTTCGCCGTAAGCAAGGTCAGATGGGATAACAAATTTGGTTTTTCCGCCCTCTTTCATTGTTTGAAGACCTTCAGTCCACCCTTTAATGACTCTGTTTAGAGGAAAAGATATCGTTTTCCCACGCTCAACAGATGAATCAAAAACTGTTCCATCAGTAAGTGTCCCATGATAGTGAACTTCAACAACATCCTCCGGTCCAGGAGTTGCGCCTGTTCCTTCTTTGATGACTTTGTAAGTTAGACCAGAATCAGTCTTTTTTGCGCCTTCATCTTTGATAAATTTTTCAATGAAGTTTTTGCCAGAATCTTTTTCTTTCTGAGCAACTTTGTCCATACGAGCTTTGAAAACTTCCTGAATGCGGTTCTGATATTTTGCCATATCGACTTCAGACTTTTCGTTTTTTGAAGCAGAAGCGATCCCTTTATAGAGGGCAGCAAGTTCAGCGTCTGAAAGAGTAAGGCGCTGGAGGTTTCCACCCAACATGTACCCCATTGCATAAAATGTTTTGTCATCTTCTGTTTTAAGTTCAACTTTCTTCGGGTCATTAGAGTTACAACCAGTAAGAACAAGCGTAGAGAACGCCAGGCCTAAAACCATCATCTTTTTCATTGAATACAGTCCTTTGTTAATTAAAACCAATAAAAGAATAACTTTATTTTTACCTCTTTGCCAATAATTCCCAACGTCCATTTGATTTCCCCAAAAGGAGAATAAGACTCACCGCTCCGATTACCGTAGAAATTAGGCCCACAGGAATCTCAGCTCCCATTACAGGAAACAGGTAACAAAGAAGATCTATGATCAATAGAAGAAGCCCATTAAATGCTCCGCCAACAAGGAATTCACCCGATAGATCAAAGCGGCTAAACCACTGTTTCCTAGCAAGAATAGGAAAAATGAGGCCTAAAAAGGAGAAGGCACCAAAGAGGGAGATCACTAGATAAGTCCCAATCGATATAGTGAGAAAAATAAAGGAAAAGAGTCTTTTAGTTTTAAGGTTTAGATTTAAAGCTAATCCTGTGCCCAAAGAATAAAGGGCAAACTCCTTTCTTAAAATAAACCAAAGAGCTAGAACTAATAATTCAAAAAGACATAGGATTAGGCCCGAGCTTAGCGAGGCAAACCGGAAATGACCAAACCACAGCTCCACTGGAAAAGGGAGATTAAAGGCCATGAAGAAAAACTGCCAAAGGGAGAAAATAGCTCCTACCATCAAGTTAAAGGTGAGGCCTAAAAAAATGAGTTTCTCAATATTTCTGTGACGACTAAAGAATGAGGAAAAAAAAAGGCCAAAAAAGACAAACAGAGGAAGTCCCAAGGCCGTGAGGAAAAGAGAGGAACCATCAATTTTTAAAAAGAGAAGAAGCGACGTCGATACAAGAAGCCATAGCACACTGATTCCATCAAAACCTAAGGTAGAGGGGCTAGCAAGAGTGTTTCGGGTGCAAAGCTGAAGCAAGCTTCCAGTCTGGGAAAGAACCATTCCAGTTAAAAATGAGGATATTAAGCGAGGAATTAAATACTCCATGAGTCTCCAAGAACTAGAACTCCATTACCACAATCCAGTTTGACTACTTTAACTGGAGTAGGTAACCAACTCAAATCGTGTTCAACGACCAACACCCCTTTCCCTTCCTGAAGGAGCAAAGTAATAATGCCTTTTAAATGTTCTTTAGAGTTCTTATCCAAGAACTGCGAGGGTTCATCCAAGATATAAAGATCTTTGGGAATACTTAATCCAAAACACAACTTCAATGCCTGCCCTTCTCCCCCGGAAAGAGCTGAAAGAAAACGGTTTTCTTTTTTATCTAAATGAAAAGCCTTCCAGTTACTTTCGAAAAATTTTCGAGAGTTATCAGTCGTGAGAGAAATAAGGAAAATATCTTTTACCCGTTTAAGTTTGCGATCGAAAAAATAATCAGAAGCTTTTTGCTCAACTAAGGAAACATTAATACTATGTCGGGAGAAACGTTGCACAAGAGTCGTTTTACCTACACCATTCTCCCCCACTAGGGCCAGCAGCTCTCCTTTGTTGACTGAAAAGTCCACATCACAGCCGATGTGGGGTAGAAAGTTTGGGTCTTTTACTTGAATTCTGTACATACTTCATAGATGATTTTAGCCCTAATCAAAAGATGTGTTAATTACTTTTAGAGGAAATGCTATGAAGTCTTATCTTTGTCTTTGTATCATCTTACTTTCTGCCTGTAGCTCAAAAACATCCGACCGCTACCGGGAGGGAAATAATGAAGGTCAAAAAGCCGCTCTGACTGTTGAGGAAGAAAAAAAACTTACTAAAGAAGCTCTTTCCGAAATGAATAAGGAGTATCCACCGGTAAATCATCCGGTCCTTCAAAATTATATTACTCATCTTGGACAGAAGATTGTTGAGGCCAACAAACTTCATCGAAATCCCTACACCTATAAATTCACTGTCGTCGATACTCCCGTTGTAAACGCCTTCGCTCTGCCGGCAGGAAGCATCTATATTACGACACCCATTATTGCCATGGCCCAATCAGAAGCGGAAATTGCTGGAGTCCTGGGACATGAGATTGGCCATGTCACTGCCAGGCATACTGCTGAGAGGATGTATGTGGCCAAACAAGAACAAGGTAAGACCATTGCATTCGGTGCGATTGGAGCGGCAGTCCTTGGAACCGCTGGATATTTTGTCAGTAAAAAGCTGTGTGAACCTAGAGATCTTGAATGTAAGGCAAAACTCATTGGTGGTGGCGCTGCTGCTGGTGCGGTTGGGGGTCTCTTTGTGCAAAAGTACGCCTTCATGAAAAATTCGCAAGAGGACGAACTGGAATCAGATCGCGTTGGTTTCCGATACGCGACAAATGCTGGCTACAATAAAGAAATGGTTGGAGACTTCTATCGGAAACTTCTCGCTATGGAAAAGCAGGCCAGAAAAGGACAAAACATGGCGATGAATTGGCTCTCGGATGCGATGGCCTCGCATCCATCATCGGAGCTGAGAGTGAAGCAAGCAGAGGAAATGAAAAAAATCATCAAAACGGATGGCGGGACAACGGTTACTCCAGAGTTCTTTAAGATAAAATCAATTGCTCAAGAAATGGTTGAAAAGCATAAAAGGTCTTCTAACTAAAGAGACTTTGCCCAGAAATGAAACGCTCGCAGCTGACTTAATCCGGGGACGAGTGCCCCGGGGTAAGTCACATTATGAATTTCTTTTTCCTTCGAAAGATCAAGTGTTCCTAAATCTCCTGAATCTATTATTCCCACATGAAGGGTCTCTTTAGAAGACTTTTGCAGAATCTTTGAAGACCAGTTCACGTAAGAAAGCGGAGATGGATAGGTGATAATTTTCTTCTCTTTTTGGAGAAGCTTCACGACACCATCCTGGACGATCAACATTTCCGGGAAACGTGGAGGTTTAATCTTCCCGAGATAAAAATAGACCTTCGTCCCTGCAGGAACTTTTTTAACGAGATCCGACTGAAGGTCTTGAGCCTCAGTTCTTAACTTAGAGATTTTGCCCTCACACCCTTGGATATAGGGAAGAACGAGGACAACTGCATGCTCCATCGCTTCCAGAGGAAGAAGATTTCTCGTCTTTACTTCAATGGCCTGCACATCGCTTTTCGTTTCAAGGATCTTTTTTAATTCTCTGCTCTCATCATAGAACACCAAGGCGTTGGAAAACTCAGTAAGAGTAGCCGGGGCCATAAAGATTCCGCCGGGGTATCTCTTTCCATTGAAACTTTTTTGCTCAATGGGATGATAATGAGATATTCCGATCATCGAAGAGGACTTTAAAAGTCCTAGTTCGAATAACAACACAGTAGTAACGCCAGAAAGAGAAGCAACTTTTTTTATGTCCTCTCTGAAAACGCATTCTGCGAAAGTAAAAGAGGAAAAGAAGAAAAGATTAAAAAAGATTTTCATCCATGGACTCATTCGCTTTACGGTCACAGTATTCATTTTGAGGATGACCTTCGTGACCTCTTACCCAGATCCATTCTACGTCCATGAAGGCACTTTTTATTTGGTCGAGCTCTTGCCATAGTTCGATATTCTCCGGAGTCTTGTTGTCTGCCTTTCTCCAGCCCCGCGCCTTCCAACCATTGACCCAACTTTTCATTCCTTCGACTACATATTTTGAGTCTGTGACAACTTTGATTTTAGTTAAAAGTGGGTCTTTGCCTAAGGATGGGAGGACCTCTTTTATTTCCGAAAGACCTTTGATGGGCCCAGATAGCTCCATCTTGTTATTGGTGGTCATTGACTCGAATTCCACTCCCTCAACGATGATCGCCCCAGAGTGATCCTGAACTACATAAGCGAAGGCTCCTGGGCCAGGATTTCCTCGACAACCACCATCAGAATAAAGTGCAAAGGCCATAACATCCTCAGCAATCTCTGCCGGAGGTGGTAGGTCTTTAGGTCTTTCTACGCAAACTTCTTCCACATCTTCGATGACTTTTTTAATAGAATAGAAGGCTTTTTCAAGGTCTTCCGACAACAAATTCTCTTTCTGAAGCCATTTCTCAATTGAGCCCAAAGCACGCAGATGTTTTTTTTTCATTTTCCACCCTTAACCAACCGTGTCAACAATCTAATCTCTTTGCCAAATTTTTAACGCGATAGTATCTTCTGAATGATTAAAACCCAACGAGGAAATGACCCTTGAGTCCTTCATTTTCAATTAAAGTTTATAAACAATACTTTAATTTTGCATCTTCGCACTTCATGATTTTTGATAACGGAGATAGGGAGCCACTTCACGGTCACAACTATCGCGTTGAGGTACGGGGTGAAGCCCCTCAACTTGAAGGTGACATGGTTTTCGATTTCCTGAACATCAAGCCCATCGTTAGGGAAGTATGCGATTCTCTTGATCACAAACTGCTGATTCCAAAAGACAACAAGCACTTAAAAATTTATACCGAGAAAAAGAATTACATTTTTGAGACTCCTGATGAGTCTGTTTTCTCGATTCCTGTCAAAGACGTCCTTTTGCTTCCAATTCTTAACACTAGTGCTGAGAGATTGGCCGTCTTTATTTGTGATGAAATAAGAACTAAAGTCCAAGCAATATATGGGTTTTCATTTACCAGCCTAGAAGTGGAGGTTGAAGAAACTCCGGGACAATCCGCAGTTTATCTTCATAAAGAGAAGCAATGATTTTTTCTGAAATTGAAAATGGCCATTCCCTTGAGGGAAATCCAATACCGGCCTTTAAAACAGATATCAAGGCACAAAAGTATCTCTATTTGTTGGGAGGTGTCCATGGTGACGAAGTTGAGGGAGTGTATGTCTTAAAGGAGCTTTTCCAGTGGCTGAAGTTAGAACATTCTCTGAAGGATCTTCCGATGGTCGTGATTCCCATTCTTAACGTGGATGGATATCAAAATCAGACGAGAGTAAATGCACACCTTGTAGATCTCAATAGAAATCTTCCAACTAAAGATTGGTCTACGATCTATAAAGAGCCGAAGTATAACCCTGGCCTTAAACCTCTTTCGGAACCAGAGAACCAGTTTCTTGTGAAACTCATGGATAAGTATAGGCCTGGTTTTATACTCTCCTTCCACACCTGGAAACCGATCTTGAATTACAATGGTGAATGTAAAGATGTAGCAGAATTTCTGCATCAGTTTAACAAGTATGAAATGGCATCTGATATCGGTTATCCCACCCCTGGATCTCTCGGGACTTTTGCCGTTGAAAAATATAATGCTTCAGTCCTGACTTTTGAATGCCCCGAGCTTAAAACTCATAGAGAATCATTAAAAGAAATTTGGTCTGAGAATGAACAAGGTTTGAAGAAGTTCTTTTCGAGTGACCTAGTTTGGGAAAAGATTAAATAAGGCCCCTAAGGGAGCCTTATTATTTAAGAAGCTTTGGTAAATTTAATGACTTCAACTGGGCAGGCTTCTGCTGCTTCTTGGATACGAAGGCCATCATCCAGAGGAGCGTTAGGGCGAATAATACATGTATCCGCTTTTACCTCAAAAACATCTTTATAGATATCCTCACAGGCATTACACACGATACAACCCGGCTCAATCCAAACCTTGGCAACCTTAAAATTTTCAGCTTTCGGTGCTTGAGCAACGCCAGCACTGCCAGCGGTGCCAATCGCAGCACTTCCCATAAACTGAGCGGAAAATGCTGGATTTGTAGGAATCGCTAACTGGGCACCTTTACCCGGAACTGTATCAGCAATAAAGCTACGGATGGGAACATCAATAGGTGGTCTTGATTCTGATCTTGCCGCGAGCCTGTTATCATTCACAAACTGATCAACGGTTAACTGGGCTTCAGAAATAAGCTTTTTAAACTTTGGCCCTTTCATATCGAATTGCCAGCTCACACCGTCTTTAGATGATTTGAGAACCACTTGAATGAGGGCGACATCAAATTTTTTAGCACCCAAAAGTTCAATGAATCCCGGCCCCATTTCCACTTCTTTTGCAAAAGATGAAAGTTGGGATTCGAATGTATTAGAAACCTCTACTTGAGTAGGAAGTCCAAAGGGATTGAATAAACGAATGCTCACATAATCCACTGAAACTGGTTCTTTCGCAGAATTCCACTTGAAGCCGAAAGCAAAATAATTTCCATTTTTTGTTGAACGCAGGATGGTTAATTTAGGCTTTCCAAAAAGTGTCTCAAAAGTTCCGAATAGTAAACTCAGTGCAGCTAAACCAATCACTAAGTTAACGACCAGGAAAATGGCGACGCCCATGGCTATTAAGCTGGTTGACACGATAAACTCCTAAGATTTCAGCGTTATGATTCTCATGATAATACCCTAATCTATGGAAAATTAGAACAAAAAGATCAACTCCATTTATTGTCTGAGGATCAAATTTCTAAGTACAATAGCTTGATGAAATATTTAATCCAAATAAAAGCTGTTTTCCTAGGTGCTTTGTTGCTTTTGTTGGTGCTTGTACCAGCGTGTCTAATTGCCATACCATTTCCCTTAGGAAGACGCCTTAAAATAGTCGGCCCAGTCTGGGCGTTTTTTGGAAGATCTCTTTTACGATTCGCCTGTCATGCGAAGGTTAGTATTTGCGAGGATTACCGATCTCCCAAATACAAGGGAACGCCTTGCTACGGGCTCTATGTCGCCAATCATCAAAGTTTTGTTGATATCCCCCTTTTGATCACTCTTTATCAGGCGCCGCCGATAATGAAGAAAGAGGTCCTGAATATTCCTGTGTTTGGATGGATGGCCTGGATCTCTGGAGCGCTACCAGTCTCACGAAGTAGCTCGGCTTCTCGGAGAAAGGTATTTGAAAAGGCTAAGAGCAGAATATTGAAAGAGCAAATCGGACTGATGGTCTATCCTGAAGGAACAAGATCAAAAACGGCTGTTCCAAAGTCATTTGATGAGATTAAGAAAACACTTTTGATCTTTGCTTACAATGAAAAAATACCTGTCGTTCCCACTAGTCTCTACGGTACTAGAGGAGTCCTATCTCCAAAAGGTATGATAAAACCAGGAAGACACCTTGGCATCATCGTCCATAAAGAAATCCATCCTGAGGATTTTTCAACGCCCGATGAGTTTGCTAGGACTTGCTGGCAAGCAGTCATTAATGGTCATGATCGAATGAAGAAGGAGCTTGGTCCTCTGAATGAAAATTGATCTTAGGTCTAAGCTCATCCGAATGACTCTTCTCTCCTAAACCCAACAGATGATGAGACTCATCGAAGATCCAGAAATACTTTTCCGACACATGATTATTTTTTTCCATGGTCAAAGCATCAGGTCGCAAAAAGCCTCCATTTCTGAAGAGTTGGGCCTGCTTCTCCGAAAGATTAAATCGTGAAAAAGGTAATACATCCTGAACTGGAGTTCCTTTATGAAGGATAGAAAGAGACTTTTCCAGAGGCCAGTTTTTTTTCTTCAGCGCCAATTTTGTTGTTATAGGGCCAACGCTTTCTCTAACTAGAGAGATTAAAGAACCTATTGTCCCAAGATCTTTACACATGTCTGAAAATAAAGTTCTGACATAGGTTCCCGAGCTTACTGCCACACGAACAGATAAATAAGGGAATGAATATTTAACAATTTCTATATTATAGATTTCTCGACGAACGGCTTCTTTTTTTATCTCAACCCCTTCCCTTGCCCACTCGTGAAGGTTTTTTCCCATAAATTTTGCGGCAGAATATTTATGGGGTGCCTGCATGTATTCTCCGAGAAATTTGTTCTTGAGTCTCCCTTCAATAAATTCAGCACTAAATTCTGCGATTGTTCGGTTAATATAAATGGAGTCATCTTTTTGAGAAACCTCTGAGGTGTAGTCTCCTGTTGGAGTTTCTATTCCGAGCTTTCCTACAGCAAGATAGGTCTTTGGTAGAAAGTCATGTATAAAATCATTAAGACGAGCGGCACCACCAATACCGATCATCAGGACTCCTGAGGCGAAAGGATCAAGAGTACCAAAGTGACCAATCTTACCAAAGCCACCCGGCAGATGCTTTTTAAAATGTCTAACGACATCATAAGAAGTCATTCTGGCCGGTTTAAAAACGTTAAAGACCAGCGGAGGAAACAGAGAGCGGTGCTTATTCAGCTTCATCCGCCCTGTCTTTCAACAGCAGGTCAATTTTGTTTGAATCTTCGAATTGAGAATTATAAATGTAGTGGATTTCGGGTGTATGTCTTACTTCCATCTTATTTGCCAGAAGCTTCCTCATTCGTCCGGCGGTGGCTTCTATCGCAGCTTTAGCATCTCCGCGAGTTGAAGTATTAAAAGTGTCCCAATAGACCTTTGCATGTGAGTAGTCCTGAGTAAGTTCGACATGAGTTACTGAAACATTCAGGAGCCTTGGATCGGCGAACTCTCGCCTTAGCGCGATGTTTATTTCATCTCTCACTCGCTCCTCATACTTTATTTTAGAAAACTTATTTCCACGTCCGGCCACAGTGATGTCCCTTAAAGAGTTAGTTCAGAAGAAGATAAAGTCCTCTTCTTATCTTCCATGATATAAGCCTCAATAAGATCTTCTACTTTGATATCATTGAAATTCTCAAGAGACATACCGCACTCGTATCCATTCTTAACTTCCTTAACCTCGTCTTTGAAACGCTTAAGAGTTGAAAGCTTTCCATCGTAGATAATCTTTCCATCTCTAAGGAGTCGGATACTGCACCCTCGTTCGATCTTGCCGTCAATGACTGCAGTTCCTGCGATTGTTCCAACTTTAGGGATAGAGAATGTTTCCCGAACCTGAGCACGTCCGATGTACTTCTCGACTTTCTCGGGAGTAAGCATTCCCTCAAGGGCCAGGGTTACTTCGTTAATGAGCTCGTAAATTATTGAATAGGTCTTTATATCTACGCCTTTCTCTTCGGCGATCCTTCTCGCTGTCGTCACTGGTCGCATATTGAAACCAAGAATAAAGCCTTTTGAGGAAGCTGCAAGATTTACATCGTTATCTGTGATGGCCCCTACTCCTCCCCCAATGACCTCTACAGAAACTTCATTATTGCCAAGTTGTTCGACTGCGGTACGAATGGCTTCGTAAGACCCCTGAACGTCAGAGCGAATGATGAGTTTGAGGACTTTCTTTTCAACCTCAGAATTATTCTGTGCAGACGCAAAGAAGTCTTCAAGAGACACTTTTTTATCTTCAACTTTGGTATTGGCGAGAGCTTTCCTTTCAGTAATCCGATTATCAACGATCTTCTCGGCCTCTCTTTCATTTTTTACCACATTTAAAATATCCCCTGGGTTTGGGACGTTCTCAAGGCCCAGAATTTGAACCGGAGTGGATGGGCCAGCTGTGTTAACCATCTTTCCAGCGAAGTCCATAAGAGATCGAGCTCGTCCGAAGGTTTCGCCAACGACGATAGCATCACCCTTTGTGAGTGTTCCTTTTTGAATAAGAATAGTAGTAACAGGACCACGACCAACCTCAATTTTCGATTCGATGACTACTCCCTCAGCTGGAACCTTTGCATCCTCGCGCAGGTCCATAATCTCGGCCTGAAGCTGGATAGCTTCCAGAAGATTATCTATACCCTCACCTGTAAAAGCAGAGACGTGTACATACTGAGTTTCTCCACCCCATTCTTCAGGTAAGAGCTCAAATTCAGTAAGCCCCTGCTTCACTTTGTCCGGGTTCGCCGCTGGCTTATCTATTTTATTTACAGCAACGATTATGGGAACTTTTGCATTTTTACAAAAACGGATTGATTCAACTGTCTGAGGCATCACTCCATCGTCGGCAGCAACAACTAACACTACAATGTCAGTCACATTTGCTCCTCGCTGTCTCATTGCTGCGAAAGCAGCATGCCCAGGGGTATCCAGGAAAGTCAGAGTCGAAGCCTTCACCTGAACAGAGTAAGCTCCTATGTGTTGGGTAATACCACCCGCTTCTCCAGAAGCTACCTTCGCTTTACGGATGTAATCGAGTAGAGATGTTTTCCCATGATCTACGTGGCCCATAATGGTAATGATGGGATTGCGAGTTGGGAAAGCACTCTTGTCATCTGTGGCTTTCTTGTTAAGTACTTCTTCTTCACTAAAAGCAACATCTTCAACTCGGTAATTGTAAAGAGCTGCAATCTCACTCGCCAATATCAAGCCGATGTAATCGTCTGGCTTAACGAGAAGATTAATTTCAAGTAGACGGTTAGCGAACGACTCAAATTTAACACTCAATTTTTGCGCTAGATCTTCAGCCGTGATCACTCCATTAATCGTTATGAATCGCTTTGATTCTTTAACTTCTGTTATAAGAGTCTTCTGGGTAGGGCCGGTATAAACTTTTTTCTTTTTTGCCGGAGTGTAAATCGCCTTTCCGACAAGGGCCGTTGCATACTTCAACTCCTCATCAGCGCGAATGA
This sequence comes from Halobacteriovoraceae bacterium, assembly GCA_040382195.1. Lineage (GTDB taxonomy): Bacteria > Bdellovibrionota > Bacteriovoracia > Bacteriovoracales > Bacteriovoracaceae > Peredibacter. Next base: position 109,407 of record JBEIFX010000004.1, on the reverse strand, counting down.
CTGTTAAGTCGCGTTTACCAACAACGCCTTTTTTCCCAACGGCTGCGGCAAGATCCCCCATCCGCTTTTTATCTCTTTCCTCTTCATCGAGGACTTCCTCAGAAGTCTTTTTCGGCTGAAGCCGATTCTCAATTGGTTTTTTTGAAAGGGCGTCATCGTCTTTCTTCTTCTCTTCAGGAACGAAAATCGGGGTGAAAGTATGCCGTTTTTCCTCGAAATAGTCTTTTTTTGGATCTCGAGTTCTTGCACTCGTATTATAACTTGAAGCAGGAAGGACAGAATCAGTCTGCTGAGAACGGGCCAGTGCCTGTTCAGCAGCATGAGCGGCGGCTTCTTCCCTAGCTTCAGTGGCTCTTTTATCTTCTTCTTCTTTCTGAGCTTTTGTCTTTCGCTTAACCGTAACAATCTTAGGTTTTTCATCTGAAGCAGTCTCTAGTACTGGTGCGGCGGATGCCGACGTTGCAACTTCAGGAGCGGCAACACGCACCGCCGAAGGAGCTTCCGCTATCTCCTCTTTAACAGGAGTTGGGGTTCCTTCTTCGACCGCCGGCTCTTTCTTAATCACCTTCCGGACGACAGCTTTTTTGACCGGTGACGCTTTCTTGTCGGAAGCTTCGTAGGCAGCCTTCGCTTTCGTCACTTCATCATCAGTGAGACTTGCCATGTGATTTCTGACATTAAGTCCCATAGACTTCAACTTCTCAACTAAATCAAGAGCTCCGACTCCAATTTCATTGGCAAGTTCATAAACTTTTTTTGCCATTCTTTTCTCCGATTATATCTTTTCCAATTACTTTAACTTAAAAGCTGCCAGTTCTTCGCGCAGCCTTCTCTCGGCTTCCGAAAACTTTGTGGCATCATCTGCTCTCTTACCTGTATCACTCCGTTCAGTTCTTTTGAAACCTGTTTGATTAGGCACCGCAGATGCTGAAATGATTTCGGCGTTTTCATCAAGATCAGATTTTATGGTCTCATCTTCAAGAGCGCTGGTTGCAGTCTCTACCATGATTTTGGCATCTGCTACAGATTTACCTAGATAGCGTGCAACATCCTCTGGTGATGCGGCAGAGAGATCAACGATAGACATAATACCTTTCTGAACAAGAACCTGAGCAGTTGCTTCTGAGATATTTGAAAGCTGAACAAGGTTTTCAACTGCAAGCTTGATCCTTTCTTGAAGCTTCGCCTTCGAAATAATATTAATTTTCCAGCCACTTAACATCGCAGCAAGGCGGACGTTTTGGCCTCTTCTGCCAATGGCAAGTGAAAGCTGGTCATCTTCAACAATTACATCAAGAGTATGTTCATCATGATTCAAAGTCACTGACTGTATCTCCGCAGGAGCAAGGGCTGCCCTAGCGAAGGTCTCAGTGTCCTCATTCCAGCGAACGATATCAATTTTCTCACCCTGGAGTTCGTTGACAATATTCTGTACTCTTGACCCCTTCATTCCCACACATGCACCAACCGGATCAATGTCACGGTCTTTTGTTGCAACGGCGATCTTGGCGCGATGGCCTGGCTCGCGGGCGGCAGCTTTAACTTCGATGGTACCATCTGCAATTTCTGGAACTTCGACTTCAAAAAGCTTAACCAAGAACATTGGAGAAGTTCTCGTAAGACGAATTTCAGGTCCCCTATTCGTCATGACCACATCTGATAGGTACGCCTGGATTCTGTCTCCTGGCTTGAAAGATTCACCGAAAATAATTTCCTTCTTAGGAAGGATTGCGTCTGATTTACCAAGATCGATGACAACATTACCTTTCTCAAATCGGCGGGCAATTCCTGTCACGAGGTCTCCTTCCCGATGCTTAAACTCTGAGAACAAGATATCTCTCTCGGCATCACGAACCTTTTGAAAAATGATCTGCTTTGCTGTTTGAATGTCAACCCGAGAAAAGCCTGGGTTCTCAATCTTTAGACCCAGTTGATCACCGACTTCACAGTCTTCATCAAGCTTTTTAGCCGATTCGTAATCAATCTCAACGATTGAATCTCTTACTTTGTCGACAACGTTCTTATATTGGAATATTTCTACTTCGCCGTCCTGTTCGTTATATCGAGCTTCGTACTCACCTTGAATTCCAAACTTTTTTCTAGCTGTGACAAGGAAAGCCTGTTCGATGGCATTGACAACAACATCTTTTTTAATTCCACGGTCCTTACCTAGTTGCTCGATAACTCGGCTTAATTCTGAAAAGTTCACAATTACTCTCCTTATTCTCTGACCGATTTCAAATCGGGATCTAAATTCACTTTTTTCGTTTGTTTATATGTTAATTTCAGACGAAAACTGTTCACTTCAATGGTAAAATCCAAATCTCCAACATCTATGAGTTTTCCGCGAAACTTTTTCTCCCCTTTAAGGCTTTTTGGGGCATCCTTCGTCTGCTCTTCCGATAGTTGCCCCATAATCACAACTGCGACTATCTCACCAACGCTCATTTTAAAATGCTCTTGAGTTGAGATATGCCGATAGATGCCAGGAGAGGAAACTTCTAAAACAACGTCTTCAGGTATCCAGGTTTCGGTTTCAAAGGCCGGTGATAGGGCGCTGTCAACCTTGACACAATCATCAATCAGAGCAGAACCTGTTCTTGGGTCCTGAATATAAAGTCTCAAAATCTTTTGAGTCCCTATATACTCAAGGTCATAAAGACGGTAACCAGTTTCCTGCACCACCGGTTCGCACATGAGATAAAATTTTTTTTCCAAGCCTGTACGCTCTTGGTTAATATCCATTAAAGTTGCCCATAAAAAAAAAGGGAGGAACAATCCACCCTAACCGCTAATCACGAAATCTAAGACAGGGCTTATGTTTAACAAAAAGCTTTCAATAGTGCAATTTTTAATAGTTCCGACTTAAAGCGTCATCGCCATAATCAGGGCATCTTCACCATTGGAATAAAATCGTTTGCTCAATCTTAAGATTTTTAGTCCTATTTTCTCGTAAAAACGTATAGCGCGCTTATTACTAACCTCAACTTCAAGATAAATTGATTCACATCCTTCTTGGGAAAGTTCTCTCATTATCGCCTGAAAAAAGGATTGCGAAGCTGAAGTTCCTCTTAAATGAGCGCGCGTGACGATCTTGTAGAGGTGCGCCACGTTATCCCCTGGAGAATGTCCCATGAGAGCAAAGGAAAGAAGCTCACCCTGAGGAGAGCGCCAGGTGAACAACTTATGATGCTTGAAATCAAGTTCTTTCCACTGAGAAAGAGTCCATGGTTGGGGGAATTCTTTACAATCAAGTTCAAAAACCTCCTGCTCGAAGGTTTCACTTTTGAGGTTACCAGTAGTACTCATGAGCGAATTGCTTGTCCAGAGACTCTACGAAGAGTTCAATAGAAGGCTTAAGGGTTTCGAAAGTAGAGGTACCTTTAAGTTGACCCCCATAACGGGCCCGAAGGTAAAGCTCAAGCCTTATAAGTGAAAGAAAGTTTGTTTTGAGAGAGTTTTTATAAAGGATTTCTGAGTTGCATTTATTTTCCTTAACACTTTCTCTAATGAGCCCAGTCAACTGTTCCGAGACATTCAGCTTTTGCTCTTCAGAGTATCGAAGCATCTTGAATAGGTGCCGGGTTTTGTGCATGGTTTCTTCATTTACATGAAGATACTTTCGAACCTCTTCATCTGCCGTAGGAAGTTTTTCTACAAAAAGAGAAAGATCTTTCAAATAAGTCCTATCAAAATATCTTATGATGTAGGAATCATCATAGAGACAGTTAAGTGCTTTGAGATTGCGCAACTGAAACTCAATGTCCTTATAGGAAACAATCTTATCAAGAATTTTTAAAAGGAAGCGATCGGAGGAAATCACCTCTGCGTGAGATCCTCCGATCAAGATGCTATACAGGAGAGCTAATTTCGATATTCGCAATATTTTTTTGTTTAACAACTTCATTTTCTTTGTGGAAGCGGGCATTCACGCGTGGATTGAAGGTATAGCCATCTTTTCCACGAAGAATGTATTGTCGCTTAATCCCTTTTGGTTCAATCAGTTTCCTGAGGCGACTGATGCTAGTGTAAATGAGCTTATCATGAATCAGAGGATTGTACTCATCCTTCCATATCATTCGTGCTAGGTCTTCTTTATTATAATAAGTTCCTGGAGTTTGCGCCAAGAGGAAAAGGATTTCAAGTAGAACAAAACGGTGCTTAAAGTCGATGACCCCGAGCGCTTTTTCATGAATAACTCTGTTATGCCTGTCTAGATAGAGGTCCACAGAAGAATCATTGACGTCCTCAACCTCCATCATGATGAGTTGCTGAAGACGCTTAAAATATTCATCATCCAAGGAATTCTGAGCAATTCCAAACAATAGAAGTGCTTTAGAGAATTCCCCCATTTTCTTTAGCGCCACACCCTTGTTTAAAAGGACGTAGTTATGCATATTCCAACAACGCTTTGAGTGAAGAAGCTTCATCGCCAGATCATAGTGCGGCAGCGAGTTAGCGAACTCCCCAAGTTCCCGAAGTGCATTACCCCATAACAAATGCATGGATCCTTTAAGATAACCTTTTTTAAGGATGTTCAGAAGTTCATTGAGTTGATTAAGGTAGACGATTGTTTCCTGAAAATTCTTCATTTGATAAGCGTTTGTGGCCATCGCGTATAAAGACTTTGCCATCAGTTCCGGTTCGTTTTCCGTCTGGGCCTTACGATATGATTGGTTAAAGTTTTTTTGGGCCTCAGAAAAATCGCCCTTGTAAGTGTTAACGATGGCTGCATTGTAAAAATACTCTCCATTAAGGGAAGGAAGCATACCCACAATTTTATCGAGTAACTCGCTGGAAAGTTGAATGTATTTATCCGCCTCTTTTTCGTTCAGGCTTTCCGAATAGACTCGTATAAGAAAGCCATAAATCTTGAACATGGCAAATGCATCCTGGGGCAGCTCAGAAAGTTTGAGTGCCGCAAGAAAGTGCTCCTCTGCTTTTTCGAAATCAGCCTTGTCATAAAAAATCTTCGCCAAACGGTAATGTCCCTGGCCTTCGATTCTGGTCGAATCGATAGGGAGATGAGCAAGAAACTTGTCATCTTTTTTAAGATCAACCACAGCTCTGGTCATCAATGTTTCAATTGATGGCATTTGTATGGTCTCCATAAAGGCCTCCTGAAAAAGTTCAAATGTAAGAAACAATCTTACAGTTCTAAAGTGCGGAGGTTAAACCGCATCCCTGACAAAAAAGCAAGATAGGACTTCAGGTCCCTCGATAAAAGGATTAAAGTTCAAAGATTTTTGATACTTATCCTCTGTAAGAGTTTCTCACCCTTGAAGAGTTTCATATCCTCTCTAACATCTCTTTCACATTTTGAAAGGACTGATTTCTTACAAATCTCCAGAATCATTAGAAGCTAGTCTCTAACTCATTGATTAAACGAGGTTTGATTGGTAAGGTGTTTAAACTTATCTTCATCTAATCTCATGCCCCGACGAAGAGGACAAATTCATGGCAAAGTATGATCTGGACACTTTAAGACATTCAACGGCCCACCTTATGGCCCAGGCAATTATGGAACTTTACCCAGATGATAAAGTCCAGCTTGGTATAGGACCTACCATTGAAAATGGCTTTTACTACGACATTGATATGAATAAGAAACTTTCCGACGAAGATCTTAAAATCATCGAAGACAAGATGAAGGAGATTATTAAAAGAGCATCTCCAGTCGTGCGCCATGAGGTTTCTCGTGGAGAAGCTATAGAAATTTTTCAACAACGAGGTCAGGCTCTGAAGTGCGAACTCATCCGGGATATTCCGGAGGATGAGGTTATCTCATACTACACTCAAGGCGACACCTTCTTTGATTTGTGTACGGGTCCCCACGTTGAGAAGACATCAGAAATCAATCCATTTTTTAAACTTCTTCATACAGCTGGAGCATACTGGCGAGGGGATCAGAATCGGCCGATGCTTCAACGAATTTACGCGGCTTGCTTCGGTACAAAGGAAGAGCTTAGAGAACATCTGACGATGCTCGAAGAGGCCAAAAAGCGCGACCACCGAAAATTAGGAAAAGAACTTGAGCTTTTTATTTTTGATCCCGTAGCACCTGCTTCTCCTTTTTTCATGCCAAAGGGAGCAATGGTTTACAATAGTTTGGTGGACTTCATGAGAAGGATTTACAAAATATATGACTACAAGGAAGTGATAACACCACAAGTCCTCGATGTGGACCTTTGGCACACTTCTGGGCATTACGATAAATACAAAGAAAACATGTATTTTACGCAAATTGATGAGCGGGAATTCGCCTTAAAACCGATGAACTGCCCTTGCCATATGCTCATGTTTTCTCACCACCGCTATTCTTACAGAGATCTCCCATTACGCTTTGCAGATTTTGGACGTCTCCATCGGTATGAAAAATCTGGAGTGGTTGCGGGACTTACTCGTGTCAGAACTTTTTGTCAGGATGATGCCCACATATTTATCTCTGCTGCCGGTATTCAGGATGAGATTAGAACTCTAATGGATATGTTCTTTTTTGGTTATGAGCACTTTGGCTTTAAAAAGATCAAGATTGGTTTCTCGACCAGGCCAGAAATGCGAGTCGGATCAGATCTTGCCTGGGACCAAGCCGAGTCTGCACTTAAGGCAGCCCTTGATGCTTCAGGACGGGAATACTTCATTAACGAGGGGGATGGAGCTTTCTATGGTCCTAAAATTGATATTCAGGTTTCCGATGCTATCGGCCGCTATCACCAACTAGGTACTATTCAACTCGACTTCCAACTACCTGAACGCTTCGATCTTAAGTTCACCAATGTAAATGGAGAACTGGAGCGTCCGGTGGTCATTCACCGTGCCCTCCTTGGATCCCTTGAAAGATTTATTGGAGTTTATCTAGAACACGTGGGTGGAGCTTTTCCTTTTTGGCTTGCTCCAGAACAAGCTATCATCATTCCAGTGAAAAACGAACTTCACCTTGAAGCAGCCATGGCCTTCGAAAAAAAATTAAAGAAGTTAGGCTTCAGGGTTCGAGTCGACGATCGCAATGAATCCATGGGTCTAAAAACTCGTCAGGCGCAGACAGGTAAAATTCCATTCATGTTGGTCCTTGGGGATAAGGAGATTGATGAAAAAACAATTTCTGTAAGAAAATATGGCGAGCAAAAATCTGAAGTCATGACACAATCTGCTCTTGTCAGTTCTTTTGAAACACTGGATCTTGAAAAGATTCCAGTAGCATTAAGAGGATAAGAGATGAAAAAAAAGAATGTTCTTCTATTGTGTGGAGGAGGAGGTTCAGAGCATGAAATTTCTCTTCGTTCTGTTAAGTTTTATGAAGAATGCCTGAACAGTATCCCCGATCTGACCTTATTCCTCATTGAAATAGATAAACAAGGCCAATGGGTTGATCGCACAGGTAAAAAATATCTTTTAGATGGAAAGCGTTTTCTGAGGGCATTCGAGCAAGATGGTGATCCGGGTATTTTAATAGATGTGGCAGTACCTTGTATTCATGGGTACCCCGGAGAAACAGGGGACCTTCAGTCCTACTTTGAAATGATTGGTCTTCCTTACTTTGGTTGCAATTCGGAAACTTCAAAGATGTGTTTTAACAAAATCACCACTAAGATGTGGGCAACAGCTCTTGGAGTGGCAAATACTCCTTACATGTTTGTTACTGAAATAAATAATGAAGCTAAAAATAAGGTTTTTGAATTTCAGAAGATTTACGGCGATGTTGTCGTGAAAGCTTCCAACCAAGGCTCATCTGTAGGATGCTATATGGTTGAGACCGGTGATGACATCATGAGAGCACTTAGGGACGCCTTTGCACTCTCTCCGTTTGTTTTAATTGAAAAGAGAATGAAGCCTAGAGAGCTTGAGGTCTCAGCCTACGAGTATGATGGCAAGCTCCAAATCTCCTATCCAGGGGAAATCGTTACCCCTTCTTCTACGTTTTATACTTATGAAGAAAAGTACTCCTCAAAAAGTGAGTCGAAGACTTTTGTTAGGGCCCATAACGTCACTCCGGAACAGGTGAGAACAATCACCGACTATGCCACTAGGCTTTATCGAGGTCTTAAAATCCGTCATCTTTCCCGAATCGATTTTTTTCTAGATGAAGGAACTATTTATCTGAATGAAATTAACACTTTCCCTGGCTCAACTTCCATTTCAATGTTCCCCAAGATGCTTGAAGCAAATGGGCACTCCTTTACTGAATACCTTAAGCAACACATCTATGGAATGTAGTTTTCTCCCTTCAAAAGATAAAATGGAGCTAAAATACTAAATAGGGGTATCTGGATGGCCGATGAATTCAATTCTTACGTAGAACAACATCGTCTTTCTCTAACACTCAAAAGTATTCTTGTTGGGGAACTCTACCTCATCAAAAAATTTAATCATCCCGCTTATATTTTTAAAAATGGAGCCTTTCATCCATTCATTGAGAAAGGCTCAATTCCCACAAGAGACCAAATCCAGACTCTTCTGGATAGTGATTTCAAAGAAGTTTTCGTATATCAGGAAGAAGCTGCTGAAGTTAAGGAAAATCTCCAAAAAGCATTAACTAAGATTACTCGCTCCCTGTCCGTTGGGGATCCATTATTGAATGGAACTAAGGACATTAAACTTCTCACCTTAAACCTATCGAATCTTTATCGAAACCCTCATGATGATGAGGCTTTGACAATTCAGTTCCAAAGTATTCAAAATCTCTCGAAGTTCCTTATGGGGCAGAAGCGTTACCAGTCCCAGCTTTTTAGTAATTTATTCAAGGAAAAGTTTCACTTCACACTGACTCAGCCAATGCTTTCATCGTTACTTCTTTTGTCGTTTCTGCAATCTACCCGACTCTTTAATGAAAAAGAAATTGAGAATCTCTTCGTGACGAGCTATCTCAAGGATTTTGGCTTGGCGATGATCCCTAAAGAAAAATATGATCTCAAATCCTTATCTTCACAAGATCAAAAACTGTTCTCTGATCATGCTGATTTTTCTTACGATCTCCTGGAGGGGCGCGTGCCTCTTACAAAAAACTATCTGACAATCATCAAGCATCACCACTTTCTCAATGATGAATTGAAGAGTCTTATTTCAAATGCTCCTTATCAAAGTGAGAGACCAGAAATTATTTTTGGTCTCGAAAGTACATTAGTCTCCATCTTTGATATTCTAGTTGCGATGACCACCGAGCGCCCCTACCGACGCAGTGTCGGACTATATCACTCGCTTGAAGTCATCAAAAGAATGATGTCCGATGAGTACCCTCGGGAATTTAATGCGCTTGTCATCTTTTTAAAACATTTTTACAAAATCTAAGCTTTCCAAAGTCATCACAATTTTTCAATAATCTAATTATACAGAACAGTTTCACGGTAGAAACTGATCCATCAATTCTAAGGAGGGAATCAATGGCGCAGGAACAGAGTCCACTTACCGGTATTATTGAAGAAGACAAAGTCGTTATCGACTTTGGAGAATTCGAGGGTAAGTCAGTCCTTGAAATCGCAGACACAAAGCCCGAATACTATCAGTTCCTGATTGACCAAAAAGAAAGTGGTAACTTCTCCATTCGTAGAACAAAAGATAAGATTTATCGCCTGTATATCCATCAGCATCTTCTTAACTAATAAAAAAGCCCGGTTTAACCGGGCTTTTTTATTAAATCCTATTTTCTTTCCTAAGTTTTTCTAAATGTTTGTGAATATTCTCGAGGGCATAAGGCCAAAGCTTTCTGTCCACGTCATGATAAATCTTTGATAGCATTTCTTCTGGACTCAATCCCTCTAGATAGAAAGAAAGAACCTGATCTTCCCTTTCTTTTCTGTGCTTTAAATTTTTTTCTAAAATGGTTGTTCCGCCTAAACCAATCCCATGAGAAGGGAAAATCACTGCTGGAGATAACTGGATAATCCTTTCAAGACTTTCGAAATATTTTGTCATATCTCCTTCGTCCCCGCCAATAACAACTGTGCCTATACCTTGAAAAAGATCACCCGCTAGAAACCACTTGAGGCTTCTTGGATAAAGAGCAACTTGACCTTCATCATGTCCGGGGACTTCCATTACAAGAACGTCGTCTCCAACCCATCTGGCAACGACATCACCTTCCTTAATTAAATCAATTTCTATGCCATGAAAATAATCCTGGTTCCTGCGAAGTATCCTCTCATGAGTGTAGGGAGAAAGAAGGACGGGAATATTAAGATCATTCGCCAGAATATTTGATCTCTCGTAATGGTCGGGATGATGGTGAGTAATAAGTATTTTATGAATACCAAAGGAGGATATGGTATTTTTGAACTTTCGATATTCTTCATCATCCTTAGGAGAAGGATCAATCAGAACTTTTATATCGTCTCCAATAACAAATGCATTTGTTCTAGTCGCCGGTGGTAAGGTGTTTGATAAGGGCATAATCTGTCGAATTCCACGAATCGATTCAATAACAGGAACCTGATTTTTTTCATCATAAGAGAGATTTAACTCATTAATGTGCTTAATATCTGGATTATTCCCAAACTCCTGAATGACCTTAATTACCGGTGGGACTGCAAGAATTTCTCCAAGATTATAAGATTCAAGTAGGCATTTAGCACTCGTCCATTCAGCAATTCGAGCTTCGTTGTAGTCAACCTTGAAACTTATTTTTTGAGATAAATTGACTCTGAAAAAGTGGGTTGAAAAACGATATGGATTAAAATCGGGAGTAATGGCAAGCCCCAAGTAGCTTATTGATGTAACTGTGCCCTTCTCAATCTCCTGATATAAATCGACTCCGAGCTCCTCGTAGCCTTCTCGTTGAACTGCTCCTAAGAGACGCAGATCAAGTTCTTTAACCATGGTGTGTGAGTGAACAAAAAAGTCAGACGGCTCAACCTTTCCTCCAGGGAAGGCCCAATAGCCTGGGAAAGCGTTGAGAAAAAACTGTCTTTGAATAGCAAATATTTCATCCCCACAAGTCATGACGATTGATACTGCATCAACTATTTTAGACATAATTTTTTCCTAGATACTCAGCGGCTGCTTTATACCTGACCTCCCGATAGCCCTTTACACTATCTAGCTCAAGGAGCCGTTTTTTTGATAGGCTTTTATCTAAAATCTCGCCTCTTATTCTCAGTGCAATTTCACGTTCATATTTATGCCAGTCAGAAAGAGTGCCCCTCAGGAATCTAAGATTTTTCATGATCTTGAGCATCCAAGGCTTGGGAGAAAAATCAAATTCGATTTTTCTCCCAAATACGATAAATGAAGGTCGGTTTATGTGCACAATCTCAAATCGGCTCCCAATATTTTTATACTTTTCAAGATCAAGAGATCGCTTTAGAGGAGATAGCATGAGATGAGAGACAAAGACCTCATCCTTGATCCAGAATGACTTCGCTAATACTCTTAGCGCAATGGAAAGTTCTTCCAATTTATACATTGCCTTTAGCTGGAGTGAGAGCTCGAAAAATGTCCCAAGGTGCTTACCATGGTCAAAGACAATAAGATCGTGAACGTATTGCTTTATATGAATTTCTGGTACTCCGGAGAGGCGCTCACACATCATCTTCGAGTAAGTCAGCCAAAGATTTACGAGCCGCTGACCAGACTGCCAGGGATATGCAGCTAACTTGATACTCTCTTCCCAAAATTGCTTAGTCTCAACTGCTGGTGCGACTCCTAAATTTTTCTGATTAATGAACCAATCACGCCCCATATGAAAGGCTTCCCAATTAAAAGAAAATTCAGATCGGGCAACGGTATTAGTAAATGCTTTCTCAATATCTTCAATTGTGAAAGGAAGTCTTCCCGCCTGATAAGCAATCCCCATGATCATGGCGGAAGCATAAACGGGTTTTTGAAATTTTTCAAAGCTAATTTTTTTGAGTGGCGCGATGATGATTCTTTCACCAAGTTTTGCCTTTAGCTCTTCTTGAAGATCATTTGGAGTAAGGATAGCATTCTCAATCCCTCTATCCAAGAGGATGGATAATGGAACTTGAAAATCTTCATCAACTATTAATAGTCCATGAGGCCCAAGATATTCGACTGCACGCGCCCCTTCGAGAAGGTCGGGGGAAACGACCAGGTCCGCGGTCGCGACCGGTACAACAGGTCCGTGAACTTTTTGATTCGAGTAGATTGCAAGATGACTTATGACAGAGCCGTTTCTTTGAGCAAGGCCTTTTTGATCCGTGAATTTAAATTGTAAGTCATCACGGCCCCCCATGGAAGAAGCAGCTTCAGCGATAATGCGGGAAATGGTCGTGACCCCTGAACCACCGACTCCGATGACGATAGCGCGAAAATCCTCTCCTCCTGCAATAGATTTAAGATCTTTCGAAAGATAAGGAACGGCCAAATGATTCCAAGATCCAGAGATGATGTTTTGATTTTTGTATTTTGTTGGATGGTAATCAAACACTTTAACGAGTTCAAAACTCGGGCAAGCCTTAATTTTGGTGCAGTAAGAATCTGAGACGCAGATTTGCGGATCGATCATCACTTTCGTTCCGTAAGCGTCTTGAGTCTGAGAGAGACCTGGACATCCGGTCATTTCAACACAGGCACGACAGTCCTCGCAAGCGATAGTATTGATTTGATAAAATTCACGAACATCTTCAGTTTCACCTTTCGCAAATAGATTGCGTTCTTCTTTTTTCTTTCGTCCATGAAAAGTAAGAGCGCACTCTTTATTTGAAACAATAACTTTTACCCCTCCTTTTTGAACATACTCAAGAAGCAGGTTCTTATAGAAGTATCGATCAGAAGGGTTCACCTCGATAGCCGCATCAACTCTCAGAGACTTGGCAACATCTAACATGTTCTGTCTTGGCCTCTTCTCACCCTCGACTGAAATTCCCGTTCGAGGAGTCACCTGATGGCCGGTCATTGCCGTATTATCATTGTCTAAAAGGATATAAGTAATATTGTGACCCATCTGAACAGAGTTTGAGATAGCAGTCATGCCAGAGTGAAAGAACGTAGAATCCCCCATGAGAACCACAGAGGGGTTAGTAGTGAAGAGATCGGTTCCCGCACCTAATGCCCCTCCCTGTCCCATGGCAGAGAGGTCATGCATTTCTTTAAAGGGCTCAAGAAATGAAAGGGAGTAACATCCAACATCTCCGTGAGAGATGAGATTGATATTTTTACTTGCGAGACTACTACGGACGTCTTTCATGATGCTCAAGGTTTCTCGATGAGGACATCCTGGGCAAAAAGTTGGAAGACGCTTAGGAACAGGAATGTTGAGCTTCACTGGTAACTGGCAATTGACTTCAGTTGGAGAAAAAGAAAGAAGATCCTTAAGTTCATTGAGCTTTTGATAAATAATCTCATAGGAGAGTCCACCGAAGGCAGGAAATCCCTCGCTTTGTCCAAATTCCTTACCAAATACCTGAATAGGGAGTTGAAGTTTTCCAATCAGGCTGCGAACCTCTCCCTCTAGAAATCCTCGTTTCTCTTCCACCACAACAAGTGTTTTTAGCTCCTTTAGAAATGGGATGAGATTTTTTTCGTTAAATGGGTAGGTACTGGCAGTTTTATAGACAGAAAATTCGTCGATCAGACCTGACTCCTCAAGGACTTGCTTTAAAGTTTCGAACACGCCTCCTCCAGAAATGATACCAATTGAAGAAACTTTACTTCCACATATCTGATCAAGGTTCAATTTTTCTAAAACATTTTTTACTTTCGGAAAGCGCGAAAGAATCATGTCTTTATCGGCGACCAATGAGTTTGGAGGAACCATGACATTAGTCGATAGATTGAATTCAGCAGGAACGAGTGTCACAGGAGCGGGAGAGAGCTCTTTTTCAACTCCAAGTTTTACTCTACCTCCCCCTTCGGCCATAAAGGTTGTTAGCAGTATTCCTACATATACAGAGCTCTCTTGAGAGAGTTCCAATGCTTTACTCATCCAGTCTTTAAGTTCCTGGGGAGAGGACGGTTCAAGAAACGGTATGTGGAGATGCTTAAAGAGGTAGCGGGAATCTGCTGGCGTGGAGGTCGAAATAGACCATGGATCGTCTCCAACGGCGACGACCACCCCAGATTTTATCTTACCGCCAGGGTTAGAAAAATTTCCTACACTCAGAGCATCAGAGGCAACATGAAGTCCCATAGACTTCATTGCCACTAATACATTCTGGCCTGCCATTTTTGCTCCTGAGGCCATTGCCGCTGCATTGGCTTCAGAGTTCGCAATGACGACTCGGATTCCTTTCTTTTGTAACTCTTCACGTTCTTCGTGCAAAATATTGAAGAAATCAGCAAGCGGTGACCCGGGATATCCTGTGTAGAGATTAAATCCTGCTTCAAGGGCCCCTTGGATAAGTAATTCATTGCCATTAAGAATCTTATAGCTCATTGTTTAGTCTCTTCGAGGGTAGGAAAATTCTTTTTGTTATACTCCTCCTCAGCTGATTGAGCAATCGACAAAAAGTGAATTCAAGGACTTAGACTATGGACGAAACTGTTTTAATTTCTCAATCCGTCGCCATACTGGTGGATGGAAATAATATCGAACGCTCACTCGAAAACGAGTTTAAGCAAAACATGATGATCAACTTTGATGTTTTAATTCCTAAAATACTTCGAGGACGGGGACTCAATCGGCTTATTTACTTTCGTGAAGGAAAAAACATTTCCTCAAAATTAGCAGAGCGACTCCACTCCAAGTACCATGGCTCCGTTCGCCCTTGTCATAAATCTGCGGACATTCCTTTAAGTATCACCGCCACTCAACTGGCCAGTAAAGTAGACGCCATCATCATCTTATCCGGCGATTCTGATTACGTTGAGCTCGTCAATCACTTGAAATCCGAAGGTGTAAGAGTAGAAATTTGCGCTGTAGAAAAAACGACTGCGGAGGTCTTAAAAGTCGAAGCTGACTATTTTCAACCAATCACCTTGGAAGACTGTTTCTCACCACCGGCCCAGATGAAGAAAAAAATGCGTCGCTAGTTTTTGACTTTCTGAAAGAGACGGTGAAATATTTTCCCGCACCAAATTAAGGAGACCTAACATGTCGCAAAACCCTGCTGGGCTTAAACATATTGATCATATGGAATTTACCGTTGATTCTATGGAGTCCCCGACTTTAAAGCTCTTTAACACCCTGGGGTTCATCAAAACAGCTGAAGGACATGACTCCCGCCTATACTCACAAGGACAAGTGAGATTTCTCATCAAGGCTTCTCAAGATGATAATCATCTGGCGAGAAAATACTTCAAGGCCCATGGCGAAGGTGTTTCAAAAATTTCATTCCAAGTGGAAAGTGTAGAAAAAGCTCTTGAGGTTACTCTTAAAAATGGTGCTAAGCTTATCTCTGATTTAAAGACCCAAAAAACTGAACATGGCATCACTAAAACTGCTTCCATCCAGGGATTTGGTGACGTCGTGAATGAATTTGTCGAAAGACCTCTTAATGAATTTAGACCAGATTTAAAGAACATTGAGATTGATTCTTCGGCACAACCCCTTAAAACAAGAGTCTCAAGAATTGACCATTTCACCAACAATGTCCCAAAAGGTCAGATGGATCATTGGGTAAACTTCTATAAGAAAACTTATGGTTTTGTTGAGACCAGATACTTCGATATTAAAGGCACCAAGACAGGATTAAATTCAAAAGTTGTTCAGCTCTCAGATAACTCCATCATTATCCCCATAAATGAGCCTGAAAAAGAAGACGGCAAATCTCAAATTCAGGAATTCTTAGATGTCCATAAGGGGCCGGGAGTTCAACACATTGCCCTAATGACCCCTGACATTATTTCAACAGTCGCTGAATTACGAGAAAGAGAGGTTCGCTTTCTTAATGTCCCAGATACTTATTATGAAGCCGTACCTGGACGTCCTTTTCAAGTCGCAGAAGACTTAAAAGTTCTTTCCAAGCTCAATCTTCTTGTAGATGGTGATTCAGAGGGATATTTACTCCAGATCTTTTCTGATACCTACATTGGACCTTTGTTCTTTGAGTATATCCAAAGAAAAAATCACTGGGGCTTCGGGGAAGGCAATTTCCAGGCGCTTTTTGATGCAATTGAGAGAGACCAAATGCAGCGTGGCTATATCTGAGTTATTCTAGGCCAAATAAAGGATGATGAGTCCCCCTAACCCATTAACTTCATGGGAGATTTCTTTTAAATCTTTTTCAAGAAGCTAGAACAACGTTAAGACTACGTTAAGATCCCTAAGTAGATGTGGAAAATTCACCTCTTCCTTAAGTAATATCAATAAAAATTTTGAGGAACTGCCCTGATGTTTAGGATCTTACCTACACTCCTGCTTTTTTTAATATCTGCTTGTTCTAATGATGAGAAAATTCTTATCATTCAAAACAAAGGATCCGACACTCTTGTTAACCTCGCTCAAGCTTGGGCGGAGGAATATAAGAAAGTAAATCAATCGGTTGCAATTGCCGTTTCAGGAGGTGGATCCGGAACGGGAATAGCGGCCCTCATTAATGGAACTGTAGATATTGCCAACTCGTCTCGCGCCATGAAGCCAGAAGAGCGAGAAGAGGCGAAAAAAAATAATGGCATGGAAGTTCGAGAATTTATTGTCGGGATGGATGCCCTTGCCGTCTTTGTCCATCCCTCAAATCCTCTTCAAGGTCTGACCATCGAAGAAGTCGCTTGCATCTACGGAGAAGGTGGAAAGTGTACCCACTGGGGTGATATCAGAGGAACAGTTGTTCCAGGCTGTAAAAGTAACAAGATTATAAGAGTTTCGCGCCAATCTAACTCTGGGACCTATCAGTATTTCCGGGAAGCCATTCTCGGTAAAAGAAGAGACTTAAAACTAGGTTCAATGGATCTTAATGGTTCCAGGGAATCAATTGATCTGGTAGAAAAAACACCTTGTTCTATTGGATACTCCGGTATGGGTTACCTGAACGAACATGTCCGCTCCCTTTGTATTCGAAAAGATAATTCCTCTGAGTGTATTTTCCCCACGATCAAAACAGCAATGGATAAATCCTATCCTATTTCCCGTGAACTATACATGTATACCAGTGGTGCTCCTTCAAAAGAAGTTGAGAATTATCTTAACTGGACCCAATCAGAAAGGGCCCACGAAATAACCATTAAGGCAGGATACGTACCTGCGCCAAAGAAGTCATTATGAACAGAAAAGGGACTAATTCAAATTCTGTCTTTAGGGAATGGCGGCAGAATAAAGCCCAGAAACCAATAAGTGAAAAGATCATTGAAAGCATTATTCGATTTGGTGGATTTAGTTCCATCATTTTAATCGCGGCAATTCTTTTTTTTATTTTAAAAGAATCCTTTCCTTTTTTAGTTGGAGCCTTTGATTTCAAAGAATTTTTCTTTTCTGAGGAATGGTATCCCGCTTCAGTCGTAAAAGTGAGATATGGTATTTTTGCGCTCCTCATAGGGACTCTTCTTGTCTCTATCATTTCTATGCTGATCGCTGTTCCGCTTGGGCTCGCATGCGCTTTTTATATTTCAGAATTCTGTACTCCCAAGCTTCGTGAAACCTTCAAGGTCCTAATTGAGTTTCTAGCAGCTATTCCCTCCGTTGTCTGGGGATTTATTGCGATCATGATGATTAATCCGGCCATAATTAATATCTTCGATGTTCCCATTGGTCTCAACATTTTAAATGCCTCTATCATTCTCGCCCTAATGTCACTTCCACTGATCGTTTCTGTTGGAGAAGATGCATTGAGAGCTGTCCCAGAGACCTATAGAGAAGCCGCTGAAGCTATGGGTGCAACCAAATGGGAAATTGCAGTAAGAGTCTTACTTCCAGCTGCGAAAAATGGTCTTATGGCCGCGGCCCTCTTGGGGGTAGGAAGGGCCTTAGGTGAAACAATGGCCGTTTTAATGGCGACAGGACATTCTATTCAAATACCTGAGAGCATTTTTGATCCAGGAAGGACTCTTACGGCTACGATTGCTGCAGAGCTAGGTGAATCACCAAAGGGAGGAGAACATTACCAGGCCCTCTTCGCCATTGGTCTCGTTCTCTTCGTCCTCTCCTTCATCGTCAACCTCACAGCGGACTATCTCATAAGAGGACGGAGAAAATAATCATGTTTAAATCAAGCATTCATCTCCAAGAAAAAGAGATCCGCCAAAGGAAATTTGAAAACCTATTAAGTACGATAACGTTCATTTTATTTCTGCCTGCTCTCATCATTATTTTTTGGCTTTTTCTCAAAGGCTCTCCCGCCCTTTCATGGAACTTTCTAACCATGGATCCCATCAATGGAATGACTGCTGGTGGAATTTTCCCAACAATCGTGGGAACTTTCTGGCTTGTTATTATCAGCGTTATCGTTTCATGCCCTCTTGGGGTTCTAGCTGCGATCTATCTTTCTGAATATGCTGCTGACAATAAACTCACAAGAGTCATTCGTTTAGCGATCCTTAACCTAGCCGGGGTCCCGAGTATAGTTCATGCCTTATTTGGGCTGGGGGCGTTTGTGCTGTTTATGAGAATGGGTACAAGTATCCTAGCAGCCTCATTCACTCTTGCTGTTATGAATTTGCCGGTAATCATTACTTCAACTCTTGAATCATTAAAAGCCGTGCCTCATGCTTATAGAGAAGCCTCTTGGAACGTTGGCGCCAGTAAACTTCAGACGATCAGGTACATTGTACTACCAAATTCTTTGCCAGGTATCCTCACGGGGCTTGTTTTTTCTGTTGGGCGCTCCGCTGGTGAAACTGCAGCTATCCTTTTTACTGGTGTAGCCTTCTATCTACCTTTTTTACCAAAGTCTGTTTTCGATCAGTGTATGGCACTTTCCATGCACCTATTCACTATTTCAACTCAGGTGGTGGGAGTCCCAGATGCTTATCCCTATGCGACCGCCCTTGTCCTTATACTCCTGATTCTTTCCGTAAATTCAATAGCAGTCGTTTTGCGCACTTATTTTAGGACAAGAAGAAAGTGGTAGGTATGAAGAAAAAAATTGAAATAAAAAATGTGACTCTTAATTATGGCAACAAAGACGTTATCAAGACATTAAGCCTTGATATTTACGAGAACGAAGTGCTCGCTATTATTGGCCCTGCCAACTCAGGTAAAAGCTCTCTTTTAAAATCCATCAACCGGATGATCGATTTTAATCTATCGGCCAAGTTCTCCGGAGACATCCTTCTTGATGGTCTTAGTATCTTTGAAGACGAGGACTCTACTTTTCTAAGAAGAAGAATTGGAATGGTTTCCCCATTACCAGTAGGACTCCCAATGACAATTCGTGAAAACGTTACTTACGCACCCCGGATGGCTGGGTGTAAAAATCATATTGAGCTCAACTTGATCATGGAAGACTGTCTAAAAAAGGCAGCTCTTTGGGATGAAGTAAAAGACCGTCTCGACACTCTTGCGACGAAACTTTCGGGTGGTCAGCAGCAGCGTCTCACTATTGCAAGAGCACTTTCGCATCATCCGGAAGTTTTGTGCTTAGATGAGTTTTCTATCGCTATAGATCCAGTGACAACGATGAAAATCGAAGCGGTCCTTCATGATCTCAAGAAAGAAATGACCATTATCCTTGTGACTAATGTTATTAATCAGGCAAAGCGCCTTGCTGACAGAACGGCGATGATGCTTCATGGAGAACTCATCGACCTTGATACCAACGAAAACTTATTCGGAGGTAAGGTAAGAGATAGTCGCACAAAAGATTATATTGAAGGGCTTTTTGGGTAATTATGAATAGAGATTATGTTGTAAACGTTAATGATTTTAGTTTTTGGTATGGTACTTTTCAAGCCTTGAAAGAGCTTACATTGAATATCTCCTCTTTTAAGATCACAGCCCTGATTGGCCCTTCCGGCTGTGGAAAGAGTACATTCTTAAAATGTTTAAATCGCATTAACGAACGAGGCAATGAAGTTTATCATAATGGAAGCATCCAAGTTCTTGGAGAAGATATTTACCACCCAACAGTAGCTCTTCCGGAGCTCCGAAAACAAGTCGGAATGGTTTTCCAAAAGCCCAACCCATTACCACTTTCAATTTATGAGAATATCGTTTTTGGGGCAAAAACTCATCTTGTGAAAACAAAAAAAAGCCAGTTGGATGAGATGGTTGAATCTTCGTTAATTCGAGTTGGGATGTGGAATGATCTGAAGGATCAACTTTCCCGCTCTGCGCTCTCATTGAGCTTAGAGAAACAACAAAGACTGTGTATCGCGAGACTTCTCCCACTGAAACCGAAACTACTGCTTCTTGACGAACCCTGTTCTGCTTTGGATCCAGCAGGTATTGAAGCCATTGAAACTCTCATCAAGGATCTTAAAAAAGATTATTCGATTATTATTGTGACTCACTCGATGAGTCAGGCAAAGCGCGTATCTGATGAAACAATCTTTATGTATTTGGGAGAGCTTGTTGAAATGGGTCATACAGAACAAGTTTTTAATAATCCCAGAGAAGAAAGGACTGCAAAATACATAGAAGGCCGCTTCGGCTAAGGGATCCAATTTTTTTGACAGTCTGACACCACTATCGCTATGGTTGAGCATGTTTTATCCACTATGCAACGCAAAGGGTCAAAATGTTTAAAGTCATTGCAATTTACAAAGCTATTTCAGACGAAACTCAAAAAAATAAATTTGAAGATCATTTTAAGAATATCCATACTCCGATATGTCTGAAAATTCCTGGCATCAAGGAAGTCAGAGTGAATAAAATCTTCGGAGGTCCAACAGGAGCTTCTAACCTTCATCAAGTTGTTGAGATGGTCTTTGAAAATAAAGAGAGCTGGAAGGCTGCTCTGAAAACTCCTGAAATGATGGAGTCTGGAAAAGACGCTATGAAGTTTGCAGGGGAACTTGTCTCCGTTCATTTTGCCGAAGAATCAATCATTAAAGGCTAAGATATGAAGACATTTGAAAATATTCTCGTCACGAAAAATTTTCGTGAACATCCGCACATCGCTCTTATTCAACTAAATCGGCCAAAAGTTTTAAATGCTTTATCGACGGACTTGATGAAAGAGATCGTCGATGCACTCTTTCATTTCGAAGATGATAAAGAAGTTCGCGTGATCATACTTACTGGAAATGATAGGGCATTCGCTGCTGGTGCAGACATTGGCCAAATGGCGGAATCTTCACCTATTGATCAGATTAACGACAATCGCTTTAGAACCTGGAAGCAACTCTGTCTTATGACAAAACCTATCATAGCTGCCGTAAATGGTTTTGCTCTAGGTGGAGGTTGTGAACTGGCCATGTCTTGTGACTTTATCATTGCTGGAGATTCAGCGAAATTTGGTCAACCCGAAATCAAAATTGGCACAATACCTGGTGCAGGAGGAACTCAACGCCTCACTAAAGCCATTGGTAAATCCAAAGCCATGCTCTCGTTGCTTACCGGTGAAATGATGGATGCCTTTGAAGCAGAAAAATCAGGCCTTGTGGCAAAGGTCGTTCCAGCAGAAACTCTCCTGCAAGAGACATTTGAGATCGCTAAAGTTATTTCCAATAGAGCTCCAGTTGCAGTGAAGCTTGCCAAAGAAGCTGTTAATATGGCTTTCGAAACATCTCTTAAAGACGGCATGGAATACGAGCGAAGAAACTTCTACCTTACCTTCTCTTCGAGAGATCAGAAGGAAGGTATGAAAGCTTTCTTGGAAAAAAGAGAGCCAAATTATCAGGGTAACTAAAAAGATGAGAACATTTGAAACGATAAAATATGAAATCAAAGAGGGGACGGCGTTAATTACCATAAATCGTCCGCAAGTTTACAATGCATTAAATGTGCAAGGTAAAATCGACATTATCTCCGGCATTAAAGAAGCTAACAAAGATCCCTCTGTGCGATCAATTGTTCTTACAGCAGAAGGAAAGGCTTTCTGTTCAGGACAAGATTTAAACGATCGAACAGTCGATGCCACTAAAGGTCCGGTTGATATTGGCCACACGATCGAGACAGAATGGAATCCCCTTATTGAAGCAATTAGAAGCTCTGAGAAACTGGTCATAGGTGCGATCAATGGAGTCTGTGCGGGAGCAGGATTATCCGTAGCTCTCGCCTGTGATCTTAAAATCGCTGGGCCAGGTTTGCGCTTTATTTCAGGATTTAGTCAGATTGGATTGGCACCTGATGCAGGTATGAGCTTTATGCTTGTTAGACAAATGGGATACACTAAGGCCTTGGAATTTGCTCTTTTAGGGAAGCCTCTTCTCTCAGAGTCCATGCTAGAGTATAATTTCATTAATAAGATTGCTGAAGATCCGCTCGAAGAGGCGCTCCAGCTATCCAGTGAAATCAATAGCTTGGCACCTCTTTCGGTTAAAATGGTGAAGAAGAATCTCCATTTTGCTAATCAACATGAACTAGAGCATGTTTTAAATCGTGAGAAGTATGTACAACGTTTCCTGGGCTTTTCACTGGATTATAAAGAAGGTGTAACTGCCTTTTTAGAAAAGAGAAGACCAAACTTTAAAGGACAATAAGGTAGGAGAAAATCCATGCGCGACTATTCCAACGAGGACTTAAAGTTATTCGAAGAAATTAAAAACGGGCGTACATTCGAAGCTAACTCTGAAATGCCAGAGATTTACAGAAACAATCTCCTGAACCTTCTTTGGATGCAGGCTGACTCTGAATACGCTGGGGGCCTTGGTTATATGCCTTGGATCGCCAAAGCACCGAATGCCCATGAACGCGTCCTTGTCGCCCAGATCGTCAAAGATGAAATGAGACACGCGCATGTTATCTACAAGATTCTGGATGATCTTGGCCAAAAGACTCACGAACACATGCTTAATCATGAGTTTGACTGGCGCCTTCCTAATGACCTTGCGAACATTGGCTTTTCACGTGCAAAAAAAGATAAGCGCGTGAATATTTTCTACTACCAGATCACCCACTGGGAGGATTTCTGTCTATTTAATTTTCTCATGGATAGGGCCGCTGGGCACGTCCTTGAAGACACTTTGAACTCTTCTTACCTGCCTTGGAAAAATGCTATTGGTACGATCTGTAAGGAAGAGCACATGCATCTTGCTCATGGAGACAAGACTGTCAAAGAAATGGCCCAGGATGCAGTGAAAAAGGCTTTCTTGCAAGAGCGCCTTAACCTTTGGTGGCCTCGAGTGATGAATACTTTTGGTAAGTCCACTGGTCAAGGTAATGACATTTATCAAAAGCTTGGTCTTAAAAATAGGTCAAACGCTGAGGTAAGGGCCACCTTTGTGAAAGAAATCACTGACAAGTGTGCAGAATGGGGACTTAAAGTCCCTCCGTACGATGAAGCCGCTCAACCTCTAGAATACATTCATTAATGAATCTGCAAAAAATAGTCGTTATTGGTGCCGGAACCATGGGTTCCGGCATCGCTCAGTGGTTAACTCAAGAAAACTGTTCCGTTGAACTAGTTGATACTTCCTTTGATCAGATGGAAAAAGCTCTCAAGGGTATTCACTCATCTTGGGACAAGCTCGTCGAAAGAGGAAAACTATCAAAAGAAAAAGTGTCTGATTTCAAAAAACTCTTAAGTACAAAGCCGATTAATCAGGCTTCAAGAGATGCTGATCTTGTCATTGAGGCGATTGTTGAGAATTTAGAAATTAAGAAAGATCTCTTTAAAAAGCTCGATCAATACTTTTCTCCTAAAACTATTCTATCTAGTAACACCTCAAGCATTCCTATAGAGGTAATTGCCGAAGCTGTTTCTTCAGAAAGACGAGAAAAGTTTCTAGGACTTCACTTTTTTAATCCTGCAACGATTATGAAACTGGTCGAAGTGATAAAAGGTAAAGAATCCAGTGAACAGCTTTGCCAAAATTTCTATCAGTGGTTTGAAAAGCGAGGTAAAATGCCCGCGCTTTCAAAGGACTCTCCGGGATTTATCGTCAACAGGGTAGCGAGAAATTTTTACGGAGAGCCACTTCGTATTGTTGGCGAAGATAACGAAAACCAGATGCGAGAGGTTGATTATATCCTGCGAGAAGTTGGTGGCTTTAAGATGGGACCTTTTGAACTCATGGATCTCATAGGAATTGATGTAAATTATTCAGTCACTTGCTCCGTCTGGGAAGCTTATAGTAAGGAACCCCGCTTTTCTCCTCACCCACTTCAAAAGAAAATGGTAGACGAAAATCGCTTAGGACGAAAAAGTAAACGCGGGTACTATACCTATGACTAATATTACCTTTGACGACATCCTTATAAACTTCGGGTTTTCCTCTAAGGAAGAAAAGAAAAATATATTGAGACAATACCCAGATAGGAAAGTTTTTATGGATCTTACTTGTTTTGATCCGGACGAGTTCTACCAGGAATTCAATCAACTCAAAGGTAGTTTTGCAGCCCTCTTTTGTGATGAGGCGAGGAAAATAGAAATTCATTTTCGGGAGCACGAGAAGAAGGTTATCTCAAAACTTAAAGAATTAAACTTTCATCCTATTGAAACAACTCTTGTGAGTTGTGGCTTTATTTTCCCAAGAACTATTGTTCAAATCATTAATGAAGCTTACTTTGCCCTCGAAGAGGGCGTGGCCAGTCGAGAGGATATTAATCGGGCCATGAAATTTGGGGTGAACTATCCTAAAGGACCTTTTGAATGGAGTGAGGGGAGAGAATTTTATGTAAAAACTCTCCTGAATGAACTTCTCATTAAGACTGGAGACAAAAGGTACGTAGCAAATAGCCTGCTATAAATTACGCCCCTTCTTAGGTCTTCTTCTTAAAACTATGGGCAAGTTGTTTGAGTCATCTTCAAATAGAAACGTTTTTTCGCAATAGGCTTCTTTGATCCTCTATTAAAGAGTTGGATGTAAGCATAGTCCTTACAGCTACCATCAGGTTGATTCTCAACTTCACACTTTAATGAGGCCCTAAGAGGAATGCTTAAAAGCTCATCTTCTGATTTTACTTCATAAGACTGTGGATTTTGATCCTCACCTTCCCACTTAATGGCACCCTGGAGAGCACCCTCTCTGTATTCGACTTTGGCAATGACGGGGAAATTGATGAAGTTAGCATCCCCTGATCTTAGTGCCAATTTAAGATCGAAATTAATATCCCCTTCTTCCCCACAGTGGACAAGAGGATTCTCTCGACTTCCCGGAGAATCATTGGTTAGCTCTTTACCATCAAATGTTATAGTCATTGAAGCAGGACGAAAGCTTTTTGAAAAAGAAAAGTTTCTCGCCTTAAGAGCATTCAAGATGACTTCCCTATACTTACCAGAAGCGCGAACTGAACTTCCAAGGTCATCAGCATAGATCATATGCTCAAACCAACTTGAGGCACTAAGTGAAGGATGATTTCGAGTGAATCTCATAGCTTCAAGAGTGAGATCGGTGAAAGAGACAAGTCCCTGGCGACCTTCATAAGAAATGATTGTCATGAGCATATCGTTCATGGCGCCGCCGTAGGCTTCACCCTCATCGTGAAATTCGTTGGTGAGGTAAAAACCTGTCTCATTGATAATCCTGAAATCATTTTTTCCAGGAAAATTGCCCCCAACTGTCTCATGCTCAAGAACAATTTGGGCAATAAAATCTGCCATACCTTCTGAGAGACCGCCATATCCACCTTTAGAATCCGCGAACCCAAGATAAGACCCCATGATTCTTTCCATCACGGCGTGCCCCATCTCGTGCCAGATGGTCGGGTTGTCTCGCGCCATATTTGGAGAGCTGGGGTTATAAGTAGTAAAGTTAATAGTGTTATCGTAATAATAGGCATTATCCTTCATTCCAATATCTGGATCGTACAAAAAAGCGTGAAATGGCTTTTCTGATAATTCTTTATCTGTAAAACCCATATCAACAAGGGATTCCATGAGGACAGTTACAGCATAATAAACCTGTGCTTCATCAACTCCTGAATTGATGTAAGTTATAGGGTTATGCTCCGGATGTCGGTATGGAATTCTTTTGAGGAGATCGTTTGGAGAGGTAATGACTTTACCAGCAAAGCCTAAAGTAGGTTTTGCTTCCCAACCGGTTCCATTATTCAACCATGAAAGCATATGATGAACTGTCGGTTTAAGAAGAAAATCAATGTCTTTAAAAGATTCCTTTATTCCCGGATGAAGGTTGACGGTGACATACTTCCCTTCAAGAAGAAGTCCATTATCAAAATCATTTGCCTTAAGCGGAAACTTCGAAGTTATTGCCTCCACTTTTCTTCGGATTGATCCTTCAGACCAAAAACCTAAAGCTTCCCCATGCATGGTTTGGGAGAGGATAGGATTATACTTATCCTCAGAGTATCTCGAGTTTCCAAATTCT
This sequence comes from Halobacteriovoraceae bacterium, assembly GCA_040382195.1. GTDB lineage: Bacteria > Bdellovibrionota > Bacteriovoracia > Bacteriovoracales > Bacteriovoracaceae > Peredibacter. The sequence goes on along the minus strand of JBEIFX010000004.1, from coordinate 83,211 downwards.
CCTAATGGATCCTCTCCGGCATCAACGATTTTAGAATGAACATGACGAAGTTCTCTTTCCTCAAAGTTAAGTCTTTCACCAGTTTTTTCAACTTCTTCATAAATAGGAAACACATTCGCCTTAAGAGTAATATAATCACTTTGAGGGAACTCACGATAAGTTGATTTAATAATCTTGTTTTTTAACATTGAGACAGAGATGAAGTGAAGCCCCCTACGTGAACGTACCTCAACTTCTCTGACAAGATCTCCCTCATCCCAAACATCATTAAACTTCATTCCAAGAATACGTCGGTCAGAAGGATGCTTTAAAACCTCTTGAGATACGAGCTCTGTAATGGCCCGAGAGAGTTGCTTCGACTTCATTGCTCCTGTGGAGAATTTACCTAGAAGAAATTTCGCCCTTAACTTTTCTTTTTCCGCATCCGCCTTTTCATTGAGGTGGAGTTCAGCGAGGATGAGTTCTCCGGTTATCAAATCTGACCAGATTCTAACTGCCGTACGAGCGACAGGAATCATAGAGTTGGTTTGGACGAACATCGAGAAGCGGCTTGTGGCGAGATCGCGCTTTTCGATGAGCTGAAAATCTGATTTATTAAAGCTGGCCCCTGTTTCCAGGCGCGCCTTCTCAAGAAGAACGTTTAAGTCTGCTGCCATTTCTCCTTTCTTGACCTGCGCCTCATAAGCAAGAGCTGACGATAGCGTGAAAGTGATCGAAAAGGAGATAAAGGCCATAGTTTTCATGAATTCAAATCCTTAGTCCGTGAGGTATTTTTAGGTGGAAGTTGTACGCCAAATGGGGACTCTCGCCAAGACGAATATCCAAAGAAGATGGTTAATCACTGACCTTGAAATACTTTTTTGAGATTAGAGGAAATGAGTGGTGCCTTTTTACTCCCAACCGCCTGTAAACACATTGCGCAAACAGGCGCTTTCTTTTCTCTTTTCACATCATTATTGCTAGCATGTGGACATTTAAATTTAAGGAAAAGGTCTATGAAAAGCTCGTATATTATTCATGCTAAAAGAACTCCCATCGGCTCCTTTGGAGGCGTCCTTGCCGCTGTTCGAGTTGATGATCTTTTAGCAGGTCTTTTTAAAGATTATGCCAAGATAGCTAAACACGATCTGCTAGATATCGATGATACCATCATCGGTTGTGCCAATCAGGCCGGTGAAGATAATCGAAATCTCGCTCGTATGTCACTTCTTCTTGCCGGTTTTCCTTTTGAAGTTACTGGAACAACGATTAATAGGCTTTGTGGCTCCTCACTTGATGCGGTCTTAGATGCCCATGGAAGAATTGCAGCAGGATTAGGTGACTGCTTTATAGCTGGAGGTGCAGAGAGTATGTCTCGTGCCCCCTACGTTTTATCCAAGGCTATTTCCCCTTTTGACCGTACACAAAAGATGTGGGACACATCCATCGGCTGGCGTTTTGAGAATCCCAGGATGGCCGAACTTTTTCCCCTCTTTGGAATGGGAGAAACTGCGGAGGAAGTTCAAAAGCTTCATCAAATTTCAAGAGACGATCAGGATCTCTTTGCTATGACCTCTCACGAGAAAGCAATTAAGGCGCAAAATGAAGGAAAATTTCAAGATGAAATTTCTCCTGTTCATATTGAAACCAAAAAAGGGTCTTTCATCGTTGAGAAGGATGAAGGCCCAAGAGCAGATACTTCAATAGAGAAACTTGCAAAACTAAAGCCAGCCTTTCGCAAAGACGGAACCGTCACTGCCGGAAATAGCTCGTCCATTAACGATGGTGCAAGCATGGTGATTATCTGCTCAGAACAATTCTTAAAACGGCATCATCTTACTCCACTAGTTCGTATTTCAGGTGGCGCTGTTCATGGTATTCATCCAAATGTCATGGGTCTCGGACCTGTTGGAGCTGTCAAAAAACTATTGCAAAGATCAGGTCTCAAAATAAAAGACTTTGATCTGATTGAACTTAATGAGGCATTCGCCGCCCAAGCTCTTGGCTGTATAAAGGAACTTGAGCTTGATCCTTCAAGAATAAATAGGAATGGTGGATCGATTGCACTTGGGCATCCTCTTGGAGCTTCCGGAACAAGGATCCTCACAACTCTTATTCACCAGATGAAGAGAGATCCTTCTTTGAAAAATGGTCTTGCAACGATGTGTATTGGAGTTGGGCAGGGAATAGCCTTATCAGTGGAAAAATGCTAAAGATATTTCTTCTAATAAGCTTTTCACTCGTGAGTTCAAATTCTTATGGCTGCTTGATCGGAAAAGGGTCTCTTTCTATTGATGGAGAAATATTTCCTCTTCATCAGAAGTTTGAGCCAAAAAAGAAATATCTCTTTCCTGCTGGTTCATTCTTACTTCAAATCCGTCTGGTTGAAAAAGGAAAAAAACTTAAACTCAGCTATGTTATCAAAGAGAAGAGAGGGACGACCCTCATGATCATTTCTCGAGGGGATGAAGAGGATATGGAGGAAGGCCAAGGAAGAGAAATATTTGCAAAAGGCTTACCAGGCAAACCCAATTCAATCATTTCATTTACTTTTGAACATATTTAAGGAGACCACATGAAAGAAATAAAGCTTTTTATTAATGGAGAATTTAAAACATCTGAGAAGAGTTTTATTTCTGAAAATCCGGCCAATGGAGAATCTGTTGCAAAAGTTTATATTGCCTCAGAGAAAGATATTGATTCCGCTGTAGATGCTGCAGACAAAGCATTTTACTCACCTGAATGGCGAAATATGAACCAAATGAGAAGAGCGGAAATTTTAGAAGCCATCTCAGAAAAGCTTAAAGAGCGTCGGAATGAACTTACTGAACTTGAGATTGCAGATTCAGGGAGTTGCGTAAGGAAGGCAAAAGCCGATGTTCACAATGCTGCCTCATATTTTAAAGTTCTTGCTGGTCAGCTAAAAAAATTTCAATTCGAAATTAAAGATGAAAACGCTTCTCGTTTAGGATTCTCTCACAATTATAGAATTTATGAACCTGTCGGCGTCTGCGCTCAGATTATTCCCTGGAATTTTCCTTTGGTAATGGCCGCTTGGAAAATTGGCCCAGTGATCGCCTCTGGTTGTACGACTGTTCTCAAATCGGCTCAAGAGACTCCTGTCACGGCTTCAATCCTCGCAGAAATTATAAATGAGGTTGGCGTCCCTAAAGGAGTGGTCAATATCATCACCGGTGGAGCGAAAGAAGGTGAGTTCCTTTTAAAAAATTCCAAGGTCAGAAAGATTGCTTTCACCGGATCGACGGCCGTTGGTAAAAAGATCATGGAGACTGCAGGAAAAAATCTCCAAAGACTCTCCCTTGAACTAGGCGGCAAGTCGGCAAATATTGTACTTTCCGATGCAGACTTATCCATCGCCGTTGATGGTGCACTCTATGCCTTTCTCTACCACTCCGGACAGGCTTGCGACTCTGGAACGAGGCTTTTTGTGGATGAGAAAATTTATCCTGCCTTTAAGGAAGCTCTTCTCAAGAGAGTCGTTGACGTGAAAGTAGGTATCCCAACTGATCCAGCGACAGGTTATGGTCCGGTCGTAAATAAAAAGCAATTCGATAGCATAATGAATTATATTGAAGTTTCAAAAAGAGAAGGAGCAAAACTTTTATTCGGAGGGGAAAGGGCCACTGGAGGACAACTGGATAAAGGATATTACATCAAGCCGACTATTTTTGAAGTAAGTTCAGACAATACGATTTTCAATGAAGAAATTTTTGGGCCAGTTCTTGCCATTACTCCTTTTAAAACAGAAGAAGAAGCTGTGTTGCTTGCAAATCAGTCAGTCTATGGACTGGCGGGTGCTGTATGGTCAAAGAATCAAGAACATGCCCTTAAAGTTGCCAAGAGACTTGAAACGGGAACTGTATGGATAAATGAGTACCATCTTTTGAATCCTGGAATGCCTTTTGGAGGATACAAGCAATCTGGTCTTGGTCGGGAGATGGGGGAAGAAGGGCTCAAGGCCTATCTAGAAGTGAAACATCTCTGGGTATCAGATTGTGACGAGCGAGCAAAAAAACCTTGGTTTGATGCCATTTTTTAAATCAAAATAAAAAAGACCCACCTTTCGGTGGGTCTGATTTTATGCAGGTTGTGCTCGATATTAGCCAATTAGTTTGAGTGCATTCTGACCATTCATGTTCGCCTGAGCAAGAACCGAAGTACCAGCAGCTCCCAGGATATCATTCTTAGCTTTAAGTGCAGTCGCTTCAGCATAGTCGACATCACGAATTCGAGAGTTGGCCGCAGATAAATTCTCTGAGGTAACTTGCAAGTTATTCGATGTGGAGACGAGTCTGTTTTGAATCGCACCAAGGAATGAACGGAAACCTGAGACTTTTTCAATCGCAACGTCTACAGCAGAAAGAGAATCTTGTGAACCACTTTTGGTAGAAACGTCGAGTTCAGAAATTCCAAGACCGTCAAGCTTGGCGTTCACCATATCTGCATTGTAAGAGATTCTATCCTGGAAAGCGTCGTTATTGGCGCCGACCTGGAATTCATAGGTTTCACCTTCCCCATTGAGGAGCTTTTTACCGTTGAATTGAGTGACCTGTGCAATCCTTTCTAGCTCCAATTTAAGGTTTTGGTACTCCATGTTGGTCATTTCGCGCTCTGGGTCACCTACTGTATCAGAGGCCGTCTGAACAGCGAGTTCACGCATACGAGTCAAGATGGACGAAACTTCATTTAGTCCGCCTTCTGCAGTTTGCACCATCGAGATACCATCGTTGGCGTTCCTGTCTGCTTGCTTCAAAGAGCGAATGTTTGCTTTTAACTTCTCAGAGATCGCCAAACCAGCAGCATCGTCAGAAGCCTTTGTAATTCGGCTGCCGCTTGATAGCTTAGCTAAGTTGCCCTCTGCCTCTCTGTTGTTGACACTCAAAGATCTCTGAGCAGCAATAGAAGAGATGTTTGTGTTGATACGGAAACCCATGAAATCCTCCTTGGTTTTGCCTCATCCATCCTTGATGATCAGTTCTCAAACCTTGAGAGACTAGATAAGCTTCCGTGCTTAAGTATTTTTTTAGTCCTCACTTATGTGAAAGACACTCAGCTCTTCGGAAGGCAATTTAGTTTCTTAAGAATTTTTTTAAGAATTTTAAAGGCTTACCCGACAAAAAAGCTTTTGCCTTGGTTTATTCAATGACTTAACCTGTTCACAGTCGTGATACTGGCCGCTAAAGTAGTTGAATGAATTATGCCAATCCAATCCTCATATGTGATGACAACGAAGAATTCCGCATCCTCATCCGAGACATGCTTAATCGTAATGGTTTTTTCCATGTCATTGAAGCCGCTCTCCCCTCAGAAGCCTTAGACTATCTAAAAATGAGAGATGACTATTTCGTGCTAATCGATTCAAGAATCGCAGGCGAAGAAATTATTCAATATCTCAGCCTCAAAAAAAAATTTTTGATTTTTTCAGACAAATCAAAAACAAAAACGATGAGTCTTGCCGTTAAGCTAGGGGTTAACCATGTTCTCTCCTATCCTCTCACTTCGAGAAAACTCATAGAGAAGATCGAATCCCTTCTTTAATGATATTCTGAATAAGGAAAGTTTTTGATCCCAAGCCACTGCTTCAGGTCAACTTCTACATACTTATCAAATTCGGCTATATCAAAATCACATCTTTTGACTAGCACCTTGGCGTAAGTTAGTACGTGACTATTATTCCAATGACCCAAATCGAGATTAACCATCCTGGTCCAGGTACCAGTATTAATAAAGGTTGTGCCATCACTGAATATTCTTAATGTTGGATTGTGAGTATGGCCAACGATAAGCACCCTGGATTCAGTTGTTCTTTCAAAAAACTGTCTAGTCAAAGACTCATAATCCTGAAACAGCTCTAGCTCCCTAATAAGATCTTTGAAGACTTGTTTTAAACTCTTCTTGGTCATGTAAAAATGCCAGAAACGCACCATGACAAAGTAATAGAAGTTAGAAAGGATAAATCGAAATGTAAAAAAGGTATCAAACAAGATTCCATGAATAATGAAATGCTTAATTGGCCTGACTGCATTAATGAAAGATCTCTCTTGCTTATACTTATTGATAACATTAGTAACATAATATGATCCCCAAGGAGGAATAAAGTACTTCTCCCCATTGAGGGTCTCAATCACGGCATTTTCTTGATCGAACTGGTGAGCTCGTTCGTATTGGTGACCATGCTGAATGCACACTCCTTTGACCGGTACGTGTGTTGAAATTGTATTGGAAAGAATGATACTGGATCGATGTTCTCCAAAATAATTCAAAAACTCTTCCTTAAGAGAATCGAAGACAAACTCAGCGTCATGATTACCTATGATGTAAACGATTTTTTTTCTGGGCCGAGTAAGAAATCTCTTCAGAGCATCCAGAACTCCGATATGAGCGCTCATGATCATTCGTAGCTTCGCCAGTGCAGCTGTTTCACTCCAAAACTCATCATCGTAGAACTCGACATAGGGAACAGCAAGGAAATCAAGGAAGTCACCGTTGATGACGAGCTCAACTTCAATGTCGAGATAATCTCCGGTTGAGTAATAATTCAAAAAATCAATCAGCTCATTGTCAAAGTGAAAATCTTCCAGCAGATTTCTTTTACCTCTAAGCATTTTACCGGCACTCAGATGGAGGTCCGAAATCACTAGGACGACTTTCTGTAAGCTATTTTTTTGATGGGACTTCATAAGCCTTTTTACCATGCTCAAGAGAGACTTCTTGAAACGCAGGGCTTACAGGAACGAATACAACATTTTGATTAGTTTTATTTTCGATCTCAACGGTTTCTGACTTTCCAGAGGGGACTGAAACAAACTTAAGGAGCTTATTACCCGCTAAAAATTTTCCAATTTGATCTGTAAGAGATTTATTCTCGACAAGCACAGAGAACAATGATCGTTTTGCTTCCGGAGACAAAACTGTAATGCTACGGTCATGGATTTGGATAATAAATGCCTCTGTCTTAACCTGGCCTAGGACCAAAACCGGAAAAAATAAGAGGAATAAAAATTTCATAGCAAAAACCTTAACTCAGAAAGTTTTTTTACTTCATCTCTTAGACGAGCAGCCTCTTCAAACTGTAATGCCTTAGCCGCCTCTTTCATCGCCAACTTGAGTTCTTTAATTTTAGCATCAATTGCTTCAGGAGAAAGTGTTTCAGTTGAAATTTCCCTTTTCCGCCCTTTCTTGTCAGGATTCTTGTTTCCTCTTAAAACCTCAATGACCCCTCCATTTACTTTTTTCGAAACCGTTCTAGGGGTAATTCCGTTGTTAGAATTATATTTCATTTGCCGCTGGCGGCGATCTTCTGTAATTTTCATGGCCTCGATGATACTACGGGTCTTCTTAAAACCATACAAGATCACTCTGCCCTCTGAATTTCGAGCTGCCCTGCCAATAGTTTGAATAAGTGAGCGAGTAGACCTCAGAAAACCTTCCTTATCAGCATCAAGGATTCCCACTAAGGCGACCTCGGGAATATCAAGCCCCTCCCGAAGGAGGTTAATACCAACAAGGATATCGAATTCTCCTAAGCGCAAGTCTCTTAAAATCTCCATTCGCTCAATAGTATCAATATCAGAGTGTAGGTATTTAATCTTTAAACCTACCCCGCGATAGAAGGAGGTTAGTTCCTCTGCCAGCTTTTTTGTCAGTGTTGTGATAAGGACTCTATGACCTTTCTCAATTGCCCTCTTAGCTTCGACAAGCATATCATCAACCTGATTCTTCGCATCTTTAAACTCAATTTCAGGATCTAGAAGACCCGTCGGCCTGATGACTTGCTCGGCGTACTCACCTTCGGACTTTTCTAGTTCGTAATCGGCCGGAGTTGCAGAAACAAAAAGAACCTTGTCTAACTTTGATTCAAATTCAGGAAAGTTCAGGGGTCTATTGTCCAGAGCACTTGGTAGGCGAAAGCCGTAATCAACCAGAGTCATTTTTCGCGCTCTATCTCCTTTGTACATTCCCCCAACCTGAGGAATGGAGACATGAGATTCATCTACAATGAGGAGAAAATCTTTCTTAAAATAATCCAGGAGTGTAAAGGGAGGTTCTCCAGCTTTGTTCCCGGCAAGGTGTCTAGAGTAGTTTTCAATACCAGGACAAAATCCCATCTCCTCCATCATTTCAATATCCAAAAGAGTTCGCTGCTGTAGCCGCTGATGCTCGATAAGCTTGTTTAGATCCTTCAGCTCCTGAAGTCGCTCTCTTAGTTCGATCTTTATGTTTCCAATCGCTCCTTTCATTTTATCTTTTCCAACGACATAATGACTTTTAGGGTAGATGTCGATTTTATTGAGATTCTCGAGCACCTTTCCTCTTAAGGGGTCAATGATGAAAATGCCATCGATTACATCATCAAAAAACTCAATCCGAACGACCTGCGAGTCTTCATAGGCGGGAAAAACTTCAACAATGTCTCCCCGAACGCGGAAAGTTCCGCGATGAAAATCGACATCATTACGCTGGTACTGATTGTCAACGAGCCTTCGAAGAAGTTCATCTCGCTCTATCCGGTCTTGGGTAAGTAAGGTGATCCGCTGGGAGAAATATTCTTCAGGCGAGCCAATCCCATATATACAACTTACCGAGGCAACAACAATGACATCCTCCCGGGCAAATAAAGAACGAGTTGTTGAATGGCGAAGCTTGTCAATTTCATCATTAATAGCAGAGTCTTTTTCGATATAGGTATCCGAACCTGGAACATAGGCCTCTGGTTGGTAGTAATCGTAATAAGAAACAAAATATTCAACAGCATTCTTAGGAAAAAACTCTTTAAACTCTGCAAACAGTTGTGCTGCCAAAGTTTTATTTGGAGCAAGAATAAGAGTTTTTTTTCCAATATTTTTAATGATATTTGCCATAGCAAAGGTCTTTCCGGAGCCAGTTACCCCCAGAAGAGTCTGAAAGTTTTTTTTATGAACAAAATTTTTCGTGATTTGCTCTATTGCAAGTGGTTGGTCACCGGTCGGAAGAAAAGTGGATTCTAGAAAGAAGTTTGCTGTCATTTTTTTTACTCTTGTCGAGGTCGTTGCGACTCTGATATTAAACTATAAAACCACGAGTCTAGGACTGTTCTTATGGTCATGATGCCTCATAGCATCAAAACATTTTTCCACGCCTCCTCCTTATTAGTCTATTCTATTTTGTTTTATTTAGTTTCAATAACTTTGCTTCCCTTGGAGGACAATGATCAAGCATTTTCAATCGCTATCTAGCTTTTCTCGCCTCGAACTCCAGTCCCTCATCGACAGGTCCCACTTTTTTTCTCAACAAGACAAAAACTCCGACGAAATATACCAAATACTAAAAAATAAAATCATCGCTAATGTTTTTTTTGAAGCGAGCACAAGGACTCGTTGCTCATTTGAGATTGCTGCAAAACGCCTAGGTGCCGAGGTTGTTAATTTTTCTCCTGAAAATTCTAGCGTTAAAAAGGGTGAAACTCTTTATGATACCATCAAAACTCTAGAATCTCTAGATGTTGATGCCATTGTCTTACGTCATTCAGATGATCACGTTTTCGATTACCTACAAGGTCGGATTCAGGTTCCCATCATTAACGCTGGAGCTGGTAAATTCGAACATCCCTCACAAGGTCTTCTCGACCTTTTGACCATTAAACAAGAGTTCGGAAAGCTGGGAGGACTTTGTGTGGGTATTTGTGGTGACATCAAACATTCTAGAGTAGCCGCTTCTCTCATGATAGCAGCAGAAAAATTTGGTCTTGAACTTTTTCTCTGTGGGCCGGAGGAACTTGTTCCAAAAAATACAAATTTCAAAGTCATCGATCACTTTGATGATCTTTTGCCTAAAGTTGATGTCATCATGATGCTCAGGATTCAACTAGAAAGGCACTCGAACCTCAACCTTAACGAAGTTTCATATAATTCTGAGTATGGCCTCACTATTAGAAGATTAGGGATGTTAAATAATAACGCTATTGTGCTTCATCCTGGCCCCTTTAATCGGGGGGTTGAAATAGCAGACTCTATAGTTGAGCATCCCAAGTCGAGAATATTTAAACAAATGAAAAACGGCGTTTTCGCGAGAATGGCCATTCTAGAATCGGTTTTAGGAAGGAGAATAGAATGAAAAAAATTAAACTCGTCCTAGAGTGCGGGGATCAATATATCGGAGAATCCATCGGTCATGACATAGATACTTCTTACTCTTTTGGAGAACTCGTTTTCAATACAAGCATGACTGGTTATCAAGAGATTCTCTCAGATCCTTCTTATTGTGATCAGATGATCGTGATGACCTACCCCTTGATAGGAAATTATGGAATAAATAAAGATGATTTTGAATCTCTCACTCCAGCACTAAAAGGATTGGTGGTAAGAGAGTGTCCAATCGATGGCTCGAATTGGAGAAATGAGTACTCACTGAGAGAACTCCTTAGGCGCTTTAAAATTCCTGGGATTGCTGGCATCGATACTCGAGAACTTACAAAAAAGATAAGGGAAAAAGGTGTAATGAAGGCAGTGTTGGTGCCTGAGTCCTGCCCTCGCAGCCACTTCGAAAGTATCCTTTCCTATTCTCTTCCAACTGATCAAATTCCACGTGTCTCTACCAAAAATACCATTCATTTCCCCAGCGAAGGAAAACGCATTATACTTTTAGATTTTGGGTATAAAAAAAATATTCTCCGCTCTCTCATGAAAAGAGACTGTGATGTGGTGGTCGTACCATGGAATGCTTCATTGGAATTGATTCAAAGCTATCGACCTCAAGGAATTGTGATGTCTAATGGCCCGGGAAACCCCAAGGACGTTCCACAAGTTTTACCAATCATCAGAGAACTTCAGAAACTTTATCCGATGTTTTCGATTTGCATGGGGCACCAACTCTTTGCACTTGCTAATGGTGCGGATACTGAGAAATTAAAGTTTGGCCATCGAGGAGGAAACCATCCTGTAAAAGATTTAAAGCTTGAAAGGGTTTTTATGAGTTCTCAGAATCATGGGTATGCAGTGAATACACAATCCGTGAACAACACAGATCTGGAGGTTACTCAAATAAACATAAACGACAGCAGCATAGAAGGCTTAAAACACAAAAAGTTTCCTGCCTTCTCGGTTCAGTACCACCCGGAAGCAGCTCCAGGTCCGGAAGATACAGGATGGCTCTTTGATCAATTTCTTCAGAGCATAAGGAACTAACATGCCTATTCAATCAGAACTTAAGAAAGTTTTAGTCATTGGTTCGGGACCCATCGTGATCGGCCAGGCAGCTGAGTTTGATTACTCTGGAACTCAAGCAGTAAAATCTCTTATTGAGGAAGGAATTGAGGTCGTACTTGTAAATTCCAATCCAGCAACGATCATGACCGATAAAGAAACGGCCCACAGGGTCTATATTGAGCCACTTACAAAAGAATTTCTTTTAAAGATCATTCACAAAGAAAAACCCGATGGGCTTCTTCCTACTCTTGGAGGTCAAACGGCACTGAATCTTGCCGTGAAACTAGAAGAAGAAGGTCATCTGAAGCGCCAAGGGGTACGTCTTCTGGGCTGCAAAGTTGATACCATCCACAAGGCTGAGGATCGAAAACTTTTTAAGGAACTGATGGAAGAAATTGGTGAGCCGGTACCTGAAAGCAGAATCGTCAACACCCTTGAAGATGCCCTTGATTTTGAAAAGAAGATTGGACTTCCACTCATCATCCGTCCAGCCTTTACTCTGGGAGGGACTGGTGGAGGAATAGCTAACACCATAGAGGAGCTCACATCTATAACTATCGCTGGCCTTTCAGCATCTCCTATTCAACAATGCTTGATTGAGCGATCAATCGCAGGGATGAAAGAAATTGAGTACGAAGTTATCCGCGATAGTCAGGACAATTGTATCATCGTGTGTAACATGGAAAACATTGACCCCGTGGGCATCCACACGGGAGACTCAATCGTAGTCGCCCCTAGCCAAACTCTAAGTGATAAGGAGTACCAGCTCCTACGGTCATCGGCACTTAAAATTATTAGGGCCCTTAAAATCGAGGGAGGATGTAACGTACAGTTCGCACTAGATCCCCATTCATTCAAGTACTACGTCATTGAGGTGAATCCACGCGTGTCACGCTCATCAGCACTAGCTTCAAAAGCCACAGGTTATCCGATTGCAAAGATCGCTGCCAAAATTGCACTTGGGAAAAACCTAGATGAAATTCTTAATCCTATCACCAGGAAAACCTACGCTTGCTTTGAGCCGGCATTAGATTATGTCGTTACAAAGATTCCACGCTGGCCTTTTGATAAGTTTGAAAATGCGAATCGAAGATTAGGCACTCAAATGAAGGCAACAGGCGAGGTCATGGCCCTCGGAAGGACCGTTGAAGAATCTCTTTTAAAAGCTGTTCGCTCTCTAGAAATCGAGCTTAATCACCTCGAACACCCTCGCTGGAATGAGAAGACTAAAGATGAGCTTATAGAAAAAATCTCAAAACAAGATGATGAGAGGCTTTTCGTCATCGCAGAAGCGCTTCGACAAGGATTGACATTAAATGACATTCATAATCTAACAAAGATTGATAATTTCTTTATTACTAAAATTCAAAATATTGTTGATATGGAAAAAAGGCTGATCTGCTCTCCTTTTTCCGAAGATATATTAAGAGAAGCGAAAAGAATGGGCTTCGCGGATGTTACCATTGCAAAACTCTGGAAGAGTTCCGAGAAAGAAATTATGAATCTGAGAAAAAAGTTCTCGATAATTCCGGTTTTCAAAATGGTTGACACATGTGCGGGTGAATTTGAATCGACTACACCTTATTACTACTCTACCTATGAATCCCAGGATGAAGTCCTGGAATCCTCGAAGAAAAAAGTTATTGTTCTCGGTTCTGGACCAATTCGCATCGGGCAAGGCATTGAATTTGATTACGCTACAGTGCATGCTATCGAGGCTATCCGAGAGCTTGGTTTTGAGGCAATTGTTATTAATAATAATCCTGAAACTGTTTCGACTGATTTTAACATTTCAGATCGACTTTATTTTGAACCTCTCACTCTTGAAAATGTCCTAAATGTTATTGAACGCGAAAATCCCATTGGAGTAATAGTTCAGTTTGGAGGACAAACAGCAATTAATCTTGCTGATTCACTCGCTCAGTATGGAGTAACCATTTTAGGAACGTCGACTGATGACATAGATCGCGCTGAAGATAGAAAAAGGTTTGAACAGCTCTTAAGGGATCTCTCTATCGCCCAACCTATGGGACGGACAGTGACCTCCCTGAATGAAGCAGTCGAAAAGTCAAAAGATCTTGGTTTTCCTGTTATCGTACGACCCTCCTACGTTCTCGGAGGACGTGCAATGGAGATTGTTTACAACGAAGAAGAGTTAAAAAGCTACATGGAGCGAGCGGTAGAAATTAATCCTGAGCACCCAGTTCTTATTGATCGCTACATGATTGGTCGTGAAATGGAAGTCGATGCTATTTCAGATGGAAAGACAGTGCTCATTCCTGGCATCATGGAGCATATAGAAAAGGCCGGTGTCCATTCTGGAGATTCAATTGCCGTTTATCCTCCTCAAAGTGTTTCAAAGGATATTCTGGATAAACTTACAGAAACAACTCTTTCTATTACCCGCGCTCTCAATATAGAGGGTCTCATTAACCTTCAGTTTGTCATCTACCATAACGAGGTGTTTGTCCTTGAAGTCAACCCTCGTTCTTCAAGGACAGTTCCCTTCCTCTCAAAAATTACTAATGTTCAAATGGCAAAAGTTGCAACGAAGGCGATCCTCGGAGAAAGTCTGGAAAAACAGGGCTATCGTAATGGTCTCTTACCTCCACCAGACTGCGTGGCAGTGAAGGCTCCGGTATTTTCTTTTGCTAAGCTTTCAGAAGTCGAAATTGCTTTAGGGCCTGAAATGAAATCTACTGGTGAAGTCATGGGAAGAGACAAAATTTTTGAAAAAGCCCTTCAAAAAGCCTTTATTGCCGCGGGAGTACCAATTCCAGAGTCCGGTACGATCCTCGCAACTATAAACGATAAAGATAAACAAGAAGCAGTAGAACTTTTTAAACGTTTTCACAAGATCGGCTTTGACTTTCTTGCGACAGACGGGACAGCAAAACTCCTTCGCTCTCACGGCATTCCTGTTAAGGTAGTTCCGAGAATCGGAGAGGGTATGCATGATCTTTTAACGGAAATTAAATCAGGAAAGGTATCTCTTGTTGTGAATACAATTTCCAAAGGAAAGAATGTCGAATCTGATGGATTTAAAATGCGTCGGATTGCGGTGGAAAGAGGTGTCCTTTGCCTCACTTCTCTCGATACTACCGAAGCACTTTTGAGAACGATGGAACGCAACAGCTTTCCCATGGAAGCGTTATGAGCATTTCTCCAGAAAGTATTATTATTGCTTTGGATTATCCTTCAATCTCAGATGCCATGAAACTTCTTCAACAGCTTGAGGGCTACCCTGTCTGGGTGAAAGTAGGAATGGAACTATTTTATGGTGACGGACCTGGAATCGTTTATGCTGCCAAAGAAAGAGGGTTCAGGATTTTCCTGGATCTTAAGCTCCATGACATTCCCAACACAGTTGAAAAAGCAATGAAAGTCCTTTGTAAGCTCCCAATTGATATGGTTAATGTGCATGCTGCTGGTGGAAGCGAGATGATGAAAAGAGCGTCCGGAGCAGTTAAGTCTTCTTTAAGTTCTCCCTCACTTCTAGCTGTTACTCAATTAACAAGCACTACAACAGAACAAATGAATGTAGAGCAAAGAATACCTGGGAATATACAAGAATCTATTCTTACCTATTCACGTCTTGCTCAAGAAAGCGGCTGTGACGGAGTAGTTTGTTCCCCGCATGAAGTTCCCATCGTAAAAGATTCACTGGGAAAGAGCTTCCTTACTGTTACTCCAGGGATTAGACCCTCCTCGGAGGATTATTGGGACCAGAAACGAGTCACGACCCCCCTTGAAGCGATTAAATTAGGGACAAATTATATGGTCATTGGAAGACCAATCACTGGAGCGATGGCCCCTAGAACTGCCCTAGAAGATCTTCTAAAAGGAAGCCTATGACATCACTGGCAGAAAATGTATCGAAAGTCCTGTTAAAGGAAAAGGCTGTTTTCCTAAGACCTGAGGAACCCTTCACTTGGGCCTCGGGCATTAAATCCCCAGTTTATTGCGACAATCGCTTGTTGATATCGACCATTGAATCCAGAGAATATATTATTCGCTCTTTATGTGAACAGATCCGTCCAATAAATGTAAATCTCATCGCTGGAACCGCAACCGCTGGAATAGCGTGGGCGGCATGGGTGGCCCACGAATTAAAAATGCCTTTAGTCTACGTCCGGCCCACAAGTAAAGATCATGGAAGACAAAACTCTATCGAAGGTTTTGTTAAAGGTGGGGAAAGATGTGTTCTAATAGAAGATCTTATCTCCTCAGGTAAAAGCTCTATTGCAGCGGCTAAAAAACTTCAGGAAGCTCAGGTTGAGGTCGCTTCAGTTATGAGTATATTCAGCTATAACTTTCCTCAAACCTCCAGGATTTTTGCTGAAAATAAACTTTATACCCAGTCTCTTTCGAACTTTGAAATATTGGCCAAAGTCGCCTATGATAGTGGGATGCTAAACATAGAAGTCCTTGAAGAGGTCCTGAACTGGAGAAAAGGCGTCAAATTCCCATGAAACAACTCGATTATAAAAACAAAATTTTACATTTTAACCAAACTGATATTTCCATGCTGGGTAAGAAATTCTCAACACCCTTTTTCCTCTACTCGGAAGAAATTCTGACGGAAAACTATTCTCGCTTTTTTAATGGAGCAGTTAACAATGGACTCATTAATCCTCTCGTATGCTTCGCTCTAAAATCAAATTCAAATAAAGAGCTTCTAAAGATTCTGGCCTCCCTCGGCTCAGGTGCCGATATCGTATCTGGCGGAGAACTAAAAAGGGCCCTTGAAGCAGGTATTTCTCCAGAAAAAATTGTCTTCTCTGGGGTGGGTAAAACTGAAGAAGAGATCCTTTTTGCCCTTAAGCAAGGTAAAAATGGAATTTTTTCCTTCAATGTCGAGTCTCTAGAAGAATTAGAGCTCATCAATAGTTGCGCAAAAAAACTAAAGCGAAAGGCGCGTATTTGTTTTCGGCTTAATCCGGTAGTTCAACCGAAAACCCATAAGTACATTTCTACCGGAAACAAGACACACAAGTTCGGGCTTCTCTCTGGAGATATTTTATCCTCTCTTGGGCAAAAGAAGTACTGGACTCATTCAAAACTTATTGGCCTTTCGGTTCACATCGGAAGCCAACTTCTTGATCTGAAGGCCACCAAGAAAGCGATTGATATATTAAGTGAGGTTGCTCTCGCAACAGGACTCAATCTTGAATTTTTAGACGTTGGAGGGGGCCTTGGAGTTGATTATCATCCCGAGGAAACGAGAAAACTTCCATCTGTTAATGATTACATGTCTTTGGTCGCTTCGACTTTGAACAAAAGTTACTACTCCAAATCAAACTTCAGGCCCCGTGTAGTCTTCGAACCAGGTCGTCGGATTGTTGCCAAGGCTGGTATTTTTGTTATGAAAGTCCTAAGAAATAAGATTTCTGAAAATAACCACTTTATTATTGTCGACGGAGGAATGAATGATTTCATGAGGCCATCTCTTTATGAAGCTCATCACGAAATTCTTCCTGTTAAGCAAGGTAACACTTCCCATCCTTCCCATATTGTTGGCCCAATCTGTGAAACATCAGATTGCTTTGGATCAAATCGTCTTTTACCCAAACTTTCAACTGGAGACCTCCTAGTCCTTTGTGACACCGGAGCCTACGGCTATAGCATGGGTTCTAATTACAATTTAAGAGGTAGACCTCAGGAACTTCTTCTGACGACAAAGAACAAAATCAAGGTTATCAATAAGGCCCAGACCTACCAAGATCTTCTTTAGCAACGCTTAAGATTTGGGGTTTCTGTTCAAGGCCAGACTTACTTCGCTGTAATTTTTTTTTAGTGGGAAGATGCTCTTTCTGGACAAGAAGGGCCCCAAAGGGCCCTTCATGACGTTAGATTAACGAATCTTATACAATAGCGTTTGAGAGACTTCAGATCTTTCGAATTGGGAAGCATTTAAGATGGTACCCTGGTGCTTGAAAAACACTTTGGCAGTAATTTTAAAGCGTCCAGACCCCAGTTCAACTCCAAGTTTTTGAAAATTAATGGAAGCTTCGGAACCTACTCCTTGGGCCCTTAAATCAATCTCGCTGGATGAAAGTTCTCTGTCAAAAAGAACAGTATCTGAACCCAGAATGGGGGACTTCGTCACATTAAGATAAAATCCAACGGAGTCTGTTGTTGCACCTGTCTTGAAGAAAACGGAGTTATCTTTAAAAGAAATATTGTTCACCTGAAGCGCTCGGAGGATTGGGGCTGCTTCAACAAGGGAGACGTAGAAATTAGCATCAATAAACTTCATTGATCCTTGAGTTCGAGAAGAAATGTCTCTTTTGTTTAGAACGACAAAGAAGCGTTTTGAACCGAGTGCTAAGATTGAAAGATCATCACCATCGAGAGTCACTTTAAAAGTTTCTCCTGCTGGAATTCCTGGAATAGATGAAACATTCAAAACAACATTTGCGTCTACATCGTAATCTTTAACCTGATAAGGAATCCGGACTGTCTGTGTGCATGGATAGGAAATTGTTCTGTACTCAGGAACGGTATTACAGACTCGCCCTGTCGGTGTATTGTAGCAAACAGTTCTATAAAAAACGTCTTGTCGATAGCAAATGGTATTACGCTGCTCATAGCGATATTCAGTATGAGTTTCTTCAGAGCGAAGAGAGAGGTTCACGCTATCCTGAGTTCCATCATAAAAAAATGTTTTCGTCTCAGAGCTTGCTACACTGTAAAGAGAAAAGACCAGCATCAATAGTGCTAAGATATTTTTCATAAAACTCCTGGGTTTTGTTTAGAATCCAATTCATTAAAAAATAACAGTCGAAGCTTTAATATGGAAGAGATTGTCAGGCAATGTCGGACATTAAAACCTACAGGTGTCAAAATGACCCTATGCCTGGACAATCCAAGTCGTCGTACCGTCAGGATGGTCTTTTAAGATAATGTTTTTACTAGCAATCTCTTGACGAATCTCATCGGCACGGGCCCAGTTTTTCGCCGCTTTTGCTAATTTCCTCTCATTGATTAAGGCTTCAATCCAGACCGAATCAACCCCACTCTCGCTAATGTCCTGTGAATGCTTTTTTAGCTTATCGAGAACTTTCTCTGGATCCTGATGGACTAAACCGAGGGCATCGCGGACGAAATTTATTGTTGAACGAACCTGAACTAAAGTTTCTGGAGAAAGTTGATTCCTTTGAGAGCGCGTGTTTTTAATAAACGAGAAGAAGTTACCCATGGCCCCAGCGGAATTAAAATCATTGGAAAGTTCATCCTTCATCTTTTCAATGCAAGACGAAATTTCAGCTGAAGAGAAGTTGCCTTTTGATTCATAAGAATTAACTTCGAGAGCAAATTCATGAATCTTTTTAACTTCATCAAGCGCACGATGAAGGACCTCATCGGTCCATTCAAGGCGGGCACGATAGTGGACAGAAAGAAGGATGTGCCTTAGAACCTGTCCTCCATATTTTTCCACAAAGTCCCGGATCTTAATAACGTTTCCAAGAGACTTTGACATCTTTTCCGATCCAAAGTTTAAAAACTCATTATGGGCCCAATTGTTACAAAACTGACAATTATTGGCCGCTTCTGATTGAGCAATTTCATTTTCGTGATGTGGAAACATAAGATCAACACCACCATGGTGGAGATCAAGAGTTTTACCTAGAAATTTCTTCGCCATGGCCGAGCATTCGATATGCCAACCAGGTCTACCTTGTCCCCAGGGTGAATCCCAAAAAGGCTCCCCTGGTTTCGCAGGCTTCCATAAAACAAAATCAGACGGATGTCTCTTTCGGCCATCAACCTCTACTCTTATACCGTGCTGAAGGCTCTCAAGGTCTTTTTTAGAGAGTTTTCCATACTGAACAAATGACGGCACATTAAAAAAGACCTCTCCTTGGACAACATAGGCCTTTCCATTATTTATAATGTCTTGAATCATAGAAATGATTTCAGGGATAGTCTCTGAAACCTTCGGTGTAAAAGTCGCTGGCAGCATTCCAAGAGAGTCCATATCTTTTTCGCATTCTTTGACGAAAAGAGCAGCGTGCTCAATAGGATCCCTTCCTAGTTCTCTGGCCCGGTCTATAATTTTGTCATCAACATCTGTGTAGTTTCTTACGAACGTAACATCGTAACCGAAAGATTTCAAAACTCGATTAAAAAGATCTCCAACGACGAGAGCACGTGCATTGCCGATATGGAGGAAGTCGTAGGTAGTAGGTCCGCAAGAATAAAACTTAACTTTACCCGGTTCGATGGGCAAAAAAACTTCTTTTTTACGCGATAGATTGTTAAAAATCCTAAGCTCTCTGATCATAGTGCTTACTTCCTAAGATGAACAATTCGGTTCTTCAAAACTGAAACAGGCGTCAGCGGTATGAGAAACTTCAGATCAGGACCGTGATCGTGACCTGTTAGCGCAGCTCTCACCCCCTGAAAGAGAGGTTTGCCTTTGACTCCAAGATTTTTCTTCACCTGATCAATCCAATTATTTAGCTCATTCTCCGTAATAAAATCTGAAGATTTCTTTTCAACTTCTTGAGAAATGAAAGCCATGATCTTCGGTGTAGTTTCCCAAGCTAGAATTTCTTTAAAGGCATCAGTTTTTTCAGGATGCTCATTTAAAATGAGTTCATTCACAAGCTTAGGGAAGTCAGTAACAAAATTAGCATACTTCTTCATCAGTTCTACGCAGGACATTTTCCATTCCGTGTCTTGCGTACGAAAGAACTCAGTTTCAGGTTCTTTTTCGATAAGTTTGATGAGTGAAGCGTTATTCATTTTCTTGATGTGTTCGCTGTTTACCCACTTTAGTTTTTCGAGATCATACATAGCTGGACTTGCGGAGAACCTGTCGAGACTGAAGACTTCGACTATGTCTGTTTTATCGAAGATATCTCTCTCTGTGGGATGAGACCAACCAAGGAGACAAAGATAGTTACACATGGCTTCCGGAAGATAGTGCTCATTCCTATAAAGATTAACGGAAGTTGCTCCATGACGTTTAGAAAGTTTCTGACGATCATGTCCTATCAGAAGCGAAACGTGAGCAAATTCTGGTGTCTTGGCACCCAAGGCTTCATAGATCATGAGTTGACGAACAGTGTTGTTAAGATGATCTTCTCCTCGGATAACGTGAGTGATTTCCATCAAATGGTCGTCAATTACGCAGCAGAA
Organism: Halobacteriovoraceae bacterium; assembly: GCA_040382195.1. Classification (GTDB taxonomy): domain Bacteria; phylum Bdellovibrionota; class Bacteriovoracia; order Bacteriovoracales; family Bacteriovoracaceae; genus Peredibacter. Next base: position 62,881 of record JBEIFX010000004.1, on the reverse strand, counting down.
ATTATAGACTGGAAGTCCATTTGATCTCACGATCACAAAGTCCCCCACCATATTCTCGGGGTAAACAACGGTTCCCTTTACCTTGTCCTCAAGAGTGTATGATTTTTTTGGTACACGAAAGCGAATAGCTGCTTTTTCTCCCTTGGAAATCCTTTCGCAAGCCTCTTGATAAAATGCCACATCCTTCCACTTGCCTTCATAAATCGGATCTCGTCCCTCAAGAGCCGCCTTCTCTTTCATCGCCTCAAGTTCCTCATCTGTACAGAAGTCATAATAGGCGAGGCCTTTAGCGATAAGCTCCAGGGCGTACTTTTGGTAGATGTCTGCTCTTTCTGATTGCCGGTAAGGAGCATATTTTTGATTGGGTTTATCAGGACCTTCATCATGGGTTATACCTAACCATTTTAGGTCATCGATCTGAAGTTTTTCGTATTCAGCATTAGAGCGCTCTAAATCAGTGTCTTCTATTCTTAAGACAAAGACGCCACCTGTAGCCTTGGCAAAAAGGTAATTATAAAGGGCAGTTCTGGCCCCTCCAATGTGTAAATATCCAGTGGGCGAAGGGGCGAATCTTACTCGTACAGTCATATTGAGGACTCCTCATAGAATATGAGGATGAGGATACACTTTTGATGGCTTTTTGAGAACTTTCTTAGCTATAAAGAGAGTCAATTTTCTCTGAGATAGAGCCTTCAGGTGCACCTGTTGAGAGAGCAATCTCTTTAACAATGAGTTCTTTACATTGATCGAGCATCTTTCTCTCTCCAAAAGACAATTTCTTATTCATTTTGAGTAAGAGAAGCTGGCGAAGGACATCGGCTATCTCCAAAAGAGAGCCCGTTTTTACTTTAAGAGTGTATTCTCTATGTCGACGGTTCCAAGTAGACATGTCGACCTTAACATTCTGATCTTTTAGGAGCTCGAAGACCCCATCAATTTCTGTGCTGGGTATTAGCGCCCGGACTCCCTCTTTAGAATCGACTGGTATCATCACCTTCATTCCATTGGAGACCACTTTGATAATGTAGAAGCTCTTCATCTCACCATTTAACTCCTTAGTGTCGACACTGCAAATTTGCCCCACTCCGTGACCGGGACAAACAACGTGCTCTCCGAGATTAAACATGGGGAAACTCCTTACTTAAACCTAGTGGTAGAAGTTATAACGCGGATAGACTCATTGAGGTATATTTTTGAAACTTTTACATGGGCTTGAAGAAAGAAGAGACAGAGTCTTACAAAGTGGCTCCCCTCGCTTGGGGAGCCAAGTACTTGATATTAGAAGAATGCTGCAAATTGTAAGAACCTGAACTGCAAACTTTGATTATATTCAAAATCACCGCCTGTCGTCGAATTTCTATTCTGAAGAGCAATCTCTGGTATGTAGGTTAAATGCTTTATACCCCATTCCTCCATCGAATACCTTTTTCCGACGGCAACCGTGCTGATAAGAACTTCATCATCCAAGTTCCCTGCTCCTAGATTAGATCCGAACTCATTATTCCAATTCATCCCCACATAAAGGGATGCATAGATAGAATTTCTGAGATCATTTGAATCATTGTAAATTCCACCAACCTGAAAACCATAGTTCTCGACATCTCCTGAGCTATTTGTATCTTTTAAGTAATTAAATCTTACACCAAGCTGAACTCTAGGAATCATAGGTAATTGGTAGGCATAATTTAAACGAAGGTCGAGTTCTGAATCATTGTCAGCTGAGCTTCCAGGAGTTTTAGATTTATCAAGTGAAAATAGTCCTCCTAAAACTGAATCCGCATTGAACTCAAACATGTGCCTTGTGCCTGTGGATGAATCAATTGGTGACTGTGAGTAAGCAGTGCCCATCACCAAAGCTGCTGCCAAAATTAAAATTGTCTTCATAACAATCCCCTTTTCTAGATTTAAATCTCTTTTGCAGAGACGAATTACTATTCTCCTGTAAACAATAACAACTCAACCCAATGAAGTTAAATGGAGAAAACTTCAGGCTAGGGGGGCACTGTTTCACGTCTAATAAACTTCTGTCAGTTACATTTGAAATTTTGAAAGATTAAAACAAGAAAGTCGTATGACTGAGTTTAATTCAAGGTTATAAAAAAGCCCCGCTCATGAAGCGAGGCCTTAGAAGGAAAATTTAAAAAGAAATTAGAAACGGTTTATGAGTTCATTTCTTTCAAAGAAGTAGGCAATTTCTCTTTCGGCTGCAGCAGGAGAATCTGAACCATGTACGGAGTTTTCACCAACAGACTTGGCATACAGTTTACGGATCGTGCCTTCAGCAGCGTTGGCCGGATTTGTGGCCCCCATTAACTCACGGTTTTTAGCAACAGCATTTTCCCCTTCTAAAACCATAAGCATGACCGGCCCAGAAGTCATGAAGTTAACAAGTTCACCAAAGAAAGGTCGCTCTTTATGCTCAATATAGAAACCTTCTGCTTTTTCTTTAGAAAGTTTAGCAAATTTTGCAGCAGCAATACGAAGACCATTTTTTTCAAAATGTGCAATGATGTTACCGATATTATTGTCTAGGGTTGAGTTTGGTTTAATAATAGAAAAGGTTTTTTCAATGGCCATTTTTAGCTCCTTATAAATTAATTCACTACTTCTTTAATACTTCTGAGATCTTTTGTCCAAGTTCTGCTGGAGATCGCGCAAGCGTGACACCACATTCCTGCAAAATTCTGAACTTAGCCTCGGCAGAGTCGTCTTCGCCGGATATAATTGCACCGGCATGACCCATCCGTTTCCCCTTAGGGGCTGCGGCCCCTGCAATAAAACTGACGACAGGTTTGGTCATATTGGCCTTAATCCAACGGGCAGCATCCGTTTCAGCTGTCCCACCGATTTCACCGATCATAATGACCGCCTTCGTTTCTGGGTCATTCTGGAACATTTCAAGACAGTCGATGAAGTTTGTGCCGTTAACAGGGTCTCCGCCGATACCCACACAAGTCGATTGACCAATCTCTCTTTGAGTTAATTGATAAACCGCTTCGTAAGTCAGCGTCCCAGAACGTGAAATCACGCCCACACTTCCTGGCATATGAATGTGTCCAGGCATAATCCCAATCTTACATTCACCCGGTGTAATGACTCCTGGACAATTAGGACCAATTAGCCGTGAATTTGATCCCTTGAGTGCTGATTTAACTTTAACCATATCCAGGACAGGAATCCCCTCCGTAATACAAATGATCAAAGGAAGTTCTGCATCTATACATTCGATGATCGCATCTGCTGCTGCCGGAGGTGGGACAAAAATCATCGCCGCATTAGCACCCGTTTCCTTAATGGCTTCAAAGGTGGTGTTAAAGACTGGAATGCCTTCGTGAACTGTTCCGCCTTTACCAGGAGTTACTCCTCCGACGACATTTGTGCCATAGTCCCGGGATTGAAGAGTATGGAAGGTCCCCTGCTTACCGGTAATTCCGATTGTGATAAGCCGAGTGTTTCTATTAATAAGTATGGCCATATTATTTTCCTCCCTTGGCAGCTTCAACTGCTTTTTTCGCTGCATCAGCTAGGTCATTGGCCGGAGTAATTTTCAATCCGGATTCTGCGAGAATTTTTTTACCTAAGCCTACGTTTGTTCCTTCGAGACGAACTACGAGAGGAACCTTAACTCCAAGTTCTTTAGCCGCATCAACAACACCGTTAGCGATGATGTCACACTTCATGATACCACCGAAAATATTTACCAAGATCGCTCTAACATTAGGGTCTTGAAGAATAATAGTGAATGCTTTTTGAACAGTTTCCTTAGTTGCTCCTCCGCCAACATCTAGAAAATTGGCGGGAGTTCCTCCATGGAGTTTCAGGATGTCTAGTGTGGCCATGGCAAGCCCGGCTCCATTAACAAGGCACCCAATGTTTCCATCCAGCGAAATGTACGAAAGTCCATATTTCCCAGCCTCAAGTTCTTGAGCTGATTCTTCAGTAATGTCTCTCATTGCTTCAATTTCTGGATGACGAAAAAGAGCATTATCATCGAAATTTAATTTTCCATCTAAAGCGAGAACATCTCCTAGTTTGGTCGTTACAAGTGGATTGATTTCCGCGATCGAGCAATCTTTGTCGACGTAAAGTTTATAAAGACCTTCGAAGAAAGCAATTGCCTTTTTTAAAACTTCACCTCTCAGACCTAGAGCATACCCCAGCTTCCTCCCATGTGCAGCAGTGAAACCAGTGGCCGGATCGATGTGGCACTTGATGATTTTATCAGGGGTTTCATGAGCAACTTTTTCAATCTCCATTCCACCTTCAGTGGAAACCATCATGGCAATTTTCCCAACCGTTCGATCCAAGACAATACCGCAATAATATTCATGGTCAATGTCGCAGCCCTGTTCAACTAACACTTTGAGAACCTTTTTTCCTTCAACGCCAGTTTGATGAGTCACAAGTTGCATACCGATGATGTCCCTAGCATGCTTTTCAACCTCTTCGAGAGTTATAGCAAGCTTCACACCCCCCCCCTTACCACGGCCACCAGCGTGGATCTGAGCCTTCACAACCCAAATTTTTCCACCAAGCTTCTTAGCAACTTCTACGGCTTCGGCCGGAGTGTTCGCGACGCCACCTTTTAAGACCGCGATATTAAACTGTCGCATCAGGTCTTTCGCCTGGTACTCATGAACATTCATAGGTTCTCCTTAAATCAACATTTGAATAGGTCACATTATAGGCATTTTATGAACTCAGACAATGAAAAGGTCTTGAAAAACGCGCAATTGAAAGGGCATGATGGAGGCGCGAGGTGTTATGAAAAAATACGCTGTTCTTCATCCGGCAGTTTTCAAACTTGATGGTGGGGCCATGTTTGGAATTATTCCAAAGCCATTATGGTCAAAAGTAATTCCGCCAGATGAACTTAACCGGATTCAATTGAGTCTTCGTGTCATGCTCATCCAAACATCAACGCGAAACATCTTAATTGATACTGGTATAGGTGATTATCATGAAGAAAAATTTGATCAGCGCTTCGGCATTATTGGCAGTAAGAATCCATTAGTTGAAGTTCTCGACAAGAAATTCAATTTACGCCCTCAAGATGTCACCGATCTCATATTGACTCACCTACATTTTGATCATGTTGGAGGTCTTGGTTTCGACCGTCAAGAGCATCAACTTGTATTCCCTGACGCAACACTGCATCTACACCGTCAACATTATGAATACGCATTAAATCCAACATTAAGAGACAGCGGTTCTTTTCATTCTCAATTTTTTAAACCACTCATAGAGGCAGCTGATAAAAAATGCAAAATTCATTGGCTTCAGGGTGAGGAAGGTCGAGTACTAATAGACGGTCAGGATGAAATTCGATTTAAGTGCTCCCACGGACACACACCATGGCTTGTCCATCCATATGACGAGAAGTTTATTTATATGGCAGACCTCGTACCTACTAGCCATCATGTCTCTGTTCCTTGGGTCATGAGCTATGATATCGCTCCAGGTCAAACGACCATTGATAAGGTTCACTTCTACGAGTTTATCATCAAAAAAAATCTTACAATGATTTTTGAACATGATTTGTATGTTTGGGGAGCAAGACTCAAACCCAAATCAAAAAATGAATTTGAAATTTTAGAGACGTTTAAGGTTGATACAGCTGATCCTTCTCAACCTCTGAGAGTTTTTCATTGATTTCAGTCTTAATTTTTTGAAATACCTGCCTTACTTTCCTGGCCGCACTTTTCCTTTGTTTAGTAACAGGATTTCTTTTCATTGTTTGAAATTCTTCTATTAATTTCATCGATTCAAGCCCAATTTTTTTTGAGATCAGCCTTATTAATAACTCATAATTTCGTTTTTTAGAGGCACTAATTGAATGATAGCTTTTAAAAAGTTTCTCATTTTCTAGGACAAAAGAACTTAAAAAAGATCCGAACATTTTGGCATAGGTCTCTATCATATGATTGAGCTCTCTTTTGAAAGGTCGTTCAGTCTCAAGAAAATCCAAGAAGTGTTGCTCTATTTGAAGGGTGACGGCCTCTAAGGTATGGAACTTTTGCTCGAGATCCTGCCAGAATAATATTTGCTGACCTTTCCTTCTCTCCTCCAATTCCTTTTTCTTACTCAAAAGATTTTCTAGATTTCGGTTGAACTCGAATGACCCTTTCGAAAATAAAATGACTTTCATTCTTGCGACATAGTCGAGAGTCGGGTGAGCAAAACGATTTATCAGTCTAGGAAGAAAACCATTCCAAACACATTCCGTTGCTTTGAGGTCCATCTCATAGAGACCGGGAATGATCCGGCTTCCACTTTCAAAATCAAAAGAACTCAGCTCGACAAGATGATTTTTCAATACTCCACTCGATTGAAAGACGATCTTTTCATCGTCCATCGTCAATAAGCGATCTTTGATCGATGCGAACTTTGCCTCAATTTTACAACTCTGATACGACGCAGTAACTAACCAGATCAAGGAATGATCTGCAGAAATGTACTCTTTGAAAAATAGATCCCTAGACCAGCCTCCAAAAGAATTTTCTCTTATTATCCGCTCATAAAGATCCAAAGACATTTTGGGAAGACGGTACAAGCGAAAATGCTCTTGAGTCTTGATGAAGTAGAATACGAAGAGAAGCAAGGACAAAGATAAAAGCCCTCCGAAAAGGATCCTTGTTTTTCTATTCTTTGGCCTGGTATTTTCCTCCAGTAGACGATCAATCGGCGGAGGAAGCTCATCTTCAACTTCTACAGACAAAAAAGACTCTTCGTCGTTCAATATGGCTGATTGAGAGCGCTCTAGCACTTCCGTCAGTTCAATAGGTCCTGGAAGTCCTTCGGCCCAGACTTTTGTGGTATGTGCAAAATGCTTTTTATGAGATAACTCTAAAAGTGTGGTTAAAGAAAAAGGACCTTCATGACCAGTGGGCAGAAGGATAAACCATCGAGTAGAATCCTTGTCAGTCCAATTAAAATTTGACAACGTCATCGTTAAACCAGTTTTAAATAAAGTAGATTTTATGACGAAGAACTCCATCTCTCAATCACAAAAGCGTTTTAATGAGTCTGTCGCTAAGTTATTTGACTCAGAAAGAACGGGTCCACTCACCCTATTCCTCACGAGCTCATCCGATCAAGGGGTTATTAGAAACGGGGGTCGAAATGGATCACGATTCGCTCCTCAGTCTCTTCTATCGACTTTGAAAAAGTTTACCTTAACAGAGAAGATGGCAAATCTGGCCTTCAGAGAGGTTGAAGTCTCTGATCAGCTTTTAGAACTAGTAGACTTCAAAAAGGCTCAGGAGGAAGAAGCACGGAAAATTTATGACCAGATTCGAAATCATCCAAAGAGTCCTCTTTATCACATTGGAGGCGGTCACGACCATGTGTATCCCTTATTAAAGGCCCTATCTCATATCTACCCAAAGATCATAGTGATTAATATTGACGCACATGCAGATACTCGTACAGACGATGATCCTAATTCAGGTACTCCGTTTAGGCAGTTCTGCGTTGAAAGGGGAGAGAATTTTTCACTTCTTCAGATCGGTCTCAATCCATTTGCCAACTCTGTCTCAACTCTTTCAAATCTTGAATGTTCAACTCAAAAGATTATTTGGAGAAAAGAATTAACCAAAGAAAAAGTATCAGAACAATTAAAGACAATAAGAGATTTGATGGACGAAAAGACAGCTGTGATTTTCAGCATTGATGCGGACGCTCTTTCAGGAAGTGAGGTTCCTGGAGTTAGTGCCGTAAATCCCAATGGAATAAGCCTTCAGGAATTGCAGGAAATATGGACTGCCTTTCGGGGTATAGGGATTCACCATCCAGCTGTTGTTGGTATTTATGAATTGAACCCAATTTACGATTCAATTTCATCTATCAGCATGAAAACAATGGCGACATTTATTTTTGAGAGTTTATAAAAAAAAAGCCCATCTGAAGATGGGCTTTTTTTTCGAGAGACTAGAAGTTAAAAAAATCCTTTCTTCAACTCCAACACACACACTCTTATGGTTTAGCAATTACCATGCCAAAAACTAAATATTTTCTAAATAAAAAAATAAACACACTTTCAAACTCTTAACGCACCGCAACCTCGCCAGAGCCGTCACCCCAATGACGCTGTCGTCATTTTGGCGTCGATTTTTTGACAAGCCTAATCTTCTCTTCGCTGACTGCAACTCTCAGTTTCTGCTTCTAAAAACATACCTTTCCTAGCATAATCAGCAACGAACAATAATCTTATTATTTTCATTACTTCAAAGGAGAAGTTAAATGTTGACTCGTGGTTTTATTACAACTCTTGTAGTTGGTCTTCTTGCTGTAGGTTGTGCTTCCAAAAAGCCAAAGAATAATCAAGACGGTGCTGATGCAACCGGCGCCAATGCTGGTTTAACTCTAGAATTAAATGGTGACTCAGATAATGCTAAAGCCGGCGGTCTTCAGACTGTCTTTTTTGCTCTTGATTCTTCTAACTTGGAATCTGATACAAAATCTGCGCTAGAGTCCAACGCCAACTACCTCAAGTCAAATTCAAACGTTGATGTTCAAGTCGAAGGTCATTGTGACGAGCGTGGTGGTCGTCAATATAACCTGGCCCTAGGCGAGCGACGTGCTAAAGCCGTTCGAGATTACCTTGTTGCCCTTGGTGTAGAGTCGAAGAGAATTTCTACAATCTCTTACGGTTCTGAGCGGCCGAAACTTGAAGGCCATGATGAAGCCGCTTGGTCACAAAATCGCCGGGCCAACTTTGTCATCACTGCTAAATAAGGCCGATGAAGTTTCTAATTCTTAGTTTTTTACTTTTCTTTGGGTCATGTGGGATTGCTACCACACGACCCAAAGTTGAAATGAGTCTTGCCCAAGCCGCTTTTATGGCGGCTAAAGAGTCTGGGGCAGATGTTCATGCCCCGAACCTCTTTAGAAAAGCTGAGGACTTTTATCTGAAAGCAAAATCTGCTTATCGTAGAAAGTACTTTAACAAGGCCCAGGAATACGCTCTTCAATCAAAACAATTCTCCGAGCAAGCCGAGTACCAGGCGAAAAGAAAAAACACTCTTGAAGGTAATGCGGAATAGAAAAAAGTCCTGTAACATCTAAACTACATCATTGAAATGAGGTGTTTGTTTTATGATCAAGGCTTTTATTCCCCTAGTTGTACTGATCTTATCAATCGGCTGTATTAAGACTGCAGAACAAGTTGAACGAGAAAAGAAAGTTGAAAATATTTCAGGTCAAATGAGTGATACTCAGGGTCTAGTCGCTAATCTCTTGACCCAATTGAAATCGATGCAATCTCAACTTGATAAAATGAATGGCAAGATTGAAGAAATTGAACATCGCCAGGGACAGATGACTCCCGAGAATATCTCCAGATTAAATGAGAGTGTTAATCTTCTTAAGACCCAACAAGAGACTGATTCGGTTCAACTCCTACAAATTCAAAATGAGTTAAAAGAGCAACGCGCCTTTCTGGAAAAAGTCACCACTAGTCTTTCTTCGGTTAAAACCAATAACGAATCTAGTGCTAAAAGTTCCAAAAAAAAAAAAGCGTTAAAGAAGATGTGGCCAAAGCCTTAGGACTTATCAGGAAGAAACGATTTAAAGAAGCCAAGGATCAACTAGAGGCATTTATTGATAACGAAGACCTTACTCCAGGGGATAAAAATAAAGTCCTCCATGGCTTAGGGATAATTGAATTTTTCAACGGTAGTCCAGAAAAAGCCATGGTCTACTTCAGCAAGATCTACACCAAATATCCTAAGGCAAGTCTTGCTCCAAGCAGTCTTCTCTATATTGGTAGATCGCTCGGAAAAATGGGAAAGAAAGATGAGTCAAAACAAGCGTTTCAGAAAGTTATCGAAGACTATGGTGGAACAAAAGAGGCAAATGAGGCCAAAAACGAACTCTAAAAATGAAAAGACGAATCATCCTTGGAGTTGAAACCAGTTGTGACGATACTTCAATTTGTATTCTTGAAAGCTCGGACTCCTTAAAAGTTCTGGCGCTTAACAGCTACAACCAGGATTTCCTTCTCTCAAAATGGGGAGGAGTTGTTCCTGAGCTTGCTGCACGCTCTCACGTCAAGGCCCTTCCCCCTCTCTTAGAAGTAACTTTTAAGGAGTCACAAGTTCTCCCCGAGGATATCACAGAAGTTGCCGTGACAACTCATCCAGGCCTTGTAGGTTCATTACTAACAGGAATAAATTTGGCCAAGACCTTCGCTCTCATCAAAAAACTTCCTATCATTCCAGTGAATCATCTCTACGCACATCTTGAGGCGATTCACTTAACAAATGCTGTCCCGTATCCTTACCTGGGTCTGTTAGTGAGCGGTGGGCATACGGCGTTCAAGTGGGTAAAAGGTCCTAACGATATGGAACTGCTGGGAACTACTCTAGATGATGCATCCGGAGAAGCTTTCGATAAGGGTGGTAAGCTCATGGGGGTCGGATATCCCGCCGGAAAGCTCATAGATGATCTGGCGAAATCTGGTGATAGAAAGACCTATGACTTTCCTATTTCCTATTTACGAGATCGTCCTGGAAAGATGAGTTTCTCAGGATTAAAAACGGCACTTCGAGTAAAAATTCAAAAGATGTCTGCTGATGAAGTAAAAAACAATCTCCCAAATTTGTGTGCGAGCTATCAAGAAGCGATCGTTCAAACTCTTAGGTTGAAGACTCATGAGATTATTGAGAAAGTCCTCGGCCAAAACTTAAAAAATTTCTCTTCACCTATCGTCATCGGTGGTGGAGTCGCCTGTAACTCGCGTTTGCGAACGGTGATGCAGGAATGTTTTCAAAACGTTCACTTCGTTTCACCAGTCTATTGCACCGACAATGCTGCCATGGTCGCTAATTGGGCCGCTAGAGTCCCTGAGCTCAGGATAAGTTTTCCTGAATGCCTCGCTTTGGATGCTAGGTCTCGTTTTCTGGAGAAGACCTAATGGGACATCGATTTCCCATCGCCAACAAAAGCTTCGGGCAGCACTTCCTTAGCAGTCCGGCAGTGATAAAAAAAATTACTTCCCCATTACCATCTGGTGTTGATGCTATTGTTGAAATCGGTCCAGGTCCGGCAGTACTCACTTCACATCTTGCTGCCTACGGTCTGCCAATCTTTGTGATTGAAATGGATCAGAGATTCGTAGAGCATTTGGCATCAGTTGTTGGGAAGGAAAATGTATTTCGGCAGGATGCTCTCCTTTTTGATTGGAAAGAGTTTCTCATTCAAAAAGCTTTTAGATCTATTTGGCTCGTATCAAATCTCCCCTACAACATAAGTGTTCCTCTAACCCTCTCTTTTTTAAGGATCTCAGAAATAAAGCATATGACACTTATGTATCAGAAAGAAGTAGCCCAGAAAATTCTCCCTAATGATCCACATAATGCCATGGGGTCTCTTCATGCTCTAGCTCTCTCTCAATTTGAATTAAAGCATGTTGCCTATGTCCCACCTGGAGCTTTTGTGCCGCCACCTAAAATAGACTCTCAGGTGCTAAGTTTTGAAAGAAAAGCTTCTCCCATAATACCGCTGGATCAAATCGATCGTTTTGAAACGTTTCTCAGAGCGATTTTCGGGCAGAGAAGAAAACAACTCGGTGGTATCATGAAAAATGAATGGGGTGATGAGATCACTCAAAAAAAACTTGGGGCCACTGCCGTAGATCCCAAAGTCAGGGCCGAAGCCTTAACTTTTAACGAGATCATTAATCTGTTCCTGGCCTAAGAGTTAAATTAGTCCTCAATTTAAATAAAATAAGTTAGTCTCTCTCGTCATGGGCATTAAAATTATTTGCAAGAATCAAAGGGCTGCTTACGATTATTTTCTTGAAGAGAAGTACGAATGCGGAGTGTCATTAATGGGCACGGAGGTTAAATCCCTAAGACAGGGGAAGGGAATCATCAACGAAGCCTTTGTAACTATTGATTCAAAAGGAGAGGTCTGGCTTCAGAACGCAACGATTCCCCACTATGAATTTGGAAACATCAATAATCACTCTGAGACAAGAAAGCGTAAGCTATTGTTAAAACGAGAAGAAATCCAACAAATTAGTAAGAAAATGACGACCAAGGGTTACACTGTTATTCCCCTGGCTCTTTATTTTAAAGATAGTCTTGTTAAATGTGAAATCGCGTTAGCGAAGGGTAAAAAACTCTTTGATAAGCGCGACACAACTGCTAAAAGAGACGTAGAGCGTAAAATTCGACAAGGGCAATTTGACTGATGGAAACCACTCTAGAGAATGTACGGAATATTTATCCGTTAAACCAGAATAAGACTTTTTCTCAAGATGAGGCCAATGAGCTTATTCCCCTCCTCAAGCATATTTCTGCTAAAACCAAGCGGGAGCTCAATCTCTTGAACTCCCAGTTAATGTTTCTCAAAACCAACTCTGAAAAGGCTCATTTTATCCAAGAGAAAATAAACGACGCCACGCAAGCTTGGTCAGACAAGATTAGAAGACTTGGAGCGATTCCTGTCTCTCTCTGCAAAGTACGTATTCCTGGTGAAGAACACCAATACCTCTGGGAATACCCGGAAAATAAGCTGGTTCTTCAGTAAATCAAACCTCACTCCTGATAAAATTCCAAATAGAATGAAGGCCATAGCTCGAAGGAAAGTTTTCACTTGAGTGTTCTTGAGATAAAATTTCAGTATGGGAAAAGAAAAAATCAAACGCCACTACCTTGATCTTGGACTTCAACGCTTTTTGGTCCTTGCGGTAATAACTCTCATCGTGCTCGACCTCATCAATTCTTATTATCTACGCATCTACTGGGTTCAAAAAGATCTTTCCATGCTGTATGTTAAGCAACTGGGGGAAAAACAAGGAATAAATGTCAATCAATTAAGCAAGCAGTCGATTCTGGAAATTAAAACCCTTATTGATAACGGTTTCTTCTTCTTTCTCTTCATCATCTTTATTAATAATCTCTTCTTCTATTTCTTTTATTTGAAAAAGAAGCTTTGGGCCCAGGGTTATATAGTTTTCTATGCCATCTCAAATGCTCTTCTGGCCTTGCTCTTTCTTATCGAAGGACCAATCCTTGGTTTGGGCTGGTTTCTTTATAATCTTTCAACTGTCCTGTTTTACTCTTATCTCTTTGCTGGAGCAAAAATTCTCAAATTCGAAAAGGCTGCTATCCCTGGAGATGAAAAGACGGAACAATAAAATTTCCGCCATCAGAATTCCCCCATAGAGGTATTTCTCTAAGACCGTTCATCAACATTCGTTGACCGACGACAGAGAGGAGAAAAGACTCAAATGCTTGAGTATTTTTGATAATAGTCTCTAGATCATTATCGTAGATGAAGATTTCCATGTGCTTTTCGATGTTCATAATGATTTGCTCTCGAGCTGAACTTGCGAGGTCAAAATCGAATAGCTGAAAAAGAAGGGATTTGCTTACAATACGACCGCGATAAAGTTCTATAAGACAGATATTTGTATTGGATTCGTACATGACCAAATCTTTCGGAAGGTGTCTCAAAAGATAATTTAATCTTGCGAGCAACATCACTGAGACGTTCCCAAAAGATTCATAAGAAATTTTAAAGACCTCGAGTAGCTGATCATAATAATTTTTCCAAACCCAGAAATCAATTGGCCTGTGCCAGTAAGGAGTAAATCCTTTTCTCAACTTACGTTTAAATGACCTCGAAAGCATGTGCTCATCGGAGTTTTTACGCAAAATGTTTTTTGAATAATCTACTTCAATTGATGCAACACGAGCCTGCTCGTATTTTTTGGGATTCGTCTTATGGGCTTGGCCATCTTCGAAAAGGAGTCTATGCATTTCTTCTCGAACTTCTCTAACGGAGGTCCTTGGACACTCCTTGGAGCTTTTACATTGCGGCAAGCAAGATTCTTCACAAGGAGGTCGACTCAATGGGAAATCGACAACTAATTGTTTAAGGCCATATGTCTCTACCCAACTCGTGATGATTTCGTCACGATCTCTAATCTCTTCATCTTTCACTTGATGAAGAGATTTAAGAAACCATCTTTTTTTTTCCGGATAGTATTCCAAGAGTGAGAAAAAAAAATTCTCCCTCCTTCCACCTCCGAGACTCATCCCTGCGACATTAAGAATAGATTTGGACACAATCACCCTCAGCTTTAAAGAGGCGCCTCTACAACAAAAGGAAGAATGGTCATATCATGGGCCCTCACTCGAGCTTCGATCACGGCTCGATCAATGTCCTTGTGAACGAGAATGAAACATCCACCGCCTCCGGCACCACACATCTTTAATCCTAACACGTTTCCGTCTTTTTTAAGCTCACTGGTAAACTGACGAATCTTGTCAGTGGTTATTCCTGGAAACAACTTCTCTCTTTCAAGTCCCTCAAGAGCGATGAGGGTCAACATCTTATCCCATTGTTTGGTTTTCAAGGCCTCATAGGTTTGGTGAGAAATTTCAGCGATTCTAGTAAGACCTTGAACGACCTCAGGTTTTTTATCAAAGAAAGCCTTATAAACCTCCCAGTTATTAATACCTGATTGGCGAGATTGTCCTGAGGAGATGAGAGTGAGATGATTTTCCAAAAATTCTTTGAGTTCATCAGTATAAAGTTGCTCGATCTTTATCTCTCCCTCGATGCCTTTGATCGCAAGAACCCCCCCTGTAAGGGCAGGGAAATAATCTTGGTACCCAGCCATGCCTTGATTTAAAATGCGACTCTCCACTGCTTTGACTCGAAGGACTGCTGTATGCCTATCATAGTTATAACCAGTAAAATTACAGAGCGCTCGGTAAAGAGTTACCCCCATCGCAGATGATCCGCCTAGACCCGAGCCAGCGGGAGCTCCGCTTGAGAGTTCAAGCTTAATATGGGAGTTAATCCCAAAAAGTCTGAGGATCTGAAGAACGAAACTCATCTCGGCGAAGTCCCTTGAGTAAACAACTCGATCCTCAGTGAGCTCTGCAGATGTGTACTTGTAGTCTTTTTGGTAATCAGCGGAGTGGATTTCTACCCCATCAAAAGCGGTCTTATTTAATTTGACCGAAGCCTTAAGACCTGTTGCCACATTAAGGGTTACGACGTTTTTAACGATGAGGTTAATAGGTTCAATGTCCAAGGTTCCGCCCACAAGATCAACTCGCACACTCCCAGTATTAGTTACCTGCATTTAAAATTCCTATGTAAGGTAGTTCCCGATATCGGCCGGCATAGTCCAGGCCGTAACCAATAACAAATTTGTCTTCGATCTCAAAACCAAGGTAGTCGATGTTCACTCGGTGCTTAAGCTTTGACGGCTTGAAAAGAAGTGAAGCAAGCTTTATTGACTTAGGATGCCGGACGGAGAGGAGCTCAATGAGAGTTTTGATGGTAAGGCCGGAGTCAACGATATCCTCAACTATCAGAACATTTTTTCCTTCGATATTGGCGGTGATATCCATCTCTAGGCGAACGTTTCCGGAACTATTCGTTGAATCCCCATAGCTGGAAAGGGATATGAATTCAAGCTTTAGTGGGCGATTGATTTTTTTAATCAAATCTGAACAAAACATAAAGGAGCCCTTCAGGACGCAAATGACGACGATGTCTTCATTCTCAAAGTCTTTAGTGATGGCGTTTCCCAGAGCTTCGATTCTAAGGGCTATCTCATCCTCTGTTATGAGAGCTTCAGGGCTATATAATTCCATTTTTTCCTTTTCTCCTAGCAGTAAGCGTTGTTTAAGATTTCTCCTAAACCTCCTGCTCCAGGAACAATATATTGATGATCATTTAAACCTTTCTCAAGATCCCAAAAACGACCTGGCTCTTCGGAAAGAACATCTTTTGGAGAGAGCCCTCGATCAAGTCTGAGAGCGACAACAATGAGATCAGGACAATTCTGTCTTACCTTCTTAAGATATTCGGGGGTAACAATTAAATGTATGGCAATCATGAGTTGAGGAGTACCTCCAACCTTTGTCCTATAATGATTTGTTACCTCTACAATAGTTCCTCCAGTCGCTCCCATCGGATCAGGAAAAAGAACAATAGACTCGTCTACTCTACCTCCAATCTTTGAGCCCGAAACATTGACACCAGTCACTCTTCCTTCAGCATCACAGGTTCTGGCGACATAGAAGTGATCTTGTCGAACACGATCGGGGTTCATAAAGTAGTTTAATTTCTGATAACAAAGATGAGAGGGAAATGTTCCTGCACGGGCGAGGTCAACGGTCACGCAGAGGGTATCATTGTTAATTGCCTCACCTTCATAAACGGCCTCTGAGTGAGATAGTTTCATTCTCGTCTCGATCATGACTTTTTTTCTCGGAAAAAAAAGATCAACGACATAGTCGAAAAGATGTCCGTACATCATCTCAAGCAGATGATTTATTTCCGGCTGACTGGTTTTAGGAGAGCCTAGCTGAGCTAACAGAGAAAGCATCAGCGGAGAGGAAAGAATATGAACGTTTTTGCCATAATGGTGAGTAATCTCACTCGGAATGAAATTTAGAGATTGATGTTGGCAGTCCCGTGACATATTCACCTCTTAGGAGGGGAAATCTTATCACGATCCATCAGTTTTTGTCTCTTAATTAGAGAGCTGAACAGAGAGAGGTTTTATTTCTTCTTCTAGAGGAAGAAGGGCTTGCTCTTCCGCTTCATCGTACTGGTAATGGCCTCGGCAACGTGCCTCGTATGCGTCGGTCTCGCCAAGAAGAACTTGCTCTTTTGATTTTGATAGCCGCTGGGTCCTAGTCGCTGGCGCGCCACATACAGTACAGATTGCATGAATTTTAACGACTTCGTCAGCTACTGCCAAAAGCGTCGGCATCGGCCCAAAAGGTAAGGCGCGATAATCCAAATCGAGGCCTGCGCAAATGACTCTAAAGCCTCTTGCTGCCAATTTTACAACTATTGTGGTGATCGCCTCATCAAAAAACTGTACTTCGTCTATCGCCACGACTCTGGTGGAATCCTTCAAGCGAATCAGAATATCGACAGCACTCTCTACAGGCTCTGCCTTTAAGGATCTGGAGGTGTGGGAGACAACCCCTTCTTTATCATAGCGGACATCAATTGCCGGTTTAAAAATCTGTACGCGCTGCTTAGCTATTTGGGCCCTCTCTACTCGTCGGATGAGTTCTGAGGTCTTTCCGGAAAACATTGGACCACAAACGACTTCAATCGATCCATGAAAATACTGGTGCGTCATCTCGTTAGTCTCCCTCGAAAAAACAAAAAATCAGTTGCGTGTGTGGTGTCATATTTTCAAAAAAAGCCAGAGATGACAAACGTCCAATCCGGTCAACATTTTGATTTTTCATGGCCGTAAGAAAATAAAAGGGGGTTCTTTAACTAACTAAATAAAAAGCGATGAAGACGATGATTGAAATGATCATTGCCAGGATCAGGGTCGGCGTCAATAAGATCACCCAGGCCAGAGACTTAGAGGCGCCAAGGTTTGTCCGCAATCCTGCATAAAGGAGAAAATAATAAAGCAGGGTTTGGATAAAGTCTCCAAGAAAGGGAACGACAGAGAAGACATGTGAAGAAAGTGCATGAGTCGTTACTTGATCAGCAATCTGTTCATGGGGTAAATCGGGATTTAACCACTGAGCATATTTGCGAATGACCCATGCCCAAAGTTCTGTTAAAACGATGGTACTTACAGGAAAGAAAATAATATCCAGCGCCGCTGAAAAAAGAAGAAAGTAATAAGAAGAAAAACCGGAGCTCTTGATAATTTCTTGTAGAAAAGGAAAATTTTCACTTTGAAGACTAAGAAAGGACAGAAGAAAAAAATTTAAAACAATGATCCTCGCTATTCCCCGGATGATCGCAAAAATCCAAGATATACCCAAAGACTCCGCCAGGGTCAGAGGTTCATAGATTTCTCCGTTGTGTCCCGGAAGAGCGAGATGATAACGAAATTGCTGATGAATCCGAAACGGGTGAACAAGCACCATAAAATACGTTTCAATTATTCCCTTCAAGTCTTTCATCTAGGATTCACTTTAGCACATCTTGAAAAGAGCCGCGAAAGTTTTGATTGGTTGTAAAAAAATGCGTTTTAAATCCCTGAGTCATGTTGGCAACTATAAGCTCTGAGGTCTTTCTCCAAAGGATCAGTTTCTGGCCCATAACTTCGAGATGAAGGTGATCACCATATAAAAGTTGCTTTCTTTCTGAGTTTGAAAGTATAGAAACACGATCGCTCTGCTCACGAGGACCAAGGTTCAAGATGATCTGAATGAGATCCTCCATATTCTGCCTATCAATCTTAAAATCTGAAGAGGTTTCATAGTCCAGTGGCTCTCTATTTAATATCGTTACATTTGCAGTTTTCTTTCCTTGACTGAATTTAACTGGAAGCCTGTCAAATGAAACGAATTGCGAATCAGCAATAACCTTTTTATCCCAATACTCCTGGATTGAAATAAAGAAAACCTTAAGGGTTCCCCCGTACATTTGGTAAGCTTTCTTTTGATTTGGGTCAATAAGAACAGCATCAGCTGTTTTTGAGTCCCTCAACCAAAGCTCCCACTGAATACTGGATTTCTGATTTGAGAACGTAATCTGCCCGAGCTTTCTTTTCTTTAAGTTTTCGCCATAAGGAAGTTTTTCTTTGATTACTAATAGATTTAGCAGAGACAGAAATTTCTTTTTCAGATCCTTATGAGGAAAGACTCCCGGTATGGGTGGAGGCAAGGTGGTATTTGTCACAAAGTTAAGTTCGAAAGGAAGGTGCCCGTCAAGAACGAAAGTAACCATCTCCATGGGCAGCCCCGGATAAAAACGAAAGAGCTGATTTTCTAAAAGATCCTTGCGCCTCTTAGTCAGATACCTCAAAAGCTCATTAAGTTTTATCGAAGCTATCTCGTTTTGATTGGCCGTAAGTTCTTTGCTTTCACCAACAATTTCAGCAAGAAAAATATTTTTCCCTTTAGAGACGTAGAAAGCCTGCTTATCCAAAGAGAGATCTCCGAAAATCCAAATTTGATTGTTTACTTCGATTTGTATAGGAGATGAAAAAAAATTGCCTTGAGGACCACTAACCTCTTTGATTTTTCTTATCTCTTTAAGTTTTTTCTCAATTTGCTTTAGGATATTATAAGATAGTAAATCATTAAGATCCCACCACTGATCATTCTTTTTTACCGCATCGACATTTGGAAGTTTAAGCTGAATAATTTCTCCAAGGAAAAGAGTGTCTTTCTCTTCTGCTGCGATTCGATTGGTTTCGATTCTCTTCTCCTGAAAATAGAACGTGCCGATTAATAAAAGGATCAAAATCGAGAGGAGGGAAAAATTTCTATTCATAGAAGTCTACGTCGACGATAAATAAAAATAGCGGCTCCAAAAAAAACAATCGGAACAATAAGGATGGAGACGACGAAGATCATTTGAAGGTGCTGAGCACTAAGGATGACGGGAAACTCCTCAAGTCCTGGACGATTAAAAGAAATAATTCCTTCGTCATTGACCATCCAGGAAACCGAATTTAAGAAGAGAGTCATATTTCCAGATTGAGTCTGATAGGCATTGATGAGAAATGAGCTTGAACCTAGAAGAACGATCCTTGAAGTTGATTGCCCAGTACCTTCAGCTATTCCGTAAAGGCCTATCGGACCTTTTTGGTCTTTTTTATCATCAAATTGCGCCTTGCCTTGAGTGATTGCTTTCAGGTCAGTTTCTGCCCAACTCCCAGGATAGTCAGAAGTAAAGGCAAGGATCTGAGCCATGTCTTTCCCAGAAAGAAGTTTAACCGAAGAGCTTAATGGGAATACAGTTCTAAGGTTGAATCCCTTTGTAATAGGGTGATTAACTTCATATCTATCCACAATAGGTATGGTTGCTTCTGCACCTTGGACTGTAGAAAGTCGATCAATAACCACATCTTTGCCCAGGTCAAGACCGTAGGGTCTTACGATAGCAATAAGATTATCATATAGCTCCGACTTGAAGGCTGGTGCCAAGGCCAAAAAGAGTCTTCCCCCTTCGTCAACGTACTCCTTCAAAATTTCAACTTCCTGCTTCAAGAATCCCGAAATTGGGCCTAAAACAAAGACAGCAGTGGCATCTCTGGGAACCCTGACGACCTTCGAGAGATCCAGATCTTTTACTTCATAATTTTGAGCAGAAAGTCTGCGACAAAGTTCTGAAACTCCTTCCGGTGAGGTTTCCTTACAGCTGAGTTCCTGGTGCCCGGATATAAAATAAAGAACTACATTTTCTTCTCTCATGATTTTCAACATCGCGTTAGTGACAGAAAGCTCGTCAGAGATTAGAAATGAAGATTCTTTTTCTTTATAATTAATGACGACCGTTCCATTTTGAGTGATGTTATTTGCCTTAACTAAATCTGGTCTAACATCAGTATCAATCGCTTCTATCTGAACTTTATTATTACCACTTTGATATAGCTTAAGAAGATTAAGGATTGATGCCCATTCCTCTCTTTTCGCAAAAAGAGTCATTTTGAGCGGATCTCTGATCTGGTCAATGACCTTCCTTGTCTGGTCACTTAAACTATTACGTTTCTCCTTAGTGAAATCGAAGTCTTTAAAGTTCTTATTACCGAGGTAATTGATCATCCCAAAAATTGAAAAAAGAAGAAGTATGTTAATTCCGTGATAAAGTATTTTTTCAAAGTAACGACTTCTAACGAAGACTTTAACTTCCTCGAACCTAAGCAGCAGAAGAAGGAAAGCTAGGGCCAGAGCAAAAACAGTTAAAGACAGATTGAGGGTCCGAAACTCAGGGGCTGCGATCCAAAGGGATACAACGGCCAGAAAGAGCAGCACATCAATAATAATCCAGAGGGGAAAAAGCCAATTTCTCATTACCAGTTTCTCCTACCAAGACTTTTCACTGTTAAAACACTAAATAAAAAAAGGAAGCTCAAATAATAAATAATATCTTGAGTTCCAATCAAGCCACGCAGGATGCGCTCAAAATGAGAAGTAATACCGATGTAGGTGAAAATCTCAGCCACCATATAATTTGAATTTAAATGTCCTCCCCAAGTGATCATCCAGAGAAACATCACTCCTAGGATTGAAAGAAGAGCTGCAATAATTTGATTCCCCGAAAGAGAAGAAAAAAAGAGCCCTAATGAAATATAACAAGAGGCATTCAGAAGTACACTAAGATAGGCCGTAGAAAGAAGACTAAAGTCTTTAAGTCCAATACCCCAGATGATTAGAGGATACAGGATCGTCACAAATAACATGGCAACGATTAAGAAAAAGGCAGCAAGGCCTTTCGCGATGACAAGCTGCCATTCACGAACGGGAGAGAGCCAATAAAGATCTAAGGTATCGAGCCTTCTTTCCTCAGAAAAAAGCTTCATCGTGATGAGGGGGATAAAAAACAGAAATAAGAAATTTATATTGGCAAATAGCCTCAAGACGACTTCCTCGACAAAAGAAACTTGCTGAGACATTTCAGGAGGAAGTGCCTGAATTCCGTCAGAGTAAGTTACCAGAAGATTAAAAAACATCACTCCGGTAATGAGGGAAAATAAACCAATAAGCACATAGGCAAGAGGAGAAGAGAAGTAGGACTGTATTTCCTTTTTCCAGATAGACCAAATCATGTCTTTTGCTCCGTTAAGTGTAAAAAAATGTCCTCTAGCTCGGGTGATTCAACTTGCATGGTGTAAAGATGAAATCCTTCTGAGATAAGAAATCTTCCAACCTCTGCCCTACAATCTTTATCATCTTCAAACACGACATGATACTGCCGCTCTCCACCAAGGTCAGTGACATGAGTGGTGTGATAATTACCGAATCGCGAAAGATCAGGCATGGTTTCATCGATCGCTATGCCCAGGGTTATAACTAGTCCTTGCTTAAACTTACGATGAATCTCATGCAAATCCCCAGTCGCCCTGATTCGTCCATTATGGATAATAGTAATGTGATCGCAAATCTGTTCGACTTCTGAAAGAACGTGGGATGAAAAAAGAATTGTTTTTTCCAAAGACAATCTCTTGATAAATTCTCTCAGTTCAAAAACAGTTTGTGGATCAAGGCCGTTAGTGGGTTCGTCGAGTATAAGAAAAGGGGCTTCATAAATGATAGCCTGGGCCAGACCTACCCTTTGCTTAAACCCCTTAGAAAGATTTCCAATCAATCTTTTCCGGACCTCAAGAAGAGAGAGCTCAGTCATGACCTTTTCAGTTTGTTGAGAAATATTTTTCATCCCATGTAGTCTGGCCACATACTTGAGGTAATCCTCCACTTTCATGTCCATATAAAGTGGGGGATTTTCCGGTAGAAATCCTACGGCGTTTTTTAATTCAAGATTTAAGGGGTCCACCTTTTCTCCATGAAGTGTGATCGTCCCAGAAGTTGATGGGATAAGCCCAGCAATCATCTTCATAGTCGTCGACTTACCTGCTCCATTGGGCCCTAAGAAACCATGAATAGACCCTTTGGTGACTTCGAAGGAGATATCCGTCACAGCAGATCTTCCAGGATATTCCTTACTGACACCGTCAACTACTAGTATTTTATCTTTATTCACCATACAATCACCAGAATACTCTCCAGTTAAAAGAAAGAAGAACCGAAAAGCTCTTAAACTATGACTATTTTAGATACTTTTAAGTCAAGAATTCAAGTAGCACAGCGGATACTGATCACAACGCATGAATTTCCTGACGCTGACGGAATCGGCTCTGAAATAGCTTTGTGTCTGGCCCTGCGCGAATTTGGTAAAGAATGCTACTGTGTCAATGAAGAACCCCTTCTCGATCGCTATCAATACCTGGATCAAGATCACGTTGTTTTTGGATTTTTGAATTTTCGCTCCTCTCACACAAGCTTTTCTCCAGATCTGGTGATTGTAGTGGATACCAATATAAAGGACCGTGTCGGCCATAAGTTAAGTCAGTACTTGGACGACAAATCGTCACTACTTTATGTGGATCACCATCCTTGTCGTGGCAGAGATCTTGACCAGCACTGTATTGATGTGCATGCTGCAGCAACCGGGCAAATCGTAGGTGAAATGATTGAGCATCTGGGAATCAAATTCACTAAAAAAATGGCGCTTCCCATCTATACGGCAATCATCATCGACACTAGTTCATTTCGCTATCCCACGGTATCAGCCTCTACTCATAGGCTGGTTGCAAAGCTGATGGATACGGGGATCAATCCTCCTGAGGCTTACAATGGAATCTATGGTACTAAGAAAATTAATCACATGCATTTTCTGGCAAGCATTCTTAATACAGCATCCACGAATAAAGATGAAACCATTGCATGGATTCTTTTAGACAAAGAAGTTATGGATCGTTACTCTGGAGACGTCGAGGACACTCACGCCTTCATCAACAACTTACTTGTCCTAAACAACATTAAAGTCGCTTGTATGTTCCGAGATGACGGAGATCAGCTTAAAATGAGCCTTCGCTCATCTGGAGAGTATGACGTTGGAAACATTGCCATAGCCCTTGGTGGTGGAGGTCATTCTCACTCAGCAGCGACGATGTTCCAGTTAACTCCTGAAGAAACAGTAAAAACAGTCATCAAAAAGGCTATTAGTAAAGTAGAAGAAGTGCTTAAAGAAATGGAAAAATGATCTTTTTTAACTACGGTCCTCGAGAGTTTAAAAATTTCGCCATCCGCGACTTAAAAAGCCTCTCATTCCACTTGAGTCCTTGCCTTCGAAGAATTTTTCTTTCGAAACTAAGGTAGCTGGCTTCAATTTGTTTCCACAATTCCCCCACTTTATCCACGGAAAAGTCACTTAAAAAAAAGCTACCCAGAGTAAGGTATTCTCTATTTACAGCAAGGTCTCTAACAACTGCAGGTCTGCCCGTTGCCATCGCTCCAAAAGCTTTGGAGGGGAAATAAGATTTTGAAAGATCCCAGATTGCCTTGGCCTGATGTGAGTAAAGAGCATTCGTTGCCTCACAATGATCCCCCCCGAAGTCGACCAGAGGAAATTCTTTTTTCAAATCTTCCAGATCTTGTTCAGGTCCAAGGATACGGATCGTCTCACCCATTAAATGAAGTGAGGTAAGAATGTTTCTCAATTCAATCTTAGAGAGGTCGTGAGTATAAACAAGATGATGCCCAAAAATAAAGTTATGATCTTCGTCTCGAACGAAAGGATATTCCTCGGTCCTGTAAGTTGGTGGGATCACTTCCGCATTAGGTAATTCAAGTCGCCTCTTGAGAGTTTCCGATGACACTGAAATCTTCGGATAGCGGGCAAGAGCTTTTTCACGCCACTCATTTACATAAGGCGCAAAGAATCTTTGCCAACTTAAATTTTCCTGACTTATGAAGTCCCAATCAATAAGATAGAGATAGCGCTCAACATGTTCTGGTAAATTTAGGCCATGAATATATCCACGGCTAATGACAACGATTTTTTCAATAGAAGGATGCAGCGGAATAGACTTCGCGGCCGAAGGAAGGATCCAGAAATTTTTTCTAAAAACAGAGCTATCCTTCGCTCGATGAGTAAGAAATGAGGAAACTATAGGACGAGTTTCAATTTGTCCAAGTATCCCACCTTGCCGATGCACGATGGTATAGATCTCTGAATTAGGGAATAAGTTGAGAATCATCTCTAGGATTAAAATGCTGTCATCTCTAAGAAGTAAGGAATCGATGGCAAGAGCGGTCTTCATACTAATACTTTTTTAGTTGAATGATAAGAGACCCAAGAATAAGAATTGCTCCACCCAAGAGTTGGAGTTCCGTGAGCTGTTTTCCTAAAAAAATCCAATTCACAAGGATGGAAAAGAAAGGAAAGAACATCTCTGCGATTGCTGTCGTCTTTGCTGAGAGTTTTTTTAGACCTTGATAATAAAACCACATCGCTAGAGCTCCAGAAATTAAAACCATGATACAGATCCGAAGATAATCCTCAGAATCTGGAAGAATAAGGTTTGTCTCCCAACGCATGAATGGAATGAGCGTTATAAGACCCGTGAGGAATCTCCCGCCCATAATTGTCCTAGTTTCAAAACCCATGAGGCTAAGTCGTTTCCCGAAAACAGTGGTCGCTCCCCAGCCCAGGATAGAAATCGCCACGAGCATATATCCTTTTATAGCAACATCAGAAGTTGCGGCTCCTGAATCCGTCGTCAGGAGTTTGTAAAATCTCAAAATATCCGGAGAACTGACTAGGAGACCCCCCAAAAGACAAACCATAGTCCATCCGACGAACTGCTTCTGAATTTCCTCTTTAAGAATGAGAGACGCCAGAATGATCGCCACTACCGGCTGAAGCTTCTGGAGAATAATAACAAGAGAAGGATTGAGGTATCGGAAAGATTCTGTAAAAGCAACTGTTGCAACCGCTGAACCAATGCCTCCGATGACAAGGAAACTGAACAGGTCAGCCAGTTTCAGCTCCCCAATACGTTTAATATCCGCAAAAAGTCGACTTGAAAAGAAGATGGCCAGAATACAATGCTCATAAAAGACAATGGTAACCGGATCAATACCTCGTTCGACCAGAGGATATCGAATAAGTGTATCTAGCCCCCAAAAAAAGCACGCCAAGATGACTAAGAAAGTTCCAACCATGGCTTATTCTAGCGAAGAATGAAAGCTTTGGAAAACGTCTTGTGCTCTTTTCGACACAAGTTCTTTTTTTAATTTTTTGCCTCCGGACCTCTTTTGCTCTTTAGTAAAGTCAATTGAAGGAAGTAGGCCGAAGTTTATGTTCGAGGGGCATGGCTTTTCAATGGTCATAATATAGTTAACCAGTGCGCCCATGGTCGTCTCCACTGGAAATGTCAAAGGTTCAAAGCCTCTGATTCTTCGCAGGAGCTGGTAGGCCACATAGAGACCCATTGAGGCGGACTCCGTATACCCCTCCACTCCTGTTATCTGGCCAGCAAAGTAGATAAAATCAAATTTTTTTGATCTGAGATCTGTTTTTAAAAGCTTGCGGGCATTAAGGAAGGAGTTCCGATGGCAGGATCCTAAGTGAATGAAACTTGCTTCCTCGAAACCCGGAATCATCCTAAAAACTCGAATCTGTTCTTTGTAAGTCAGACGGGTTTGGAACCCAACAAGATTGTAGGCAGATCCTAGAAGATTTTCTTTCCTCAGTTGAACGACAGCAAAAGGCCACTTACCATTGATGTCCGGCTCAAGTCCAACAGGTTTCATACAAGAAAACCTAGGGGTGTCGAGGCCTCGTTCTGCCATAAGGTCAATTGGAAGACAAGATTCAAAAAATTTCCAATCCTCGAATTCCTTTGGTGGAACTTTTTCAGCCTTCGCTAATTCTTCGACGAAGGCATAGTACTGCTCTTTAGTCATCGGAGCATTTAAGTAGTCTCCACCTTCCTCAATATTTTTATGCCGATCTTTAAAATAAAGCTTAGACAAGTCAAGAGTATCAGCGTCCACCACTGGTGCTATAGCATCGTAAAAGTAAAAATCTTCATTAGAAATTTCTTGCAGAATCCAGTTTTCAAGATTTTTACTGGTCAAAGGTCCAGTAGCGATGATGACATAGTTACATTCAAAGTGTTTCTTAAGAGCGATTGGATCGTCTGCATCACAGTCAATTATCTTTATATTCGGCATTTCTTTAATTGCTTGAGTGATGGAAGCCGAAAACTTCTCCCTGTCAACCGCAAGAGCATCCCCTGCGGGTACGGCATGTTTTTCGGCCATCTCGATGATAAATGAACCAAAAGACTTCATTTCTAATTTCAAAAGCCCATGGGCAGAATGATGATCAAGGGATTTAAGGGAGTTGGTGCAAACCAGCTCGGCGAAATAAGAAGTCTTTTGGGCGGGATTTAATTTAAGGGTTTTCGACTCAAGAAGAACCACCTCAATGCCATTTCGGGCCAGAAACATCGCCGCTTCTGAACCGGCCAGACCTGCTCCAATGACTAGCACCTTTATTTGACCGGAAATTTCCATAAGGACTCTTTTTTTAATTACTTTTTTTGTATAATCTGAGGGACCTCCAGTACATCAATTTTAGGCAATGTGTCAAGTAAAGACAGGCGCTCCAATGAAAACGAAAATCCACCTTCATCAAACCCATCACACTCTAGCCGATCTAGATGCCATTTTCGAAACTATTGTATTGACTGTTCTTAATGACGGACTTCACCTTTTCCCCGAACTCTTTTTAACCGGTTACCCCCTTCAAGACATTATTCTTCAACGCTCGTTTATGGATCACTACGAAGATCATCTTAAGGAAATAGATAATTGGGCCAAGATGCAGTCTGGAAATTGGCGGGCACTTTTGGGTGGTGTGAAGTACGATTACGACAAACCGGGAATCCCCAAAAAAATAAAAAACGTGATCTTTGAATTATCGCCGGGTCTAGGCTTAAAGGTCCTATACGCCAAAAGGCTTCTCCCCAACTATGACATTTTTGACGAGCAGAAATATTTCTCTTCTGGTAAGGAGAATGCCTTCTATCATTTCAATGGAAAGACCTTTGCTCTGCAAATTTGTGAAGATATGTGGGCCTCTAGTTTTCATGAGATCGATCCATGTGTTGAAATCCAGAATGAGGCTCGGGAAAAGAACCTTAAAATCGATGGAGTCATCAATCTTTCTGCTTCTCCCTTTGAAGCGGCAAAAAAGAAGAAACGATTTGAGAGAGCCAAAAGTATCTCGCTCTTTTTCAAATGTCCTTTCATTTATGTTAACCGAGTTGGTGGAGAAGACGAAATCCTTTTTGACGGTTCAAGCTTTATTTCCTGTGGTAGTGAGGTCGTTGGAGTTATGAAATCTTTCCAATCAGAGGATAAGACAGTCTTTTTGGAGGATTTACAAAGGCCATATGAAGAAGCCCCTCACATTAACACTGAGAACACCTGGGAAGGACTATTCGATCCAAAAATTAACACATCTCTAGTACCGGCAACTCTTAAAACATGGACCGATGAAGAATGTGAAGAAGTCCTAAGGGCACTAATTTTTGGGCTCCAGGAATATGCAACGAAGAATGGATTCAAAAAATTTTTAGTTGCTCTCTCTGGAGGAATGGATTCTGCGCTTGTTTTGGCCATTGTGAAGATCGGCCTTAAACCTGATCAGAAACTTGAGGCAATTTACATGCCTAGTATCTATTCTTCATCGGCCAGCACTGAACTTTCTGAGACCATGTGCAAACAAATTGGTGTTCCCCTTTCCTATTTTCCCATTAAATTCCTCCACTCCGCTGTGAAAAACGCCTTCACCCAGACATTTAGCCTGCCTTTTGAAGGTCTGACCGACGAAAACGTTCAGAGCCGACTCAGAGGAACCTTACTATATACGCGTTCGAATCAAACTGGAGCGATGGTGATCAATACCTCAAACAAATCGGAACTAGCTGTAGGATACTCGACCCAGTATGGAGACTCCGTAGGTGCCATTTCTCTTTTGGGAGATCTCTACAAAACGGAGGTTTATCATCTAGCCGATTACATCAACCGCAGTTATGGATCACCCATTCCCACTGGTATCGTGCGAAGAGGTCCCTCTGCTGAACTAAGAAACGATCAACTCGACCAGGACTCTCTTCCTTCTTACGAAAGGCTTGATCCAATTTTGGAAGGTATCTTAAGCTTCAGATTAGGACAAAAAGAATTAGTAAAATTAGGTTTTAGTGAGGAGGAAGTGACAAAAGTTCTTCAACTCTATCTAAAATCAGAGTATAAGAGAGCTCAGTTCTGCCCGATCCTTAAGGTGAAGGCAAAGAGCTTCGGATTTGGCTACAGAGTTCCGATCAGTAAAAACCTAAGCTATCAACTGCAATCTTCAAGGGAGGAAAAATGAGTGAAGACACAAAAAACAAGGTAATGGGTAAGATCAACGAGATCAAATCCAACATTGAGACATTCATCTCTGACGTCAATGTCTCTGATCTAAAGTCCAGCTTTAACCTCTTAGTGAAAGACGCTCAAGCAGATCTGAATAAAATTATTGATCGTGATCTCGATAACGTGAAGAAGAAGCTGCAGAAAGAAAAAGAAGAATTTGAAAATAAAGCCAAGAAGTTTTTGGAATCTCAAAAAAAAGAGTTATCCTCTCTTCAGGCTAAGTTTGATCGAATTGTAAAGGCAACAGCTCAACTAAAAAAACGCCCAGAACCTAAAGCGGAGGCAACTTCAAAAAAGAGAATAACTAAGAAAGTGGCAAAAATATCAAAGAAATCAGGCTACAGATCCAAATCGAAAAAGAAAGTTTCTTCCAAGAGATAAAAGAAAGCCCCTCAAAAGAGGGGCCTTTTTTTATGCTATCACTTCTACAATATGAAAGACCTTTCCTCTTCCAGATTTTTTCGACATGTACATCATCTTGTCTGCAAACTCAATTATTGACTTGGCATTCGTTGCGTCCATTGGGTACTCGGCTAGACCTATTGAAAGAGAGAGCCTGTAAACCTCTTGACAATTGATGGAAAATTCAGAGGTTTTGACAGAATCTGATATCCTGATGGCGATTTTTTTTGCTTCATCAATATTCGTTTTCGGTAGAAGAGCAATGAATTCATCCCCTCCGTAACGGTAAACAAGATCAGAAGCACGGAGTTCCTTCTTTAAAATAGTTGAAAGATCTACTAATAATTGACTGCCGACAACGTGGCCGTACTGATCATTCACATTCTTGAAGAAATCAATGTCTATGAAGAGTAAACTGAACCCGACTTGATCATATCGATACCTTGAAATATGAAATTCTAAATCCTCCTGGAGTTTACGCTGATTAAAGACTCCAGTCACTTCATCAGTAAGTGAAAGTAAACGAATTTTTTCCCGCTGTGTAGATTCGTTAAGAATTGACAAGGTTGTTCTTAGAACATTTGAAAGATAGCTATTGAGAATTTCCTTACCTGTGTATTTTGAAACATTCTTGGCGACGAGGTAAGAAATCCTACCATTTCCCCGTTTAATTAAAAAGTGAAAGCGGTCATTTACAAAACGTAGTCCAAAGACAAGTCCAACTTCATCCTTTAAAAAGCGTAATATCCTCTTAGTCTGGTGATTAGAAAGTTTAACTCTTCGTTCAAGTGAAGGGAGCATTGCCTCATTTGACTTAAAAACAATCTCTCTCTTGATTTCAAAAAATATTGAGAGGTACGAGTTGAGAGACAGGGCAACATCATCAACTGTGAAAAAGCTCTCCGGCCTTGAGAAAAGGTGCAAGACAGCCCCCTCTGGAGTCCACTTCTTCTCCTGTATGGCACCGTGAATTTTTAAACGGTAGATTACAGTTCGCACTTCACTGACATCCAAAGGCAAGGTCAGTAGATCGAAAACTCCCGCCCTAAAAGCTGAAATCATTCCAAAATAATCAGGTCTGGGAGCTAAAAGAATAACTGCCGCAGCAGGAAGATGTTGGTGGATCCGACGGATGTCTTCGAAAGTTTTTTGACTTTGACGATTTGAATAAAAGAAAACGGCATTAATATTCTTCTTCGTGATACTTTCTAGGTCAGAGATATCGTTAATGAAAATGATACGGTACTTTAACTTAAATTCCTTCAAGTTTGATTTGATACCTTCAATCGTAAAAGGATCAAGACCGATGGCAAGTAAGTCAAGAGAATGATCCATAGCAACCTTCACATATCGATGTTTTTCTTAAGTGCCTTCAATGCATCTACCCTATCCGGTTCATTCTCTAATACATTAATGGCGCTACGGAGTGTCTTGATGGCCTTCTCAAGCTTGTCCTCTAACTCGAAGCGAGATTCTACAGACTTTTTTTCCTGCTGGGATATGGACTCCATATCAAACTCCATGGCATCAATCTTCCTCTTAAGTTCTAAAATCTTCTGATCACGGTAACGAATTTGTGTTTCAGCATCTGCTTTCAAGAGTTCTAGCTTCTGTTCAAGCTCTCTCTCCCTGAGCTGAACTTTTTTAACATCTATTTTGCTCTTCTGAGACGATTTTTCTAATTCCTGTGACAAAAATCTATTTTTTTCATCAAGGATTAAACGTCTTTCGTCCTGGACTCTCATACGATCTCTGAGTTCGACGATCTCCTCATTCAGTTTCTTTCTAATGATCGTCATCTCGATTCTCTTTTCATCAAGTTCAGCCTGTAAAGAAAGCATCTGCCTTGAATGCAACATTTTATCTTCCTCAAATTTCTGGATTTTGGATAATAATTCTTGTCGATCAACCCTTAAGTTAGAGAGTGTCGCTTGAAGGCGTTCCATTTCAACCGCATAGGCCCCAGAAATCTCTCTAAGTTCCTCTCCAACCTCTCTTTCGTTCTCTTTTGCGTCTGGTTCACGTTTTTTCTTTCTAATCTTTTCTTCTTTTAATGGAGCTACGACTGGCTCCTCTCCACTGAAATTCAAACTCCCTAGGTCTAGGTCTTCGGAAACGAGAGGTTCATCGAGACTTTTCTCATCAACTACACTTTGATTGATGTTGATCCTAGATGCATCTAAAACTAAGATTTTATCTATTTCAATCAGCTTTTTCTTAGCGTCATCAGACAATTCTCCTACGCTGCTATTAGAAAAAGCGGCTAAATCTAACTCACTTTCATTTTGGTCTGACTCTATCTGCCCTAGGGACTCTTGGGCGAAGTCTATTGAAACTGACTGAACTTCCGAAAGATTTTGTTCTTCTAAGTTTGATATCTTTTCGTCCTGGCCCAAATCAAGTTCATCGAGCACAGGGCCTTGGGTTTCAGAATCATCGATATCAGATAAATTAATATCGCCAGCATCATCATCGAAAGATAATTCTCCTAAATTCTCAATGACTTCTCCAGATGAATCAACATCGGTCGACAATTCATCTGAAGTCTCTGGACCTTCATCGCTATCTTCAAGAGAAATTTCATTATACCCAGAAACAGAAAGTTCATTCTCATCACGCTCTTCTTCACCAAGCCTAATTTCGGCTTCGTTATCCAGACTCAATTCGAAATCATCTACCGCTGAAGAAGGATCCTTTGTTTCTTGATTATCATTGCTTAGATCATTGCTTAGATCATTGCTAAAATCCAATGCAAACTCACCATCGCTTAAAGCGACTCCAGAAGGGAGCGAAGGTAAATCACTTGGAACTGAGGGATTAGATTCTTTCTTAACCATGGGTTTCTTTTCCTTGATGACAGCTCTAAACACTTCATCGATTTGTGAACTAACGGGATGATCTTTAATAACCTCAATTTTAGAAATATCAGATAAATCATCTTTCATAAAAATCCTATATTTAGGGTCTTATCATTCTCTTCGTACAATTTTGTGAATGAATGAGTAAAAAATGATTCTCTTCTTGGATCTCAGGCATTGCCCGTCAGTTCCGCTCGGGATTTAAGGTCTATGGCCAGAACCTATTCTTGGTTGATTCCGTAAATTGCTCATACTACAATCATACTTATCTAATCCATGGAGGATTCTTGAACATGCACAAAGTTATCCTAGGGGCCTTGTTGACTATTTTCGTCAACAGCTCGCTGGCTCAAGATGATTTTTTACCTTCAAACATCTTGATGATGGACAAAAAATTCTCTCACCACGTTATTTTAGTAGAAAAGGCCACTCATAAGCTTCATCTGTATGAAAACACTGACTCCGTTCCTAAGCTCATCAAGACTTTTAATACCGCCACCGGTAAATTTAAGGGAGACAAGAATATAAATGGAGATCATAAGACTCCCGAAGGAATTTACACCATCTACGAATTCCTTCCCAAGGAAGAACTACTGAGAAGGCATGGAAAGTATGCGCAGATCTATGGTTCTGGAGCTTTTCCCATGGATTATCCAAACCTCATCGACGAGCGAGAAGGTAAAAGTGGCGGAGGTATCTGGCTCCATTCTACCGATGATGATAACCGTATCTCTAAAGGGCTTGACTCGAGGGGATGTGTTGTTGTCCAAAATCAGGACCTGAAAGATATCTCTCAATTCATTGAGCTCAATCATACACCCATCATCGTCGTTCAAGACGTCTACTTCCTATCAAGGTCTACCTGGGAGCGAAATCGCAAGGACCTAAGTGAAACAATTCTAAGGTGGTCCCAGGCCTGGCAGGATAAAGATTTCAACACCTATATTTCCACTTATGATCAAATACGCTTCCATGATAAAAAGCATGGAAGATACGATTCTTATAAAGCTTACAAAAAAGCTGTCTTCTCTCGTCCAGATAGCCCAAAGATAAAGTTCGATTTCATTTCCATGTTTGCGACTGAACAGTATGCAGTCGTTCACCTGCAGCAGGACTATCGTTCTGTTGTTATAAATGACATTGGTAAAAAGACTCTCTACTTAAAGAAAGATCAAAACTATGATTGGAAAATTGTTGGTGAGGTCTGGTCTCGAGTTGATGAAAATCTACTCGCTTTTTCTCCATCAAAAAGATTTTTCAAAGATTAATAAATGAAAGAATTCATTCAAAAGAATGGAGATGAAATCGCAATAGTTGTTTACGATGCTCCTCTTCCTCCGAAATACTTTAAGATTACAAAAAGCTTCATCAAAAAATTGTTCATCGTTGTGCCACTAGTCCTCGTGCTTTTTTTTACAGTGCTCTTCGCATGGGGACTTGGAATTCGTTTGAAAGAAACACCAGCACCAAGCCTATCCACAGCTCCAAATGAAACATCTTCTAAGATGATTAACCTAGAAGCTGAGGTCAGGGCACTCAAGGAGAGTAACCAGGAAATGGCAAATAAACTGGCAGATCAAGCCTCTTCTGTGACCACTTCTGAAGATCCTTTCCTTATGTTGATTAAAAAACCTTATGGAATGCAGAACCTCCTTCAAGAGAATAGGATTCTTCTTGATCAAATTGAAGTCAGTCAAAATGAAAATAGGGTTAATCTCAATTTTTCCGTCAATAGCGCCAACCCTCAAAAGAAAGTGACGGGCCACATCCTCGTATTTATGATTTCTAATGGAGGGATCCTCGTGTATCCCAAGGATGCTAATTCTAATGTTCCATCGGGTATCAAGTACTCCGATGGGGAATTATTTGCTGTCTCCAAGTTCCGGCCAACGAAGGCGGAATTTGACTTCAAGTCTTCAGGAGAGACAGTAAAATTTGTGATTTATATCTTTAGCAAAGAGGGAGATCTCTTACTGTTAAAAATCACAGAATCATTTAAAATTGGAGTTAAGTCATGATAGATGATCAGGACTTCAAGAATTTCCATTATAATGTTTTTGGTGATAAATCGATTGTAACGGGAGATCTGACTCTCTCCGGTGACTCCATTATTAACTCTCAAGTGTATGGAAACATCCATATCTTGGAAAAAGGAAAACTCATCCTTGAACGGGGAAGCTTTATTAAAGGAAAAATTAAGGCGATCGACATAGAGATTTTTGGCACGGTTCATGGAGAAATCGAGTGCACCGGACTCGTCTCCATAAGATCCGGCGCTCAGGTCCACGGATTTATAAAATCGGGAAGACTTGTTATCTATCCTGGTGCCATTGTAGAAATGCAGGCAAATTCAATTGAGGGTGCTTAAAAGTAACCCTTTTCATAAATAATCTTCGTACTTCACAATTTTAACTGGCCTGATGCGAGACAAACTCTTAAAGAGACTTTTATCTCCTACGACAACGATACTCATCCTATCCCATGGGAAAGCTTCGAAATTTGCCCGAGAAAGTTCTGACTTTGTTAAACTTTCAATCACCTTGGGAAAATTAACCAATTGCCCGAGATCTCTTTTTTGGTGATCGTAGAGCATAATCTGACCTAAAAAAGCATTCGTCTCTTCAAATCCGAACGCAAAAGCCCCCACTTGATGACCTTTTTGATGTGTAAACTCACTATCCTGAAATTGCCCGGAGGATACGTTAGAGAGGACATCTCTAATCAGAGCAACTGTCTCTTGAACCGTTTCGTTTTTTGAAAAGGTGATTATACCAGCTCGACCGTAATCTCTCTGCATAGAAACATAGGCGCCGGCAGAATAAGTTAAACCTCGCTTAACACGAAGTTCCTGCACAAGTTTAGAGGTAAAACCACCTCCTAGAAAACCTGACATAAAATAGAAGTGATCATACTTACCCTCAAATTCGCTGGAGGACATATATCGCCCCAAGCGGATCTGCGCCTGGTTGGCGCCCGGTACCTCCACCAAATAAATAGCAGACTGAGGTTGTGGTTTTCTAAGCTCTAGGGCCCCAATTTTAAGCTCATTAGACCAGGCACAGTTATTGGCGACGATCTCTTTAACTTCTTTTGTATCAGAAGGCCCGGCGAGATAGAGCACTTTTCTGGTTTTATTCAAAATCTTAAGGCGCTCCTTCAGCATAGAATTATTGATTTGGTCAAAACTCTCAAGAGTACCCTCAACAGGACGAAAATAAGGGGTATCTTTCAGAGAAATCTTACGAAAGATCCGATCAGCTAGAGCAGAATGAGAAGTTACGAGATTTTTCAGGTGGCTCTTTGAGCGGCTTAGATGTGAGATTAATTCCTTCTCTGGAAATTGAGCGTCTTTAAAGATTTCACAAATCTTCGTCATCACTGGCTTCAGATCTTTGGTGAGTGCCTGCACTGTAAATACTGAGTACTCATGAGTCACAGAATGGCGGATATTGACTCCGTAAAAGTCAAAAAACTCAGCAAGCTGACGCTGACTCTCTTTACTCGTTCCAGAAGTTAGTTGATCAAAGGTCATCTGCGTAATTCCAGAGATATTATCGCTTAACGCTCCATCCTGAAAGTATATGGAAGCAGTAAACTTTGGAAACTTGTCATCCTTTATCCAGACCACATCAAGCACATCTGATCCTATTTTCCATTTCATACGACTAACAGAGTCAAGGAAAGTCTCTTTGGCAATTGAGTTTGTGGTAAGGAAAAAAATTAAAAATAAAAATTTCATCATAGCTCTCACTTATGTTGATTCCAGACAGAAACGAAAACAGCTTGCTTTGAAAAAGTTTCTCGACAGAGAACTTTCACATCTTCTGTTGAAACTTTTTCATATAGCCTCAGTTCATCCTTGTACTTTCTCCAGTCCCCAAATAACATCTGTCTTTCACCTAGAAACTGAGCAAGACCAGCATTTGTATCAAGTCCAGCGTAGAGATCGACTAGATAATTATTCTTGATTTTTTGAATATTTCTTTCGGTAACTTCTGTGTCGCAATACCTGATAAGTTTTTCCTTAAGGTCCTTTTGGAAATCATCGAGTTTTATACCTCTAATAAGTTCTCCACCGATAAAGAAAAATCCACTCTTTTCAAGTTGCTGATGTGCTGCATATATCGAAGTGGCCACTGGACGGTGAGAAAGAATGTACTCATTGATGAGCGTTGAGCTCTTTCCAGAACCAAGAATAGAGGAAAGGACGTCTAAGGCATACCCTTTAGGATGACCTGCCTTATGAGTAGGAAAGGCCATCATAAAAATGGGATTAGGAGACTCTCCCTTTTGCTTAACAACTTGTGTTTTATTGAAAGAGACTTCGAAATCCTTATCTTTTAATTTTTGATGTGCTTCTGCTACGGAGAGAGAGGATTTAATCCTTCCAAACTTGTCCTGAATAATTCTCTTGGCTTCTTTAGGATTTACATCTCCAACAAGGACTAGAGTCACATTATTAGGAGCATAAAATCTCTTGAAATATTCATGAATCTGCTGGCGTGTAACGGACTTAATATCCTGAACTTCACCAATCACCGGCTGCCCGTAGGGCGTATCTTTAAAGAGGGTCTGCATTAGAAGCTGATAGAGCTGTCCTTTAGGTGAGTTCTCATACCTCATTTTCCTTTCTTCAAGAACTACGGATCTTTCTTTTTCAAAATCATCCGGTACGAGAGCTAAATTTTCCATCCTATCGGCTTCAATGTCCAAAATCATGCCAAGTTCTTGAGCAGGAAGATTTTCATAATAAACAGTGGCATCGTTTGTGGTGTAGGCATTGGTTGAGCCTCCACTTCCCTCAATCATAAAATCAATTGTGTTTTTACCATATTTTTTGGCCCCCTTAAACATCATGTGCTCAAGAAAATGAGAGGCTCCGGTTATTCCCGGATACTCATTTTTCCCACCTACTTTGTAAAAATAGTAGAGTGAAAAAATGGGAAGCTTATGATTAGGAACAATCAGCGCATTCATTCCGTTGTCTAATTTTAGCTCTTCTACCTCAAGATTAATGCTCTCAGCAAGGCTTGGATTTTTATCTACAGGAGAGATCGAACATCCATGGAAAGCCATCAGTGTCGCTAGCGTAAAAAACATCTTCATAGTAACATCCTCAAGATGAAAAAGATGAACAAGATCACAGTCATTGGATCTGGTACAAGTACGGGAGTTCCTATTTTAGGTTGTAAGTGCAGCGTTTGCCAATCAAACGACATAAGAAATAAGCGCTTCCGAACATCTGCCGTCATTGAACTGACCAATGGAAGTCGAATTCTTATTGATTCCTCTCCTGATCTGCGTACTCAACTAATTTGTAATAAAATAGATCGGATCGATTCCGTCATTATTACCCATGATCATGCTGATCATACTCATGGAATTGACGACCTTAGACCTTTTGGATTTCATAAGGGATCGGGACTGACGGTTTTCACCAATCCAGAAACGGCTGCAAGTCTAACTAAAAAATTTCCATATATTTTTGATAGACAGGTCTACTTCAAAGACCGACGCATATTAGGCGGAGGTATTCCACTTTTGGAGCTAAAAGAAATTTATGAGGGCCCATGGTCCATAAAGGATGAGACTTTTGAATTTTATTCACTTCCACACGGTCATGAAAATACTCTCGGAATACGCCATGGAAAGATGGCCTATCTTATTGATTGTCGTGAAATACCACCCTCAACTCTGGAAAAACTTTCTAACGCTAGGCTCGATTTACTCATTATCGACTGCCTAAGGCCTCTTCCCCACCAAACTCATCTCCATCTAGAGAGAACTTTAGAATACATCGAAAAAATCAAGCCGTGTTTATCTGTCCTGACCCACATGGGTCATGAATGGGATTACCGAAAGCTTTCTGAAGAACTTATAAGGCACGGTGTAAAAAATACCATCCCTGCTATCGACGGACAGTCGTTTCTCTATTCTTGAGACCAAAAACCGTGTAGAATGGCTCAAAATTTTTAGTCCTGTTTTTGTTTTTTATTATAAAGGGAGTTCCTGATGAAAATTGCAGTTCCGAAGGAGATTAAAAACAATGAAAATCGTGTTGGTCTAACTCCAAGTGGCGCTCGTCAGCTGGTGCAAGATGGTCACGAAATTTATATTCAGCATAATGCCGGAATGGGTATTGGAATACCTGATGAAGAGTACACTAAAGCAGGTGCCAAAATCGTTCCTACACTTGAAGACGCCTATAACATTGGCGAGATGATCATTAAGGTTAAGGAGCCTCAGCCTAATGAAATTGCTCTCCTCAAACCTCACCACATCCTTTACACCTACCTGCATCTTGCTGCAGATAAGCCTCAGACGGAAGGGCTTATGAAATCCGGTTCCACCTGTATCGCTTACGAAACAATTCAACTAGAAGATGGTTCGCTTCCTCTGCTAGTTCCCATGTCGGAAGTTGCTGGTCGAATGTCTGTTCAAGTCGGAGCAACCTATCTTCAGCTTGATAAGGGTGGTAAAGGAATTCTTCTTGGAGGTGTTCCTGGTGTTCGGCGTGCAAAGGTGACAATAATTGGTTGCGGTATTGCTGGAACAAATGCAGCCCAGATGGCGGTAGGAATGGGAGCTGACGTAACTCTCATCGATCTGTCAACTAAACGGCTTGCTGAGCTTGATCAGCTTTTTGAAAATAAAGTTCATACAATTTTCTCCAACTCTCAAAATATTGAAGAAGCTGTACTTCAATCAGATCTTGTTATCGGTGCTGTTCTTGTTCCTGGTGCAAAAGCTCCAAAACTTGTCACTCGAGACTTAATCTCTCGAATGCAGAAAGGTTCAGTGGTAGTAGATATCGCCGTGGACCAGGGCGGTTGTATCGAAACCTGTAAGCCGACAACACACGAAAATCCTACCTTCGTTGTTGATGGTGTTGTTCACTACTGCGTGGCCAACATGCCAGGAGCCGTTGCAAAAACTTCAACCTTTGCACTGACCAATGTAACCCTTAAGTATGCGCGTATGCTCGCTAAAGAAGGTGTGGATCGGTCAATCATGAAGGATAAGGCGCTTCGCCTTGGAGTAAACATTTACAAAGGGAAACTGGTCTATGAGCAAGTCGCTCGGGACCTCGATCTCCCATTTACTCCGCTTCAACTAGATAAATACCTTTAATAATATTAGGGGCCTTTAGGCCCCTTTCTTTTTTCTCACCCCATGCTATCATAACGTTATGTTTCAAAAGATCCTGATCATCGTAAATCTCGTCGTGGCGCTGGCCGGTGTTGGTGTAGTTTTCTATTCTCATCATATTTTAAAGCCTGAGCCGACAGATCAGTTGGCAGAAATTGAAACTCTAAAACAGCAAGCGACTGAGGCGAATCAGCTAAGGCCGGTTCCCATTAAGAAGTTTGTCGTCAATCTTCACTCCCAAAGCAATCGCCTGCGCTACCTTGACCTGGAGATGAATATTCTGACCTTTAAACAAGAACAGATGGAACTCATCAAAGAGAGTGAGCACATCTTAAAAGATATTGTTGTGGAATTGGCATCTCATCTAACCCCGGAAGATCTTGAGTCTGTGACAGGTAAAATTCTTCTAGAAAACAGAATCAAAAAAAAGGTGAACGCCAGGTTGGGCGATCCACCTACTATTAAACAAATTTATTTCTCA
Source organism: Halobacteriovoraceae bacterium (assembly GCA_040382195.1). GTDB lineage: Bacteria > Bdellovibrionota > Bacteriovoracia > Bacteriovoracales > Bacteriovoracaceae > Peredibacter. The sequence goes on along the minus strand of JBEIFX010000004.1, from coordinate 23,252 downwards.
GGATTTGTTGTTCAATAGACAGAGTGTCCTATTGAATATTTTTAGCTTCCTCATGATCAAGAGGAACGGCATTCTTAGCTTCATCGGTTAAAGAGTCTAAGTATTTTTTTACTTCTTCTTTAGTAATTTTACCTTCAGCAATAAGACGATCACGAACTCTTACGTCCAATAATTTTTCTTCAAGAGCCAATCTTAATTTCATAGGTCCTCACTTTAATTCGAGAAATGTTTGTATCACCAGGTCTAGCTTAAGGCAAGCCCTTACGCGCCACACAAGACTACTGCCAATAGCGAGGAGGCTTTTGATCATCGTCTTTCACGACGCGAAGATGCGTTTGCTTCTTTGATTTTGGGCGCAGAGGCCAAGTGCCTTGAAGAGCAAGCTTAATAACCGGATTTGACTGAAAATTTATGAGTAAAAAACTCATACCCATTGCTAACAGATGGCCCCAGGAAGATTGAAGGGAGTTAAATACCGCGAGATAAGCTTCAATAAAAACTAAGATCCAGCAAAAGGTTTTTGCCTTCATAGGAAATATCATCATAAAGACCATCTGACGGTCTGGATAAAGTAAAGAATAAGCGATAAGGAGGGCAAAATTTATTCCAGAAAGCCCGTGCAAAGAGGCGAAATACGGAGGCGTCCCGAAGAAGAAAACAAGATTCAAAAGAGAAAAAAATAATCCAGCACCGATCACTGTAAAAAGGAGAAAACGAAGATAAATTTTAATGCCCCAGCTCAACTCAAGTTCTGAACCTATAAACCAGATAATAAGACCGTTAAAAATAAAGGTCATCAGCTCCATTTCAATCAAGGGATAAGTAATGAGCTTATAAATCAAGCCATGGAAAAGACCATCAGCCGACAGGCCAAGAAGATGAACTAGTGAAACTGCACCAATTGCCTTCAGTATGGAGCCCGCTAGAAAAAAAACACCGGCAGAAATTAAAATTATCTTATTAAGTTTGGTCAATGTTGGAGCTTGAAAGTGGACTTGGTTCATTAAGGCCTCTGAGAAAGTTCAATCAGAATACCGCCGGTGGACTTAGGGTGCATGAAATTTACCAAACATCCTCCAGCTCCTAGGCGAGGTTCGGTATAAATAAAACGATACCCCTTTTCCGTTAGTTCAATAGTCTTTTTTCTGACATCTTTAACCTTAAAACAAAGGTGATGAATGCCTTCTCCCTTGGTTTCAATAAATTTATGTATTGTACTTTCTTTTGAGGTTGGTTCGAGCAGTTCGATGTGAGCATGATGATCAATTTGAGCAAAAGCCGTGAAAACTTTCTGATCTTTCACTTCTTCAATGTTCGGTGCAAATTCAAGACCCATGTCAAGGTAAACTGTTTTTGCCGCGGAAATACTTTTTACTGCTATGGCGATATGGTCAAGTATACAATCCTGAAAATCTGGCAAAGACATATTGGTCCCCTCGCCCCTATTATGCCTTGAAGATTTGATGGGAGCAATGACTAAAACTTCGGAGCAGGGACTGCATCTTTACAGGCTTCAGGATCATTGGGATCAAAGGAAAATATCGTGGTTTGAGGAGGCGGAACACAGATTCCATTACGACAGTCTCCGAATTTCTCCACGTTATAGCACTGTTGACGACAGGTCGGATTTCCGAGGGGATCGTTTCCTGTCTGTATCTTATAGCACTCTACAACTGTCGTTTTCTGGCACCACTCTTTGGCAATACAAAAATCCCCTACGGGCTTACTACAAAGAACGGCAGGACTATTAATCGTATTGTGAGGTGAGCACTGACCATTGGTTCGGTTACAGCACAGGCTTGTACATTCTAGATCGGTCAGACAAGACTCTCCTATAATTTTATTTCCCTGAGTACTTTGAGAGTCGTAGCACTGGGACACAAGAGTCTGATCCCAGCAACGATTATTGAAACAGCACTCAGAACTTCCACAACCTGCATTTGAAGTGCAGCTCTTAAAGTTTGTGTAAAGAACTTCATTACCCGTGTCCGTTCGGTATTGAGTTGGTCGTATGAGTTGGAGTTTAACATCTTTTGAAAGGGCGATAACAAAGTCGATATTGTTGTCATCCTTGGCGATTATTTCCATCGTTGCTGAAACGTTACAGGAACCAATGTGCTCAAGATCGTGGTTTCGGCTCTGAGCACGGGCATTTGATCCATCCATCCAGAGTGTTTTTCCGGACGATGCCAAAACAGCTTCGCTTCTTGCTCCATCAACACTTGAGGAAGATAGATGAGCAACGTTTGCAGTTAAATCTAGTTTCGTGGCCAATGGAAAGAGATACGAATTGAAATAAAGTCGATCTTGCTCAGGACTTGTCTGGTTGTCATCTGGCAAAGGTTTCGTTGCAAAGGCTCCATAATTAACCCAGGAATTTTCCCTAAAGAGACGATACTTACCGTGGAGGTCATCAAAATCAAATGCAAAGCCATATTCCTTCGAGCTTCCACGGTTAAGAATTCGGTACGGTCCACGATAATAGTAATCTGAGCCTAAAATATTGACAGATCCCCAAGGTGAAGAGGATGAGAAGCTCACACTCTTGGAGTCCGATGAATTGACTGGATTAGCAGCATCACTAAATAAGATTGTGCCAATATTTGAACCCGAGCGAGGAATAGAGTCCGATAGGGGCTTCAAGAGCTTCTGGGACATGGAGTCCTGAAAATAACCGGGGCCAGTGACACTTTTTATATGTGGAAAAGAAGGCATAAGTGGGAAAAGGACCTCTTTTTGGACACCTGAGACTTCTTTAACTTCACCCTTAACTAATCCCTGATCGATTACCTTAGCATAGGCGTAAAGGCATTCTTCAGAGGTTCCGATATTTTGTTTGCCGTCACAGGCACCCACTCCTTGAAAAGTAGGATCATCCTCAATACGAAGACCACGACAGTAAAGCCCTGTGTTTCGGCTATCCTGGGTAGGCTCTACTCCATTAGCGAAAGTCCCATCTGTTTTTAATTGGTAGTCATTGTAGTCGTAAAGATCATAAGGCAAACGGATGTTTCGGAAAGGCTCTGATCGTAAGTCCATGACCAAAACACTTATCGGTGTTTGTGGAGTAATACCGGGTGCCTGAACCACCGTAGCAGGCAGGGTCACAATGTCTCGGTTGACTCCAAATTTAAAGCGCACACGAACGTGGCGAGAGGACAAAGAGTTGATATTAATTCCAGCAAGATAAAGACGACCTGCGAAGTTTTTAGGTATGGTCAGCTTCCTAACGTAAGTACCTCCAGGGGATAAACCCGTTCCGGTGGTATAGTTAAGATCTGTCGACAGATTGGGTTCTATGAGGTGTCGAACTTCTACCTTGGGTGGAAGTGATGAACCAGAACCTATCGTCCCTACTGGTTCTCCTGCAGCGCAGTTAGAACCGAGGGGGCAAGTTACATCATTGCCAAGATTTGATTTTTGAATAGATCCAATATCCGAAGGCATACATCCAGAGATGATATTCATCACCAGCAAATTGCTTAATAATTTTTTCCAGAAAACAACTTTATCCATGGTCCTAGACCTCAGGAATCCTTTCGGAATGTTGACTTTAAATTCTTAAAATTATTATGCAGGAAAAAGTTCCTTCAGATAAGAAGGTTCAAAATTGTATCGAAAATACAGCACCTTAGACATTTGAGGCAAGAGGGCCTCTTTGGCCTTTCGCCTAAAAAGGATGGCTTTTCTTTATTTTAAGGCCTTATTGAGGAGTACGGCGAGTCTTAAACCTGCCTGATAAAGTCTTTCTTCAATAATGGGCATGAATTTGTAGCTATACTCAAATGCAAGCATCGGCATATCCTCTGTCGCAACAGTTATATCACTGCGACAGTATTGCTTTACAGACATTGGTGCCACACTAGGTTTAACTTCAGCAGGGTAAATTTTACTGCGAAGATTCTTGGACTCCAAGGCCCAGTCCAAAACTGTTCCCTCTCGCCAAGTAGCTCGTTGGAGGGGATTTTTCCCCTGAGATACGTGGTCGGAAAGCTCTGTATAACTAAGTTTTGTAAACTCAATCATCCCTTCATCCCAAAGCGCATGAAGGTTCATAGGCCTTCCGTGAAAAATTATACGACACTTGTTTCCACCTTGGTCCAAACCATTACCGACATGAAGTGGCTGGTGCAAATCTCCCACAAGATGAATGACAAATTTCAGAGCAAAAGACTTTTCACCATGAGAAGAATTCGGATTTGAAAGTATCGCAAGTTGCTGATGAATGGCAGTCAAGAGTTTGCCACTGGATTCTGCCTCGGAATGATCATGATCTTCATCTTTCCAATCTGTATAATGCCAAGGAAATGTATAAGAATAAGTATTCGGCTCTGAACGTATCTCGTCTGACCAGTTGGAAACCCGGGACATTGATTGATTTCCAAGAATTTCATAAACTCTTATGCGTACCTTCGAGTCAAGAAACCTCTCGGCGATTTCCCCAACGACCCTATGCCCAGTGGGTCCCCAGGCAAAAGCGTTTACCGTCGCAAGAAATGAAAATACCAGAGTTAATGTCCTCATTTCTCTATCTCCTCAAAAGTACCTTTTTGCTTATTTTTCCTAAAGTTAGGTACCTTAAATAACTTACCGTGAAAAGTGACATAGTAACCAGGGGCAAGAATGCGAGCAGCAAAAATCGCTTCAATCACATTCTGAGTTGCATCAGAATCATCAAAGCCAAGAGGCTTCATGGCACCGGTGAAGACTACAGGAACATTAATAGTTGGGTAATTGTCAAAGCAGTACCTACTCGTAAGGTCCATCGTATCGGTGCCGTGGAGCACGACAATTGGATCTCCTTCTTTTTCATGGGACCTAAGAGAATCGAGAATAAACTTACGATCATCATCATCCATGTAGAGGGAATCTTTGGCCATGATTTGTTTCACAGTGATATCGGTGTAAGGCAGGCGAAGTCTTTGAAGAATCTTATTTTTAACGATTGTATCCCGATTTTGAAGGGATCCTTCATATTCGTCATAAATCTTTTCTATGGTTCCCCCTGTCGCGAGGATATAAAGCGGCATGATAGCGTTAGACATAAAATTTTATCGGCCCTTGACGTTTAAGAATCAATGATCATCTTTTGTAAGAATTATTACTTCAAATGACAACAACAGCAATTTGACATTAGCTTGGAGGGTGTATGAGCAATCGTAAGGGTTCAATTTCTGTAAAAACTAACGATATTTTTCCCATCATTAAAAAATGGCTTTACTCAGAGCACGATATATTTGTCCGTGAGCTAGTTTCTAACGCCTCGGATGCCATTACCAAGCGCCATACTATCGCCCGCTCCCAAGGCCATGAAACTCCAGAGGGCTGGGTTAAAATAGAGCTCAATAAAGCGCAAAAAACCATCACCATTGAAGACAACGGTCTGGGGATGACTGAAGCAGAGGTTGAAAAATACATTGCACAGCTGGCCTTTTCGGGGGCAGAAGAATTTGTCCAGAAGATGAAAGATCTAGGAAATACTAACACCAAGGATGAAATCATTGGAAAGTTCGGACTTGGGTTCTATTCGGCGTTTATGGTGGCAGAAAAGGTTGAGATTGAGTCACTTTCAATGGTCCCTGGATCCTCAGCGACTAAGTGGACCTGTCACGGCGATACCGACTACGAATTTTCACCATCCTCCCGAATTGATGTGGGCACGAAAATCACTCTCTTTATCGGAAAAGATGGTGATGAATTTCTTGAGAAATGGAAGCTACAACAAACCCTCTCCCACTACTGCGACTTCATGCCCTACCCGATTTCACTTAAAGATCAAAATGAAAAAGATGCGGCTGAGGAAATTATCAATGAGACAAAACCTCTTTGGAAAAAAGATCCCACGGCCTTGACTGATGAGGACTACAAGTCCTTCTACCGAAAGATGTTCCCGATGGAGGCAGAGCCTTTATTCTGGCTTCACCTCAATGTCGATCATCCTTTTACATTACAAGGAATTTTGTTTTTTCCAAAACTTAATCCGAGCAAGCCGATCCAGGAAAATGGTATAAAGCTCTATTCCAAGCAAGTTTATGTTTCAGATAATGTTAAGAATGTCGTCCCTGATTTCTTGGGGCTTCTAAAAGGAGCAATCGACTCTGTTGACATCCCTCTAAATGTTTCCCGCTCAGCCCTACAAGGGGATCCGAATATTAAAAAGATTTCGAACTATATTATAAAGAAAGTTTCCGAGTCATTAAAGAAACTCTTCAACAGTGATCGCGAGCGTTTTGAAAAGGCTTGGGAAGACATAGGTCTTTTTGTTAAGTACGGATGCATGCAGGACGAAAAATTTGATGAAATGATGAGAAGACTTGTTCTCTTCAAAAATTCAGAAAATAAGCTTGTTACTCTAGAAGATTATCAAGGGAGTATACCTGATGCCTACAGAGAAAAGCTTAAAGAAAAATACGTCTATTTTGAAAAAAGCTTGAGTGATGAGTCTCTTAGGAAACAACTTCTTTCCGAACGGATTCAGGTGCTCGAAACTGATCAATACATCGATCCTCATTTTATGCAACACTGTGAGTACAAAAAAGTTGGAGAAGAATCTATTAAGTTTGTGGCCATCGATTCGATTATTGAAAACCTCCTCGATTCATCAGAAACGTCACCAGATGACATAAAGATCAAAGATTTCTTTAAACAAGTCCTCGTTGGAGATAATAAAGATATAGAAGCTAAGCTGGAGGTAGATGTAAAGAGCCTTAAGAACTCTTCTTCAAGTGCCTATTTTAAAGTGGACGAAAATATGAAGCGCTTTCAGCAAATGACAAAGTCCATGGGTCAATCATCCTTCAGTCTTCCTCTCAAAAAGACTTTAATTATCAATCCACGCAATGCTTTGATACAGAATGCTCTTAAGATTTGGGAAAAAGGGGAGAAAAAAGAACTTGCGGAAAAAATCTGCTACCACGTCCAGGATCTTGCCTCTCTATCATCTGAGGGACTCAGCTCTGAAGAAAAAGAACGCTTTGTAAATCGCTCCCAGTCTTTGGTTCAGGAATTATCACAATACATACTTTAATCTTAAATAAGGCCCTCAAAAGAGGGCCTTATTTAATTCACGATATCCTGATAATCCATGTGACGGACTTGAAAATTTGACGTACCCGTCTCATCTGACCGGAACCCCTTTTCAAGATGTTCAATGGGGAGAACTCTATCATTTTTAACAGAGTTTCTGTTTCTATGAACTAGTTGATTTTCTTCTTTTTCTTCAGCTTCTTTACAGTAAATGCACAGATCAGCTGTAGGTCTTGCGGAAAGTCTATTATGAGAAATTTCTGTACCACAATTTTCGCATTCGCCGAAAGTACCTTCTTCAATTTTTTGTAAAGATTTTCGAACTTTTTTTAAATAGAGAGCATTTCTCGCCTTCAGTCTAAAATCCATCTGGTTTTCTTTTTCTAAGGAAACGATGTCGACCTCATCGCCCTCCATCTGCACAGGAGAGAGTTTTCCGTCAAAGATTTCTTCCTCAGATAAGATTTCCATGAATAAATTCTTAAAGTGCTCAATCATTGCTTTTTCCATAAAGCTCACCTCCAATTCTTGGTTTTTATTTCTTTTTTTCTAATTCCTTTAGAAAAAATGCAGCACAGAGTTCAGAGGTGAAATCCTTTTCCAGGTCACTCATCCGTGAGTGTCCTCCAACTCATGCGGAGCCATTCAGCAGGAATCGTGCCAAAGAAATTCTCCATGAAATAAAGAGCTTATGAATCATGACCCTCTGAAGCCGATTTTCGAGAAGGGACATTTTAGACATTCCTGAGGCCAAATTAGCTCTTTGCCTGGAGTCACTTAGACCCTTGCAAAAAATTGATCATCCCCCTGTAAGAATTTCAGAGCAGTCAATTTAAAAGCGGAATTGAGCTATAAGAAGGAAAATATAAAGGAGATCTTCCTATGAAAACGGCACTGTTTGGATTTGCACTTCTTATTTCAATGACCAGTTTTGCTCAGGAAAGAGTGGTGCTTGATTCAGATCAAATTGAGATCAACGGATCAGAGGCCCGGGTAATAAGAACGAATAAAACACCTGAAAAGGTAGAACTCTCCTTTCTAGTTCCGATGGCCAACTCTATTTGTGAAAGGTATGAAACTCGTTATGTGACTCACACCTCCGGAACTTTGTGCGGGTGGGATACTCATGTAAGAAGAATCTCGGTCGGACAGGTCTGTGTCCGCATGAATCATTTCGGAACATGTCTTCTCTGGCAGGAGACATTTCGTGAAGAAGTTGTCAACGTTCCACGAACCTGCATACTTCCAGAAACCTTCTGCGCCCAGCAAGGAACCGCAATAACTTACGAGCGTGACACAATGAAAATCAAGTTCAAAGATCTTCCAGCCTTATCAGATTCAGAGACAGAAGTTTTTAAAATTTCTGCCCGCCAGAAGAACTACAATGGTCAGAACGTCGTTTATGATATGAAGGCGATTCAGACTCTAAGAGACTATAAGATTTCCCAGAAGAAATTTCTTTTCTGGAAAAGAGATATGTTTGTCATAGAAGAAAAATAATCAACTTCTGAATGCCCGTGCAGTTACGATCTAATAGATCTAACTCATGGGCAAAACTCAACTCGTTTTTCCTCTTTGAACACTTAACGAGGCTTGGACCCAAAATAAACAAATTGATGATTAGATCACTGAACAATACTTCTAGCTTGAGTCTTTTTTCAACCCACTTCCTGCCAACGAGGTTCAAAAGATACGTTTCAAAATATCTCTAATGAATTTGAAGAATGGATCAGAAAAAAGAGAACAAAGAACTGAAGAGCCCTTCCTACAACCGCAAAGATGAAAACAATATCTGGGCCATCCGAAGGATAGGTCCCTAGACGAGCCTTTCTGACTTATCTTTTGATAAAATGATTTGGCCTTCTTCCCTTAATCTCAAAACGACTTCCATGATTTTTTTCTGTGCCTCCAAGACTTCCGATAGAGGACGAGGTTTTCCTTTAAGGATATCTTCAATATCTCGCTTCATATTGGTGGAAAACATCCCTAAGAGATGGGTCACTGTTTCTTTGTTGGCGCCCCGGAGAGCAAGTCCCAAGACATTCAAATTAATATCCTGGAGAAGTCTCTTCATCATGGAGACAGTGAGGTATTGGAGGTCATCGAAGGTCACAAGATTCTGCTTGAGCTTGATAGCCATCTCAGGATCTTTACGGGCGATGTCAGCAATGAGGGTTTGCTGGGTGGCGAGGTCAAGACCCTGGAGCATTTCGATTGCCTGCTTAAATCCATCAATACGCTTACTCATGGATGACTCAGGTAAGGATCGGACTTATCCAGGTGATTCCTCACATAGTCTGAAACAGCATCTTCAAGTTTAGTGAACCTGAATTTCGGCAGAGCCTTCTTGAACTTTTTCATGTCGGCCTGAGTGAAGTACTGATACTGCGATCTTAGTTCTAGCGGCATATCGATAAATTGTATCTTTGTTTTAAGATTCATTGCGACGTAGGTTGCCTTAACAAGATCGAAAAAACTCCTCGCCTCCCCGGTTCCAAGATTGTAGATACCGGAAAGGGATGGTTTCTTTTTTCCCACCTCGATCAGCTCCACCATGGCCTTTACCACGTCTTTTACATATACAAAGTCTCGCAACTGCTCACCGTCTTTAAAATCGGGCCGATGAGACTTAAAGAGCTTAACTTGTCCTTGATCTTTGATCTGATGGTAGGACTGAAAGACGACCGAACTCATTTGTGCCTTGTGATACTCATTTGGGCCAAAAACGTTAAAGAATTTTACTCCAAACCAAACCTTTGGTTTTACCTTCTGCTTTAAAATCCACTCATCCGTCAGTTGTTTGGAGTAGCCGTATTTATTTAAGGGACGAAGTTCTGAAACCATCTTATGGTCGTCTGAATACCCTTTTTCTCCAGCTCCGTAAGTTGCGGCACTGGAAGCATAGACAATCGGAATGTTTTTTAGCGAAGCAAGTAAAAGAAGTTTATTAGTAAACTCTGTGTTATTCTTATAAAGAAAGTCCATATTGAGTTCGGTCGTAGCGGAACAAGCCCCCATATGATAAATGGCCTTAAGGGAGCCCTGCTTTTTCCAGATAGGATGGGTAAATAAGTCATCAACCTGAACAAAAGAGTCGAACTTAAGGCCCCTTAAATTTTTCCATTTTTCACCATTTTCAAAATGGTCACAGACCATAATGTCGTAAATGCCCTTGTCATTAAGTTCTTTAACGATCACACTGCCAATGAAGCCAGCCGCCCCGGTTACTAAAATCATTATAAATCCTCTTATAGTTGAACTCTTGTATAATAATAAGAAAGTCCTAAATCGTCATTAATTGGAACGAAACTGATTAAAGCAGCTATGTGTCAAGAAACACTTGGAAAAAGCCTTTTTTTACGATAAGAGTTTCCCATCATTTGAGAGGGTCTGTATGAATGTCGACGGCTGGATGATCGAGGAATCTTTTCGTAATACTTTTGCCATGGGGTTCAAAATAAAATCTCATCTCCATTCTGAGCAGTCGAGGTACCAAAAAATCGATGTCTATGACACTGAATCCGTCGGTCGGCTCCTTCTTCTCGACGGGAAGACGATGGTGTCTGACAAGGATGAATTCGTTTACCACGAAGTGGTATCCCACATACCATACATGGTTTCTAGAAGCTGTAAGAATGTCCTCATCATCGGAGGCGGAGACGGCGGAGTCATCAGAGAGTTTGTCAAGCATCCTGAAATCCAAAAAATTGATCTCGTTGAGATCGACGAGCGGGTTATAGAAGTCTCAAAGATTTATTTTCCAGATTGCACCACGGGCCTTCTCGATAAGCGAGTGCGGGTTCTTTCGCAGGATGGTTTTGCATTTATCAAAAAGTCGAAGAGAGAGTACGATATCATCGTCGTAGACTCTACAGATCCCGTGGACTTCGCTTCCGGACTTTTTACCGATGAATTTTACAAGGACGTTTTTGAGGCACTAACGGATGAGGGGATCATGATGAATCAAACGGAAAATCCTTTTCTCGACGAATGGGGAGTAAAGAATATCTACAACAACATGCGGAAGGTATTCCCGATCGTAAATTCCTTCAATGCTCCGATGCTCATCTACCCAGGAGTTTACTGGACCTTCGGCTTCTCATCTAAAAAGTATCGCCCAACCGACATTGCCCCAGAGAAGATCCCACATATGAACGCCCTTCAGAGAAATCTAAAGTGGTACAATATGGACTGGCATAGAGGAACTTTTTCGATCTCAAACTTTCATAAAAACATGATTGGACAGGAGTGATCAAATGAATGAACCACGTCTCATAAAAGAGGTCGAAGGTCTTGAGCATGCAAAAGCTTTCATCGGCACACAATATGCTGAGGCTATCTTTTCAGACTCAACTCACATCATCGGATTTTGCTTTGACGGAACGACGAGCTTCCGTCCAGGGGCACGCTTTGGCCCTAGTGCTATTCGTGAGGCCTCGTATGGTCTGGAGGATTACTCCCCTTATCTGGATAAGGACACTCAAGACTACAACATCATAACCATGGGAGATCTTCCGACTTATCCGTCTAAGTGGCACCTGACGAATGATTTCTTCATGGAGATGACCAAGGACCTTGATCTCAAAAAAGACAATATCAAATTCGTCACTCTCGGTGGTGAGCATTCCATATCCTATGGCCCGATCGTGACCTATCTTAAAAATTATCCGGATCTCGTCCTCCTTCATCTCGATGCTCACACTGATCTGCGTGATGGCTACCTAGAAGAAAAGTTCTCGCATGCTTCTATCATTCGACGGGTCCTCGATCACTTCACAGATAAGAATCGGCTCATCCAATATGGCATCCGCTCCGGACCAAGGACTGAGTTTAGGTGGATGAAAGAAAATAAAACCCTCGCCACTTCTCTCAAGGAGTGCTGTGAATGGCTCGAAACTCTTCCTAATGAAAGACCCATTTATCTGACGTTGGATCTTGACTTCTTTGATCCAGGCTTTTTTCCCGGGACGGGAACTCCGGAGGCAGGAGGAGAGGACTTCCACGGTTTAATGAAAATTCTTAAGATCCTCAATAGAAAGAACTTTGTAGGGGCCGACATCGTGGAGCTTGCTCCAATGCTCGATTCCACCAATAACTCTTCCTGCTTTGCCTCTAAGGTTACAAGAGAAGTTATTCTCGCCATGAACAACTAAGGAGCTTCAAAAAAATATAACCCTGGCCATACTTATTCTTCCAATTGGTTCACAGAAGCGTTCGATTGCTCAGAGTTCATATGTTTTTTTTTCAAATATGGATGAACTATCAAGGCGACTGAAATTATTCCAATTTCATATAATATCATCATTGGAATCCAGACACACATCATAGATAGTATGTCAGGAGTTGGCGTGATAATGGCAGCGGCTACAGCAAAAACTACGGCAAGATACCTTCTCATGTTACGAAGAGAGTACTTAGTCACTAGTCCCATAAAACCTAAGATCACGATGACGTTAGGAAGCTGAAAAAGTAGTCCAAGAAATACCAATACCTTTGATGAGAGAAGAAGATAGTCCTGAAGATTGAGCATCGCCTCAACATTCGAGACCCCTGCAGAGATAAGAGTTTTGAAGGTAAAGGGAAAGATCACATAATAACCAAAAGAAACACCTAAGATAAAAAGGATAAATCCTACAAAAATGAAAGGACGAATAGCCTTTACTTCACTTTCAAATAGCCCAGGTCTTATAAAAAGCCATGCCTCGCGGAACCAGAGAGGGCTTGCCAGGAAGACACTGGCCCAAAAAGCGATCTGAAGTTCAGCAAGCACCTTATCCAGTAGCCCAGTAAAAACCACTTTCCCAGAGTTACCAATCGCCTCTCTAAGAGGGGCCAGTAAAAACTCCTGGATTTGAGTGGAATATAAATAACAGATTCCGAAAGAAACGACTAAAATGATCAAAACCCGAATCAATCGCGTTCTGAGTTCATCTAAGTGCTCCATAAAAGTCATATCTTTCATAGCCTTATCTTAAAACGAACTCTATTTTCTGTCTTATCTTTTCTAAATAAAGGGGTACAATTGTCTTATGAAGAAATGCGTTACCCTCTTTTTTTTATTTTTTATCTCTTGGACCTATGCCCGGGAAGAAGGACAGATTTTAAAGTGCCTTGGTGAAGAAGAAAAAAGACTTCACCTTAAGAAAGAAAGTGGTCCTATTTATGATCTCAATCAGAGGCTGATTTCGGAGATGCTCCAGGTACCGAAGGCAGATCTTGTCTCCAAAGACTTTCATGAAATTTGTTCAGGGAACAGATTCTCGGAGTCACTTTCTCTCCTTGAACTATCCATCTCCAAAGGCAAAAAGCTCTTCATCATTTCTAAAGAAATTCCCGAGATGCAGAGGAGCGTGATGGAGGGAATGATTGATGATTACATAGAGGCTACCCGTGAGATACTTCTCCAATTGATTACCCAAATTCAGGCTTCAGCGCCAACTCCTAGCTGCCTTAAGGAAGAAATACCTGTTCTTGAAAATTTTTTCACTGAAATTAAATATCTCCAGGAAGATGTGGCCATGGAGACTCTTTTCAAGGATCGGGATAGGAAGATTTTTGACAAACTAAAAAAATACCCTTCGGCCTATGATAAATGCCGAGCACGCCTTAAGAAGAAAGAAAAATCAGGATCAACCACTGACAAGAAAGTTTGAAGTTCCATGCCAATAGCTTCCTCCTCTTTTTGAGAGAGAGATTTATTGTAACTTATCACCACTGTCGCTCCACGTATTTTTTCCACTTCCAGACCCAGTTCTTCCTTTCTTGAATATTGAGCAAGACGATCGTCTACCCTCAGTAGCCAGTCGGCAGCAGAACGATCTTTAAAAAAACGTGTACTTTTCTTTTGAACCTCAGAGAGCCAGCGATTCAGTTGGGGCACACAGGAGCGACACCCCTTGCCTGCATCGCAAATAGTCGCTAAGGACTCGAGGGTCGGGTTTTCATTATGGTTTAAATGATCTCGAATGATGAATTCACGGACTCCAAAGCAGCGACAAACCAGAGGACTTTCTTCTTTGTATAGGAAGTCTCGACCTCTATAGACTTCAATGAGTGCTCTCATCATTTCGAGTGAGAGATGAAGAAATTTCTCCTGTTCTTCCTGGTAAAAATCCCAGAAGGATTGATCATTTTTAAAAGTGATTTCCCAATTTCTTAACTCAAAATTCTTTATCTCCTCCAAGGTTTTACCCTCAATAAGAAAGCAAAGTGAAGATAGCCATGGGTCTCTGGCCCCCATGTAGGATGACTTTACAACTTTATCATTCGTATCAAAGCGAACAGAAAGAATCTTTCCTGAGTGCTCAATGGTAGCCGATGGTGATTCCAATCGGTGATTAAAATCATCGGTTACAAAAAATTCCTTAAATTTTCTCATCTTCAGTTGTCCATTCTTCAGGGGAAAATTGGGTAAGGATTTCATGACCGCTTTCAGTGATAAGAATTGTGTGCTCAAACTGGGCTGACCAGGATTTATCTTTGGTTACAACTGTCCAGCCATCTTCCAGAACTTTGCAATGCCGTTTTCCGAGATTGATCATAGGCTCAATAGTGAAAGTCATGCCAGGCCTCATCTCAACTCCGGTTCCTTTTTTGCCGACATGAACAACTTGAGGCTCTTCATGGAACTTTCTGCCAATCCCATGACCACAATATTCATGAACAACAGAAAACCCCTGTCCATGAGCCATCTCCTCGATGATCGCACCTATGTCTCCTATTCGAGCACCTGGCCTGCAAACAGAAATGCCGGCCATCAAACACTCCCTGGCTGTATTTACCAGCTTTTGAACATCCGGTTGTACATTTCCAATTAGGAAAGTTGCATTGGTATCGCCGTGAAAACCTTTCCAGATCGTCGTCACGTCAAGATTAACAATATCTCCATCTAGAAGAATGTCTTTCAAAGATGGAATTCCATGGCAAATGATTTCGTTTCTTGAGGTACATAGAGATTTAGGGAAACCGTGATAACCTAGTGTCGCAGGGATTCCCCCCCGCTTAATTGTATACTCATGACACGACTGGTTAATTTCTTCCGTCGACATGCCGATTCTTAAATTCTGACTAAGAAAGTGGAGTGTTTTGGCGGCCATTTTACAGGCCTCTCTCATGATCTCAATTTCACGGGCCGATTTGATACTAATCATAGTTGTTACCTTATACACTTTTGGCCTGAATTAAGCTAGTTTTGAAAGAATGAAATGCTACCAGGTCGTAAGAACTCACCTTTCGCCTTATCAAAATAAAAATTTCTTTCATCAAGAAAAGGCAATGGTTGATGCCTTGAGTGGGCTAGAGTATAGGTCTGTCGATAATTTATCTCAGCGAGAAGTTATTCTTATCACAAACACCCACACTCAGCTCAAAGAATTACCACGACCACTCATAGAAAAGACAAAACTCATCATTCATCCAAATTCCGGTTACGATCATTTCTGTCATGAGCATGATCTTTGGAAGACTATTCCGCTTGTCATAGGCCATACCATAAGGGCACAAGCGGTCGCTGAATATTCTCTGAGGGTCCTTTTTGAAGGGATGATTGAGCTTCCCCAGCATTTGCATTGGAATATTCAGAGGACATGGGATCGTCCTCTTCTTAAAAATCTTCCTATTTGGATTTTCGGCTATGGTCATGTGGGAAAAATAATCGCCGATACACTCGCCTTCCTAGGTGTGGATGTGACTATCGTTGATCCATTTATTGAGAACTGTCCTCATCGGTGGTTTCGCAGTTGGGAAGAGGGCAACTTAAAAGGGGCAAGAGTCATTATTGCTGCCTGCAGCTTGAATCCGACAAGTTACCATCTCTTTGGAGAAAATTTTTTCAGCTCCCTGGGAGAAGCAGTGCTTTTCATCAATGGCTCCAGGGGAAAACTTGTCGATGAAAACTCTCTTCGCATCTATCTAAATGATCATCCTCATTCCTTTGCGTTTCTCGACGTGTTTGAAAAAGAGCCATTCGGAGAAGAATGGCATGGCTTCCCTCAAGTCTGGAAAACAAGTCATATCGCAGGAGTCGAAAAAGATCTTGATTCAAAGATCCTTGAGTTTGAGCAAATGGTTCTAATTAACTTCCTTGAATCAACACCAGAAAAATTCTTTAAGATTCATTTCAAAGAATTATTACAAAATAAATGGATCAAAGGAGTCCTGATTTGAAGCACCTAACTGATCTTCTGACTCTACCCGGGAATGGGGTATTCACTGTCAATGCAGGCAAAGAAAAAAAGGAAAAACTGCTCAAGGCCTATTTCGGAACAAAAGATTCAAATATTGCTCAGGCGAAGTGGCAAAAAAAAATTTCTAGACTTTCATCAGAGGTCCCGTGGGTCATTGGTATTCCATCTGATTCTGGCGGCGGAATTCAACGTGGAGCAAATTGGGGTCCTCTAGTTCTTAGACGAGAGATACTGGACATTAAAGATCGTTTTCTCGATCTTGGAGATGTGAGGGTTATCCCTCACCTCTTACATGACAAGTATCTAAATAGTGAAACGATCAAAGAATGTCGTCGCGCCCTTTATGGGAGAGATTTAAACCTCCCCGTGTCTCCTTTGAGTATTGCAGAGATGCTTTTGGAGGACCTCTATAAAACCCATCCTGGTGCTCGAATCTTTGGTCTTGGAGGTGATCATTCTACCAGTTACCCTCTGGTCAAGACGTGGCTTAAAAGTAGAAAAAATCTAAGTGAAGCGGCAATCCTCCATTTTGATGCACACACGGATCTTCTTGATAAGCGTCTTGGAATTGATCTTTGTTTTGGAACATGGACGTATCAAATATTAAAATACCTCAAAAGCCGAAATCATATTTTACAGATAGGCATACGATCCTCTGGTAAGAACAAGCGCTACTGGAAGCAGCATGTTGGAGTAGAACAGCTATGGTCGCAAGAGGTCAATAAGCAGGGAGCAGAAAAGACTTATAAAAAGATAAGAAAGCATTACATCAATCTTGGAGTGAAAGAAATTTATATCAGCTTCGATATCGATGCTATTGACGAGCAATTTGCCTCAGCAACAGGAACTCCGGAAAAGGGAGGGCTTAAGCCAACGGACTGCGCGGCGATCATAAGAATGCTTTCTCAGGATTTTAAAATTTCTGGAGGGGATCTCATGGAGGTTGCTCCCTTTATAATACCCGAAGGTATAGAGCAACGAGACCAAAAAGCATCCATTCAAGTAGCCGCAGATATGGCCCGCCTCCTTCTGGGAAGGCTTTAGAGATGCGTCGTAAGATCTTCTTTCCACCTGTTGAAACGGCCAACGAAGATGGCCTTGTTGCCGTGGGTGGAGATCTTAAGATCGAAACACTTCTTGAGGCCTATCAGAAGGGTATCTTTCCATGGCCTCTCTCGACATATCCTCTAAATGTGAATTTACCAAACACCTGGTTTTCTCCAGATCCCCGTGGGATATTGGACTTTGAGCAATTTCATGTTTCCAAATCTTTCTCAAAATTTCTAAAGAAAACCCCTTATTCCGTTTCATTTAACCGTGCTTTTTCTGAAGTCATCGCACAGTGTGCAAGCATTCAGCGAAAAAACCAACCAGGGACCTGGATTACTCCCCAAATCAAGGAAGCCTATATCATTCTTTTTCAACACGGATACGCCTATTCAGTGGAAGTGTGGGAGGCAGAAGTGCTGGTGGCGGGAATGTATGGAGTCATCTTCGGAACCTTTATCTCCGGTGAGTCGATGTTTACCTTTCGGGACAATGCCTCAAAGCAGGGTCTCTATGCTCTTGTCCATCATCTCGAAGAAAAAGGAATAAGCTGGATCGACACGCAAATGGTCACCGAAGTTGTGCGACAGTTTGGAGGAAGCTATATCCCTAGGGCCACTTTCATCAAAAGACTCGAAGGAGTTAATTGGTTAAGAGATCGGTCAGATTTTTTTTAAGGATAGGACAAATTCAGGCGTTGATTAAGAAAATACGCCTGACGGACTTCACTCATAAAGTCTCTCACTGACTTTTCAAGTTTAACTCTCTCACCCTTGTAATAACTCTCAATACGATGCGCAAGTTCCTGACGGCCAAGATTCATCTCGACTGCAAGCTCCTCTAAACGTTTCTTGAAACGATCATCTTCCTCGACGATTTCCAATAACTTTTGACCGAGCTCTTGCCTCAGAGTTGCAGGAGAGTAGACGTTCTTTAATTCAGCAAGTTTGATCCAACTCAGTAGGGTAAGATAAACAAAACCGATGTCAAACTCGAACCATCGGTGTCGAAATGAGCATGAGCGCATATGAGCGTGATGATTGTTATGATCAAGCTCTCCACAGATGATAAAATTTAATGGGATTAGAAATCCCAGATTTCTGCTATTATCAATTGTTTTATGATTGCGGTATCCCCACCAATGGGCAAGAGCATTCACTCCTCCGATGGCAAATATCGGAGAGACAAGGAAATTGATAAAAGACACAAGAAGTCCCCAAAAAGGTCCAAAGGCAACGAGAGTAATAGTAGAAAGGATCACCGGTCCAGTGAACGAATGTGAAAAGATAAAAGCTTCAATTCGATTTGTAGGAATTGTCTTTTTTATCTTTTCCACCTCAGGCCAAGATTTAGCACGAGTGTAATCAAACACTCCAAGAAAAAGTGCATGCCATAATCCTCTGTGGAGAGGACTATGAGGATCCCTCTCCTGATCTGAATGGGCATGATGCCAGATATGAACAGAGACCCACTCGACCTTGGATAAAGAGGTCACCATCCAAAGCCAAATTTGCATTGGGATATCGATCCAGCAATTAATGAACACACCCTTGTGGGTGTGATAACGGTGAAAGGAGAGGCTCATGGCAGTGATCGTAATATGCGAGATCGCTAAGGCATAGAGGCTCAAGTAAATAAATGGATGAGTCGCAAGTGAATCACCAAAAAAACCATTTATTCCAATGCTATTTTTAACGATGAAGAAAAGACAAGTATAGAGGAGGGCAAAAAAAGATAGTAATTTAACCATTAGCAAAATTCCTTATGAAGAATGATCTTAAGAGGTAACAGAAGGCAATTCGAAGATTCCCAATGGGGCAATCTCTACACACAAGCCACAGCTAATACATCCACGATCGTCAATAGAGATGGAGTTTGATGTCACTTTAATCGCTTGTGTCGGGCATACCTTCTCACAACTTTTAGAATCTTTCCAGCTTGATAATAGTTCTAAATTACCTGTAAAACGTGGAATTCTCTTTATCCTAGGAGAATAAAAGTAAAGCTTTTGAGGCCACTCTGTTCGGTAGAGCTTAAATACCTTGTAAACTTTATCCCCTGAAAACTTGCGCATCTGCCAATAGGTCCACAGGGCCTTGGTCACAGAAAATTTTGAATAGAAACTTCTATTGAGAATCATTTTACCTATCCATTTCCCATCGACTAAGACCAAGGCTAGAAAGTCCTGTTGAAAGTTGATCTTCACGAAGCCCCTTGGAGAAAACAGAAATCGCCTGCGCAAGGCTGAAACTAGGAGTCTTAATCTTTACTCTGCTTGGCCTATACTCTTTACTCAGTTTAACCAAGAAACCCGCTTCTCCGGAAGAAGATTCGATCGGGCTGTAGTGCCACTGATGGGGAAACTCAAGATTTTTGATGTTTTGTAGCACATTCGGATAACTACCCTGAAATTGTTCTAAAATGATTTCCCCTAAAGGTAAATTATCAATGACCTGAGTGATGATACGAAGACTCTGAAAAATTTCTTCATAGCGTATGAGATAGCGATCATAAAGAGTACCATTAATACCTACAGGGATATCAAAATCAATATCCTGATAGAAATAAAAAGGTTGGGATTTCCTTAGATCAAAATTGAGACCAGCTGCCCTCATGGCAGGACCACTGACCCCCCATTGAAGAATTGACTGGGGATCAAGGGCCTCACCTTGGAGATGAGATCGAAACTTATTTTTATTGATGAGAGATCGATGAACAAGAGGTAAGTTTTTACTCAAAATCTCTGCAACTAATTGATTCTCTAAAATCCAACCATGCGGTAGGTCCTGATTCATTCCCCCAATACGTATGACACCCTGACTTTGTCGATGTCCGGCGAATCGCTCCAAAACTTCGTAAATTTTCTCTCTGGCATTTATAAAATACCTGGCTTCATCTTGTTTTGATTCCATACAAATCAAACTTAAAACAGTAAGATGATCGGCTATTCGAACAAGTTCTAAAAGGATTAAACGAACGGCCTGTGCTCTTTCAGGAATACGAATTCGAAACATTTCCTCAATGGTCTTCGCCCAGGCGACTTCATACTGTAGAGATGATCCAGGATTAATGCGATTAACGAGATGGAGGATCTGTATGACATCTCTTTCTTGAAAAATTTTTTCAAATGATTGATGGTGAAATCCTATTCTCACACTTGTATCAACCACTTTGGTTGGGTCGTAGCAAACAAGCCACTCAAAATTTCCTAGTGTTTCAGAAGACAAGAGGTCATAGTGCCTCCAAAGATAACTCTCTTCAGGATAAGACATTTCCGATTTATTAGGGTTGTAATTTAAGGACGGAAGTTCGAGATCACCCTCCTCTGGCCATTCCAAATTCGAGTTATTTAAACGAAGAGGAAATACTCTCTGCCCCTCAGGAAGAATTAGTCCCTTTCCTTTCACAGAAAAAAAGAGGCCTAGCATCTCCTCTTGCTCCCTTTCCATCCAGTTAGCATTCAAAAAAAAGTTTGCAATAGTAGGAATCATTTCATCGTCATGCACCAGCAAATGGAGATTGAGCCTTTGATGGGTGCCCATATTTAGAAGATGGTAAATTATCTCAAACTTACTGTCTCCGAGATCAACTCCTCCGACCTCAGAGAGGGTGAAAAAACCAAGGTCCTCTTTTAGAAATTCTATCCAGTCCAGAAGTTCAGTGGGACGAAGAGTAATATGATGCTGTCCCCAATCCTCTCGATATTTCGTATCCGCGCAATGAAGAAGAACTGCTTTTGTTTTTTCAAATTCTTTCCAACTAAACATGCTCTAGCTTCTTATGACAAGCCTTTAGAGCTGTTAACAGCTCCTCAGGTAAGACGTTCCATCCTCTGACTTGAATGCATGAGACATTCTCAACACCTAATACTTTTACTGATGACCGATTCTCAAAAAGCGTTGAAGACCCGTCTACCAACAAAAGAATTTTTCTCGATGAAAAATTTTCAAGAACTTTCTGAACTATTTTCTGATTTTTAATTGTTTTGACTCCATCCCAGAAGACGACGTTAGCGCTAGAAAAATCCCGACAAATCTCCCACTGAAAAGGGAGGGCTCTTTTATATTTGTCACCCATAATAGCAAGAAGCTCGGTGAACATCACAGGTGAGGACAATGGGAAAATTTTTAAGGCCAGATGATTTTTCATTAAAAAATAATTTTTAAACTTTCACT
This sequence comes from Halobacteriovoraceae bacterium, assembly GCA_040382195.1. GTDB lineage: Bacteria > Bdellovibrionota > Bacteriovoracia > Bacteriovoracales > Bacteriovoracaceae > Peredibacter. Next base: position 1,819 of record JBEIFX010000004.1, on the reverse strand, counting down.
AATATCTTTAATTTTTCTTTTTTTCCATGAAACATCTTCCGGAAAAGGTTTGATTTTTTTAATAATTTCTCTGTTTGGGTCAGGACGGCAGTCAAACTTATTTGCCTCGACATTGACCCAAGAGTAGAGTTTTTGGTGTGTTCCGAACTCGTGGTTATCATATTCTAAAAACTTATAGAAGGCTTCTTCTCCCCGAAGGGTTGACAAAAAATTTGGCATTAAATCCATGGCAAGATCAATGCTGGCATCATCGCAAGCTCCTATGTCTTTTTCAATATTGTAGACGCGACCACCAGAATCTGTCAGAGTGTTCTTCTGCCAAATGCGATTTTTACAATCAAAGTAATATCCATCTCGATGAAGCCTGAAGAAGAGTCCGACGTAACTTAAAAACCAAAACGCTTCCCTATCACGATTAATATTTCCATGGTACACAAAGCGCTCACATGTTGAGACTTCCTTGTAGAATTTTTTTGTAAACTTTTTAAATCGATTAGAAAATCCAACCGTTTCTTTTTTCTTTTTTAACTCTTCAAGTAATTTCATTTTGACTTTGAGTTCCTCAATGGTATTTGCTTGTCTATCCTCGGGTTTCTCTTTGCCAACTTCTTCCCATAGGCCATCGTAAAGAATATGGCACCCCTTTTGAATTTTCTTCAGCTCTTCGTCAGTAAAAAAAATCGATCTCTTTGAAAAATAAGCAAAGGCGTCTTTAAATTCAATCAGCTCGCCAATTCTTGTTGAGGGGTAAGTTTGATCACCGATAGAGTTTAGCCCATTGAAGTTACCGAGATAAGCTTTTGCCTCATCCCAGTTGATCTTTTCTTTAAATCCCTTGAGTTCAGAAAGATTATTTAGATTTGAATCTTCGTTGTCGACTCCAAGAAAAACCAGACGAGAAAGCCAATTACTCTTTCCGAGACAATTTCCTTCCAGACAACTCTGTTCAATGTAGGCACCGACAAGTTTCACAGACTGATAGCGCACCTGATAATTAAACGGAAATCCCTTTCTTCCGGACCAGACAATTACTTTTTGAGGCCCACCAAGTTGATCAAGAGTCCTGGGTATCACTGCTACAGAAAAAGGAGGACGATAGAGATCTTTTGGGTATTCTTTCCAAACATCCTTCTGTTGACAATAAGTATGAGAGTAGTGCCTTTGACCTGAACTCAGATCCAGCGAATAGCCATCTTTTGAATTCTGGGGAGTCGTAACGATTACGTTAACAGTCTGTCGTTCCCGACTGAACTCAGGATAAACATCATAAAACAAATGAGGGAGTGGCTTTCCTTCTCGATCCTGAAGCGAGTGCTTCTCGTTCACGCTAAACCATCGAGGGGTGGGACTTTGGAGAATCTCTCTTCCCTTTTCCTTCGTGTTCCAAGAGCATGACTGAATCAGCAGAACAGCACAGAGTGAGAGGCTTTTCAATTGACATAATCTCAATAACATAACATCATAACTCTACTTTTCTTCATGCCCGGGTGGTGGAATGGTAGACACAAGGGATTTAAAATCCCTCGGGTGAATAACCCGTACGAGTTCGAGTCTCGTCTTGGGCACCACTTCAAATTTTCTTATGATTTTACCTTTGGAACAGACGAATAAACAAACTCAAAAGAAGATTTTTGCCCGGAGGGCGTCGCGTCACCGAGTTTTCATCGTCAGCTATTTAGCCTAAGGATCAAAGTCTCTGGCAAAGTCATAATAAAGAAACTTATCTCCTCGCTTGATGAGGACAAACCAATTGTCAGTTAAGTTCGGTTCGCTTTTTGTCCCAAAGCGGGCGAAATAGTAATTGTTAACTTTTCTCACC
>JBEIFX010000003.1:0-131166 GCA_040382195.1 Halobacteriovoraceae bacterium | reverse complement strand
CCACTGCATATCCGTATCAATATTCATTTTTATTACTCCATAGTCGATGGCCTCTCGGATCTCTGACTGAAGTGAACCTGAACCTCCATGGAAAACAAATGATACAGGTCTTGAAGAGGTAGCGAATTTTTTTTGAACAAAATCGTTTGAGTTCTTAAGTATGATTGGTGAGAGTTTAACATTTCCAGGCTTATAGACTCCATGAACATTCCCAAAGGAGGCAGCAATGGTAAAGTTCGAACTGACCTCACGAAGACGGGAATAAGCATAGGCTACATCCTCGGGCTGAGTGTAGAGTTTGGAATTATCAACATCTGTATTGTCAACACCATCCTCTTCTCCCCCTGTCACTCCTAGCTCGATTTCAATCCCACTCTCAATATAGTTCATGCGCTTAAAGTATTTAGCAGAAATTTCAACGTTTTCTTCCAGTGATTCTTCAGAAAGATCAAGCATATGAGAAGAAAAAAGAGGCTTCTTTTGAGACTTGTAATGGGCTTCGCCAGCGGCCAGCATATGATCAATCCACGGAAGAAGTTTCTTAGCCGCATGGTCAGTATGGATAATAACTGGTACTCCGTAAGCCTCGGCCATCAGATGGATGTGATGAGCACCAGATATGGCCCCAAGGGCAGCTCCTTTATCACTCTCCAGCTTAAGACCTTTACCGGCATAGAACTGACCTCCACCATTCGAAAATTGAATGATCACGGGAGAATTAACGATCTTGGCGGTCTCAAGCACAGCATTGACTGAATCAGTGCCGATGACATTTACGGCAGGAAGGGCAAATTTGTTTTCTTTCGCATATTGATATAGGTCTGTTAGAGCAGAACCAAAAACTAACCCAGGTTTAAATTTCATCTTGGAATCCTTTGTTTTACACGACAAAATTGTATAAAAATGAAATCCAATTGAAAAGGAAACACCATGCTTGTGACTCAAGGAAATCTTCTAACTTACTTAAATCATCTTCTCTCCCCGGGTATTTTTGAAGATTACGCTCCTAATGGGCTCCAGGTTGAAGGCAAAACGGATTTGAAGCGTTTAGCTTTTGCCGTCTCGGCGACCCAAGATTCTCTCAAAAAGGCCATTGACTGGGGTGCTGATGGTTTGGTTGTGCATCATGGAATTTTCTGGAAACATCAGGGAGCAAGATCCATAACCGGAGCTTGGGGAGAAAGAATAAAACTATGTATAAAAAATGATCTCAATCTCTTTGCTTATCACCTTCCCCTAGACAGCCACTTGGAAGTGGGGAACGCGACTTCTCTAGGGCAAAAGCTAGGACTCACAAATGTGGAGCCCTTCGCCATTTACAAAAAACAGCCCTTGGGTATTAAGGGAGTCTTTCTCACCCCCAAAATAGCGAAGGACTTGAAAGAAGAATTGGAGCAGATTTTAAAACATCCCATTGTTCTGGCGTCACCTGATGAGAAAAAAACTATCAAAAGCATCGGTATCATAACTGGTGGAGCAAATAATGAATGGGTAGAGGCACTTAAAGACGGATTAGATGCTTACCTCACGGGAGAAATTTCTGAGTATAACTGGCATGATTCAATTGAGGCCGGTATTCATTACTTCGCTGGAGGTCACCATGCCACAGAAAAATTTGGACCACTGGCCTTGATGAGAAGAGTAAAAAAGGACTTTCCGAACCTTGAAGTCACTTTTTTTGATTCGGAAAATCCTGCTTAGCTTTTAAATCTATTTCTTTATCAGGAAATACTGTTCGCCCAATTCATTCGTATTGTAAGCCGTAAGCTCCGCCATAGGTCCATACCCTGAATAGAGATCACAACGGGCGTTACCTCGAATAGCGCCGCCAGTGTCCTGGGCAATAAAAAATCTTGAGAAAGGAACTTTCACCACTTTGCCATTTTCATTAATGTGCGTAGGTTTTATTGTCTTAACAAAATTGATAAGGCCCATTGTTTTATAGGTTCGAGAATCAATCGCCAAAGAGCGGCCGACGGTTAGAGGAATATTATTAAGTCCAACTGGCTCCTCATCTGACTCTTTAAAATAGACATACGAGGGACAGGTTCCAAAGATCTCCTCTTCTTTATCAGGGTTTTCTTCCAAAAACTTCCTCTGAGCAGGAACCCCGGAATTATCCGCACGAAGGTACCCCTTCTCTCTCATATATTTATAAATCATCTGAAACGGTCGAGAGTTTTTACCATTGTAGGAGAGATACTTTATTTCTTTAGTTCCATTAGGATTAATGATATTGATCCTTCCCCCCCCTTGAACATGAAGAAGATAAAGGTCAAAAAAAGAATCTTCCACCCAAAAGATCTCAAAACCTTTACCCGCTAGTGCATTTTGGTAATCAATTTCAACCCGCGTGTAGTTGTCATGAGGAGAAGTTGGTTTTCTAAAAATGGCGCGTTTGAACCTCTCGGTTTGAACGCGAGATCCAGTAACATCGGGAGAGTAATAAGAAGTGAATTTCGTGGTTTCTTTTTTGCCAAAACCTGCTTCTCCTTCAGAAGGGACGGGAACATAGATGGTAAATTTTTTATTGAGATCTAGGTTCATGAGTTTAAGACAAACATCTTCAATATTGGTCTTCAAGCAAGATTTCATCGAATCTGAAATTTCTTTCAAAAGAAGAAGTGATTCTCTCAAAACAGTCTTTGGGTAAACCGTCTTCCCGAATTGAATGGTTCCTTTAAGACCTATTTGATCATAAGATCTGAGCTGACGAGAAATCGCAAGATCCAGGTTTTCTAAGTTAAGGTCATCCGAAAACTGCATACTTTGGGTAAAAAGAGCAGTGGGAGTCACTTCCTGGGCAAATGAAAATTGAATGAGCAAGAAAAGAGAAACTAAAAATAATTTCATAAACTAACCATCCAGGTTTTAGAATGTTGGGAAGCTTAAATTTTTACAGCAACATCTGTCAAAGTGAATTGGTACTCATTACCCGACCCATGAAAAGAATAGCTGATCCATGAAAATCTTCCTCGGCTTCAAAGATGAAGCCATGCTTTCGATAAAATGACCTATTTTGAGAGTTTGGCCCAGTCATGACGTGTAAACCCTTGATATTTTGATGTATGAGCTCTTGAACTATGGTTTCGATGAGAAGAGAGCCAACCCCTTGTCCGCGGGCGGTGATGTCACAGTTCATATGGAGGTGAGAGGGAAATTTGTCAAAGTGATGAATAAATAATTTCAGGTGAGGCTGAAGGACAAAAAGATCTTTATCATCACTCCTAGGCGCTGCAACCACATAGCCAAGCACTTTATCTTTTAGAGTCGCCACTTTCGCTAATGAGGGAAAGTGAGTCAGATAGTGGCCCAGATATTTTTCAAAGAAAGCTTCCCGAGACTTTTCGTCTTCAAATTTTTTTCGAGTTGAGCTCTCAAAAAAGATTTCCCGTACCTGAAATAGATGCTTTTCTTCAAGAGTGTAAACTACAGGCGCTGACATAAATTCCAAACTTGGTACTTTGCCCTTAAGGGAGGATCAATGTGTTTGACTTCTTTAGGAGGTTCAAACCGAAAAATATGAATCCAATTTGGAAGAAAATCCTGAATCATATTTAAAAAAGGGAGATCGGGATATTTCTGAAATAGCTGCTTTGTGGTGAAATACCAATCAAAGAGCTTTTCAAAAGCGCTATTTTCCAGAACTATCTCAAACTCTCCGTGAAAACTTTCAGGACTGATATGACAAAAATCTCTCGACATCAGGGCCCAGCGGGCCAGCCTGCGGGAAGTATCCTCAGCTAAATTGAAATAACTAACCCAAGGTCCAGAAGGAATGCCAACCCACTCCAATGCAATGATCCAAGTCTCGTGCTTTCTGGGATCCGTAAGTACCTCTTTTAACTTTGGCACCTTGGAGGTGAACATTTTGTCCAAAGGAAGTTGGAGATCTTTATTTCTATCCTGGGCCAGGAAGGAAAGAAAATTTACAGGATCTAGGGACTTTTTAAGCTCACCCCAAAAGTAAGTCGGGGTAATCCCTTTAAGGGACATCGTTTCCAAAATATCTGTAAGCTCCTTTGAGAAGGTAAATTTTAAACGATTAGCAAATCGATGAGCTCGAAGAAAACGAACAGGGTCTTTTCCAAAATCAGGCCCCGCAAAATGAAGAACTTTTTCTCGTAAATGTCTCATTCCATCCAAAGGGTCTAAAAGCTCTATCTCTTTCGGACTTTGAATTCTAAGGCCCATAGAATTGATCGTAAAATCTCTTCGAAGAACTGCCTCGTTGAAAGGAAGTTTAAATTTAAATTCCGCATCAAAATTTGAATGTCCAGCTCGATCTTTGTGGAAATGCTCTATACGGGGAGGTGAAAGCTCCAATTGATGAGCTTCAATCTGGAGACGGATGATTTCATAGGGTAGGAAACTGAGCTTACCATAAGGAGATAATCTCTTACCTAAATCCTTCCAAGCACCTTTTTCAAACGCTAAGACCTGATGAGAAATTTCAATATCCCAATCTAGTCCAAGTTGACCAAAAAGAAAATAATCCCTAACTGCCCCCCCTACCAGAGTCACAGTATAACCTTCTTGGTGAAGGTCATGAAGTATTGGCAAAAAAAAGGCAGGTAATCGAAAGTCTATTTTTTTTTGATCCATAGAAGCATTATAAAAAATTAGATCATTAATTCTACGAGAATCAACCTGGGGAACTCAGAGCTCCTTGGTCACTTCCTGTAAGAACTTGAAAAGTTCCTTAATTTTATAGCTCTGAGCTTCATCAGCATGAAAAGCAAAAGAGACTTTATTACTTAAAATTTCGAAATCTTTTCCAACGGTCTGAAGATTGGCCTTATAGTGCGACCTCTTTAAAACATGAGTTGGAACAACCGCCAGTCCAAGTCCTTCATTTACCGCCTGGAGCATTTGTCCGAAAGAGTTTACTACCAAACGCGGTTTAATATTTCGAGGAACAACACCAAACTTTTCACGACACCAGCGATAAAAGTTAGGGTCATTATTTTCATAAAAGATGATTGGAAAATTTAAAATGTCTTTTAGTTCAGAGTCTTTTGTTATCTTAAACTTCTCTGAGAACACCAGAGTCGTGTACTCATGGTGGAGATCTTTTTTTTAGGCAAATGCAGGCACTAGGTAATCAGGCATGATGAGACAATCTATTTCATGTTGTTCAAACTTTTTGACGATATTTTCTGGGAAATCCATCGAAAGTCGGACTTCTAGTTCAGGGTAGGTGGCCAGAAAACCCATCATACGGTTAGAGAGCCATGTTTTTCCCAGGCCATAAAGAGAGCCAACGTGAAGCTTCCCCTTGATCTCATGATTCTCAAGGTGAATTTGTTCAATAGTTTCTTCAATTCTTTTAAAATATTGCTTAGCGACCTTCGCAAGACGCATTCCATTGTCAGTCAGTTGTACCGACTTCCCCTGACGGGTAACAACTGGAAAGCCAACCTTGGATTCAAGATTCTTTAAGGCCTGAGAAACAGCGGATTGAGTGACATTTAACTCTTCAGCCGCTTTAGAAATATTTTCATTATGTGATAAGGCAATAAGCACCTGGAGCATAGACGTTTCAATCATAAGTCTAGCTAATACATGCTCTAAGACTAGGTGTAAATAAAAAAGACCCGGATTTTCATCCAGGTCTTTCTAAGAATTAGAAAATGAAATAATTATTCAGCTCTTTCGGCAAGCTTGTCCTTTCTAGCGACCATAACCTTCTCCTGAACGTGGGATGGACATGGTTCATATTTGGCAAACTCCATCGAATAGCCTGCTTTACCAGCAGTACCGGAACGTAGAACCGTGGCGTAGCCAAACATTTCAGAAAGAGGAACGTGAGCGTTAATGATCGCATCCCCTGTTTCTGTTGTTTCAGATCCAAGAATCACCCCGCGACGAGATGATAAATCACCGATGACGAAACCTTGATACTCTTGTGGTGTTTCTACTTCAACCTTCATAATTGGTTCAAGGAGGATTGGATTGGCATTTTTAATCGCCTCTCTCATTGCCATACGAGCAGCAATACGGAACGCCATGTCAGACGAATCCACGTCGTGGTATTGACCGTCTTGGAGGTAAGCTTCAACGTCAATTACTGGGAAAGCTGCAAGTGGACCTTTGTTCATAACGTCGCCGAAACCACGGTCACAAGATGGAATGAATTCGTTTGGTATTACACCACCCTTAATCTCATTTACGAAACGGTAAGTTTGATCTTCACGCTCTTTCCTCTCAGGTGAAAGAGGCTTAATCTTACCTGCAACTTTAGCGAACTGACCCGAACCACCCGTCTGCTTCTTATGGGTATACTCTAGCTTAGCTTCACCACGAATTGTTTCACGGTAGTTGACCTGCGGAGCGCCAACTTCTACTTCTGCTTTATATTCACGCTTTAGACGTTCGACATAAATTTCAAGGTGGAGTTCACCCATCCCAGCGATACGTGTTTCACCAGACTCTTCATCTGTGAAAAGGTGAAAAGTCGGATCCTCTTTTATGAAACGCTGAAGGCCTTTCGACATACGGGCCTGCATCTCTTTATCTTTAGCCTTGATAGATAGCTCAATTACGGGGATTGGAACGTGCATTCCTTCACAGGAAAGATGATCAACTCCACCATCCTCTTGAACAAAAGTATCACCGGAAGCACAGTCAACACCGATCATAGAAATAATGTCTCCAGCAGATGCAGAGTCAATATTTTCCCGGTCATTAGCGTGCATTCTTACGATACGGCCGACTCGAACTCTTTTCTTTGTTCGAGTATTCACAAGGGTGTCTCCTTTATTAAGGGTCCCTTGGTAAATGCGTGTATAAGTAAGCTGTCCGAACTGCTCATCCGTTATTTTGAAGGCCATACAAACAAGCGGCTTATCAAACTCAGGAAGAAGCTCAACTTTAGTCCCAGTATTTGAATCAATCGCTTTTGGCTTTTCACAAGTTACTGGAGAAGGTAAATAACGGGCAACAGCATTTAGAAGAAGCTGAACTCCTTTGTTTTTAAAAGCAGATCCCATGAACACTGGAGTGAAAGCAAGGGTCTGAACACCTTTTTTAACAGCAGAGTGAATTTGCTCTTCAGAGATATCTTTACCATCAAGGATGGCCTCCATCATAGCATCATCAAAAGCCGAAACCGTATCCAGAAGTTCCTCACGTGCCTTTTGAGCAGCATCCACTAGATCACCAGGGATAGTTTCCTCACGGACGTTTTCACCATTGTCACCGTCAAAGTAGTAAGCCTTCATTGTGATCAGATCAATCACTCCTTTAAAATTCTCTTCAGCACCGATGGGAAGCTGCATGAGAACGGCATTATGGTTAAGTTTCTCTCGAAGGGCCTTTGTTCCGTTAAACGGATTAGCTCCCATCCGGTCCATTTTATTAAGGAATGCAAGACGAGGAACTCGGTAGCGTTTCATCTGACGGTCAACAGTGATTGACTGAGATTGAACACCAGCAACCGAACAAAGAACGAGAATTGCTCCATCAAGAACGCGCAGAGAACGCTCGACTTCAACAGTGAAATCCACGTGTCCCGGAGTATCAATAAGGTTAACCTTGATCGACTTCTCGTCGCCTTCTGCGTACTTGATACCTTTCTTATCAATACCAGTCCATTCAACGGTTGTAGCCGCTGAAGTGATTGTAATACCTTTTTCCTTTTCAAGCTCCATGTGGTCCATGGTAGCTCCCGCACCGCCGCCTTTTACGTCTTCAATCTTGTGAATCTTAGAGCAGTAAAAGAGGATGCGTTCTGATAGCGTTGTCTTCCCAGAGTCAATATGGGCAGAGATCCCAATGTTTCTGGTCTTGGACAGGTTCTTGTCAATACTCATCTGTACTCCAAATGGTCTAGGGGGGTTAGATTTTCCAAATTTTTTTAGCCTGCATCATAAGGGAAACCTTCCCCAACCGTCAATTCTTTTCGCCCACTTGTGGATGCTTTTTGCTAGTTGCCAAAAGACGATTTTTGAACGAAAAAAGGGTATGTCTGGAAAAAAAGATCTTGATAAATCAACCCTCTACGAAGCTGTTAAAACCCTAGTCGAATCTCGGTACAAGCATCTTCATCTGAACCAGCAAAAACTCTTCACCTTGTTTAGCATTGCTTTTCAATACATTCTCTTCAGGTCCACCAAACATCCGGGTCACTACATTATAAGAATTGAAGACTCCCTTTTGGCCGAAAAACTGGCAAGAAAGGCCAAAGATGAAACAACCAGAAAATTCATGGGTCGACTTCTTGTCCCCAGAAGACTTGCCTACGGTAACTCAACTTTCCACTTAGATTACTTTCCTCTGGCCACTTGGGGAATGACAAAAGATCTCCCTAAAGAAAAGATTCAGGGCGCAATTATTGTCAAAAATACTTCCCACAATCCTCTGATTGACGAATCTGACTACAGGCACATCACTGAAGATGAACAGGCGATTCAGTTATTTGGCAAAAACTATTACCTCAACTCTCTTATGAGCATGGCCCCCACCACCATTACCATCGCATTTGATGAGACCTTCGAGGGTCTCGAAACCATCCATTTTGACTTTATTGAAGAAAAATCAGATCGTCTTGCCGACGGCGTAGTGATTACAGAAGATATTCAGTTTGAAGACTAGTCTTTTTTGATAGAAACTTTTCCCTAGAACTACTAACTTCAATACCCCATAACGAAAACATTATAACTTACTTAAAACTTGGGAAAATCTTTCACGAACTTGATTGAGAAATTCTTCGTTCATATGAAAAGGCAAAGAAATTCTTAATCCATTCTTAGCATATTGGCCAATTCCCATTTGCACCATCACTCCACTAGGACGGGCGGTACCGCTAGTGCAAGCGGACCCTGCACTAATTTCTAATCCATGAAGATCGAAAAGAGCAAGAGCGATATCACTCGTTAAGTGATGAAGGTAAAAATAAATAGTGTTACTTGCCCTAGGATGTTGATCATCTAAAACCGCTCCTTTCCCTGAAAGATGACGTTTTAGAAAATTCACTAAATGATTTCTAAACTGGAGAGTCAAACCGATGTCCACTGAGAGAAGATCACTGAGTGCCAGGGAGACACTTTTGATAGCAAGAACATTTTCTGTTCCGGAGCGGAGATTACTTTGCTGTCCACCTCCGCATATCAAAGGATGATAGCTGATATCAGACCGAAAGAAAGTAAAGCCAATTCCCTTCAATGATCCGAACTTATGGGCCGAGAAGGTCCAGACATCTCCAACCGAAAGTTTCTGCCAGTCGAAGATTTTTCCAGGCGCTTGAACTGCATCAACGTGGACGTAAAGATCAGGAATAGACTTAAATCGCTCGAGGGATTCCAGAGGAGAAACCTGGCCAGTTTCGTTATGAACCCAAAGATGATGATAGAGGATAATAAGATTAGGATTATTATCCTTCTTGTCTTTTAAGGCCTCAAAATTAAAATCATGCTTATAATGAAGATCTACATCTCTTTGAAGCTCAAAAAATTTAACGTGAGAACCATAATACTTATCTTCTAGAGAGATGACGGCGGGATGGTCAACTCTGGAAAAACAAATAAGTAGCTCCTTTCCTGAAAGTCTGGCCATTTCCGAAAAAGAATAAGCAAAAGTATGAAAGGCTTCAGTGGCACCGGAGTGAAAGAATAACTTTGAGTTATTTTCTGTTTCATTGAAGGTTTTATAAATCAAATTCCTTGCTTCATTAATACACTTTCGAGAAGCTTTGCCATCAGTGTGCTGACTTGCTGGATTAGCAAAAAGAAAATCGCCACTCTTCAACCAGTTTTTAACTGACTGGGAGAGTGGCGATGTTGAGTTATAGTCGAGGTAAAGACGTTCGAGATTCACCAGAGATGGTATACCAGTTCGCACTGGTTATTTAAACCAGTTTTTACTGATTCATCTCTCCAACATTCTGGCGAATAACGGACTCTTTTCCACCAGCCTCATTGGCAGCTGTAGAGAAAGCTGCGCCTGCACCTTTCCTAGCAAGGTCACCAAGGGTCGTGGTTGCAAGATAGTCTTGCATAATTGTACCAAGGTTTTCGAAGTATGATTTAGTCAAATTGAACTCTTTAGTATCAACGATAGCGTTGATGTCGTTTCCTGACTCATCTTTCATGATTTCAATACCAGAGCTTGGTATTCCAAGAATGTCACGAGCAGGGTTGATGTTTTCACCAACGCAATCAAGAACGTCTTTAACTGAAATCTCGTCTTGAGAGCGAGCTAGCACATAGCCTCCACCTGGGCCACGAACTGACTTCACAACCTTGCCTGTACGAAGCTTTCTGAAAAGCTGCTCAAGGTAATGAAGAGAAATTGATTGTCTTGTTGAGATTTCTTGAAGTCTTACTGGATTTCCATTTGAGTGGAAAGTAAGGTCAAGCATTGCTCGGACTGCGTAACGGCCTTTAGATGTAAGTCTCATTGTCTTCCTCCATAAATCCAAAAAAGTTGGTAATTTTTGATCGGGCTCCGAAACCATCCTTGTCGCCCGAGAGAATTTACTCTGAATGTCGCTCACAACAATCCAGACTAAATATCTCCTAAATAGTATGACCTTTTCTTTTTTCTCACGTCAACTTTTAAATCTGAAACATTTCTCTATTTTTTTCATAGCCTCTAAGCACATCAATAAGAACATTTAAATTCGGACACTTAAGCAACTTTTGTCAAGATAGATGTCAGTTTGACTCCGGCAAAAAATTCCGACAAAAACACTTAATCATCAGCGACTGAGTAAAGGGCAAAGTTTCTGGAGGGATCATCATGATGATCACCCGAAGATTCATTAATAGTGATCTCTAAAAGATAATTAGAAAAGTTTTCTGGTAATTCTCTGATAAGCCGACGCGCGAACTTCATTCCCCATTCAACGAAAAAATATTGTTTATCCTCTAGATAGGTGGGAATTTCAAGTTGGAGAATATCTTCATTTTTTTCTATTCGATAGAGATCAGCATGAAGGACCTGCTTTGCTTCAGATAGTATGGAGTAGGTAGGACTCAAGCCTCCATGATCCCCAAGAAAAGCTTGAATAAAAGTCGTTTTACCGGCCCCTAATTCCCCTTCCAAAATAATCATGCAGGGAATCTTCGTATGATCTTTTAGTTCATAGACAATATATGAAAGATCAGATTTAAAAACTTTTTTCCATTCTCTGATTAGCTTCTTCTGCATATCTATTCTTTAAGTAATTCATCCAGAGCCTTGAAGGCTTCTGGGAATGCTTCAATCAAACTTGTGGCAGTCATAGGTCTTACCCCTAATTTTTGAGATGCAAACTTTCCTGACCAGGTGTGGATCAGAACGCCAAGAAGAATTGTTCGATTTAGGTTCTCATAGATATTGTAAAGGGAATCCCGCTTCTTCAAATTCGCTTCTTGAGCAATAAATCCTCCAAGAATGCCAGCTAAGACGTCACCAACACCACCCGTCGCCATGCCATCATTTGGAGAAAAATTAAAGAAAGTTTTGCCATTAGGAAATCCAAGATATGTACAAGGACCCTTAAGAATCACTGAACAATTTATTATTTCGATTGTCTCTTTGAGAAAATAGTAGGGTTTGTTTTGAACCTCTTCGAACTCGACTCCAGAGAATCTGGCAAATTCTCCAAAATGGGGAGTCATTAATGTGGGAGCGTTCCGGACCCGGAAAACTTCAGCATCATCTTTGATGTTAAGCACATTGATGCCGTCAGCATCAAGCACCACAGGTCCAGAGAAATTATTAAGAATCTCAAGAACAAGTGCACGTGATCTTAAGGACCGGCCTAGGCCAGGTCCGATAACGATAGAATCATATTTTTCAAGATCTTTAATCAGCTTTCCCCATTTTCCCTGGTCAGTAGGAATAAAACCAGTCATAACTTCAGGAATTAGTCTTGAGATGAATTCCTGGTATTGAGGTTCCCAGGTAGAAGCCGTTACTAAACCAGCTCCAACTTTTAAAGCTGCTGTACTGGACATCACAAGAGCGCCTGTCAGACCATGGGAGCCTCCTAAGACAAGAGTATGTCCGAAGAGCTTTTTGTCCCCGAATTTGTTGCGCGCTGGAGGAAGTTCATTTTTAAGATCCTTATCGATGAGAAACTTATTTCCCTGATTTTCAACTATTTGCCTTGGAAGACCCGAGGGAATGACTTCAACTTCTCCAACAAGTCTAGCTCCATCGGCTTGATAATAGCCTAACTTGGGAAGACCAACGGCGAGAGTCAATTCTGCAGAGATAGCATTACCCTGTATTCGTCCAGAATCACCTTCAACCCCAGTCGGAATGTCTAATGAGATTGTATATGCCTTCTCTTGGTTGATGAGGTTAATCACGTCATAAAGAAGTTGAGAGAGTGGCAGTCTGACCCCCGTTCCAAAAATAGCATCGATGATAATTTTTGGAAGAGAATTTTGCTGGAAGTATCCTTCTAAGGCCGAGACTTCATCGATCTGGGCAGTCCTAACACCATAAGCCTTAGCAATTTTAAGTTGATCTTTGACTTCTTGAGAGCAGTCTTTTTCTTCAAAAAGAAGAAACGCTCTGGTCTCGTGGCCCATGCTGGCCAAGTGCCGGGCAATGGCAAGTCCAGTGCCACCATTAAAACCTTTACCAATCATGAAAATGAGTTCTCCTAATTCAATTTCAGGTCCAAGTTTTTTTACGATCGCTTTAGCACCTAGGAGAGCGACGTTTTCAATGATAAGCTTCTCAGGGAATTGGAACTTAATCTGAGCGAGCTTTTCCAATTCTTTCATTTCTTCATGGGTCACAATTCTCATGATTTGCCTCTCAAGGGATACTTATTAATGAGGGTAAGCATTTCTTTTACGACATGCCCAAGTCCAATAAAAACACTCTCAGCAACAATCCAGTGACCGATGTTGTACTCCTCAAAATCTCCCTCCTGCAAGAGGGGCTTGAGTGAACCATAGGTTAGACCATGACCGGCATGGTATCCCCAGCCCTGTTCTTTCATCATTTGAGACCCTTTTCGAAATTTCTCAAGATGTGAAGTAATATTATTTTGAAGTAGAAAATCTTTGGCGTAATGACCAGTGTGAATCTCTACTGCATCCCCTGATAAGGATAAGCAACGACCAAGAACCTCTTCATTTGCTTCGACAAATAAAGAAATCTTTGTACTTGGTGATCCTTCTTTTATGGCCTCACAGGCCAACTTTATTTTTTGATAATTATCGTTGTCTATCAAATCAAGTCCCCCCTCAGTGGTTTTCTCCTCCCTTTTTTCGGGAACAAGACAAATCCATTCTGGACGTTCCTTAACGGCGACTTTAATCATCTCGGCAGAAGACCCCATTTCGAGATTAAGGGGGAGACCAAATTTGCGGCAAATGTCATGGATCTGCGGTAAGTCCCGATCCTGGATGTGTCTTCGGTCTTCACGTAGATGAATCGTAATCTGGGAAGCGCCAGTTGCAAGGGAAACTTCTGCGGCCCTCTGAACTTCCGGATAAAACTCGCCTCTTTGTTGACGAAGAGTTGCGACGTGATCAATATTTACACCAAGACGAGCAGTTTTCATGTCACCTTATCCAAGAGATTTTTTAACAGCATCCGCAAGGTCAGCACAAAGGTGACTCACTAATTTGGAATCACGACCCTCGACCATGATTCTTGCCAAAGTCTCAGTGCCCGAGTAACGAAGCAGAATTCTTCCTTCTTTCCCGAGCTTCTCTTCAGCACTCAGCATAGCCTTTTTGATCTCAACAACTTCTTCAAATGGAACTCGTTTAACAACTATGACGTTCTTCATCTCCTGAGGAAAGAGTTCTATTTCCTTGGTTAACTCGGATAAGTCCTTATCATAAAACTTGATACTTTCTATGACCTTGAGCGCAGCGAGAATTCCATCACCAGTAGTTGAATAACGCTTAAAAACCATATGCCCCGATGGTTCGCCTCCAAAAAGAGCGCCACTTTGTCTCATGTGTTCAACGATATACCTATCACCCACTTGGGTTCGAACGAAGTTCAAGCCTTTTTCTTTTAGAAAGTATTCTAAACCAAAGTTACTCATGACAGTGCCTACGACTTCATTAGTAGGTCCAACTTCTTGGTTGTCTTTTAAAAACTTTCCACAAAGACCAATCAATTTGTCACCATGAATGACACTTCCAGAAGAGTCCACGATCGTCAATCGATCTCCATCTCCATCAAGGCAGACTCCAAGGTCAGCTCGGTAACGCTTAACGTTTTCTGCACAAAGTTGAGGGTGGAGCGCCCCGCACCCTTTGTTTATGTTGGTTCCGTTCGGTGCATTTCCGATGGCAATGATCTCCGCCCCAAGCTCCTCAAAAACCAATGGAGCAAGCTTGTAAGCAGCCCCATTAGCACCGTCGACAACGACCCTCAAACCTTCAAGTGAATACTGTGGCGAAAGTGCTGCTTTCGTATGAACGATGTAACGCCCGATGACTTCATCAAGGCGTTTAGCGTTCCCAAGTTCGTCACCCAACTTCTGCTGGATCAGCGAAGGATCAAGAACCATTTTTTCAAGTTCGAGCTCTATCTCATCAGGGAGTTTGTGACCAGTTCGATCAAAAATCTTAATACCATTATCCTCAAAGGAATTGTGCGAGGCTGAAATCATGACTCCGGCATCAGCACGCATACTTTGAGTCACGAAAGCAACTCCTGGAGTCGGTAGAGGCCCAGTCAAGATGGCCCTCCCTCCCTGAGAGCAAACTCCGGATGAGAATGCCTGTTCAAGCATGTAACAAGAAAGCCTGGTATCTTTACCAATTATAATAAGTGGTTTTCGGTTTAGGTTTTGTTGAAAATAACTAGTTACAGCCCGACCTAAGACAAACGCCACTTCTCCTGTCATTGGATATAGGTTTGCCTTGCCCCGGACACCATCAGTGCCGAATAATTTTCGTAGAGACATCATTAAACTCACTTTCCTAAGATCAATTTTAAGCTATAAATATAGCAGTTTATTTTACATTCACAATAATGGTCTTTGGCGTAACCTCCACCAGATGAACAGTAGGAGGAACAACGACTTTCAAAGGCACCAATATCTTGCCCCTGGCGTCGGAGGGAATCTCTGCTAAAACTTGAACAGAGGAAGATACATTTGATCGGTTTTTCATGACTTTATCACCAACAAAAACCTTCACTTTTGCTGATTTAATTGAACTAGTGACAATACGGTTTTCAGATATAAATTTCACGGCAACATGGTTTAAAGTTAAGTTCGAACGAGCAGCCTTCAGTTGATAAAACAGTTTAATGCCAAAGCCTCCATTAATGCTGAGCCGTTCATCTAAAAGCTGGGCCTCCACTTGAATTTGCTCCTGTCCTTCAAGGGTTTCAAGATCGACCGGTTTGAGAGGAAGCTCTTTGAGCTTTGAAACAATAGAGCGAGGTCCGTAAACCTCCACTTCTTGAGGTTCTGTATAGAATTTTAGAATCGATAAATACTCCGGTAACTGTCCCTGAAACTGAACTTTTAAAGGAACTATTTTACTGACTTTTTTCTCGAGAGAAATATTTATTTTTCGTGGTATAACTCTCTCCACTTTCATGCCGATCGGCAAGTTGAGTTCAGCGGAGTTAATGTCCATTGAAAATTGTAGCTGTCGTTTAAAGTTAATCTTATTGAGATCTATGATCATTCGATCTGATCTTTCCAAAACAGTTCTAACAAACGCCCTAGGCCCCTCAATCAAAAATGTGACTTCTTGTGAAGGCTTAGAAGCGAACATCATATCAACAGGTAAAATGTAATCAAGCTCGACTGTTTTCTCAAATTTTATTTTTTCTGAATTAAGTACATAAATCCAAATAAATAGAGATAGCACAAGGGAGATCAATTTTAAGGAATGCTTGCGGATGTGACCTTTCACATTCATGAAGCATGTCCAAGAAAAGATTCACTTCCAACGCGGTCAATTTCCAAAAGGAACTTCCGTAAGAACTTGCGAAGTTGTTCTTCATTTTCCATATAATGAAAGATCCCGTTGTAGCAAATATTAATACGTCCAGTCTCTTCAGAAACTGTTACCACTACCGCGTCAGTAATCTCAGTGATCCCTAGTGCTGCTCGATGGCGGGTACCATAATGACGATCAATCTCTACATTCTTAGAAAGTGGAAGGAAGCAACCTGCTGCTTGAATGAAACCTTTATAAATAATAATGGCCCCATCATGGAGAGGAGATTTAGATTGAAAAATTGAATAGATTATATCCGAGTGAACTCGAGAATCAAGTCTTGTACCAGTTGATGAAAAGTTGAGAAGCCCGTGATTTTTTTCAAACACAATGAGTGCCCCTGTTCGCTCTCGAGACAAGGCCGAGCAGGCGGCCACAACTTCTTCAATTTGTTGATCAAATTTTGAGCGTCCACTTCGTCCAACAAAGCGTGCGCCTGAAATAGAAACAAGAGCGCTCCTTATCTGATCCTGGAAAAGGACAATCAAGATGATGAATAGATAGTCAAAAAAGTTCTGAAGAATCCATGAAAGTGAATACAGTTCGTAATACTGAGAAGACCACCAAATGATGGACAGAACGGCTATCCCGAAAAGCATCTGATAGGCGCGAGTCCCGTGAACAATCGTGAAAAAACGATAGAGGACTATTGCTACTGCAATAATGTCTAACAGATCCAGGAAACGGAAATTTGCAAGGAGTATTCCAAGCTGTTGCAAGCATACCTCATTGTGGGCAGAGACAAGTACTTATCGGAAAAATTGAAGAGAGATTGAAAAATCTTTATGAGATAAAAAAATCTATTAAACAGCCTTAAGCAACTTCCTTTACTTTCTCCACATCCAATGGTTTGTTAGACTTGAGCTGCTCCAAGATTTCATCAGACATAAGCATTTTTTTTCTTAAGGCTTCTCTAGATATTCCCATCGTTGCAGCAGCTTTAGACTTATTACCCCGGTGACGTTTGATTTCCGAAAGGATCATTTCGCGTTCAACGAGAGCAACTCGATCTTTTAAGGGGATTAAAGGATCATCTGCATGAGGAATGTTCTCCAGCATACAATTCGAAGACTTCGAAATATCAATAATAGGTGAGGATTTACTACCGAGGTCTGAAATTATGTGGGACTTAGGATTGTAGAGCACCGCTTTTTCGATAGCCTTTTCCAGTTCGCTGACATTACCTGGCCAGGAATAGCTAAGAAGCTGCTCCTTTGCTGAATCACTAAATTCTTTTAAAAGAAGACCTTGGTTTTTACATTCTCTTCTGAGGTAGAAACTTATAAGCTCATCAATATCCTGGACCCTTTTTCTAAGAGGATCAATGTGAATTTCAGTAGAAAACATATGCTTGTAAAGCTCTGGATTGATCGATCCCTCTTCCTCAAATAAAACTGTAAGATTTTTACTAGATGTAAAGACTGCTCTGAAATCCAAGCTTATGTGAGATTCGGCAATCCGGCGGTCACTAAGAACTTGCATGAGCTTTTGCTGCAGATGAAGGGGCATAAAAGATATCTCTTCAAACACCACCGTACCACCTACACAAACTTCAAGCTTGCTCTTAATTCCATTTCCTCCAAAAAGTTCAAACTCTAAAGACTGAGGATCAACTCCTTTGCAATTGATGACTATGTAGGGCGCCAGTCCTCTTTTACCTTCATTGTGAACGATTCGAGCAAATAGTTTTTTCCCGACTCCGCTTTCTCCCTGAATTACGAGGGGTGAGTCAATATCTTTTAGTCTCACTATGGCCTTACGAAGCTCAGCAGTTTGAGCGGATTTTCCAATCCAGGCAAACTCCCGATCGTGGTGGGTCGAAAAACGACGTATTAATGATTTCTCCGATAGAGGACTATAGTTATGAAACACAGAAGATAGAATGAGACCAAGGACCTTCATCGTCTTCTCGTCCTCTACTGTAAATCGTTCTTCATTTCGCTTATTAAGAACCTCTATGACACCAATGATTTTATCCTCACGATTAGTGATAGGAGAACAAATAATGGACCTGGTATCAAAGCCCGTCATCTTATCAATTTCTTTAGAGAAGCGTACCTTGTCAGTTTTCGTATCAATATTTAGGGAAACACCTGTTGTAAAAACTGATCCTGCTATTCCTTTCCTGTAATCAAATTTTAGGAGTTCTTTATCAAGCCCCAAGGCCGCGACAGCCTCCAGTTCATTGGTATCGGTATTAATCAAAAAGACCGTAGCTCGCTGACCATTTAGGATTCGAACGATTTCCTCTAGCATACTTTCCACAAACTTTTCTTTATTTCCAAACTGAGTAATGTCTTTAAAAAGGGAAAGTAAAAGGGAGAACATCTCGAAGCCTTCTTTTTCAGATGCGTAGCTCTGAGAAAGAGCGAGTTGGATTAAGGAGTCCTTAAGCCTTTCAGGTGGAAGCGAATGAATATATTGCTCGATGAAGCGCTTCATATTTGAGTAGTCCTCGGCATCTAGCTCGGCGCCGTAACTCATTGATTCCGAGTCAGGGTTTTTGACATCCCTAAATGCCCGAACAACACTTGCACCGAAATCAAAACGAAGTCTTCTGAACTGTAATGAACAACGTATAATAGTTCCAACCGGCATAGGGGAACTCGTGTTGAAGCCAATTCCTGTCATACTCACATCCATGAGTTTAACTTTTTCTACAAATTCAAATCGACCAGACTCATTCTCATATTCAACGAGAAATTGAACATCGTCCCGCGACTCAACTGGAACCCGGAACGACTGGTAGTATTTAAACTCTGAAAAACTGGTCAACATGGAGACTCCCCTTTAAACCATCACATCCCTTAGTATCGGAAGGTTAGTTAAAAGACTTGAGTCCGTGTGCCACCAAAACTTGGCAGTGAAATTTAAAGGAGTTAACCGATTATTTGACCTAAAATCTTTTTCATCACATTCTGACCAGAGACTTTCTCCAGCTGCTCTATTCCAGGGACAGCGTTAAGCTCTAGAACATAGGCGGAGTTATCTTTTACTAAAAGATCAATAGCCCCATAAATTGCACCAGATTTTGCCTCAAGCTCTTGAAGTAGAGATGTTAACTTTAAAGATATTGTCGTCAATTTTGCCACCCCATTTTTCTGGAAATTGGCCGAGATCCCTCTCTTTGATTTACGCTCAAGGACAATTGGGTTCTCATTTTTTATAAAAAAGTAGCGATATTCAGTTGCATCCTTGATGAAGGGCTGAAGAAGGTAGTCTAAGTCGCTACCCTTCTTTTTTTTCCATGCCTTAAAATCACTCCACCTTAATTCCTCTATTCCCCAGCCCCCTTGTCCTCTAAGGGGTTTTACGATCATTTCCGGATAAAGTCTGAAAAACTTTTCAATGGTGTTATCCGGCTCTTTAACACTTATCCAGGGCAGACAAGAAATATTATTTTCTTCAAGCCACAGGTACTGAGATCTTTTACTACGAAAAAGCTCGAGAACCTGTACAGGGTTAATTACAGATTCTGATGGGAGAGATTTCAATAAAAGAAGATCAAGGTCACTTCCATAGACACCAGTCGTTCGGGTCAGGTAGTGCTGACCTTTAGGAAATTCAAAATCGGACCAAGGATCAAAACAGGAGACGCGGTCTCCGACTTCTTCAGTCAGTCTTTTGATGAAATAGGTATTCTTATTTTTCGCCACAACAACTATGGTATTCATAAAGACAGTTTTTATATCTTTCAATAAACTAGGTCCATGAAATTTAAATTTATCACTATTTTTATTATCATTTCCTTATCCTACTGTTACCAAGAAAGTTCTGTCGCCGAATCCTTTAAATTAACTCCAAGCCTCCAGGGCTTTTGCTATGAACTCAGTAAAAAGTTTGAAGACTATAAGTGGGGCCACCCACAATGTGAACATTTTAAATGGTCCACAGTTAGAAAATCCCATCGTGGCACTCCACTTGTATGGGCCATCTTTGGTGAAGAAAAAACTGCTGCTGCAGAGAATACGACACTTATTCTCTGTGGAGTGCATGGAGATGAAATCACACCCGTAAAGTTTTGCTGGGATCTTATGAATGAGTTAAAAGTTAATCATGCCTTCTTGGATAAGCTCGTCGTTGTCGCACCAGTCGTGACTCCTGATTCTTTTTTTATTAAGAAACCTACTCGCACTAACTCATCCGGAGTCGATGTTAATAGGAACTTCCCCACTTCAGACTGGAATGCGGATGCTCATAAAAAATGGAAGGAACTCTACAATAAGGATAAGAGAAAGTTTCCTGGCCGGAAGGCCGGAACTGAGCCTGAAACAATTTTTCAAATGAACTTAATTAGAAGATACAGACCTAATAAGGTTATCTCAGTCCATGCTCCTCTAACTATTCTCGACTACGATGGCCCTTCCCTCAAGGCCCATCATGGGAAATCAGCGGAAGAACTCCTAGAGCAGATGTCACAAAAATCCTCAGGTTATAAAGTTTCGAATTATCCCATTTTTCCGGGAAGCCTCGGGAATTGGGCCGGTAAGGATAACCACATCCCAACATATACCCTCGAACTTCCCAACTCAAATCCTCAAGAAACGGATAAGTTTTGGGCGCTCTTTAAGGAGGCAGTTATGTTTGCTATTAATCACAAGATGAAACCGACCATTGACTAGGATTCATTTTTTGATATTGGTGCCGGCAAAAGTCTAACCAGGGTCGCTGGTAAAAGAACAAGAAGTGCTCCTATAAAGTAAGCATTCATAGAACCAAACTTCCAATAAATTAATGATGCATAGATTGGCCCCATGACTCTTCCTAGTGAACCAAGCGATCGAAAAATACCTAAGCTCTGCCCTTGCATGTGAGAAGGAGTATAGAAAGAAATAAGCGCAGTAAGGCAAGGAATTGTCATTGCTGAGCCTACTGCTAAGAAGAATAACCCTGCATAGAGCATCCAACTAACTTGGGCAAAGGCAAGAATGACAAGTCCTGGAATAATCATAAGAAGTCCCTGAAAGCTCATCTTTCTTTCTCCGACAGTGTGGGCCTTTCTTCTCACGTATCCCCCCTGAACCAGCCCCAGAATAACGCCAATGAAGATAAACATGTAAGCGTTATCCATCGAAGTGTAACCAAGTCTTTCTACCGCCAGAAAGGTAAGGGTAAATTCCATGCCAGAGAAGGCTGTGATGAATAAAAAATAGGAAAAGTTGGTAAGATTTACTCCAGGATATGGAAGTGGTCTTAAGAGTTTAAAAGGGTTCATACTTCTTTCGATATGAGCTTTGACTCCTGGTTTTAAAGTTTCAGGAAATGATTTCCAAATGGTTATGAAATTAATGAGACTCAAAATACCAGCTAATGCCGCTGGGGTGGAGAAGGGATTAATCCCCAGGGCCCCTATCTCGGGATTGTGAGCTAAAGGGTTGTAGAGGGAGAGAATTCCCCCAAGTGCCGGGCCAAAAACAAAGCCAAGGCCGAAAGCAATACCTATAATGGCCATTCCTTTTGAGCGGTTCTTTTCATCAGTGATGTCGCTAACGACTGCCGAAGCGATGGAAAGGTTGCCTGACATCATTCCCCCGATCAAACGAGCAAGAATGAGCAAGGTAAATGAGCCGGAGAAAAACCAAATAACATAACTAATGAATAGTCCAAAAACAGAGATCAACAAAACAGGCTTTCTCCCTACTCTGTCAGATATACCTCCCCAAATGGGAGCACTTATAAACTGCAAAAGTGAATATAGTGCCCCGAGGAGACCCCCAAAGAGCACAATAGTGCTCATCTGGGGAGTCCCATCAGAACCAAGAGAAATGGATTGAATGTTTGAAATAAGACTCATCATTCCTGAAAGAAAAAAATTATCGCGATCAACTTCCAGATAGTGCTTGGCCATGGCGGGGAACATGGGAAAAATTATTGAAAAGCCTACCAGATCAAGAAACATGGTTAGGAACATGAGCTTTAGTATTTTCTTGGTCTCTTCTGGAAGTTTCGTGGGAGCGTGTTTTTCCTGGACTTTCATAACGTCTTTATACCTTTCTTTAGCATCAATTTTATAAAAGAGATTCTGACGATCGACTTCCGACCCATTGGCATAAGTATTGATAAAGTGAGCGTAGTCTTCAATCCACTCTGGATCAGCGTTAACACAAGGGATATGCACCAGACTTCCTCCAGCCTCATGCACCTCATGACCAAGCTCATTTCCTATTTCATCTGTTGTTTCCAAACAGTCAACAACGAAACTCGGGCAGTAAACTCCTATTTTCTTTACACCCATCTCAATTTTTTTTACAACGGTTTCATCGGTATAAGGCCCAAGCCAAACTTCTGAACCAAAGCGAGATTGAAAGGTCATGCTAATCGGAATTTTCGAATTAAAACTTTCTTTTATGAGTTCGAATGTCTCAAGACAATGGAGAAGGTAAAGGTCCTTTTTGTCGATAACTCGACGAAGAGGAATCCCATGGAAAGAAATGACTATTTCTTCTATGTCGGGATGGGACTCCAGAGATTCGCGGATTTTTCTTACGGAATGATCGATAAAGGCTTTGGAGCGATGATAGGAATTCACGACGGTAAACGTTGGAAGATTTACCCTTTTTTTAAATTCCTTTCCAAGTGCATCGACAACCGAAGCGATAGTGCTCTCAGAGTACTGAGGAAACTGAGGAAGTACCAGAACTCGCTGGGCCCTTTCATAAACATCCTCTTTCTCCCAAGCATCCAAAACCTCATTGGCCCTTGGGTTTGAAAGTAAAAAAACATGATTAAGCTCTAAATTGTGATCTAATTTGGGTCTTAAAGCATCAGCTACTTTACGAGTATTGGTCACAAGTGGAAATCCATCTGTTTCGTAAATCCTGGAGTATGCTTCGGCTGAACGTTTTGGTCTAAAAGGTAGAACAAACAGGTTAAGTATCACTTTCCATAGGATCGGATTAATATCTACAACCCTCGGGTCGCCTAAAAATTCTTTCAGATACATACGAACATCTGAAACCTTGGTTGACCTGGGGGAACCTAGTTGACCTAAAATGACTTTGATTTTATCTGCCATATGCTTCTTTGAGTTGAAAGAGTCTTATCTTTTTGTCATAAATGATGCTAAATGACTAGAATCAAAGTATCATAGGGGGACCCTTTGGCAAAAAAAGCTAAGACGGAAGGTAGACAAAACAAAGAACTCGGTACTGTCACTCTTTTGGGAAATACAACAACCCAATACCCTGAAACATATTCCCCAAAAGTTCTAGAAAAGTTTCCTAATAAAAACCCTGATAGTGATGCCTGGACTTCGTTCATTTGCACAGAATTCACCTCCCTTTGCCCAAAAACCGGCCAGCCAGATTTTGCCAAGATTTTTATCAACTATATTGCAGACAAGGAAATGGTTGAGTCAAAGTCACTTAAAATCTATCTTTTTAGCTTTAGAAACCATGGAGATTTCCATGAAGATTGCGTTCAAAAGATCTGCAAAGATCTGTTTAAATTAATGAAACCAAAGTATATCGAAGTTATGGGTGACTTTACTCCAAGAGGTGGGATTGCCATTTTCCCTTTCGCTTCCCTCTCTAACGATCATAAGAAATATGAGGAACTTAAGAACGTTAGACTGGCCAACTACAGTCCTGGTAAATACGGCATGGACCTGGCTCGCCTTTATTAAGTTTATCGGTTAAAATACAAACAAAGGTAGGTGAGCTGTGGGTCTAGGAATGGGTGAATTAGTCGTAGTTCTTTTGATTGTCATTCTTCTTTTTGGTGGGAAGAAGCTTCCCCAGCTGGGTGCCTCAATTGGTGAATCCATTAAAAACTTCAAAAAAGGCATCAAACAGGACGACGACGAGGACAAAAGGTCCTAGAAACGTTCAACGACCTTTAGGACCACTGCCTCATTATCTTTAACGTTTTCCATTACTTCGAAAATCTTCAAAACAACTTCTTCATAAGATGGGGTCTTGTTTTTATTCTTAAGGATTTGCAGTGCGTAACGTGCCGCTCTATCAATAAGCTTATTATTCGAAGGTCTGACCCACGTCATGACATTTCCCTCATAACGATCAAGTAGGCCCATTAAGAGGGTCGAATGAGAATTTAAGAGCATTTTAACAACGAGATGATTAAAGAGCTGGTCATGACCTGTCTCAAAAGAACAGCTGACTTTTTCGCACTCAAATTGAATCATTCCATCTATAAAAAGAATTTTAAAATCAATCGTTGGTAAGGCATTTACTCGAGAATTAAAACCAGCTCTAGAAATATCAAAACCGAAGATTTTTGTTCCATCAATCCTGCCTTGAAGTTCCGTCCACTCTACTGGACGAGGTGGTCTTTGCAAAAGCATTTCCCAAGCCTCTTGGGAGGAGGGAAAATCTGAAAGAAAAAGATAGGCAAGTGCCCGGGAATTATCAATGTCAAATCGATTCTCAAAGCCTTTTAAAGAGAAAGTGGGAGAACGCTCGGTAGTATCAGTTAGTATACTGATGCCAAGAAAAGGGTCAGCTAAATAATTTAGATATGTCCCTTCCCGATAGAGGTCACCTTCAAGCTTTGTAAAAGGAGTGAGCTTCGAATAATCAATTTGAGAAAAGCGACTTAAAAAGGTCTTTAAAAAAGAATGAAAATTTTTTTTATCAGGATGCTGGTAAAGAAGACAAACTCCAATTCCTAGCATGAGCACGGTTGAAGCTTGCATTCTAGTTGAGCCCGATATGGCCATCGGCCCAACCGAAAGGTTAATTTTTATTATTTTTGAATTTTCAAGCACCTTAAGGGAGCGATCAATAGGTTTCAGGAGGTGATCTGGGTTGCAATATAAAAAATAGGGAGAGCGATTTGAAAGAATCGCTGCTTTTTCAGCCGCGCCAATGACAAATGGAGTCTCCCCTCCTTCGGTCGAAGCAATGAGGAGGTCATTAGGCCCAAATCCCAATTCTAAAAGCTGGCGTTCACCATACTCCGTTTTATCTTCAAAACTTTCAACAGACTTAATGAGAGCGTAATCTCCTCCCGCCATAAATGAAAACACCTGGTCGTTATTTTTAACTTTTTGTCGAAATAAGGTCTCAAGCACCAGAGAAAGTCGTCCAGTTGCTCCACAACCGCACATGAAGACTTTGTTACCGGAGGACAAAGTATTCTGGATAGACTGGAACATTTCCCAAAGAATGTCCTCTTTTCCCAAAATAGAGTGGATAGCATCCATATCGATCTCACAGAGGAGTCTATGGGCAGAAGCTAAATCAGTTTTGGCAATATGAGAAAGATCCCTAGTTTTGGGGTGAAATGCTTCAGTCTCAAGATGACCGAGATTAAACTGTTTCGCAATTTCCAAAAATGCTTTTGCTTTATCAGCTGGCTCCATTTTACAAACCTTGAAGAAGAGATTGATCTATAATAAGGTGAATGCCATTTTATTGAAAGAATATCTCTCAAAAAAGGAAAAAATCACGACAGGTGATTATGACGGGATTGGTTCAAATTAGTTCTCATATCTTCCTGCAATTTTGATTTGGATCTGTAACGTCAAAAATCATGAAGATGGGGATGGTGTATTTGACGTATTTGACGGAACAAAATGGGAAATACCCTTGAAAAATCAGGTCGTTAAGGGATTTCGGCTTCGTCATTTCAATCTGATTATTTTGAAATAAAAAAAATATCTATTCACTAGTTTTGATTGGTTAAGTATTGTTTTTATATGATATTTTTTCCTTCCGTCTTTCAAAACACATTCAAAAAAAATAGGAAAAAAATTAGTGAAATGACATATTTTTTTAAAAGGAACGATCGTTAATGCCATCTGTGGAATCTTCAAGATCCTATGATCTCTATGTTAAATCATTGCAACACCCAAAGAATCCAGTGTTATTCCTGGATTATGAAGCATTCAAAAAAAACATCGATTGGATCGCTCGTAAGGCAGGAAACAAAAAGATTCGAATTGCTACGAAATCGATCCGGAGTATCGGAATTCTGAAAATGCTTCTTGAAAGCAACCCTATCTTTCAAGGCTTAATGTCCTTTGATCTAAGAGAAGCTCTTTGGTTGAGGGATTGTGGTTTCACAGATATCCTCATGGGCTACCCTACTTTAGACTTTGATTCGTTAGAGATCCTTGCATTGAATTCCTCTGGGATAACATTAATGGTTGATCTTCCAGAGCACCTAGACTTACTAGAGACTATAGGGGAAAGGAAAAAAACAAAATTTGATATTTGTATTGATATCGATCTATCTTTAAGTTTACCTGGTTTTCGCTTTGGTGTCTTTCGCTCAAATCTAAATTCTATGGAAAGATTAGAAAGTTTTATTTGTCACTTGAAGAAGAAAAAACATATAAGGCTTAAGGCCATCATGGGTTACGAAGCTCAAATAGCAGGAGTAGGAGACAAAGACTCTGTCTTAATCCAAATTCTGAAAAGAATCTCCTTACCAAAAGTAAAAGAAAAAAGACTTCGTTTTTTAAATAAAATTCTCTCACATGGTTTTAATATCGAAATGATAAATGGTGGAGGAACTGGTAGCTTGCTTACAACCTGTCAAGAAGAGGCGGTGACCGAAGTTACCGTCGGTTCAGGTTTCTTTGCTCCATCCCAATTTGATAACTACAAAAACTTAGATCTTTATCCTTCGCTCTTTTTTCTCTTGCCGATTGTTCGTCAACCAGAAAAAAATATCTTTACTTGTTTAGGTGGTGGATATGTGGCATCCGGTGCGGTAGGAGAAAAAAAGCTCCCTCTTCCCTATTTACCATCTGGAATCAAATACATAAAACACGAGGGAGCAGGCGAAGTCCAGACACCTCTTACGTACAGTGGTCATGCACCTCTGACAATAGGAGACTCCGTCATCTTTAGACACTCAAAATCGGGAGAAATTTGTGAGCGTTTTGAGGAGATTTCAGTAATTAAAGAAGGATCAATTGTAACAAAAATAAAGACTTATCGTGGCGAAGGGAAAACTTTCATTTGAAAAACTGGGCAGGAAATTTTACGTTTTATCCAAAAAAAATCTTCTCACCAAAAAGTGAAGAGGAACTTTCTTTAATAGTTAAGGATGCCATTAAGAACCAGCAACTCATAAGAGTTCGGGGTTCATCGCACTCATGGACAAAGCTAATTGAATCTGACCAAATCTTTATTGATCTAGATAACTTTCAAGGTGTCACTGACGTCAATGTCAAAGGATCATTAATTACCGCACGCTCTGGCACAAGAATTTTTCTTTTTGGTGAGGAGGCATTTAGATATAAGCTGGCAATGGAAAACCAGGGAGATATTAATTTACAATCAATCGCTGGAGCAACCAGTACGGGGACACATGGAACTGGAGTGACTCTTAGATCGATAGCTAAC
The DNA here is from genome assembly GCA_040382195.1 of Halobacteriovoraceae bacterium. Classification (GTDB taxonomy): domain Bacteria; phylum Bdellovibrionota; class Bacteriovoracia; order Bacteriovoracales; family Bacteriovoracaceae; genus Peredibacter. Next base: position 103,925 of record JBEIFX010000003.1, on the reverse strand, counting down.
CAAATTGAAAAACTTAAAATTATAACAGGTAATAATGAACTATTGACCATCGATCATGATCATCCCTGGTTCAATGCTGTGAGGTTATCCTTAGGATCCCTTGGCATCATTACAGAGCTAACCTTTAAGTTAATGCCAGCATATAAATTGAAGGTTGAGACATTTCCAGAGAACTTTAATGACTCTCTTTTGCAATTCAGTGAGAGACTTTCGAAGCACCGGCATTTTGAAATGTTTTATTTTCCAGTTGGAGATTGGGCGATCACAAAAACAATGGATATTACAGATTCTCCAATAGATAGACCATCCGCTTTAAATAGCATGAGTGAATCTTTTTTTGAAAATTGGCTTTTCACTCAACTCAACCGACTTGCCTCCATGTCGGGTAAATACAGGATGATTGATAAACTAATGAAAAAGTTTGTTTCCTACCAAACCAAAACTGACTGGTCTCATCGAATATTCCCTAGTTTGCGAGATTTTAAGTTTATGGAAATGGAATATAATATTCCGCAAGAGAGCTTCATCCCAGCAATGGAAGAAATTAGGTTAAACATAAAAAAACACAATTTCCAAACACTGTTTCCAATTGAAATACGGTTTGTAAAAAATGATAATCTTTGGCTCTCACCGGCCTACCAGCGAGATTCTGTTTATTTTGCAATCCATACTTATATCTCTGAAGATTACAAACCTTATTTCCACTGTATGGAGGAGATATTCAGGAAATATGGCGGAAGACCTCACTGGGGCAAGTGGCACTCTTTAAAAGCTCAAGAATTAAAAGAATTGTATCCAAAGTTTGATAATTTTTTTGATGTTAGAAAAGCCTGCGACCCACAAGGAATATTCTTAAATAATCATTTAAAGGACCTTTTTGGTATCTAAAAAAATTTTGTGTTTTAAATCATGACCTAGAACTCAAAAAAATAGAAGAAGTTGTAAAATTTAAAAAGAGAATCTAATATAATTTGCTAAATTTTTGATTTCAAAAAGGACTGATTCTTTTTCATAAAGGCAAGAAACATATTTCACATCTTGATATCTATGGGATACGGGCCCTAATTCTACAAAAAGAACCTGGTTCAAGGACTCACCAGGACAAAGAGATTCAAATTTCTTTAAAAGATCTATGGAATTATAACCATCGATCACATTATAAACATCCCTAGAGGTAAAAGTGGCGAAGTGACCATTTATAATTAAATCAATCAGTAAATGAGATGAAACTGGAGTTGGAAGAGAGCGGATTGTTCTTCCTAACTCTTTAAAGAGACGATACATCGGAAGACTTGACCCGACACAACTAGTGCAGTTTTTTTCTTTGACCATGCAAAAACTCTCGGCATGACAAAGATGTTTACAAAATGTCTCCTGAGCTGAACAAGAAACTTGAAGCTCCTTTTCAAACTGATCATTCCATTGGACGTCAAAGGTCTGTGTAAAACAAAATTGGGAGCATAAAAATAGATTCAAAAGTAACCATTGCTTCATTTTTTTCTCTCTTTCAAAATACAATTAGTTTTCACTCGAAGATCTCTAAAAAAAGTTAAATTTATCGGCCCACTACATTCTTTAACCCTCACGACACCCTTTTTAAGTGCGCAGGAGAAGGAAGAAGAAATTGGTGACACATCAAATTTTGATGTAAAAGCTTCCACCATTTTTCTTTCACACTTTTTTGGAAGACAACTTTCCCCGCGAAGAATTTTCTTGGCGCACCATGGAGTCAGTTCCCCCCAGTAACGGTAGCTAAGGGCAATATGGTGAGTGTCAACCGACCAACTCCTGGGGATGTCATGAGGATCACGACTAGACTGTATGAGACGAACAACGGCCTTTAACAAAAAAGAATTAAAGCGAAAAGCAGGATGAAGACGACCGACTGCCGAGCTAATTGTTCTTAAATTGATGGCGCAGGCACCGCAATATTGGCGGAATGAAACATTTCTAGAAATTTCATCTCCAGATGAAACTCTTACTTCATTCTTTCCATTTTCTCTACAACCAGAAAAGCTGATACCATCAAAAGAGTAATATTCTAAGGGATTGATGGGGTTTCCAGAAATAGATATCGAACAAGGAACTCCTATTAAGGGACCTAGATCTCCTATTAATGAGAGGTGAACTTTTCTTCGATTGTAAATCGGGTGATAAACTACCTTTCCTTGATTTAGAAGAGTTGCAAAAGAAGTGATTTTTTTTGAATCAATATCGACTGAAACATAGACTGGACTTGGGAAAATACCCAAGATTGCTGACTGTGCCAAGTCATGAAAAAAACGATAGATCATCCTATTCCTCTTTTCCCAAGGATCATAAAGCCCACAGGCAACACGGGTTGCATATGGATTCCCCAGATTGGCGGACAAAATTGTTTCACCTGATGTTATTGAAGGTAAAGAACGGGAAATCATTGAAATAGTCATTAGAGAATCAAGAAGAATACGGGCACAATGACTGGCACTCTGGCAAAGAGTCTCTTGGTCATTGATCTGTATCAGATAATTTTTATTCCACTGAGAACTTATAATATTTGATCTCTGCCTAGAAGAAGCGGCCCCTGAAAGATGCAAATACCATGGCGCTAAACCCAACCTGTCAATCTCCACAGCCTCCCAGACTTTTCGCTCTTCAAGATTAAGACACAAAATTTTTGTCATATGAGATAACTCATCAAATAAATTAATCATCCCCTTAACAACACTTTCATCAAGACCTTTTATACTTTCTGAAAAAAGATGAGACTCCCTTAGAAGCTCTATATCTTTAGTAAAATTGGAAAAATATCCCTTTGATGGTCCACCATATTCGGCACAAAGATAAAAAAGCTCTTCTTTCCACCCCTTTTCATCCTCAAGGGACTCAGCAAGAAGAGCTTGCTGGATTTTTTCAAAAGAAGTGGATAGGGATAAGATAAGTAAATTAGAAAAAGCTCTACTGAGTCTTATTTTCTGGAAACCTTTTGCTTTTAAAAAATTTTCGCGGAAATTTTCAAGCCAATCATTGGATGATGAATAATCAGACAAGTGAAGTAGGTCATCCTCTTTAAGTGGTAGAGGTGAAGAAATCAACTGATTAATAGATGCGTCGGTTATTGGTCGATAATGATATGCCTCTTGAAAATCAATTGCATTACCCGGAGTCGTGAGTTCTTGAAGTGAATCTAGAGTTATATCACGATCTGAGCATTCAGGATTCGATATAGATTCACATGTAGATGAAAAGAATAGTAATGCTTCTTCGATATCGGCCCCTCTAAAAAGGCTGTCGAAAGGCGCAGAAAGCTCCTTCATCTCTGGACTAAACCGTAATGCCCATGCGAGATATATTTTAAGAGACGCCCAGAAAATAAATCCCACCTTATCGAATTTTGGATTAGCGTCAATATCAAATCGATAAAGAGCAATATCTGAAGAAGACTCATCAGAAAAATCTTCACAAGACTGAAATGACTCATCCAACTTTTCTAAGTCTTTACCTACTTCATTTAATAGAAAATGATCAGGTCGGGAGACATTGAGTGGCGACAAAAGACTACCAAACTTTATAATCCTGCGGCATTTAATATCACCTATTGGAATCTTGTTTTGACGTTTTTCCCAATTAGCTCTTATTTTATCATTAGAAAATTCTTTCGAATCGATAAAGGGCAGGGTCCCAGACAAAAGCATTTTACCAATATTTGAAGTTAATTTAGTAAGCCCATAACGAAACTTTTCAACAGCTAACTTCGTCGTCGTTTCAGGGTTGATCTCTTTAATTTTTGCTAATCTATAGGCAGCTTTTGCAATACTCACGTTATCAACGACAATAAAGACCTGGCGAGTAGGAATTTTTGCTCTGGCAGCGCACTCAGCACGATTTGAATAAATAAGCTTGTCTGAAATAAATTGAAATTTCTCAGCAGATCTTTTCCATTCATAACCAAAGGCTTGAGTGCAAAAAAATAAAAAAATAAATCTCATGTTCGCCTCATTTAAAAATTATCCGATGCTTCCTTAAGCCAACACTAATTCTCATATTTCCAAAGAATTTATACTTTTATTTTTCTTAATTATTGCCTATAAACCGACGGGCCTTAACTGTGTTTATGGAGAAGTATTATGTTGTTACGATATTTACTGGTGCTAACTTTAGTGATCCCTAATTTTTTATCTGCACAAGATCGAGGACAAAGGGATCGAGATATCGATGCGCGCTACAGCACAGGATCTGAAGAGTTTGAGTTTCAAAAATTTGATAATGACAACATTCTTCTTGCGATTAAAAAAGACATGGAAGTCTCTTGCGACAAAAGAGGTCTTTGCACGCTTTCTGCCGTGACTTCTACTGACCAGCGATTCACGGCACAATTTAGCATTGGGGAAGGTTACAATCCTGGAAATTATGGAGGAGGTGGAACGACTGTCATTATTCCTGGGTCTAACGGCTATAACACTGGAACTGAACCTTATTATGGAATAAGCCTAAGGTATACAAGAGCAAGGTGTACCCAAACGATTCAAGTCCCAAGATCTCTTTATATTTCAATGAATCGATATATGTACGGCTTAATGAGTGAAGATGGAGGAACCAGAAGAGGCTTCACCCCGGCCGATGAAGCGATGATCATGTTCTACTCAACCATTATGAAACAGGCGAGCGGGTGTATCGCTGGCCAATAAGGAGTTTTAAAATGAGATCGTTACCTTTTGTCTTTTCTTTTATCAGTTCGTCCGCCTTTGCCGTAAGTGTCCAGTTTAATTTTGATATTAACAGTTCCTCCCCTTCGATTTATCCCTGTGATGCTGGGCTAAGACATGAGTCACATAGCACCACCGTTTGTTACAGGCCATCGGACTATTCTGCTTGTAGCCCATCAAGTACTGAAGAAGAGTCCACTTGCGTCTGCAGTACTCCAACTACTGACGAACACTTGATGGACAGCATGAGTGCTCGCGTAGTTAGCTGGCCAGATCCCGGGGGCGACACGTCTACGATCCCCAGTACAACAGTGATTTCTGGAACTTCTTTGTTTAGCAGAATGAATTCAACTAATGAGTGGATGAAACAGTTAAGAACACTAGAATTTAATTTTGGATCAAGCCGATTTGGTACAGAATTTTATCTAGACATCTGCTATCGGGGACCTCAAGTGAGGGGGGGAAATCCCAATCATCAGATTGTTCTTCAATCGACAGTCACCGATCTTCTTACTGCAACCTATTCAACTGACTCAGACTTAAACGTCAAAGCCTCTGTTGTGTGTGACCTTCAAAACCAGGGAACTAACCAAGGGATACCTAGTAGTAAAGATAGTCTTTCTTCTGAGATAGAGAGCGACTTTTCCTTTTCTACAAACTACACAAACTTTTCAGCTGGATCAACTCTTGCTCTTATGGACCAGGCCCTCAATAATGGCTCTCCAAGCATCCCCCGCTTTTGTAAAATTCGCTATACATTTCTGGAGAATAGCAGAAATGATGAAAATCTTTTTTCGCAGCTAAGAAAACAGGGAAGGCAATCGGCGAGGATATCAACTCTATCTGATATCTCACCAAAAAATTAAAAAAACTAAAAATGGGTCGAGAATTTTATTTATTCTCTCTTTTCAACAAATGAAAAAACTTCTGTTAGCCTTTCTTTGTTTTACCCTCACAGGCCATGCCTGTGAGGTTTATCAACCTGACAAGTTTAATTTCACTACCTCTGTGATTGATAGGTCTTTTTTTCCTTATAAAAATAATGGGGATAAAAGTTTTTCTCCCTTTTTTCAGGTTACTAACTGTGGTGCTCTTTCAAATAAAAATAATTTTCTCATGATAAGTTTCGGGCCTCAAAACCAAGAACTTTCAGATCGAATAAAAGCCTATGATATTGCCAATCAAACTCGCAATTCTGGCTGTAAAATCAGCAACAGTCCTTTTAAAAATGAGATCAATTATTTATTAAGAAAACGCTACCTCAATGAGAAATGGAAGGCGATTAAGTCCTGTTACCGAATTGTAGTAAAAGATGAAGGAGATCAATCACTTCAATTTCCTGAAAAACAACCTGGTTGCGAATACGCTGTGAATTCTCAAAATGAGATGGAATTCAATGGAGGATATTGCTTTTTCTCCCCAAAAGAGAAGAGCTCCTATAAAATAAGCTTTAAGCTTAAGGATGACTGTCTCGATTATGAGGGCATGCGAAAGCTTGATATCAAAGTTTCAGACTTTCAAGCTGTTCTTAATTTCTATTCAGCGGGAGATTCCTCTGGATCTTCATTGGATCTTATTGCTATCAAATCCTTCCCACTTCGCTTCAGTGTTTCACCGAACAGAGATCTTTTTTTGAACTCAGATGTTTTTGGATTCTTCACTCCTCAATTCCCAGCAAATTTTTATCTTCCTGATACTCATCTCGGAACACCTGAAATCATGCGCTCTAGAAATGGAAAAGTCGTTATACGTCTGCCCCTCTGGGCCGATAATAATTGCCCAGAGACATGTCGAAATGGGTACTGCCAGGCACTTTGCGACTATTCTCAACCACTATCCGGAGAGATCGCTCTGAGTGAAATTTCATCAAAAGGGAAAATTCTAGATAGTGGATTAAACTGGTTTCAAGGTGGAGTCATTCTTCCACGTTATCAAGGAGAGATTTCTGGTACTACTCATGAAGTCCCTGAAGAAAAATTTCAAGTCGGTAAGACATACCACATCGTTATGACTTTCAATGATCCAAAGTTTGATTTTCAGAGTTTTAAACAAGAGAATCAAAAAAAAATACAACAATCGGCCATGGCCCTTCCCTCCATCGGGTCATCGGCAATTCCTACAATACCATCTATAGAAGTCATCGGGACTCCTCCACTCATTCCTGAAATTATCCAGATTGGAGATATCAATTTTAGCACACGGATCAATTCGGCTTTCGATATCCTTTTTGATTCTTTTGAAGATTTCTTCAAATACAAGTTTTGGCCTCCACATTTTAAAGAAATTTGTCATGAAGGATGCACACCCATCAGAAATGAGTACCTTGTTCTATCTTTGGATTTTCTAGTCAAAAATATTAATGAGTTTGGTGACTATGAAATCGAGGTTTTGCGAATAAGTCGCAAGTCTACCCTTTTAGAAGCCTACAATAAATTCAATCCCCAAATGCCCAAAATCTCATGCGCGAGAAGACCCAGCAGTAATAGAGGCAAATGAGAAAGAGAATTAGTTTATTTAAACCTTTCTATTAACGCTTTTCCACCATGATCTTGAACTGAGAGCGCGACATTCCAGCTCATTATGAAAGTTTTTTCACTGTTTTAATTTCTTTATGTTTATTTTTTAAGGAGTAGTAACTTCAAAAGGCTTTAGTATTTATAAACAACTGACCGAAATGAGCTCTTAGAAGGGTAATGGAGGATTTAAAATGACATCTTTAAAAGACTCCGAAATGAAAAAATTTTTATTAAATGGCACAGAACACGTAGATTTATGTGACCTTCTCAAACTTTTGAATCTAGTCCCTAATGGAGCAGCTGGAAAAAACGCTATCGCATCTGGGGCTGTTAAAGTAGACGGTAACATCGAATTGCGCAAAAGATGTAAAATCAGAACGGGTCAAGTCGTTGAGTTTCAAGGGACACTAGTAAAAGTTTATACATAAAAAAAGGGAGCCCCTGCTTGGCTCCCTTCTTTTCGGCATCATGCCTTTGAGAGTGACATCCTGTCACATCTTATATTCATTATACCTAATCTTTATTTTGAACAAAGAAAAATATCAGGAGGAAACTTTTTCCAAGGGAATCTATTTAAAATAAAAAGAGATCTCAACAATTCATCTCACCTCGGCTTACAATTAGAATAGAGATAAATTTAAGCCGTGGAAAACTGTAGATTACCGGAGCAAATCAGATGAATACCAGATCGAGAGCATCAGGAAAGAAGCATTATAGGACCACCTTTACCTACTTCATACCCTCGCCACCCCCTAGAAAAAATGGGTATCGGGAAATTGAGCTCGATAAAATATTGAGAGGTCTTCTTGATGCTGGGTTCGAATTGGAGTCTTTTTCCACCCAGAGTTCACCAACGGGAATATTTCTCTTTACTGTCCTATCGACCACCTCAAAAAAAGTTTATGAATCGGACCAAAAGCAGGATCTGCATGATCGCTTTAAACTTTCTCATACTCATTCTTCACCTGACATTTTACTAGAAGAGGAAAATGATGATTAAGTATCTCGCTCTCTTCGGCCTGCTCTTTTCTTGCGCCTACCTAATTGAAAAAATTGACGCTCCATTGGTGAGCGAAAATAGGAATTCTAACAAGTCCTACTTGGAATCCAGTAATTATTGCCCTCTAGAGCAAAAGGTTGTGTTCCAGCTAATTGGAACCAGTCAAAATTCACAAAATGTTTATCTAGATCTGGTAAAAAGCCTTCCACCCTCCCTAGACTTCCTTGAGCACCTGACACTCTGGTCTTTACTTCAACTTTCAATTAGACCAGATCAGTCCTCGGCAACCTCAAGATTTCAAATCCTTCTTCATCTAGAGGATAAAAGTTATTACTTTGACTTCTTTTCAGAGGAGAAAGAAGACCAATTTCCACTGCTCTTCGGGCTGGAGTGGATATTGAAAAAGTTTAATAAGAAAAAATCGCTTGAAGAATTTGCAAACTTACTAAGCTCTTATGATCTAAAGGGACTAAAAATTACTAAGGAATTTGAACATTTTTTGGTTCGAAATTCGGCCGCAATTAAAAATGATCCAGAGCTCAGTCCTTTTTACTTTCGCGGTCTGGATATCCTTAAGGAGAATGAAACCTCTCCAAAATTAGACTATAAAAAAGTTATGTCGATCTACAGAAAAGTCCAAACGAAGCAGAAAATCATCATCAACACTACCTTGAGTCCATTTGTGACGGAGAAGGGATCAGTAGGAAGCTGCAATTACGACTTTAACCTCTATGATAATTCTATTTTTCTCATCGACAAGGCCATACCGGTTGCCAATATCTTTGGATTAGGAACGGCAAAATCAGCATTTCTTGCCTCAACTTCTCAAAAGTTAGAAAAAATGAACTCTTTATCCGGTCTTTCTCTCTTCAAGGGAGAATCAAAGGTCAGGAGCTCTGCCGTCTGCATGATTGAAAATAATACCAATAAAATTTGGGCCTTCTCCAACCAAAGTCGCGATCCAGGTCAGCATCTTTTCCACCTTGTTAGATACGGACTACCAAGTGCCTCATCTGTAGCGGAGGTTGCCAAACTCATAAGACATTCTCGCCATCTTTTTCTTTCCGATCCCGTCAGACTCATTATTGAGTCAGGAAGAAGTTCAAGTGAGCAGATTGAAAATCTTTTGAAGCTCAATTTGCCTATCTATAATGCAGATAAGCTTGGAAATATCTGGGCCTACTCTCAATTTTCCGAAGGTAAAAGATTTATTATTGATGACCGAAATCCAGGATCCTTCTTGTGCAGATAATTGAAGTCCGAGGGATAGCTTCGGGAAACTCTCGTTTTTTTAAGCTTTTCCCTGAGGAGATGGATGAGAATCTCCTGTGGTGGTTGAGGAGCAAAGGAATTACTATTGCCTCCTCATGTAATGGAGAAGGTGTTTGCAAAAAATGTGTCATCCAAGATGGCTGGATGACTTGCATGATGACGTTAAAAATATTCTTAAGTCAGGAGCCAGATGGTGTAATTGAAGTGAGTTACCTCTGATTAAAGCCTCTTAAATCCACCTGTACCAGAGATGAAGAAACTACTTACGGTATTATCAGCAACCATGAGAGAACTTACAGTGTATTCAAGAAGAATCGTTGCTCCCGCAATTGGATTATCTCGAGTGCCTTGATTTTGAATTCCACCAAGCTTCATCGTGGCAGTAAAGTTAAAACCAAAAAGTGTCCTGACGTATTCGGGAATGATTTGAACACTTGTCAAATATGCACCCTTGCCATTAAAGGATCCCAGATATGAGTAAATGATACTGTAACGGAAAGATACAACAGTGGCCCCATAGGGATTTTGATAATTAACTTCAAAAGATCTTTTAACTGGAGCTTCCCAATTCTCAGTCTCCAGAAGATCAACGGCCTCACCATTAACTCTCGGTATAACACTTATAGGAGCATAAGTTGTTACGTTGGCAGGTTTACCTTTAATCACGAGGTTATAAACATCTTCGCCTAAGGCCACTAAGTCCTTGGCGACTTGAATAACATTGCCTATTTTATCAGTTGGTTCGGTTGGTTCTACAGCATTTGATGATTTCCTCTGAATATCCTTATAAACTTCAACTCCTAGCGGATCGCTAAAGACTTCCTTCAACTCCATTTGAGAGATAGTGAGGAAATCCTGCTCGGATCTTTCAATTGGTGAAGCCCGCAAGGCCGGTGCCGTTACGAATAAAAGGGCCACTCCCAAAGTTTTAAGATTGAAGCTCATAGAAATACCCCTTGGTTGAAGTAGCTAATTAAAACCATAACTCGACCATACAAGTCAAATATTAGAAAGCTTTGAAATTTTTACGCATGTAGCCATTACATGTTTACACCCTAAATCACTATTTTACTTGTCATAAAAACTCAAATTTCACTAAAATAACGCTCAGATGCCATTAGATGATCTAATGCCCCTTATTAATGATACTAATAATATAAGGCGATATTCATGAAGTTTCTTTTTACGTTCTTCTTTACCCTCAGCACACTCACTCTCAAGGCCTTTACTATCGGTGCTTATAACATTAGAAATTTCGACTACGATCAGCGCTATAATATAACGACTGATAAAAAACAGCTGGACCTTATTTTAAAAAGTCTGACAGTTGATGTGTTAAGTATTGAAGAAATAAATAATACTGCTGAATGGGAGAAGTTTGTCTCTTCCAAACTCCCGGGATACGAGACTCATGTTTCTCGTTGCGGAGGTGCCCATGGCCAACACTTGGGTTTTCTTTATAATTCTTCAAAAGTTGAACTCCTCAGTTTTAATGAAGATCTTAGTATTTCTGAACCAGGGACAGATGGAATTTGTGATGCAGGGTCTCGCCCGCTGGCCATAGGTCTTTTTAAGATTAAGGCCAGTGGTCAAAAGTTCTATGGAATGACTGCCCACCTAAAATCAGGTTCAGAAACGGCTTCTATGGAAAAAAGAAGTAAGCAATTTCAAATTCTTAAAAATATCATTCAAGAGTTGAGGAGCAAAACCGGCATTAGGGATTTTTACTTCGGTGGCGACTTGAACACGACAGAGTACATCAATCGAGGCCCTGATTACAAGATACTCACTCAAATCATAAAAGATCTGGGGATGGTTGATTTGGCAGCAAATCTCAAATGTTCCGCTTACTATTGGGGTGGTACTAATGATGGTATTGAGAATCCTTCTCTTTTGGACCATGTGGTTGTGTCACCTGGACTCATCAAATTAAAGGGATCTTTGTCTGCAAAAAATCATTCTCACTGCCAGAAGGTTAATTGTCGTATCGTACCCAAAAAAGAGCTGGGAATAAGTTATGAATCTGTGTCCGATCACTGCCCTGTGACTGCATTAATTCAGTAAACTAAATAAAGTAAAACCTTGGGATCCTTTCCTTTTTCATAAGGCTTCTCTAGAATGATCAAGAGGAGATTTCATGAAATACTTAAGCATTGACCTAGAGGCCACAGGCCTTGGAGAAAATTGTCAAATCATCGAATTTGCGATGATACCCTTTGACACTCAACTCAAGCGTCTTGAAGACCCTCTCGCACGATCAATTTACATTCACTGCCCCTCTTTTGAAGACTTGAGAGATTCTCTTGATCCATGGGTCAGAGAGCATAACGAAAAAATCATTAGGAAGGCCCATGCTGAGGGACTTATGATATCTGAATTTAGAGAATACTTTCGAAAATACCTGGAAAGCACGGAAGTTCGAAGTTTTTTTGGAAATCAAAAAATCGTCCTCTTCGGAAAATCGATGACAGCAATTGATTTGCCTTTTCTCAATAGAGACCTGGGTTGGGAATTTATGAGAAAGTACTTTCATCACCGAAACTTGGACCTGTCAGGTATAGGATACTCGCTGATTGATCTTGGACTTCTTCCGATGGGGATGGACTCCGGATCTAATTTAATGAATTACTTGAACATGGGCGGCGTTGCTCACACTGCTTTAGAGGATGCTAAGAACACAGCAATTATGTACCTTAAACTTTTGGATAAATTTGAGGCTAAAAAAGGCTAGTTGCCTTTAGACTTAGAAAGATACTGAGCAGGATTTCTTACTTTATTCTTCACTCTGATTTCAAAGTGAAGATGTGGGCCAGTTGAACGTCCAGTATTTCCAACTTCAGCAATGAGTTGACCTCGTTCTACTCTGTCGCCTTTATCAACTTTATTTTTTCGATTATGGGCGTAGACCGTAAAAATGTCATCTCCGTGAGCGAGAACAATCATGTTGCCGTAACCGCGTATTCCATCATCAGAATAGATGACAACCCCATCATCAACGGCGATGACCGGAGTTCCTCGAGGAGCAGGTATATCAATGCCATCATGATGTTTTCTTCCACGCGGGCCAAAGTATGAGGAAACTTTGTAAAAATGAGGGACGGGCCACATAAATCGACCAGTTCCAAGAGAACCATAGTCCTCTATCACATAGGTGTCTCGAAGAAAGTAAGCAACACCAACTTTGGAAGGTATGAATATCCACTCCCGGCCTTGAAGTGATTTATCAGGATTGTGCTTTTTTAGTTCATCAACAGTCAGACCGTATTTTTTGGCGACTTTCTTGATATGGACAGGTTTCTCAATATAAACATACTCTCCGCTTCTCATAGAAGAGCATCCGAAATTAAATAAGATTAAAGTTACACTAAGAAAAAAAATTCTCATTCATTCTCTCTATACAACGGTAGAGATCGCTATAGTCTTTACTGCAGCTATCGATCAAAGCATGGGGAGTAATAGCGATAAAGCCATCGCTAACCGCCTGACAATCGGATTTCAAGTTTTCTTCGAAACCTTCATAATGTCCTGCAATCCAGTAATACTCTCTGTTTCTAGCGTCAATTCTAGCATGAATTTCTTCAGAGTATCTCCTAAAACCTATTTCTGTTAACTTACATCCTCTGACCTGATCCATGGGGAGGTTAGGCACATTTATGTTAATAAGTGTTTTGGAGGGACAGTACCGATGGAGACCGGTCTCCAGGGCCCACTTGATAAAGAGGGCAGCAACATCATAGCGATGATCCTCTGTAACAGAATTAAAGACAAGGCTGACAGCAATAGAGGGGACGCGATGAAAAGCAGCTTCTCTGGCAGCAGCAATTGTTCCAGAATAATAAAGATCCTGCCCAAGATTTGCGCCCCGATTAATTCCAGAAATGACTACGTCTGGGCGTCCCTCTTTCATGAGATGACCTAGCCCCATTAATACGCAATCACTGGGAAAACCAGAACATCCATAAATATTTTCTTCCAATTTTTCGAGCCTCAGCGGTTTATCTAGGCTGAGGCTATGACCAGTTGTTGAACGCTCTTCAAGTGGAGCAATAATAGTTGTTTCGTGATCCGCAGCGAGTTGGAGGAAGAGCGTGCGAATTCCCGGTGCAAAAACACCGTCATCATTGCCCAGCAAAATCTTCATAAAGTTTACTCCATATCTTCATCTTTCTTAATTTTACCTGGTCGACAGATCGATAGTGGCCCTCAACTTCAGAAGTTAAATCAATACTTAACTTTACATTCTTTGAAAGCGAGATAAAAAGTCCTTGTTCAAAATTATCAGCATGAAGATAGACATCTAGGCTTTTTTTATCGATCAAATCCCAGAGCTCAACATTGGACTGATAAACAGCCTTATGACAAAGAGGTAATAATATACCCTGGACATTTTCTAACTTAAGAATATTTTTCCAATCATATCCAGGGTGGAACATCCAGTAAAAAGGTCGATGCAATTCTCGATAATAGGATGCGGGCCGATCATCACGAAAAATAATATTAAAACTATGTGACTTATTTCTGAGTATATTTAGAGTTGAAGTAATTGTTTCTGGATGATCATTTTCAAAAGTTAGAAAAACTCGATCATCTTGACTGAACTCACTTATTATTTGAAGTAAATCTTTCAAAGGTAAAAAATTGAGACTCCGTGTTCTGAGATCAAAAGAAAATTCTTTAACGCCGATTGATTTAAGGGTATGTAATGTAAGCGATTCATAAACACCGTGAATGACTATGGACTTCATGGCTAAACTATACTACAAACCGCACGCATAAAGTTGGTTCGGAAAGTTGTTCCTACGGATTCCGGATGAAACTGGTAGGTTAATATATGAGAAGAGCGAGTTATCAAAATTTCATCATCCTGAATATAATTTTCAAGATTTGGAGAAAAGCGACTGCTCGCAGGAACTGCTAAAGAATTATAGCGTTGGACATAAACCTCCCCCTCTATATTAAGCCAATCTCTCCAGGTCGAGGGAAGATCCAGTCTGATCCTCTGGCCATGAAGTGGATGCTTCGATCTAACAACAACTTCTTCCTGAAGTCGCCAAAAGATTTGATGGCCCAAGCAAACACCGAAAAATGGCCTACCTCGGTCTATCCAATCACGAAGATGAGAAAAGATTTTTAAATAATCATCCGGATGCCCTGGCCCTGGACCAAATACGAGCAATCCACCATTAGGATTGGTTTCATAATCCTCCCAATGAACTACACTAACATCAAAGCCTATAAGCATTAGTTCTTGAACAACATTAAATGAAAAGCTGTCATCGAAATCAATAAAGGTCGCTTTCATAGTCGCCTTAATCCAAAGTAATCGTTACGGTATCGCTCAAAATTATCATCGCCAAAATTAAAAATCACATTGAACGAGTAACGAGAATCAACGATGGACTCCCGATAATTAAGATTAAAAATCCAGCAATTATTGTAGGGCATGACATCAAGAGAATAAACTGTCCGAATGTCCTTATTCGCCTCAAGGTCAATATTTTTGACCATCGCGAGCCCCAGAGTATCAGTGGGTCTTACTTGAGTACCGATGGAAAGTGAATTGAGATTAGAGGAGGCAAATGAATTGTAATTATAATTTGTCACAAAGTTTAAGTAATCAAATCGGCGGGTAAAATTCAAATTAAAGATGTTTTGATTGTCGTAATGAAAATAAAATTCCTGAAGTCCAATAAACCATCTATTACCGGTGTAGCCAGAGTCGATCATCAGACGTGTTAATCGCTGTCGAAAATCTTTAGCATCAAGATCATTCAATAGATAACCTTGGGAGAGATTAAACCAACCGATCTTGGAATACAAGAAGTTGTCTCGGAGGTACTTTTCATCCTCTAGGAAATTAAAGGACTTTGGAGTTTTCTTAATAAGACTGTTATTCCACTGAAACTCCAGAGTATTTTCTGGTGGGACTATCGTCCTCGTCGCATTAGCACCAAACAAATATTCCTGTGAACGAATACTATCCTCATAGTCGAACTGGCCGGCTTGAGAAGTCTGAATTTGACGAATGAAATTCTTATTACCAAACTCGTTTTGAGAAGATATGTAATGATGGATAAATTTAAATTCTTGAGAGTGACGAAAACTACTTCGAATCTGAACAATATTATCTCGAGAAAGTTCGGATTCAAATTCTGAGAGCTCCCCAATAAGTCGATTAGACTTTTCCTTTTTTTGAATTGGACTTAGACCCTGTTCTTTAGAATCTCGAAGCCTCTTGAGTTCTTTGTCTGATAAACGATTTATTGGTATTTTCTCCTCATAGGCAAGACCAAAGATTTTATCCATTGTAAAACTAATCTCAGTTTTAATGAGTCCCGCATTTTTTCCAGCAGCTGGTTCGTCCTGGTCAGAAAAGCGGTAAGACTGTTGATCGAAAAGATAGTGAGACTTAAAGCTCACAGGCCCCCAGGTAAAGAAGTGCCACATGAGATAAGGCTGAAGCGACAGCCGATCGGCGTTTCTGATATTTAAAGAATCATTATCTTTGACCTGACGAAATCTAGTGTAAGAAGAATCTCCACCTACGGTGATATGCTGAAGAAATGGAAGGCGGCTTTGAACAATAGACTGCGGAGATGAACTTAGATTTACTCTAGGCATAACCTGCACATAACTTCTATCAAACGCCACGGGGTCAGAGAAGAGCTGGTTTCGCAAGTAATCGGCTTGGGCATTAATAGAAAGGTTTTCTGCTCTCCAATTGATGATTCCCTGGAAACCAAAGTCAGAGCTGTTTGTCCTTGGATCCGTGTACTGAGGGTAGTCCCTAATGAAGTCCAAATCTCGAGTTCCACTATATCGAAAATGTGAGTTCAAATTAGGAGTCCAAAATTGATGTCCTTCGACATCAGCAAAATAACGAAAGAATTCTTCCCCTGACTCGTCTCGGTTAGATTTACCTGGCTCGTAGATCTTGTCATTTACCAGACGAGAATTTAACTCAAACCAGCTCATATCACTCAATCGCTGTCGATATTGGAGATCGCCACCATACCCTCTTTTTGCCCAAAAAGTAGGACTAAAGGTGGCATCTCTTGCCTCGTCTATTGCCCAAAAAAAAGGTTGCTCATAAGAGAGTCCTTCACCTGTTCTCTGAGATAGTCTTGGGATAAGAACTCCAGTCTCCCTTTTTGAGAGAATTGGAAGAACGAGGTAGGGAAGATAGATAACATCCACACCTTTAATCTTAAAAAGTCCGTGTTTGATTTGGACAAATTTTCCTAAATGAATTTTGATAAAATTACCGTATACCGACCAGGATTCAACACAATCTTTGCAAGTCGAAAACTCTGACTCCCTGGCGATGTATTCATTTTCGTTTAGACGTACCAGCTCTGAAGCAACGAGATTAAATCCTGATGTCAGTATCCTAGCATTTTTAATATGTGCCATGCCAGAGGCCACGTTGTAGTCAAGATGAGAACAGTAAATCGTCATGTCTTTTGTGATGAAGCGAACATTACCTTCAATCTTGACGGTCATTGTCTGCTGATCTAAAGATGCAATTTCTCCATAAATCGTATCTTTTTGGCTGATAATAACGACGTTTCCGACGGCTTCAAAGTAGCGTCCGTTGTTTTTTCTATAGGCCTTGTCCGAGAAGACAGAAAGTTTATCTCCAAAAGAGAATTGAGGATTATCGGCAGCAAGGGAGAGATTTAACGTGACCCAAAAAGTAATAAGAGCCAGTGACCAGTAGGCGCTGGCCGTAGTTCTTTCCTTGAAAGTAATCTTCAATATTTTGAACAAAATCTGTCCCTTCTTCGTGAGCGAGAGCTTTAATCTCTGCTTTGTCCATGGCCTTAGGATGATCGAAAGTCGTCACCACGACTCTTCCTATTTTCGACCTGGCCAACATCCTGAGCATGATCCTAATATCCTGTCCGTCTCTTCTCGAGAAGGCCACAATCACTAAATCAAATGGCGGTCCCTTAAAAGTATATGTCCCACACCGCAAAAATTGAATCAGTTTTCTAAGACCGTCGACATTATGCGAACCGAAGAAAATCCACTCATTCAATCCTTTTTTTACTTCCCCTCGGTTTTCAAGAGATGGAAGCCATTTCTTCCAATCGTGGTAGTGAAATGGGGTACCTACTAATTGGCAGTATGCGGCACTAGCGAGAAGCTGATTTCTGTGAGAAAATTCATATCCAGGAACTGCGACTTCAGCTCCTAGTGCCCTCACATGTGCTCCGACTTTTGAAGCTATTTCATTCGCTTTCTCTTCGAGGTACTTGGTTTCTAAGAAATGAATCAAATATGTCTTTCCTCTTAAGGTCCCTAACTTTTCTTTTAGGATCTGCTCAAATCGATGTCCCAAAAATTCCTGATGATCTCTTGAAATAGAAGGGAGAAGTACAATGTCAGCATCGAAGGCGTTTACAGCGTCCAGCCTACCTCCAAGGCCCACTTCAAGAAGAAGGTATTTTGGCGATGACTGACTTGCCCATGTGCAAAAAACATAAAAAAGAAATTCATAGTAAGAAAGGCGCCACCCCGAAGATAAGGCTTTCTCATGACAAGAGAAGATTAATCGAGAAAGTTCTTCTGATGAGATTTCACCCTTCTCAGACCTAAAGCGCTCAGAAAGCCGCAATATATGAGGGGAAGTCCATACAAAATGAGACTCTTTACTTAAAAGCTCAGACAACCGAAGAATTGTCTCGCCTTTTCCGTTAGTTCCAGCGACGATTACAATTTTCGTACCTCTAAAAGAAGGGATGATATCGTTTAGGGCCTTCGAAATCCTCTCCAGACCAGGGGACATCTGCTCCTGGCCATAATGAGTTATGAGCCACTCGGTTAGATGTTCCATATGTTATGTAGAGAACATCTTGATGAAAAAGCTGAGCTCTTTTTTCATTTCCTTACGGTGAACAATTCGATCAATGAAGCCATGATCCCTTAAAAACTCAGAACGCTGGAATCCCTCGGGTAGTGTTTGTCTGATCGACTGCTCGATTACCCGCGGCCCCGCAAAACCGATCAGTGCTTTTGGCTCAGAAATATTCAAATCACCAAGCATAGCAAAGCTTGCGGCCACTCCGCCGGTTGTTGGGTCAGAGAGGACGGAAATATAAGGGATACCTCCTAACTTTAATCGAGCGCGAGAAGCAGAGGTCTTTGCCATTTGCATGAGCGACAGAATTCCTTCCTGCATTCTTGCTCCACCGGAACAAGAGACGACAATAACCGGAATTTTCTTTTCAAATCCAATGTCCATGGCTAGTGCTACTTTTTCTCCTGTGACCACTCCCATGGAGCCTCCCATGAATCGAAAGTCCATAACCGCCAAAGCAACAGGATTTGAGTCAATCGTAGCAGTTCCACAAACAGTGGTATCTTTTATACCAGTTGTCTTGATCGCCGACTTTAATCGTTGAACGTAGGGCATTTTATCTTGGAATTCGAGTGGATTATTAGAGATAAGATCTGGTGAGATTTCCTCAAAGCTATTCTCATCCGTCATGACAGCAATACGCTCATAGGCAGATATCCGATAATGATAATCACAAAGAGGACAAACACCTAGGTTCTCTTCTAATTTTTCGGCCTGAAGGATCTCACCGCATTGGTTACACTTTTTCCAAAGACCAACGGGAGTATTGGAAACAAGTCTTTTAACATTTTTAAGCTTAGGGTTTTTTACTTGATGGAACCAGCCCATATCAATTCCTAACGTGAGATTAATGAAAAACTATCTTATTCCTCAGATAAAGGGTTGAAAAGAGGAATGCCAACAGACGAAGGCTCAATACTGGGACAAGCTATAAAACCTAACCTCCAAGAAATGACTTAACGTATTGAAATAATTAACTAAAATTGAACACTCTCAGTAAATCTATATTTTGCCCCAGAGCAGAGGCTAGATTTTCAAGTAATATCCCAGAATATCCGATAAGAAGGCTTGAGGGTAAACATGCCAAAGACCAGTGTCTTTCTTCTCATTTTAATTTTATTGGGATTTACCATTCCTTCCAAGGCGCAATTTCTCAGCTATGAAGATTATGCCCATTTATCAAATGAGAAGCAGGAAGATTTTATTATAAAAATCATGGAGCTTGTGACGGAAATTGAAACAAATTACATCCATGACACAAATAAATACGGTTTTAATCAAAATCGTTTTGAAAAGTTTAACAAGAAGATAGAGCAAATTTCAAAAATCTTTGGCTTACCAGCTGCTTATGCTGATGACGTATTCGATGCGAGCAACTGGGCGGTAATCCAAAAGCACCTGTCAGAAGCTCAAACCAATAAAAATCTCTGTTTCTATGCGGGATGGATTTCCCAAACTTATAGAAACAAAGAGGGAAACCTCAGATGCATGCACCCAGCACGAGTAGAGAATTTCAAGTCCGGCTACCCACGAAAAACCGGAATCATCTCAACATTATTTCAAGAGTGTCCACACCAAAGTCAAGTTCACTGTAACCCACTTATTTTTGGTTACAAAAATATTAAAAGTCGAAGCCTTTTCTGTGTCGACACCACTGATGGTGCCCAAAATTCATCTTACCAATGCATGAAAGAGGCTTTAAATGGCCCGAATAAAAAGGAGAGATTGGATTACCTAAGAAGTAAATTGAGCGATCCCAAGGCCTATGAAGCAGCGAGAGGTTTTATTTATAAAAGCTGCCTTTGTTCTAACAACTATAATCTTGATAAGGACTTCCAAGATTCTGTCCGACCAAGACTCACTTGCTACAGCTTGATAGAAATGATGAGAAACGTTTCATACGAAGGATGTTTGTCACCAAAAATCTTCCAGAATGAAAGCATTGATATTTTTGAATCACTACATTCCCACATGAAAAAATTTCAAGACACAACAGATCAAGTTCTCCTAGAAAGAGAATATAAATCCTATATCTCGGATAAGCTCTCTTCACCTGCATTAAAGAAAGAACTTAGAGCAGTTTGTGAGGGAATCAAAGAAAGCTACAAGTGTGAAAAAGCTAGCTGTAAGGTTAGAAACAAAGATGGAAAAAAAGTAACGACCTCCTGTAGTTTGAAAGTCAAAAAAATTGAAGGGAAAAATGAATCCGATAATAGCATTAGGAGTTCAGGAAGGCTACCCCTACCCGACAAGCAAGAACCGTTTGAGTTCGTGGAAAAAATTTCAGGGGAAGAAGTAAAATTAACTTGTCCAAATGTCAGCTTTGAAGCTGAAAAAGAAAATATTTCAGATAAAACTAAAACTCCGTCGCCAGAATCTAAAGATAAAACACCTTCGGTAAAATCTAAAAATAAAACTCCAGCATCAGAACCCAAAACTAAATTACCTGCGCCAGAGTCTAAAGATAAAGCACCAGCACCATCAACAACCCCAGAAGCTCCAGCACAACTTCTCCCACGCTCTCCGACTTCTCCAACGACACCAGCTTCACCAAGCCTAATTTTAGAACCAGTCGTACCAGGACCAGCGCCAGAATCTAAAGATAAAACTCCTGTACCATCAACAACCCCAGATGCTCCAGCACCAGCCGCGCCAGCACCAAATGACCCAGCACCAGCCGCGCCAGCACCAGATGAGCCAGCTGACCCTAAAGAGGAAGCTTTAAAACCAGTCCTCTCTCTTACTAAGAAAGATGATAAGGCCACAGTCACTGTAAAAGCTGAATTAAAAAACGCCGATGGCTGGACTTTGAGCTGGCTTATAAAGGATACTGACCAAAAAGTTGAAAAATCTTGGGAGAGAAAAAAGTCATCTACAGAAATTGAGTCTGTACTTCCTAAAGATGATAGCTTAACTGATGTACCTAAAGATCAGGCACCTACACTCGAATTTACTCAACCTCGCTACTCCTTTAAATATAGTGTTTGCGGTAAACTCACCAAAGAAAATGAGAGCCCCATCCAAGAGTGTTTGGAAATACCACCCATCGAAAATCAAAAGCCCATGGTGCATGGACCTCTCCTGGCCCCTAGAGGTATGATGCCTCAAACGCCCATTCGACAATCCAGTGACACTTCTGCAATGGGTATAAAATAGATAAGCTAGAATTCGAAAATCTCACCATCTCGCTCAAATAAATGTATGCGTTTTTCATGTAAGTCTCGAATTTGACGGATTATTTCTAAACGATAATTTGGTTTGATATGTGTAAGAATAACAGGAACATTCTCCGGCATTTTTTTAAGTTCTAAGCCAATTGAATGGGGCGTATGATGCTGAGAAATTAAGGCCACCTCTTGAAGGGAATTAGGAAAACTGACTTCCGTAAATATGGCCTTGAGATTTTTAAGGTTTTTTGCTACTTCCCAAATTCGATTGGTAGGCCCGGTATCTGAGGTAAATAAAATTGCAACCTCATCTTTTTCGACAATAAAACCTAAAGCATCAAGAGCATGATTTACTTTCACAGGATAAATCTCAAAATTTCCTAACTTAATTCGAACTTCTTCTTTAATGGATTCAATAGTTATCGTTGGTTTCTCTGGAGTGGGAAGTTTTGTAAAGTCGGGCCAGATAACATCATTTAAGAGATGCTTCTTAATAATATTTTTAACCGTGTCATGGGTATAAACCATGAAAGGTTTTTCTTTTAATCCGAAACAATTATCGCAGATAAAGGCCAGGTCTTTGACGTGATCAAGATGGCAGTGAGAGATAAGAATGTGCTTGATATTCACCTGGTCTTCAATTGAGAGAGTTCCAGCTACTGCACCGGCGTCAATGAGGAGATCGTCATCAATAAGAAACGAGGTTGTGAGATGTCCTTTGACCAGTCCCCCATGACCACCGAGAACTTTAATTTTCATCTCTCTATTCTAAGTTCAAACTGTTTCAAACTCAAGATTGGTCCTCTTTATTTTGACGACTCAAAAGACTATAAATATCTTTAGTTGGCCTATTTAGGATAACAGAAATCAGTTTGGCCACAGATTTTGGTGCTGCGCCTTTGGTTAACATTTCCTCAGCAATTTCCACTAAATCATTATTTGAACTGGAGGAATTATCTTTATTATGGAAGAGAACAACAAACTCTCCCTTTGCTATAAATTCTTTATTGAAGGATTCCCATTCTTCTCCCTTAAACCTCAAGACTTGCTCGAACTTCTTTGAAAGCTCTCGAACGACACAGATATCCGATTGAGGTCTAAGATCGGATAACTCACAAAGGGTTTGTTCCACTCTAGTCGGGGCCTCAAAAAAAATGTGAGTTCCGTATCCTGCTTCAACAAAAATTTTTTTTCGCTTACCTGGCTCCCGAGGGAGAAAGCCATGGAAAGTAAATGGAATAGGTGGCAAACCTGAGAGCTCGAGGGCCATAATGGGAGAAGAAACACCAGAGAATGATTCTACTTTGAGTCCTTTCTCATAGGCCTTAATAACCAGAGGAAAGGCCGGATCAGAGATAATTGGACTCCCTGCTTCCGAAGCCACATAAAGGGTATGATTTTCAGCTAGCTCAATAAGTTTAGATATCTGACCAGGATCAGATTGGTCATGAAGAGATAGAATTCGCTTACCGGAAACAGTAATACCAAGATGGTTTAAAAGCTCTTTAAATACCCGAGTATCTTCGACGGCAAATACTTCTCCTGCCCCCAAGGCTTCAAGGACTCTTTGACTAATGTCCCCAAGGTTACCAATTGGAGTATTTAACAGAATAATTTTTCCCACCCTAAACCCCTTTTTCAACTCATGATAAAATAGATTTCTAGGCTACAAGGCCAACAATCTAAAGGAGCACCCCATGAGTATGAAGGCAAACGTTTTAAGAGACGCTAATGGAAACATTATCGTTCATATGCAAGGGGATTTGAACTATGATCACTCACTTCCACTAAGAAATGAGCTACAAAATATAGCAAACTCAAATCCAAATTCTAAGATTACGTTCGATTTGGGGGCAATGGACTTCGTAGGATCTTCTGGAATCTGCCACTTCGTTGAAACTATTAAGTTTATAAAAGAAAAACATAAAGAGACAGTTAACTTATCAAACGTAAAATCTGAATTCCTCAAAGTTTTTCGTCTTCTTTCAATGAACGAAGCAGATTATATTGCCGAACTTATGAACTTTGATAACGATGAAACTGAAAATTTAAATTCCCGATTCGGAAACCGAAAGCAAACGTTCGAAAATTAAAAAGTGTACTGAAAAATACTCACTGACAGGGGGGGCATTGCTCCCCTTCTTTTTTTACCCAGACTAAAAGCATCTCCATGGAACTTCTCCTGAATCACACGGAAACGTTCGAAAAATCCACCGGAACCCGAATCTTCTTCGGATGAGCCACCATTTTCATCACGATACTCATCTCCGTAGATGTCACTGGATTCCTGGTAAGGAGAGGAATTATCATCGTAAGAGCCGTAGCGACTGTTGTGGTGAGAGAATAAGACATACGTTCCGAAAAGTATGCCTGCATAGAGGCCTAAAGAAGCTCCTTGGGGTATTGCCCTAACTGAAGAGCCGAACGCCATTGAGGCAGCTCCTAATAAAGCCCCACCACCAGCCCCGTATCCAGCCATGGTAAGAAAGGCTTTTGCCTTTGGTGGGAGTTCCGCCTTCGCATCGGAAGGCCTTAAAATAAAGGTTAGACATAAGAATAATGACAAGGATAAAAAAAATCTCATGCTCTAAGAGTAATGAATGTTAATACTTTTTGCAAAATAAAGCTTTAGTCGACTTTTTTTGTTGGGATAAATTCTTTCACCTTCTGAAATCTCCTAAGGTAAATATGACAAAGTTCAGGCCTCTCAATGGCGCACAGGTAGTCCCAAGTTGGTTTGCCAAAATTCCTTAAAAGACCATATACCTTTGTATTGGAATCCTCTCCCCCCTGAAGAAATGGACACGCCTCTTTCACTCCAAATATAAATGCTTTAAAAATATTCTAAGAATCAATTATTGAATGATCCATTTCCCAACTCACAAAAGAGAAATTAAAAGAGCTCCAAAAAAAATTATCCTTTTACTCTAAAGTCTAGTTGAACAATTCCGAGTTTTGTAAAGACTCTATTTCTCTTCAATTCATTTAATGGTTTTGAATCCTTCAGACCCTGCCTCATCTATGACAGTAAGAGAATTGAGAGGCGGTGAGTCTCGTCAGCACGGATCCGCACGACTTCGATCATGAGGGAGCACAAAGTGGCGAACGTCGAAACTCATCGACTGCAATCATTTTTAGGGAATATTTATTGATAAGTTTAAGTTCGATTATAATGTAGGTTATAACCATCTTTTTTGAGACGATCTATCTAAGACTGATGAATAAGCTTTGAAGAAAGACCGAAAAGGCTAGATAGGAAATCCTGTGTAGAATGAAGTCGGGATCGCTGACCCCGGTTGATCATCTCTTCACCAACAACAGAACTCTTGACCTCCAAGATTTCTATGATCAAAAGTCCTTGGTTATTTCTTCTGATCCTAGCTAAATCTATTTGTCCCATGGAGCGCTCTCGTAGCAAGTTTGGAGAAACCAAAAGAGGAACTCCCTCAAAATGAAAAACTACTGAAGTTTCTAACTCTTTTTTAAGCCCTAAGATATTCCCGGACACCCTTGAAAGTTTTCCGATGTATGAGGCAAGGGCCATGTTTTTTAATCGCTTCCCTGTGCTCTTTTGTTGGATAACCGAAGTGGGAGTTAAAGCCGTATTGCGGATAGAGTTCATGCATCTCTCTCATGTAAGCGTCTCGTTTTTCCTTGGCAATAATACTCGCCAGACCAATGAGAGGAGATTTTGAATCTCCTTTAACTAGGGGGATTTCATTCCAGGGAGAAAGTTCCTTACCCCATCTAAATTTTTGATGGCCATCTATAAGCACCGTGGTTTCTTTATTTTTCCATTTTGAAAGCTGAAGCGAAGCTTCTTTCATCCCTTTTAGACTTGCTCCTAAAATATTGTCTAGATCGATCGCTTCGTGGTCCATCTCCCAGGTGAGGTAATCAATTTCAATTCCTTTGAGTTCCACACATCCTGGGTCTCTAAATGAAAGATCAATAAAGCCAAGATTTTTCAGAACCGATACTCTCGATCTGCATGTTAGCTTCTTTGAATCCTTAATGCCTTTGACACGAAGAAATTTTAATAAACCTTTGAAAGAAGCTTTGTTGTTAATCATGAAGCGGATTGCCCCAATGACCACAGGCCCCCCTAGTGGACCCCTTCCAACTTCATCAGTGGCTATAATTTCCTGGGGATAATTGGCAATAAAATCTAATTCCAGCATAAAACCTATGTACCAAATAACTCATCCTTTCGTCCCTGGGTTTAAGAAATTGTTAGAAGGTGTAGCCAAAGTTCATGCCAAATAAAACGAAGGTAGGAATCTTATTGAAGGTAATGATGACATCTTGAATGTCATTGCGGTCACTTCCGCTTATGTCATTAAGGACTCCATCTCGAACGCTTAATTCTAGGATTGGTACATTTAATCGTATCCAGTCTAATCCTAACGTGAAGCCGTTGGACCATTGCCAGCGGTTAGCGAGACCTCCGGTTAGTCCTAGGTTCTGAGCACTAAAAGAGGAGTTAATGTTATTACCATAGCTATTAATGATCTCGTTTCCTACCTCCGCTCTAAAATCATTTATCACCAAACCGAAGGTGAAATGAAAAGAATTTGAAACAAATCGACGGGCATGAATATTCAACCTTCTTTCATTAATTTCTCCCAGATCGATACCAATAAAGGGTGAATCAATATTGGCAAAAGAATATTCTCCTTCAAGGGCCCACTTTTGATTAAACACGTGGGTGTAGCTCAAGGTTTTCTTCGAAGGAAGCCAACTCGTAATAAGCTGATGGCCAATCATGACAGAGCCAATTGAGGTGCCCCTTAATTCCTGTGAGTTAGGGAGGAATGTTTTAGCTGGTTTTTTTAAATGATTTTGTGAGGGAGTCGATATTATCTGGGCAAAGAGGGTTGAAAAAAAGAACAAAACCAGGAGGACGCTCGTCATTAAATTACCCTAAAAATGAGAAGGGCCCCATTCGAGGCCCCTTAACATAAAAAAATGGATTTTTATTAACGAGAATAATCAATAGCTACGCGAGCTGCTTTACCAGTTCTCTCACGGAGATAGTTGTGTTTAGCACGACGAGATTTACCTTTAGAGATAACCTTCACTCCTTCAACAGCCGGAGAGTGGAATGGGAAAACTCGCTCAACGCCTACACCATCAGAAATTTTTCTAACACGGAAGTGACCGTTCATTTGACCCGAGCTCTTCATCGCAATACAAGTTCCTTGGAAAACCTGAATACGAGTCTTCTCCCCTTCTTTAATTCGAACAGCAACTTCAACAGTGTCACCTGTCTTAAAAGCTTCGAACTTAGAAGTGTTGGGGTTTGCGTACTTTTTCTCAACAAGATCAATCAAATTCATAAAATCCTCTCTAACGAGACTTCCTTTAATCAACTTATAGATCATCTTAAGATCGTGTGATCAGAGGGAAGGAAAAGGTTAAGAGATCAGAGGCTCCTGGCCAGTCGGTCACAATAAATTGCAACTGCTGATCGAACAGACAGATGATTATATCCGTCATCTGCTATGCCAAAAATTGGCTCTAGCCGGAAATCGGCCTGTTCAACAACCGGAGCGGTTAATCCCCATCCAGTACCAAATAACAAGAACATAGGGGTACCGTCAATCTTAATCTTTTGCAAAAGCTCTTTTTCTTTGCCATCGTAATTCTTAAAGTTGGCACCTGTAACTACAACGCAAGGCTTCTTACCTTCGATTTCGGTGATCTTTTTGACAGCTTGATCAATAGTATCAATGACCTCTGCCTCTGATAGGGCGTCCTTTCGGTCAGGATTATAAATGAGTCCAGAATCTGATTCCCAAAATCCAAGGATTTTTTTTACCATCGCCTGTTGGTTCTTGATAGGAGTAATCAAAAAGTATCGTTTAAAGCCAAAAGTCCGAGCTGAACGGGAAATATCGTGAATATCGAGGTTCGTAACAGAAGTCGTTATCTCGGAGCCGTCTTTGGAGAGGATGGGGCCATGGACTAAACCTATGTAACAAGGAACGGGAAAAGGCATATGCAATCCAATGAAAATAAGGGATGCATTTGAATAACTTGAGAATCAGGAAAATGTCTAGGAAAATCAACGTGATTACGCTTTCCAACAGAGATAGAATCAGCTAGAAAAAGGTTATTTTAGAACTACCATCTTTCCAAGAGAGTTCGTGACCCTCGAAAGGTCCAATTATAATTATGGAAATAAATCCACTTAACCTTAGAACCAATGAATTATTTGTGATCGCAGGCCCTTGCGCTGTGGAATCAGAAAACCAACTCCGAACGATTCTTGAAAGTGACAATAGACCTAAGTTCATCAGAGGTGGAATTCATAAGATGAGAACAAATGCCAAGTCATTTCAAGGTATGGGTGAAGAGGGTCTGGAGATTGTTCGTAAACTTAAAAAAGAGCTACACTTTGACTTCATCACTGAAGTGACAGACATCAGGCAAGTGGAAACGTTAATGCAAGTAACCTCGGTTTTTCAGGTTGGTGCTCGCAACATGTATAATTACGAACTCTTAAAAGAAATCTCTCGATATGGTAAACCAGTTATTCTTAAGAGGGCTTTTTCTGCGACCATCTCTGAATGGTTAGGAGCTGCTGAGTATCTCTTCAATCTTGGCGAAAAAAATATCATCCTTTGTGAACGTGGGGTGAGGTCTTTTGATAATAAACTAAGAAATCTTTTAGACCTTGGTTCCGTCATCTACTTGAAGAAAAATACTCCTTTTAAAATTATCGTGGATCCATCTCACAGTATGGGTCTCACCCCCTACGTTGCTGATGCGGCCTATGCGGCAGTTGCGGCTGGAGCAGATGGACTCATCGTTGAAGTTCATCCCGAACCAGCCTGCGCACTTTCCGATGGGCAACAAGCGCTCAACATTCATCAGTTTAATGAAATGGTGATGAAGCTAAAGAAACTGGCCCCTGTTTTTGAAAAAGAACTAAGGATCTGATGATGGCCAAAGCAGATTTTGTTAAATTGATGTTCAATGATATTGCTCACAAGTATGATCTTCTTAATGACGTCCTATCACTCGGCACCCATCGGCTTTGGAAAAAAAAGTTCATTAAGTTTGCCCTCCGCCATAATCCCATATCCGCCCTCGATTGTGCGACAGGTACTGGAGACATCGCCTTTAAACTTAAAAAATCCTGTAAAGGCCAGGTGACGGGGATTGATTTCTCTCAGGGTATGATCGAGTTTGCTCTGGAACGTGCAAAATCAAATTTTTTGCCAGTTGAATTTCGAGTAGCTGACATTCAAAGGCTACCCTTCGATGATAAATCATTCGATATTTCGACAATATCTTTTGGTATTAGAAATGTGGAAAATCTTGAGTTAGGTCTCAGGGAGCTGGGAAGGGTCTCCCATGGAGTATATATCCTTGAGTTCGGCCAACCGAAAAATGTTCTTTTTAAAAAGTTTTATTTTGGAATGCTGAAAATGTATGTTCCAATTTTTGGGCTTATCTCAAAAAGAAAAGATGCTTACGAATACCTAATTTCCTCATCCGAAGCATTCCCATCAGCCGATAAGTTTGTCGGTATTATGAGAAGAAGTATGACTTTTAATAACTATGGCTACCGATCCGTATTCGGTGGCATTGCCTATATATACTACGCTAACAACGACTAGGGACGCATCATGATCTCTCCCCTTTTTGATAAAAATGAATGGTCAGAAATAACTGAAGTTAAATTTGAAGACATCACATTTCATAAAGCAAAGAATACTGGAGCCGTCCGGATAGCTTTCAACCGACCAAATTTACGAAATGCCTTCAGACCACAAACCGTTGATGAACTTCTTACTGCTCTCGAATGGTCTCACCGACAGAATGATGTAGGCGTCATTCTTCTCACTGGAAATGGGCCCTCCTCTAAAGATGGTGGTTGGGCCTTCTGTTCAGGAGGAGACCAATCTGTCCGCGGTAAATCAGGTTACGAATATAAGGACAATAAACCCGGTATGCCCTCAGCCCATGGAAGACTTCATATCTTGGAAGTTCAACGCATGATCCGCTTTATGCCAAAGGTTGTAATTGCCCTCGTCCCCGGGTGGGCGGTAGGAGGAGGACACTCTCTCCACGTCGTCTGCGATTTGACGATAGCCTCCAGAGAAAACGCTGCATTCATGCAAACTGACGCCAGAGTGGCAAGCTTTGATGGTGGCTTCGGGTCTGCTTATCTAGCACGCCAAGTGGGTCAAAAAAGAGCACGAGAAATTTTCTTTTTAGAACAAAGATATTCGGCGCAAGAAGCCTTAGAGATGGGAATGATCAATAAGGTTGTTCCCCATGAAGACTTGGAAAAGGTAGGTTTAGACTGGGCAAAAATAATCTGTTCAAAGTCTCCAACTGCTATTCGAATGCTTAAGTTCGGTTTTAATCTCATAGATGACGGTCTTGTGGGGCAACAGGTCTTTGCCGGAGAGGCTACTCGACTTGCTTACGGAACAGACGAGGCTGCTGAAGGGCGTAACTCATTCATGGAAAAGCGCCAGGCCGAATTCGAGAATTTTCCCTGGATTTACTAAATGACAGAATCACCATCTTTCTTGGACAACTGGATAGATCGTGATTTCTGGACAACCGGAGCCATGATCTCATCTTCTAATAGGGAACACATTACCCTGGGAAAAGGGGGGCTCACAAAATTGACTGAAAAACCTTTCATCTTTGATGCTCCTACATTCATTCTCAAAGATTTCTTCGAACAAAAGTACCTCGTTTATATCCCTGATTCAATTGTCACTATTCCTCAGGAAAAATTTTTAGACTATTTAACATCTCGCAGTGTGACACTCGATCCCATCTCGTCCCTATCAAATGATGACGATATTTATGAAAAGGACTTTAAGCTGCTGCAAGGAGCTTTCGATGAATCACTTCGTAAAGTTGTGCTAATTTCTCGTGAGACTTACGGATTCTTTGAAGGTAAAAAAAGCATCAAGCATCTGGTGAGAAAGGCTCTCGAATTTGGAGTTGGCATCCCCTACGGGCTGTGGTCAATCGGAAGTGGTATGGTGGGTAGTACGCCCGAGGTACTCTTCTCGGTTAAAGAAAAAAAAATTTCCACGTTTGCACTGGCCGGAACGGCTAAAAAAGGTCAGGAAGATGAGCTTATTAATTCACCCAAAGATCATGAAGAACATTCCCTTGTGGTTCATGATATAAATGAAAAATTATCATCAAATTGTGAAAAAATCGAAATAGGCAAAACTCACATCGCCCCATTTAAAAACCTCATCCATTTAAAAACAAATCTCGAGGGGAATTTGATGAAAGATGCCTCAGTAGAGAATTTAATATGTACACTCTCACCCACGGCGGCCCTTGGAGGATATCCCAAAGATAAGTCGCTTCGTTTTTTGAAGGCGTCTAATTATTTTCAAAAAAATCCACTTCGATATTTTGGATCTGCTTTTGGTCTTTTGTCACAAACTGAACAGGAATTTTTAGTCGCGATCAGAAACGTCCAGTGGAAAGATCAGCACTTTTTTATCGAATCCGGAGGTGGAGTTCTCTCCAATTCAGATTTAAAAAAAGAGCTCGATGAAATACACCTAAAACGAAACACTATCAGAAACCATTATTTATGAAGAATTTTGCAAAAAAAATCTTTTTCTGTACTGGTGCGAGAAATCATGAACTTCTAAAGTCTTTCGACGATAAAGAGCTTGTGTTTGAGTTTGATGAGCGCTCAGCAAGTTTTAAAGCCTTGGGCCTTGCTAAGGCACTAAATCAACCCGTAGCGATTTGTACGACCTCAGGTACAGCGGTATCTGAATGTATTTCAGCGATGCTTGAAGCTTACTATTCTGAAATCCCCTTAATCCTCATAACGGGAGATCGACCTAAAAAACTTCATGGGACAGGTGCTCCACAGACTATAGATCATGAAGCTCTGACCAAAAGCTGCCGACGAAATTATATTGAAATCTCAGTGAATGATCTTTCATCTCTTGATCTAAAAGATGAAAAATATCCTCTTCATATTAATGTGCTGGTGGACGATACCAAACACCATGAATTAAGCATCAAAATTCAATCAGACTTAGAGGCTTTCCGTACTTTTGCTCTAAGGCACCGCTCTCCTCTAATTTTGGTCTCCCATGAAGCCGGCTCTATGAGACCTTTCATTGAAAAGATTTCTAAAATGGGATTAACTTTTTATGCTGAGACCTTGAGTGGTGGAAGAGATCTCTCCTCCATCAAGACAGAGAAGAAACTTCTTGAACTATTCAATAGCGGCATCTTTGATTCCGTTATTCGCATTGGTCATACTCCGCTTTCAAAAGTTTGGAGACTTCTGGAGCGAAGCCCTCTACCGGTTTTTCACTTTGATACCCGCTCACTTCCAGCTCTTTCTTTTGGAGATCTTCTTCCCTTGGGTTCACGCCATCTTTTTCAGGAAGAGAGCTTCTGGGAAACACTCAAGGGCCTGAACCAGATAAAGTTTAGTGATGTATCTGATCAAACCCTATTACAACTTATGAGCGCTTTTCCAAATTCTGAAATTTCTTATTTTGGTAAAATTCAGGAAAAACTGAAAGAGGACGACACGGTCTATCTGGGAAACTCCCTGGTAATTCGCTTCTTTGAATTAACGCAGAATAAACGTCTTAACGTTTTTGGTAACCGTGGGGTAAATGGCATCGATGGACAACTTGCAACAGCAATTGGTCTCGCCTTAGGGACAAAAGCAAAAGTTTATACGATTCTGGGAGACATTACGACATTTTATGATCTTTCGAGCTTACGAGACCTTCCAAGGAATCTTTTTCTTATAATCATCAATAACAAAGGAGGCCGGATTTTTGACTTTCTCAATCTTGATAAAAGAATTATTTTGGAACACGAAAGCGACTTTGAAAATATTGCAGCGGGATTTGGTCTTAGTTACAGTAAGGACTTAAATCAGTTCGGTGAAGTTCAAGTTTTGGAGCTCAACCCTCGGCGAGAGGAAAGTCAAAAAATGCTCCAGGAGTGGATACGATGATTCATGTTTTTCATGGTTTTCTCGGGTCTCCGGACGATTTTCTTTTTTTAAAAAGAGAGGATGTCATCTTGCACGACCTCTACAAGATGGATGACCCGCCTACTATCTTGAATGATGATACTCTCATAGGCTACTCAATGGGAGGAAGAGTTTGTTTAGATCTAGCTGAAAATCTTAAGTTTAATATAAAAAAACTGATCCTTATCAATGCTCATCCAGGGTTTTTAACGGAGGATGAACGATCTGACAGGAAAAAATTCGAACGAAAAGTTCTTGAGAATATCAACTCAATGTCGAAAGATGAATTTCTAAACTGGTGGAATCATCTTCCACTTTTTCGCTTTGACCAACCTATTGAGACATCGCTCGAAAGATTTAATAAATCTTCAGAGCTCTTCAGTCGCTATCTTCTTTCTAAGCAAAAAGACCATCTTCCCATGATGATTGAGTTCAAGGATAAAATTGTGTACGTCGTGGGACTTTTGGATGAGAAGTACCTAGAGCTCGCCGGAGAAAAAATTCTACCACATGATATTAGCATAAAAGGTATTCCTGGGGGGCACCGGCTTTATCAAAACGTGACTGCACTCAAAACAGTGCTCGCGGAAGAAGGTATCCTTTGAAAAATTTTATCCTTGCCGCAAGGCCAAAAACACTCCTTGCAGGAGTCGTTCCCCCTCTCGTTGCGTACTCTTACTTTGTCTTGAAGAATAAACAACAAAATTTTCTCTACTTAAGTCTTGCTGTGCTAGGAGCTCTTTTTATTCAGCTAGCAACTAACTTTTTTAATGATGTGATCGATCATGAAAAAGGAGCTGATCACAAACGAATTGGTCCGACACGCGTGAGCTCGGCAGGTTTGGTTGAACTGAAAACGGTAAAAAGATGGGCCTATAGCTGTGTTTTCCTTGGAGCACTCGTTGGGATCCCTATTGCTATTCGCGGTGGCCCATTCTTTCTTCTTTTGGGTGCAATCTCCCTTTACTTAACCTTCGGCTACACTGGAGGAAAAGTTTCACTTGCCTACCGTGGGCTTGGAGAACTTTTTGTTTTTCTCTTCTTCGGTCTTTTCTCAGTTATGGGTTCTTACTATCTCTTCGCCCTAAATATTGATTGGGGAACCTTTGTACTCTCCAGCACCTTTGGACTCCTCACGACAACGTTTATTGCCATCAATAATCTGCGCGACCGGGAAACCGACAAAGAAGTTGGCAAAATGACTCTTGCAACCAGATGGTCCGAAAAGACTTATCGTTTCTTCATCATTTCAACCATTTTTACTCCCTATCTTCTTCTCCATCATTTCCGAGACATAAAGTTAATATATACGGTATTTATTGCACTTCTGCCTGCGGTAAAGCTATCAAAAATTGCACTTACTAAGAAAGGAGCAGAACTAAACGAAGGCCTTAAGTTTTCCGGTATCCATTTGGTGATTTTCTCATTCTTTTTAAGTGCGAGCTTCATCTATGAAAGTCTTGATTAGTTCCTATCTACTTACTCCTTTAAAAAAGGCTAACCGCCTGAGCTCCCTTCAGCTGAAAGAAGGCGTCTACTTGAAGGCT
Organism: Halobacteriovoraceae bacterium; assembly: GCA_040382195.1. Lineage (GTDB taxonomy): Bacteria > Bdellovibrionota > Bacteriovoracia > Bacteriovoracales > Bacteriovoracaceae > Peredibacter. The sequence goes on along the minus strand of JBEIFX010000003.1, from coordinate 69,864 downwards.
GAACTCAAAGGAAAAACACTATTCGCAGATTATTTTCCTCATCAAGTTCTTGGCGATCGATCAGTTGAAGAGTTCCTTCAGTCTTTCCGCTACCAGGAAAATACCTACCAACAAAAAGTTTTCAACTTACTTTTAAAAGATCATCTCTTTCAAGATGGGGAGTCAAAACTTTTCAAGAACCATCTCTTAACTCAAGGAGAAGTATCATCTTTCGACTCTCCGGTTGTGAAATACAAACTTAATTCGGTTGATGACTTTGGCTTTCTTCCGGCACTTGAAAATGGTGTGATCCTTCGCCTTGACGCCAATGGCCTTTTCAGCCGAAATAAGCTAGAAGAATTTTTAAAAAAAATCCCCATTGATCTGTTAAAAAAAATTCAATACATCGAAGATCCGCTCGCCGATCTCGATTGGAATGGTCTAAGTGTCCCTTGTGCTAGGGATTTTATTGAGGGCACTTCTTTTGATTTCCTTATTCATAAACCTAACGCCTTTTTTCTTAAACCAACTGATAAAAAAGTCATCTTCAGCTCCTATTTAGGTTCAGATCTTGGTCGTTGGCATGCAGCTTGTGAGCTCTTCACCCACGGGGATTTAAATCTTACCCATGGGATCAAGACTGAAGGATTTTATGAAGAAGAGCTTCCCCTCTTTGAGGGAACCTATGCGCATGGATTTAAGTCAAATAAATTAGTGGTAAAAAAAATGTACCAATCGATTTTTCAAAAGAAATGGACTTTACTATGTTCAATGTAGATTTCGATAACCCGGCACCCCAGCTCATCTGCCACCCAAATCTTTGCCATCATGAAACCGAGATTTTAAAAAATCTCGGCCCATACTTTTTAAGAGACCACTTTATTCTTTTCTCTTCCGGTACAACCGGTGGACACCTGAAGGGATATGCCCTTTCTAAAAAAGCCCTGTTTAAAAATGCCGAAGAGGTGAATAAATTCTTTGGAATCTCATCCACTGACATTTGGGGACTCTCTTTACCCACTTATCATGTAGGGGGCCTGTCTGTGCTCGCACGCGCCCACCTTCTTGGCAATCTTGTTGTCGACCTCAGGTCTTGGGAACCCCTCTTTTGGTACAAAAAAATGAGCGAGGTCACAGTTACTTCTATTGTCCCTACACAGCTTTATGATTTAGTGAGGCTTGAACTAAAAGCACCTCCTCATTTACGATATCTGATTGTCGGTGGGGATTTTCTCAGTCCTAAATTGAAAGAGAAGGCACTCTTTCTTGGATGGCCTGTGATCAGAACTTACGGCATGAGTGAAGTCTCTTCCCAACTCGCCTCCGCTCGATCTCCAGATTCAGATCTTCTCGAAGTTCTGCCGATTCATGAAGTGAAAACCAAAGATGCGCGATTACTAGTTAAATCACTGTCCCTCTTTACGTTAGAGTTTGTTATGGGAGAAAAGTTTATGGTAACACATGCCTCTAGGCTCTGTGATCAAAGTGGCTTTTTCCTAACCTCCGATAGGGCGGAGCTTAGTGGTAATACGATAATTCCTCTAGGTCGCCTTGGCGATGAACTCAAAGTAGGTGGCCACCTTGTTAATCTATTAAAACTCCGGGATACACTTTCTGGCCAACTTCTAGAAAATAACTGTTTAGGCCAGGCAGAGATTGTCGTTGAAGAGGATGAAAGAAAGGGTAAAAAATTGGTTTTATTGTATCTTTCTTCTTTAGGTAATCACCTTTCAATAGAAGAAATCTTGAACCGACTAAAACCTGTCAGGATTGATGAAGTTCGACTTATTAATGAGTTTAAAAGAACGGACTTAGGAAAACTAAAAAGGTCTTGATGGAAAAGGATTGTTTTCTTCCCTTCCCAAAGATACGTAGGTAGAATGAAATGATGAAATTTGTTTATCCAATAATTGTTATGACTTTAATCTCTTGTGCCACTAGCCACCAGCCACTAAAAAAGACCTCCCAGGTTGATATTAAGCGTTTTATGGGAGACTGGTTTGTGATTGCTAACATACCCACCTTCGTCGAAAAAGGTGCTCACAATGCTGTTGAAACCTATACCTGGAACGAAAAGGAAAATCGCATCGATGTGATCTTTAAGTTTAACAAGGGATCTTTTGATGGAGAGACTAAAATCTATACCCAAAAGGCTTTCGTTCATGACTCATCCGGAAATGAATGGAGGATCCAGTTCTTCTGGCCTTTAAAATTTCCCTACCTCATACTTGATGTTGCCCCAGATTATAGCTATACCGTGATTGGAGTCCCTAATCGCAGCTATGTCTGGATAATGGCGAGAAAAAAGACGATGGATAATAAGGTCTATGAGAAGATTATTTCAGACCTCAAAAATCAGAATTATGACATTTCAAAAATTGAACGTGTCCCTCAACGATAGTCTTTTTTAAAAAGATCTGGCCGCCACTTCTTAGTCATACGCTCTTTCTCTTCGAGTTGCCACTCTTCGATTTTCTTATGATGACCACTCATAAGGACGTCTGGAACTAAGATTCCCTCAAAATCCTGAGGTTTCGTGTACTGGGGGTATTCAATGAGATTGTCCTCAAAAGAATCATGCTCACTTGAGAGCTTATTTCCCAAGATACCCGGCACAAAGCGAACTGCAGAATCGAGCATGGTCATGACCGCCAGTTCGCCACCAGTTAAGACGAAGTCACCAACTGAGTAGTAATCGTCTACGTACTTTTGAAGAAAGCGTTCATCGACTCCCTCATATCGACCACATACAAAGACTACATCTTTTTCAGGATGAGAGAGAACGTTCATTCCAAAATCTCGTGCTACTTTATTGCTCCAGACTTTGCCACGAGGAGAAGTATAAACAACATGAAGCTTTGACCGATCAATATAGCTTCCGGCATGAACGACTCCGTTCATGAGCGCATCTCTTAGTATATCGGCCCTCATGACCATTCCTGGTCCTCCACCGTAAGGCGTATCGTCGACACTTTTATAACGAGTAAAGGAATAATCTCTGATATTGACGATATGAATTTCAAATTTTATGTTTTCACTTCGCTCTCCACGTAAGGCAGCTCCAGAAATTCCGCAATCTAAGAGTGGTTTAAAGTATTCAGGAAATAATGTGAGTATCCATATTTTACGATTGATCACTCAGTGTACTCCGGCATGATCATCGTGATTTTTTTATTTTCTAAGTCTACTTTGGGAAAAAAGGCATCAACGTAGGGAAGAGTCACTTTCTCACCCTTCGGTTCAAGTCGGACTTCAAAAAGGTACTGCATACCATTGTCGCTAACTCCTTCCAAAAAACCGATACGATCTCCTGCCTCGTTAATCACATCTAGATTGATGAGATCCACAAGATAGAATTCATCTTGCTCTGGTCCGGGAAATTCTTCTCGAGGAAGATAAATTTCAAAAGGAAGAATTGACTCAAGATGAGTACGATCTCTCATCCCTTCAAACTGGCAAATAACCTTATTACCAAAGCGAAGTTTCTCGATCACCCACTCTTCTCCTTGAGCACTAAGCTTAGATTTTGGATCTGATGGAAAAAGCCAAACTTTCATCCCTTGATCAAGGATCGATTCTTCAGAGTCGGGGTTTAAGAGCCTCAATTCCGCTTCACCCTTTATGCCGTGAGGATGAGCAGCAAAAGCGAGTTTAACTAATTCATTTTTTTTCATCGTAACCCTGATAAAATGAAAAACCCCAATGATCCAATTTTGGATGATTGGGGTTAAATTTTTTTAGACTAAAACAAACTTACTCTATGATCTCAAGCACCGATCGTTTTCTTAACTTAGTCGAAGCAGCATTGAGAATCGTTCTTAAGGCCCTGGCCGTTCGACCTTGCTTACCGATCACCTTACCAAGATCTGATTTATCTACCTTGAGTTCAATGACAGTAGTCTGCTCCCCTACAATCTCGTTGACTTCAACTCGATCAGGGAGATCTACTAAAGCTTTCGAAACGTACTCAATGAGACTTTTCAATTCGCTGCTCATATTACCTACTTGAAAGGTTTATCCCCCGTTATGAGCACGGGGTTAACAACATTATAACTTGATATTGTTGTTTTTGAGCAAGGTTCTTACAGTATCAGAGAGTTGAGCGCCCTTAGATAACCAAGTCTTGATGGCCTCTACATTAACAGCGTTCATAGCTTCCTTAGACTTTGGGTCGTATTGACCTAATTTTTCAAGGAATTGCCCGTCACGCGGGCTACGAGAATTTGTTGCAACAATCGTGTATACAGGACGGTTTTTGCGACCACCACGGGCCATGCGAATTTTTACCATTGGAAATCTCCTATAGATTCTCTAAAAAATGTTAGAAGTTTATAGTTCACGCCAGGGCCAAAGTCAAAAACTTTGGCCTAACGCCTTAGAAGTACTTCTTTCCAAAAGGTCCCTTGGGCTTATTTTTTTTGTCTTGCGGGCCAAAGAGTTGCTGATTTTGGTTCTGAGGGGCCTGACGAAACCCTTTAACCGGTCCCATGCCTGGAATATTTGGAAGGCCACCACCCTTCATCATCCCCATCATTCCCACCATCATTTGACGCATCTGATCAAATCGTTCTAAAAATTGGTTCACATCCTGAACAGAGCGACCTGATCCAGTGGCTATTCTTTTTCTTCGAGATCCGTTGATGATTGATACTTCTTCACGCTCTTTTTTAGTCATAGAGTTAATAATGACCTTCATTTTCGACATTTCATTTTCGGCACCAGAAAGATCACCAATCTGACGAAGAGCACCACCCATTCCAGGAATCATTTTTAGAATAGAGCCAAAGGAGCCGAGACGATTAATAGTCTCCATTTGTTTGACGAAATCATTAATAGTGAACTTTCCTTTTTCAAGGTTCGCCATCATGCCCATGGCATCGTCTTGGTTGATGGCCTCCTCAGCTTTCTCAACAAGTGAAAGTACATCTCCCATATCTAAAATACGTTTAGCTAGACGATCTGGATGAAAAGGATCTAGGTCCTTCATCTTCTCACCAACTGAAATAAACTTAATAGGAACGCCTGTGACATACCGAATGGAAAGAGCTGCTCCACCACGAGCATCTGAATCCATTTTAGAAAGAACAACTCCAGTGAGTCCCACTTTTTCGTGGAAGACTTTTGAAACATTAACCGCCTCTTGCCCAGTCATCGCATCGGCCACCATGAGAACTTCAGGATTATCGAGGGATTTTCGAACGTCCACGAGCTGTGACATGAGCTCTTCATCAACCTGCAGGCGTCCAGCGGTATCGATAATAGCAATTTCTTTATGAAGACGTTTTGCTTCCAAAAGACCGGCCCTAACGATATCCACTGGCTTCATGGTGAGATCAGAATCAAAATAGTCTACACCAAGGTTTTTAGCATGAGTAATGAGTTGATCCTTGGCAGCTGGACGGAAATTGTCTGCTGGAATTAAAAAAACTTCTTTTTTATTTTTATTTCTAAGATATAAAGCAAGTTTTCCGGCGAAGGTTGTTTTACCGGCGCCGTTTAAGCCGACAATTAAAATAGGGATTATAGGTGGACGCCTGAGGTTAAGCTCTGAGTTTTCTTCGCCCATAAGTTTAGCAAGCTCGTCATGCATGATTTTGACGAACTGTTGACCTGGTTCCACTCCACGAAGGACCTTTTCACCCATGGCTTCACTCTTAACCTTCTCGACGAATTCCTTCACAACTTTGAAATTAACGTCCGCTTCAAGTAATGCGGTCTTAACTTGTTTTAAGGTTTCTTCAATATTTTCTTCCGAAATCTTGCTCTTTCCGCGAAGACTTTTAAATGCATCTGAAAACTTTTCGCTTAAATTATCAAACATGAGTTACTCCCTAAAGATTTAGCTGAATGAGTTTACTACATTCGGATGGATGAGACACTATGAAATCAGCTCCAGATTGAACCAAATGTTTCAGATTGGTAAGTTTATTCCACATTGCACCAATCTCTAGAACGCCGAAATTTTTAGCTCTAGTCATATTTTAGCACTATCCCCGATGAAACGATTTAGGGATATTGGGCAAATCCAGACTAGAGATGAGATAAAAAGTGCATGCAATCGGAGCTCTTGGTGAAGTTCTCTGATCCCTGGAAATAACCAATATTTAGGCCTAGAAGTATCAAAAAGTATTCCGCTAAGTGTTTCATGGAAAACATTCGTTTAGACTAGTAGGTATGTTTACAATTTTAAAGGCAATCGCTAAAACTAAACTCATGAATCATCCTCGCTCTTTTTCGCCTGCTCTGACCAAGAAGATTGAATCCTTTCGTGGTTTGGCCCAACCCATAAGGTTAGGTAAGGTTTCCTTTGACTCCAAACTCATCCTGGCACCCATGGCCGGTATTTGTAATATTCCCTATAGACTCCTGATGGAAGACCTAGGAGCAGGCGGAACTGTCTCCGAATTAATATCCTGCCACGGAATCAACTACGGAAATCAACGAACTCTCGAAATGCTAAAAATTCATCCACTGGAGAAAAATGTTGGAATTCAACTCTTTGGTGAAGATCCCGAGGCGATGGCCCGTGCAGCCGAAGTCGCCGAGAGCTATGGCCCAAAATTCTTAGATATCAATATGGGTTGCCCCGTAAACAAAGTCGTCTCCAAAGGAGGAGGCTCCGCCCTCATGAAGGAGCTCATGGCCTTGGCTCCACTATTTGAAAAAATGCGTTTAAAAATGAAGGTTCCTCTTTCAATTAAAATCAGAACTGGTTGGGACAGCAACACCCGCAACGCCAAAGACGTCATAAAGATTGCTCAGGATTCTGGCATTGAATGGGTGGCTATTCATGGTAGGACAAGAACACAACAGTATACGGGTTATGCTGACTGGGATTTCATTGAAGCTCTGAATGAAGATAAAAAGCTTCCGATTATTGGAAACGGAGACCTTCATCATCCTTTCGCTGTTTCGGAACGTCTGCAAAAGTCTGCTTGTAACGCTCTGATGATTGCCCGAGGAGCTCTTAGAAACCCCTTCATTTTTCTCGAGTCACTAAATCCCGATTATGCCTCAAAAAAAAGATCGGTTTTCCTTGGTGAAGACTACTGGGAAGTCATCCAGCGACTAAGTACTTACTGCGAAGAAACATTCCCGGAAGAAAGAACTATTCTGGTCCAGTTAAGAAAACTAGTCGTATGGTTTGCCGCTGGTTTTCCTCATGCAGGGGCTTTTCGCTCTCAGATCTTTGGTTGTCAGGATCTCGATACCTGTATGCAAATAGCCGAGGACTACTTTCTCTCCCTAGAAACCTCTCAGAAGTTTATCAATTATGAGGAGGTTTTCATGAGCTCAGGACACGGATAATTAATAGTTTCAAGAACTTAGTAACTACTGTTTAAGTTCTCTCTCGTAGATTCCGAAAATAGAAATGATGAATTTTATTTTATCGCTCTTACTCATTTCATTTAGCTTCGCCGGTCGAGCGCCGGACTGCGACGGTCTGGGTAAAATTCTTGAAGACTATGAAAAAGATTTGCAAAAAAAGTCCATCGACCAATGTGAAAAATTAAACTACATCGATCTTCTAGGAAGCCGGCCGGTAAGGAGTGAAGATTTTCTCAAGGGAAAGATTTGTCTAGAACTAGGCAACATTGAAACTCAGGTTGAAAAATTAAAAGCAGAGCTCGCTGTATTAACTGGTATAGATAAATTAAAAACGGCTGTGGCAACATCAAAAGATCAAGCGGAAAAGGGCTCTCGAGTTGCCGGACTGAGCTTCCTTTCAAGCCTTAGTACGGCCCAGTCTCTTGAAGTTCTCCTTGGTACTTCTTTGAAAGACGGAAAAATGCTGATCGAAAAAATTAAAGAGCTTCCTCCTGAAAAGCGTTTGACACAAAAGGATCTCATCAACCAAGTCCAGAACTTTTGTAAAGATGAAGACAAAAATTTAATAAATGCCTGTAATCCTAAAGTCTTTAATCCTGACCAAGATGCAGCAAGAGAACTTCTCGATCTGATTAAGAATTCAAACGTCGACAAATCTCAGATCAGCAAATGGCAAAAGATGCTTTCTATCAAAAAGAAAAATGTTCCAGTTGAAGAATCAGACTACTCCTTTCATCAAATGCAATCAGAACTTGGCCCTGCTTTTAGAACGCTTGATAGGAATGAGATCTTGTCCAAGGACCACATTAAGGCCATTGGAAAGCTCAACGATTTTGAAAATGCCTCGGGTTTAAGTTTCGTGGAAGACATCGCTTCCATTAAAGACAAAAAGAATACAAAAATTCTATCGGATAAGCTCTTCGTCTTAATGGGAGATGCTAAGCTTCGCCAGCAGCATGAGGTCCAAAGTAAACTTTCCATATTTTTAGAAAACTATGGATCTGTATTTGAGTTCTCACCGACAGAGAAGGCCAACTGTGATGAGGCTAGACTTATTTATGAAAAGGCTAAGCTTTGCCAGGAGCATATGGCCCAAAAACAAAAGTCTTTATCTCAAGAAAACATCAAATCTCATTTATCTTCACTTCGAGCATCGATCGATTATGTGAGTTCTCTCTCTGATATTGAAGGTCAATGCCGCGAGGATCTAAAGACCACAGGTCTTCTTCCGCTACAATGCTACGAGCATTTCGAGAAAGACATGGCAGAGGTTCAGGATCAGATTCTTCAGCTCAATCTTTTGAAAGAAAGAATTGGTTCAGAAAACCAGGATCTCATGACGTACCGTAATTTTGCTCTTAAAAAATGGGGGGAGAAATGTCAGAGGATTGAAGCTCCTTTAGATTTATGCGAAGTTGCTGATACTCCTGAAACCATCTCCCGAGACTCCTTTCTCACAGTTAGCGATGTGATGAAAATAGCGATTGTCACCCCTAAGATCTCAGAGGATGATGAAAAGATTAAAGCTCTTTGTGAAGACTCAGATAAAAAGAAACGTGCTCAGTATGAAGAAAAACTCTGTGCTTTCTTTGATGACACAACTTCTAATATCATTATGACAAAAAATGAAGTTCATCCGGATGGTCCGGTGAAGGCACCAGATGGAAAGCACAAGGAAGCAGCATTGAAAGACGCCTGGCTCGGAGGTGCAGCCCTTGTTGTGTCGGAGGGATTAAAGTATTTCATACCAAGAACAAATCAGTACTCTCTTCCAGCAGTAAATCCCTACCAATACAACTACTCTCCCTATGGCGGCCCTGCCGCCACTATGGGAGTGGCAGATACTATTTTATTCAATGCACGCTACCACGGCGCCTATGGCTTCTACATGCCCACACCGGGGGCCCAACCCCATTCTGCCTTTGGGGGCACAAACACAATAAGTCCTTATAGAAGTGCCAATACCGGAACGAGCACCTATTTTGGACGTTAAAGGCGCCTCCATTTTAAGGCAACTCAACAGACTGGCACGATCAGGCTTGCCTAAAATTCAACTACTTAAAACCATTCGGCAAAATTTTCTAGGCCTACCTTAAAATAAAGCTAACAACATGAAAATCCGAAAAAGAATCAGGAGATTACCATTCACATGGAAGTAAGGTACCTCGTTTTTATTCTTCTGCTTTTGAGCTCTTGTATGCCGTCACCTACTGTGATGGACGGCAATCTTACAAATACGACAACCACTACAGGTGGAGCGGCAGGTGGTTCATCAACTCCTCCTCCAGGAACATTAAATTGGAACTACCTTGGAAAAATCACCACGTCCATTACGATTAACGTATCAAACTACAACAATGCCTACCTTGTAGGAGCTCCTTTAGAAAATTATTTAGGACAATTAACTAATCTTTCCAGTACGGATTTCTGTCTTGTCAGCTCCTTCTCGATTGGTGGCTTTTCTCATGAACTTCGCACTCGGATTGTTCCTATCTCCTATTATGATTTCAATGCGAAAAGAAAAGTGAACAGCTTGAGGATTGATTTCCCAGATTTCTCAAATGCTTCATCTTTTTGCAACAAACAGGTTAGAGTCTTTGATAATAATGGTCTTTATATTTACGATAGCACTTCTCCCTCTTCCGACAAAATCCATTTTGATCCTTCAAAAATCTGCCCTCTTTGTTCAAACATGTTAACTGCAAACAGGACTAGACTCTTTAAAGTCGGAGAGCTTTATCTCGATGAAGTCGCCAAGACCTCTGTTGATACCACGAAACTTTCATTTCAAGTTGATCCGAATTTTGCTATTGTTGGGAGTGCTGGCACTTGCACCAACTCTGAGTGTCGCTCCAGAGGGTTTGACTGCTGTGTTGAAAACCAGTGTATCCGTGATGGATCTGTAAGGCCTCAAGCAACTTCTTCTACCTATACTTCAATTCTGACTACGGCCGAAAATGAAAGGCTCTCTAATCCTTTGGCCTATTTAAATTATCCCCAACTTTACTATATTTGCGGATCTTCAGTTCCAACAGAGGCAACGGGTTCAACAACTGGAATCACGGCTGCCGTACAGAGTGAAGCTTTTGAGCAACTTAAGAAGGACCATTTGTGTATTCAGCACCTAAAATCTCAATCGACTGTGGTGCCATTCCACATTGAACTCCTTATCACTCAATTCACTCCTACCCAAAACTGTCTAACAGGGTCTTCGCAAGAAAATGAAAAGTTTTATTATAAAAATGTCATGTCTCGGCTCTACAAAACCTGCGGATGCAGCAAGAACGACCTAACTGAAATGGTTACAAACTGTCCGGCCTACGAATACGTCGTGACTCAAAAAGATACATTAGGAGAACCCGCTAAAATAGATTGCTACACTCCACCCTCTCAGCAAGGTTTTCCTCTTGAGCAATCTACTTCTGTCTCTTCGAGAACTGCTCCTCACCGTTTCTTTAATAAGAATGGGATTGAAGGATCTCTTACGGATGGGATTGAGCAAGAAGGTGATAGCTTTGAATACATTGATGAAGGAAAGGTCTTGCCAGTTCAGCAAAACTTCAGCATGAATGCTATCCTGGGACAAATGAGTGTCACACTTGATAAGGCGCTACCGGCGAAGGCCGTCAATGTAGAGCTAGATCAGGTCTACATCATTTCTACTCAGTCAGGCTATTACACTCCCTGCACAACTTGTGGTAAAGATTCTTGGTTGGACTCATTCTCGGCACATCCCTCATCTTCAATGGGAACTGGGCTTCAGGCAATTGGTCATACAACACAGAGAGATGCTTTTTTCACCAACACTACGAGTGGTAACTATGAAGACACCATTTTTGGACGGGCGTGTTGGCTTCCACCAACAATGCTTCCATTTTCACATTCTCCAAGCTCGAATCTTCAAAGTCAGCGACTCAATCGCTTAAAGGCCCAAGCTGCACTTTACGTCAATGGTTATCAACGTGACTGGTATGGGTTCAACAAAGGTGCTCTCATAGGCTCTTTCGATGGAGTAACATGGTTTGCAATAGGTAAGGGTCGAATCGTACGCTCCAGTTCAAAAAAACTTTATCTAGCTATTAACGCCCCCTTTGCAGATCTTGCGGCCCCGACAATGAATCTCGTGCGAATATCAACTTTTGATGGGATAACTCAAGCCGCTCAGGTTGATTACGATCCACAGTACCATCAGAACCACCCTTACCAAAATGAAGCTGGAAATTGTCAGAAGTATCACCTTTGTAATTCGGACGCAGATTGCGTTACTCATTTGGGCTGGGAGTATGCATGTGCCGATGTCAAAGATCTTAAAACTAACTGGCCAGAATTTGATAGTAATGGAAAAGAAAAGGCCAACAGCTCAAAAAGTGTGACCCTCGACCAGATTCTTCAACAGAAGCGGTTCCCTTCGGCCACAACGAAACGATGTATCTACAGAGGAGCTGGCTCCCTTTGTCATATCAACTCCTCCTCGCTTTTGTCTAAAGATCTCAACACGACTAAACTTCTTACTTGCGCTCCTAACTTTTATTGCTCCTCTCTAAATAGCAGTTCTCATAATACACAAATTTCCAGATACGGCTCTAAACTGGAAGATATTCCTGCTTCACAAAACCACTTTTTTGGAAAAGATGCAAATGTTCTCGGTAGACCACTCCATTACTTTGCCAGCGGTAGCATCAACTCAGACATAAGAGCAGTCATCTCTTCGAATGTGAGCGCCTTTGAATCAACACTTTCTACAAACACCGGATTGTGTCAGCCCGGTAAGGCACTTCCGACTCTGACTTCAGGTATTGGACCTTTTGTCCAACACCGCTCCGCTGATCCGCTAAAACGCGCTGATTACATCAGTCAAATCGGAAGCTGTAACTCGGGCCTTTTTTCCACGAATCGACATCTTTCTTGTCCCGTCATGAACAGTGACGGAAATTATGAAATCTTTGCTGCCACTTCTATTGCTAGTGATTTTAATAAGAGAGCGAGTTCTCAGAACTCTTGTGGCCTAGAATCCCTTCTCCTGACTGCAAATCTGAGTTCCTCTTCGGACACATTGTTAACGTTTTCCCCGTTCCGCTCTATCGAGGGGAAAACATTGAATTCCCAGGTTATTGTTGATCCAAGTTTTGCAAGGGATGCTTGTTTCCGCAGAGCTGGGTCAACCTGTCACACAGATTACGATTGTTCTCCAAATAAAATGCACTCAAATAAGGTTGACCTTTTCCAGAAAGAATTCTTCGGTAATGAAGCTGAAAAAAACTATTGGAGTGAATATCTTGTTTGCGGTCAAAGAAATTCTAAACCACTCCCAACGAGTAATGAGGATTTTAAAAACTATGATATGACCAAGAATAAATGTTGTAGAGAGGTTGGAAAAGATTTAACAACTTATACGAGTGATATATCACAGGATACATTTGTTTCAGCTCAAAAACAGTATCTTCCAGTTTCCGCAAATCTTAAAATGAGTCTTTATCCCGGAATTGCACCTAATGACCCTTTTCGCTATTCAAGATTAAATACGGTCGAAGGAATGGGCTCTTCTTCAAGACCGATTTTGACTGCCAATATCAATCGAAGTGGCAATACCGTTTCTGGAACAGGAGTCATCGGAGGCGCTCCTTCTGGCTCAAGTCTTTCTAAAAGTCCTAACATAACAACTCCATTTCAGTGGAAAACCCTAACGGAAGCAAACTCAGAAACCTGCTGTGGTGGAGGTTGGATAAGAAAGTTCTCTGATGGTTCCACTGACTGGACAAAGAATCGCCTAATCCTGGATGTAAATAACTTTAAGTGTATTAATTCTCGAACTCCCCTAATCACAACTCCAGAGGATGTGAGTTCCCAGTACGGTGGGGCCGGAGTGGCAACTCAACTTGTATCTCAGGACTACGGAGACTATTGCCGTGACAGCACTAATACCAATGGCTCCTGTGCACAGTACTCCATCGAAAATACGGTGAATGATGTTGGTGCCACAGAGGTCCTGGGTTATGGATCGACGACAATTAACACTATTTCACCCTCCTACTATCCTGATTTTTACTTCATGCCTCGCTCAGCTGATGCCAATCAGAAAGTCATCATCGACGCTTCAATTGATATCTCTAAAAATAAAGACGCTCGAACAAATATCGCAATTAAGATTCCAAGCTACGTGCCCCGAAGTTTTTTTACTAGCCCTAACCCATCTGTCTTTTTAGTAACCCCTAATAACGTAATCGCCGGAAAAAGTTGTACTTCCAATCCAAATGTCCCTCCCAGTTTTAATACTCTCCCTTTGGCTGGCTCCCCAGCAGCTTGCTTCTTTAACTTAAATTCAACTTCTCGCATTCTGAAGGTCTGGATGAATTCTTCGGCATGGGATGATTACAAAGACCGGCAAATGGGTATCGAATTTAGCTTCCCTACGGCGGGACAGGGGCTCACCCGTACCAAGCCTGGAACTTCTGCTTACTATCTTAAGCGTCTGGGGCGGCTCGAACTAAGTGGTATTCCTCAAATAACTTTTGAAACACTAACTTGTAATGACAACGCTGCAAGAGTGATTCCAGGAATTTTTAAAACCGGTATTACTTATCAGGCCCAATTCACCGATCCGAAATTCGCTTTCTCGGATGGGACCTTTCAAACCACCTACCATGGTCTTCAGCAAGATCCTATCTTTTCTGCCAATGATTTCAAATGCTGCCTTCCTCTTGGTTCTACATGGGTTGATAACAATATAGGTAATCCTGAATATGAACGCTGCTGTTCAGGTGGTGGAACGGTTACTAACGATACCCTAAAGACCTGCGCCCTTGCACCAGGAACGGATCTTCATGTTTACTTCAACAGATTTGTATCAAATGAGGGAATTGGTAGCGATAAACCTGGTGGGGGTCTCGTAGATGCTGATTTCGATGCTAGAACTGGTGAACCGATTTTAAGCTCAACTGTTTCGGACAAGATCCGTGCCCTTGGTCAGGCTTTCTGCACCTCTGGAAAAGTCCGTCAGGGAGGAGCTTTTGGAAACTTCGTAGTAGAGCCTCAGGGAAATCTGACTAATCTCGTTGATCGCATCTATAATATTGTTGATTCCACTCAAGACGTGGGCCAGAATTCAAACACCGCTTCCACTGTCGCTTCAGGATATCCGGCTTTTGCTAATGGATTTCGCTGGAACCATCATCTCTACTGTGATGATTAATCAAGGAAAAAGATGAAACTCTCTCCTAAAAAACCAAGTGACTCTGCTGTTGAGATGCGAGAGCTAGTCATGCCAAACCATACAAATCCACAAAATACCGTCTTTGGTGGAACGGTCATGAGTTGGATTGATATCGCAGCCGCCATGGTCGCAGCGAGGCACTGTGGTCGTTCTGTGGTCACAGCTCATATCGATGACATTGATTTTATTGCTCCTATCAAGATGGGCTATCACGTCCTGATCCAGGCCTCTTTAAATTACGTCGGTAGGACATCGATGATTGTAGGGGTAAAAGTTACATCGGAAAATCCTTACACTGGCGAAATACGAACAACGACAAAGGCCTATCTCACCTTTGTCGCTCTGGACGACCTGGGAAAACCTATAGAGGTCCCTGCACTTATACCAGAAACAGATGATGAAGTAAGAAGATTTGAGAATGCTAAGAAACGTGTTCAGATGAAAAAGGATGTGAGAAGTCAGTTGAAGAATAGATCCTAGAGAGACTAACGATCTGATTCAACCAGCTTCCTAATAAATTCTTCTTCATCCCAAGGCTTTACGATGTAGTTGTTAACACCGGCCTTAACAGCATCTAATACGTTAGCAATATCAGCTTTTGAAGTAATCATGAGAATGGGCAAATTTTTTTTGTTTAACTTCTGGCGAATCTGAGTAGTCATTTCAATACCATTTCCATTCTCCATCACAAGATCCGAAAGAACATATTGGACTGGATCACTACTATCGAATTGAGAAATTTTCGAGAGGGCCTCATTTCCAGAAGAAGCAAAACTAATCTTAGAAACTCCCAGCTTTCTAAGTTCATCACCCACCATCTCTCGCATACTCTCGTAGTCATCTACGACTAAAAAATGTTTTCCTTTAAGCGAGGCGGGGATATCCATACTACTTGTCCTTGTCGAAATTTACATTAAACTGGATCTCATCGGCTGAAAGTTCTTTGTGCCCACCTTCAACAAATTTCTTAATTTCATTATGGAGCCCAGTTACTGTTTTTGGATTAAAAAAATTCAAATTATGAAGCTTAAATTTATTAATTACATCTTGGCCATAAGTTCCTACTTTATCGATCACAAGCGCAGAATAAAGGCTCGTCCTAGATATGGCAGGACCATCCATGAAAGTTAGAGCAAATTTGGGGTCAGAGAAGACAAGCACCCCTTTACCTTGTTGTCTTGCCCCTTGTTCAATCTCATCTCGATGAGAGGTCTCATAAACATGCTTGTAGATTGTTTTAAGAAAATCTTTCAGTTTCAACGTCTCGGGATTGAGAGTGCCAACGAAATAAATGATAACTTTACTATTCACAAGAACATCCAGTTGTTTAATCAAAATTCTAGCAGTTAATAGGAAGATGAAATCTAAAACCCATGAACACCTTAGAATTTTAACATAAAAACTAGTAAT
Organism: Halobacteriovoraceae bacterium; assembly: GCA_040382195.1. Taxonomy (GTDB): domain Bacteria; phylum Bdellovibrionota; class Bacteriovoracia; order Bacteriovoracales; family Bacteriovoracaceae; genus Peredibacter. The sequence continues at coordinate 53,936 of JBEIFX010000003.1, read as the reverse complement.
TTCGTAAGCTTAAGAGTTGACAATGTTTTAAATAAAAAAGCCTTCATTCGAAGGCTTTGTGTGTGTGCAGGAATTAAAGCTTTAAATCATTTAAGCTGTTAATAGGTCTATTAAACCCGTCAAATGAACGACTCGTCAAATGTAAAATACTAGATATAGTGTTTCACGATGTCAGAATAATGACAAAAACCTTAGTTTCCTTCGAGTGATCTAAGGACTCAGGATCAATTGTAATAAAAAAGCCCACTTAGAGTGGGCCCTTGAAGAGGTTTAATAAGAGAAAAATTATTTTTTATGACTTTTAAGAAGCTTTTTCTTACGAGCAAGACGCTTTAGCTTAAGACCACTCTTTTTATTTGTAGAAGCTTTCTTGGCTGGACGAGATTTTTTTAACTTTTTCATGAATCCTCCTCATAATTAAAATTCTTTTGAGTTTATAATAAAAAAAAGCCTTTGAAAACGATGGTAACACCAATGCTAGTGCCTTTCTTTCTAATAATCTTCGCCTTTCATGTCTTGGGACAGGGAAATGCAAAAATTGAAATCATTCCTCAGCCTAAGACCTTGGAAGATTACGAACATCAATTCAAGGGATGCTTGGAAAACTCTGAATGCGATCAGGTGATGGGTCACCAACTCACCCAATGGAACAAACTTTTAAAAAAGTTGAAGAGTGATTCACCCCAGAGTTCCCAAAAAAATAAATTTTTGGATCTCTTTAAGGCAAAATATGGGATACCGATAGAATTCTATACCTATCAAAAGTCACAGAAGGCTTTTAGACCTCTTTTGTTTAACTCTCCCTGTAAAAATCATAATCCAAAAGAAGGTGATAAGGTTCTCAAAGGGACCTCATTTGTAAAATCTCTATCAAGAGAAAAAGCGATCATCTGGAGAGACCAGGTTCAAATGGAAGTTCCCGTAGGGGAACTTATTATCCCACAGCAAATTATCGTTTACTTCGAGAATAGTACGACAACTTACCAGGCCCCCCTTGGGGATCAACCACTTTTTACAAAAAACAAAGAACTCTACATTCTAAAAGAAGCAGAAGAACTATTTTACATTCTAAAAATTTCATCCAACGGAGATTGGAAGATTGTAGACATGGACCTCAGTCAATTATCAGTTTGGGAAAATAAAAGAGCAGATGTTGCCTGCCCCAAGGAAACAGAAACGGCATCTTCAAAAGTCTTCGGCACAGAGTTTTGCAAGCAAATCTGGGATGAAGGTGAAAAAAAGCTCATCATTGTCAAAATGCACCAGGGCTGTCCTATCTAAGGACGGCTTTCCGCTCAATTATTCCTTTGGAACAACTTGCGGTAGAAATGAGCTTTCTTTCCGTAAAAAATCCTCGCTTATCATTGGTAATTTTAAATTTTATCCACTCATTGGAGTGAATTTTATAATTATTATTACCAACAAATGTGCCTCTCTGAAGATGAATACAAATTCCATTAGAATCAGATTGGCAGTACTCAGATGAAGTAAAGGTCGTAAACCAAAGGGCCCCCGTTCTAGAAGTTTGAACTGGACTCATGAAACTCCCAATCATCTGACACAATTCAGACATAACCCCTTTTGAAAAAGTTTCGACATCAGAAAAACCAAAAGCTTCACCTTGCTTTGTCTTAAAGACATAACCAGATTCAGACCTCGAAATAACAGCTATGACATTTTTGGAAGCAGAGGCTTCTGCCTGATCACAGTTTTTTTCTGTGTAATTAAATGAATACTCGGCCCCTGTAGTCACCAACACATTCAGAAGGTCCTCTTTGCTCGACAGAGCACGACAAATTGCTAAAATCCTTTCGCTATCCTCCACAGTGACCATAAGGGGCTCAAATCTTCTCTCTTCTCCAATGGTGTCTGTTCTCTTATCAGGCTCGCTGATGCAAGAAATCAGAAAAATGAGAGAAAAAAGAAAGATAGGTTTCATAAGGCCACCTTCAGGACAATAGTTTTATCTATTTAAATTGTTCACTATTCGTTAGATCTCGACAACAACTTATTTTAAGCTCACCATAAAGGCTTGAGACTGGCCTAGGTCACAAAAGAATTTGGCAATCTTGTTTCGAAAAGTGAAAAAATTATTTTTAACTTGTTGAGAACTATTTCTGATTCAAAACCAATCTTGAGAATGGATAAAGTTATTAGTCCCCTGAATAGAGGCTCTTTCATGTGCGATACTAGGCATATCCTCTTAAAGAGGACAGTCGATATAGCCGATTCCGAGATTTCTAAAATAGAGAACCTCGTAGGTGTCTCAAAAGGGAGATGTAAAAAACGGAAGATTTAAACTGCCAAAGATCTCTTTGAGTATCCCCAAATTTGTCTCTTCTAATTCAGGTAGAATAAAACTTTAATTATTTCTCCTCTGAAAAACATAACCACGTTTGTTCTAGATAACAGCAACCATACTCTCTCAGTCCTTTTGTGAGATAGATAAGATGCACATCGAATTAAGGGCGGGTCTCTGCGATTCTAACAAAAGCTTTCATTTACTGCCAAAGAGCCTCAACAAGAAGCCATGATATACAGTAAGAACATAAGGCCATCTTTGTCCTATTTTCCCACTGTTTTATTTTTAATTATGTTATTTCTTATTCGGGAAGCCTCCAGCACATAACTTTCAAACCAATGAGTTCGTGTGAGCTGAAAAAGGATTTTTTCTTCCGGGGCCGTCAAAACAAGACCTGGGACTTCGAGCATCTTAAGAAGGTAAAAATTTGCAAAGACAGGAATTTTTAAAACTGAATTCATGGCAGAGGGATTGAGGTGAAAGCTAGATCGATGTGAATAGTGAGTAACTAAGTTGTCAAACTTGTAAAAGTTGTCCGATACTCCTTCCTCACACAAAATTTCGACCTCTTCTTTGAGAGAATCATGGTAATCATTCATTGAAAAATCTTGATTAAAGGCTAGTTCAGGAAAAAAAGGCAAACCATCATGCCCAACCTTCACTGGTCTAAAAAAGGACATGCCTGAAATTGCTCTGGTATCTTTTTCCATTTTGTCGTGGTGAAATTGTGGACAAGAGTAGATGTCTGGTGCCCGATTTAATAGATGCCCTAAAGTTATAAACTGTTGATAAAGTGAGCTAAAGTAAATCCTTCTGACAGATTTTTCCGTGAGTTCAATACCGGGATTGAACGCAGCAGGTGATCTTCCGTTGTTTTTCTGAACCTTTGATAGTAATTCTTCAGCAAAAGGAAAGTGCACTTGTCGAGAACGATCTTTGGAATGAGAACAGCTGACAAGTATATAAAGGGCCAGAGAGAAAAGACAAAACTTCATAAAGAACCTCACTAAGGCTCTTTTCGGCAGGAGAAAGATGAACTTGATTAACCGTCAAAAGAGGTCCAATATTGTCAAATGAACTATTGGCTAATGAAATCAGAACCAGATGTCTTTTCTTTCGAAGATTTAAAGAAGAGACCAAATAAAACTGAACCCTGGAACGGAGTTAGAAATTATCAGGCGAGAAATTTCATGAGAAATGACATGAAAGTTGATGATCTCATTCTTTTCTATCACTCATCCTGTGACGTGCCGGGGGTGGCCGGCATTGCGAGAGTGAGTTCTGCTTCGTACCCTGACCAAACTCAGTTTAATCCCAAATCAGAATACTTTGACCAAAAAGCAACAAAAGAAAATCCTAGGTGGTTTTTAGTTGACGTGAAGTTTGAAAGTGAACTTAAGCATTTCATCTCACTAGAGGAACTTAAGGGGCATAAAGTTCTGGCAGGAATGAAACTTCTTCAACGGGGTAACCGGCTTTCAATACTACCGGTCACCCAGGAAGAGTTCGAATTTATCAGGAAACTAGGAAGCTAATTAAGAGAGACGTAATTACCATCGGCCGTAATAAGGTCTTTTTCGACTCTCAGATTGAATGTTTTTTGAGATTTGTTCTTTTCCTTTACCTTGAAGACATACTCCCCTTCTGGCATTACTTTGTAAAACTCTGAATCTCTGAAAGAATAAATTCCTAAATTTAAAGACTCTGGAGAAGTTTTCACAATTTCAACAGTTCCAGAGACGTTGGCCCGATTAAATTTAAATCCTCCACCTCGGTGGATCTCTCTCATGTAAAAAACCATGGAGTCCCTGTTATCCTTGTAAAATTGAGGGATGCGAGAGAAATTGGGCCATTTTTGATGAGAGAGTTCAACAGTTATTTGAAGGTCATTATGCCAAAAATAGCTCCAGTCCTGCATTCCTCCGCGAACGATGTACCAAGCGGCACCGTTAGTAATACCTCCAGGGAATTCTCTTGAAGACTTCATTTCTGGGTTTAGTTCTGCATAACCAGTCGAAAGTTCTTTTACAAAACCATCGAGAGGATGGGGGTCGTATTTTGAGTCCCATGGATAATTTGCGACAATAGTACCTCCGTGGAAATTTGCGGAGAGGGAGAACTTACGGCCCGCTTGAAATCGCATGATCTGCTGAACCTCGATCTCTCTTCCCTCAGGCCTGGATTCTCTTTCAACGATCATATCTGGAAAATTTCTATTAAGGTCAACAAAGTTGGCATTCGCTCTCTGCTTAAGATCACTTCCATCTGGATTCATGGAAGGCATAATATAGATTTCCGTATTATCGACAAGGGACGTGATCTCCTCATCTATTCCGTATTTCTCTCCAATCTCTTCGATGAGTGATACAGTAAGTTCTCGGCCAGTAATCTCATCACCATGCATTGAAGAAATATATTTAAACTCTGGCTCTATTTCGTCTGAGTTCACATTGTCAGAAATTTTCATGATCAAAAGGTCCTTGCCTTTGACAGACTTTCCAATCGAAATAAGTTTCATAATCTGAGGATATTTGTTTGCAGCCGCACGAAGTTTTTCTGCGATTTGAGCAGAACTGGGATAGTTATCGAAAACCTTTAGGGAGATCATTTTCATATCCAGATAGATTATATTTTGTTCATCCAGATACTTAGCAATTCCCTTTGGCCCGTAAAGTTCGAAACCTTCACTCGTCACGTGGTCAATTTCAACCGTACCTGATTTAATTAGCTCTTTAACAATTTCCGGCTTTTGTCCTGGAAGGAAAAGTTCTTCGTGAATCTTAACTGCTGAAAATGTTGAAGTCGTCACCGCCAGAAGAAACGAGATTAGAAACGGTTTCATCATGGAATCCTTTGTTTTCTATATTCTAATCATGGTAGCTCGGCCAATTGGAGAAAAGCAAAGAACTACAGAAAATGTCAGACTCTGTAAGAATGAAATTTAGCGAAAGACATAAAGACGATTTCGCGATGTATAGATCGTAAGATAATCATCTGTCGTAACGATATCTGAAAAAATCGCGGAATAATCATACCCGAGAGAAAATTCATCAACTACTTTTGACGTTAAAGGATCGACTGCTCTCATCTTTCCATCAAAGCTAGCAGCGATAATATTTCCTCTCCACCAAGTCAGAGCGCTTATTGGTTGATCGGTAATTTTAACCTTTTTTAAAATTTCACCGCTAAGTGACATTAAAATAATTTCTCCTTCATTAGTACCCAGCACTAATTGCTCACCTTTTAAAAAAGGATGGGCCATAACGCTTACACCATAACTACGTGCAACAGCACCATTCTCAGGGTTAATTGCCTTTAAGTCACCCGAAGGAGAGCCCGAAATAATGATCCCTCCTGCCAGAATAGGATTGAGATCAACGTCAATGAATTTTGATTGCTCGACAACCTTCGTTTCCCAAAGTAAAAGCCCCTCTTCCTTTGACAATGCCCCGATGAACCCGTCGGCAAAACCAATAATAATTTTACTACCCAAAATAAGTGGTCTGGCTGTTCGTTGAAGAGTGGTGGTAATAGGTACTGCTCTCTTGTAAACCCAAAGTACTTTTCCAGTTTCTGCATCAAGGTGAACTATCTGATGGCCTCTTAAATAAACGATAAGTTTGTCTTGATAAAAATAGGGAGCACTCTCTAAAGGAGCCCCTAAATCGATGGCATACTTTAATTCACCCGAGACGTAATGCCGCACAAAAAGGCGACCATTAAGTCCCCCATAGGCAATGTGATCATTAAAAAATTCAACCGGTCCACCAAGCGGAGTCTTTTCTTTTTTTTTCCACAGGACTCTTCCAGTTTCAAGATCCCAAGCTGCCATCTCACCACCGATTGAGCCCATGAAAACAATCTCATTGAAGATTCTTGGAGCGCCAGTGCCAATCGGAAGATTACCAGATTGATAATCGGGGTCTAAATTCTTTGACCAGGCGACTCGAAAAAAATCCGTCTGCTTCTCAGGTTGCAAGAGTTTGAATGAACGACACGATGAGAGCAAAAGAAATAATAAGAGAAACCTCATTGCGCCATCTGCTGGAGATAAAGCTTTGCTATTTTTGCCAAGTCATCATTAGGATACGTAGTGAGAACGAAGTCAAACTGAGTCTGAGCTTTACCTTTTTCACTCTTAAGGAGATAAAGACGGCCAAGATCAAGAGCAACTTTCGCAGGCATGATGCCATCTTTCATTTGGGCAAGAGGGAGAAGGACCTCGATGGCATCATCTATCTTACCTAATTTTTCAAGAACAACAGCTCTCTGGCTGCTGAGAAAGAAAAAGCTGACAGGGTTGTTATCTTTCAAAGAGACTTTGGAGAGAATCTGGTTAGCTTCTTCAAAATTTCCTTTATCGAAAAGAAACTTACCTATTTCCAAGACCACTGGGATCATAACGGGAGAAGACTGTACACTAGCAGGCAGGTCTTCGAATCCTTTCACCAGTTCCGCAACTGTCTTCTTACCATCCCTCACCTCAGTCCAGATAGTCGATTGAAAATCAAAAACCTTTAGGGAGTTATTCAAAGCCGAGGTTTTTTGAGACTGTTTCCACAGAAGGTATCCGGTCACTAGAAAAAGGATGGAAAAAACAATGCCAAAGAAGAGTTTTCTATTCTCATAGATCATATGACCAAGGTCAGTCTTATTTAGAGTCTGTTCAAGTGTCTGGGTTTGAGTTACTTCACTCATCAATACGTCCTTGTTAATCTGGAAAGTACCAAAGAAGTTTAAAACTCCTCCTCACTCGTTGTCAAAGATCAAAAGATTCCCTACACTTAAAGAATGAAACAATTCATTTTGATTTTTTGTCTTTTACTTATTTCCCCTACCCAAGCGGCAGATCTTAGAGGTCGTGTAGGTCTAGGAGCAACGAATCAGCTGGCCAATGATATTCCGGCCATTTCTTTAAAGATCCAAAAATCAAAGACATTTGCTCTGGGAACCCTCCTTGGTTTCAGCACTGATAAGGATAAAACCCTGTATGGAGCTGGCCTTAAGTTCTACCGCATCATTTATGACGAGCCACAGCTCAATTTTTATATGGCCGGAACGCTTGCCAGCTTAAATTATTTTGATGAAGTAAAAGACCAGGTAAATTCGGGTCACCAGGTGGACGGAACATTAGGAACAGAATTTCATCTGACAGGCCTGGAAAGTATTGGTTTTTCTTTTGAATTCGGACTCTCCTTTAGAAATGCAGATTCGGGGGGCGCAACGATACAAACATTAGGTGATCAGTTTTTGAAAGCTGGTTTCCACTTCTATCTTTAGCTCATGAATTTAATTGTTATATTGCTCCTCTTTTTTTCTACCAAGGTCTTTTCTCAGTCCTCAGACCAAATTCTTCAGGAGGTTGAGGACGACCTGACGACTGGATCAGACATTTTCTCTGACTTTAATGAAGATTTAGAAAGTGCTCAAGTTTTGGAGGATGAACGCTTTTATCGTTATGGCCGTTTTTTCTCAGTAAATGTTGGTGGTGGATTTACGACATTCACCGGTAACAGAGGAAGGGCCTATGAAGACAACCACCCTAGCTTTCATCTCTCAACAAACTACTTTCTCGATTTCCAGAAGGCACTTTCACTAGGAATTGAATATTCCAAGCACACCATGATTTTAGATACTGTCGTTAATGGATACTCCAATCAAGGTCGTTTGGGGGCGGTTGTTACAGATTTCACTAGGGTTTTCGTAGGCTATAAATACTATATCGACACCACTGATTTGGGAACTGCGGTGACTTACTCTAACCCCCATTTCATTGGCCGGCTTGAATACTGGTATCTGTCGACCAAATTCATCGATAAAGATAGCCTGCCAGATGATGCAGGGGGTGGTCTAGGAACAGGCCTAGGATTTGGTCTGGAGTTTCCAATTGAACTCAAGCAGTCCTACCTATCGGTAGAATTTATTTATCACGTAGTAAATTTTTACGATAAGTTCACCCAAGATTTTAGACAAGTAGTGGATAACCCCAACACTCCGGCAAATGAAGCAGCCGATAGCACCTATGGGTTTGAAGATCTTACCGGTAACGTTTTCAGTTTAATATTTACGTATAACTTTACCTGGTAAGAATAAGCCCACTTTGGGGCCTTTCAGTACTAAGATTTTCTTTTTTCTATTTTCTTCATCCTGCGCTCTATGTCCGTCGAAGTCCTGAAGATCAAATGAACAGGAGTGTTGGTGAGATCAAACTCTTTCCTAAGACCATTTATAAGGTAGCGCTTATAGTTCTCCGGAATTCCCTGGGACTTATTACTAAAAAGTAGAAAGGTAGGAGGACTCGCCTTGAGCATTGAAGCGTATTTAACCTTGAAGCGAACACCGTTTGTTTTTCTCACAATCACTGGATTGGCATCAGTTAGCTGAAGGAAGCAGCGATTTAATGCACCAGTGGAGATTTTTCTATTCCTGATGACAATCGTTCGCTTAATGGCTTCGCGAAGGTAATTGATATTGCGATTCTTTTGCGCCGAGATGGTAACAAGCTGACAAAAATTAAGCCAAGGCACATCGTCACGAAGGTTCTGAATCCATTCTTTTTTCTTTTTCTGATCAGTAAAGACGTCTTTTAATAGATCAATTTTATTAAGACAGATAATGACTGACTTTCCTTTCTCCAGAGCAATATCACACAGACGCCGATCCTGGTGAGTGATACCGATCGTTGAATCCACCAAGAAAAGAATAATGTCTGACTCGGAAATTGCTCTTAGTGAGCGATAAACAGACTGAGTTTCAATGAAGCCCTCTACTAGCTTAGATTTTCTAATCCCAGCTGTATCAACGAGCTTAACCGATCGCCATCGATTCTTAACTTGGGCAAACTCTAAATGTTCAACTTTTTCATCAGAAGGAGTATCCCAGTTTTTTTCAATCTCTTTTAAAATATCATTCTCAGAGTAAAGTTCCGTGCCTGTGTTGGACTCATCAAAAGAAAAGTCAGATGAATTTTCGTCAACGAAGTCATCTCCTTCATGAAAATTTGATTCTGCTGTTTGACCAAATTCTACATAAATTTTTTTCTCTTCCTCAGTCAGATCTTCTTCATCTACCGAAAGGTTTAGATCGACATCACCAGTTTCTTGGAAACGCTTTAATTCTTCGAAAATTTCTTCGGTATTTTTTCGAAACTGATTGTCACGAGAGCTGAGTAGGTCTACATCTGGACCAAAATAAAGATCGATATAGCCCTCAATAGGATCAACTGTGGTGCCGGAGATCTCAGACACAAGCGCTCGCTGAGCACCAACTAGACAATTAAGAAGTGTCGATTTACCAGCATTAGGTGCGCCAATGATAGCAACAGCCGCAACGACATCATTTTCAGGTCTGACACCTTTTTGAAGATATGCATCCCTAGCAGTTTCAGTTTCCTTAAAATTGATCGCCGTTTTAAGAAGTTTCTCTCTTAAATCGTAGAATCCTCGATTGTGCTCAGCCGAGACTCTCATCATCATCTCTTCATCCATACCTAGAGAATAAAATTCATACTGATCGCCTTCCTGTTTCTCAGAATCAAATTTATTAATCACAAGCCAAAAAGGCTTTCTAGTTGACTTAATGTAGTCACAGATCCCTTTATCAAAAGGAAGAAGGCCCTCTCGTATATCTACTACGAAGAGCACTAGATCTGATTCATCAATGGCCAGTTTTGCGTGATCTGCCATGATGTTAAAGAATGGGTCGACGTTATTCTTCTTTCGAGGATCAATATCTATCTTGTCAGGATAAAAGCCACCGGTGTCCACCAGAATAATCTCGTCATTGAAAACCTCACCCTCAATCACTTCCTCGATTTTCATGATTCCATAATGCCGATCACGGGTTACACCTGGCTGATCATGAGTCATCGCAAGGTGCTGCTTTTTCATTAGACGGTTGAAAATTGTACTTTTACCTACGTTTGGTCTACCTATAATTGAAACGACCATAGATCGATGATTCATTTTTTCCTCCAGACCCTAGCAGACTTTTGGGTACGGGGAAGACCTATCTCATCCAGAACGTAATTGTTAGACATCCATTTTGGAGAAACTTTGACATGCAGATTTAAGTGAACTTTTCCACCTGTCATCGCCTCGATTTTTTTCCGTGCATTCACTCCAATTTCCTTAATGACAGAACCGCCGCGCCCAACGACGATCGCCCGCTGTGAGGGACGATTGACAAGAATAGAGGCGGAAATATGAGCTTCCGGAGTTGCGTCCTCCTCTTTTTTATGAACATCCTTATACTCATCAATTATCACAGCTATTTCGTAGGGAAGCTCTTCCTTTAATAATCTAAAAGCCTGCTCGCGGATGTATTCTGTGGCAAAGAAGCGTTCATTCATATTGGAAGCATCACCGCCAGGATAAAGATGAGGTGCGCTCTTAGCCGCGTCTTGAATGGCCCCGGTGAGTTCGTGAATGTTGTGACCATCTTTGGAAGATACAACAAAATGTCTCTCCATGGACGGACAAAGTTCCCTCAGCCCCTCTAGAGTGACTTCTAGTCCAATATCGTCTTTATTGACAAGATCAGCCTTAGTAAAGATTATCCAGGTAGGGCCCAAAGGAGCATCGAAGTTCTTAAGGAAGTCTTTGAACTCACTAATAATGTTTGTCGTGAGGTCAAGCAAAACGAAATTAAGATCAACTCCCCTCGGCACCCATCTGCGCCTGGCCGTTCATGCGCTTATTAAGCTCCTGCGCCGTTGAGTGAACTCCAGGAGTATCAACAAAAACCACCTCTGTTCGGTCAATAGTTAAAGCGCAATGAAAATGGTTCCTCGTCGTTTGTGGTTTAGCACTTACTATTGTTAAATCAAATCCCAACAAGTGATTAATGAATGAACTCTTACCGACATTTGGTTTACCCAATACAGCGATCATAATCGACTTATTGTGAGGGTGTTGATTTTCAAAAAGCATATGATCTCCTTAAATATTTCCTTTCTTTAAAATGACTTGCGCGAGCTCTTTTTCACCTGACTTTTTAGAAGAAAAAATTCCTTTCACGCGGGCCTCCTCGTTGATCCAGAGAGTAACTTCAAAATTCTCTCCACTAGCTTCAGAGGTGTATCGAGGAACTTTTTTGTACTTGGAAAGGGCCAATTCCTGAAGCTTTGATTTGGCATCAAAATGATCGAGGAAGTTGTCCTGAAAGGCTGCAGGGATGAAGCTACCAAGCCAGTTGAGAAATTTCTTCTTCGTAAACTCTATTCCATCATGAAGGTATAAGTTGGCCAGAAGTGCCTCAAAACTGTCTGCCAATACAGCATCCTGAAGAAAAAGTTTTTTCTTGTACTCACCCTTCCCAACGATGATGAGTTCGTCGAGCTTTAGTCCCTTGGCAATAATTGCAAGGCTCTTCTCATTTACAATCGCCGATCTAAGCTTTGAGAGATCTCCTTCCTTTGTTTCGGGAAATCTTATGAAAAGTTCGTCCGTAAGAATGAGCTGAAGAACCGCATCACCTAGAAATTCAAGCTGCTCATGGTGTTGAACATTGAACTCGTGGGAAAATGATCTATGAGTAAAGGCACGGGCCAGATCAGGAATTGGAGTGCTCAGACCCTGAACTCTAATAAAATGTTGAAAATCTTCATGGTTAAGAAGATCTGAAACTAGGTCTTTTTTTTCAAAGACCACTTCCAGTGTCTGATGTAATCGAGGTCGTGACATAAAAATCACCTGCAAGGTCGTCTACTCTGAATTTCCTCGGAAGATTCAGCATAATAAATAATGAGGTTGTTCTAGTTGTTTTAATTCACTTTCGCAATGAACATGGAACGATATGAAAAAAAAGACAATAACGCAAGGCGAAAGCCACTTTACTTTGAAAGGTTTTAAGGGGTTACTTTAAATCTTTATCCGAGCATTGGTCTTCCTCAATCGTTCGGCCAGAGTTTTAACCAGAATTTCCAACCACTTTGGCTGTGTTTTATAGATACTCTCAATAGTGTCCCGAGGAATTTCTATGAGATCACAGTTGGTGATTGCCTTAACAGTAGCACTTCTCGCCTCCCGGTCAAGAAAGGACATCTCTCCCACTAATTCACCGCTATAGATGTGACCTAGGACGATTTCTTCCATCCCTCTTTTTTTAGTTACAATTAGTTGACCGGACTGAAGCCAGAACATGCTGTTAGAGAGCTCTCCTTCTTTAATGAGGATTTGATTTTCTTGTAATTTGAGCGTATTAGCCATTATTGCTCTCCTATGTGACTTAGATACTCGTTATAGGTGCCAGGGTAAAATTTTACTCCACCCTTACCGACTTCTGCAACCTGGGTAGTTATTTGCTTTAGGAAGTGTCTGTCGTGAGAGACAATTAGGATTGTTCCGTCGAAATTCTTCAAAGCTTCAACTAAAACCTCCCTAGAGCGAATATCTAGGTGGTTTGTTGGCTCATCGAGAATAAGAAGGTTGCAAGGACTCGTCAAAATGGTGGCAAGAATGAGACGGGACTTTTCTCCCCCTGAAAGAACCGAAACTTTCTTTTCGACATCATCCCCTCTAAAAAGGAAGGCTGCGAGAAGATTCCTCATATAGCCATCTGATTTATCCTTAACTCTATCTCTCACTTCTTCGAAGACAGTCTTATTTGGATTCAAGACGTCCATTGAGTACTGGGAAAAATACCCAATATTGACATTGGCCCCAATGACGGCGTGACCATCGGATGCTTCAGAAAGACCGGAGATGACCTTGAGAAGTGTAGACTTACCGGCACCATTTACACCCACCACGGCCACCCGCTCAAGTCTTCGTACGACACCAGAAACCCCGGAGAAGACTTTTTTTTCTTTTCCATCGGGTGATACCCACACTTTTGCCAACTTTTCCATTCTAACAACATCATTTCCTGAACGCGGTGGTTTGGGGAATTCAAAATTGATCGCCTGTTCCTCCGGCATAACTTCAATCCGTTCGATTTTATCCAATTTTTTAACCCGAGATTGAACCTGCGCTGCATGTGACGCTCTCGCGGCAAACTTGGCAATGAACTCTTCTTCTTTTTTTAGCATAGCCTCCTGTCGCTCAGAGCTGGCAATAAGTTGTTCCCGTCGTATGTTTCTTTCTTTTTCATAATAATCGTAGTTTCCTGAATAAACGGTGATCGTTTTATGATTAACTTCAATAATCTTTTTCACTATACCATTCATAAAGTCACGATCGTGACTGGTCATGAATACAGCTCCCTTGAAATTTTTGAGCCAACTCTCCAACCAGACTATCGATTCTAAATCGAGGTAGTTCGTTGGTTCATCCATGAGAATGAATTCAGGTCTCTGTGCCAGAACCTTTGCAAGAGCAATACGCATCTTCCATCCACCAGAAAAAGACTCAACCGGACGATGATGATCTTCGGGTGCAACACCAAGACCAGTTAAAACTTCCGCTGCCTGATATTCAATGTCATAGCCACCCAACTTCTCAAACTCTGTCTGATAGTCGCCTAACTTTTCAAGAAGTTCTTCTGAGTATTCACCTTCTTCAAGTGTCTTTTCAATTTTAGAGATCTCAGTCTTTAAAAATCCCAGTCGAAGATTGCCATGAATAACTTCCTCAAGGGCACTACGCCCCTTTAACTCACCTACGTTTTGAGAAAAATAACAAAGTCGAAGAGATTTGGAATAGTCTATGGACCCAGCATCAGGTCGCTCCTCACCTGAAATAAGACGAAACAAGGACGTTTTCCCTGCACCGTTGGGACCTACAAGACCTACCTTCTCTCCCGGCCCGATAAAAAATGATCCGTTGGTATAAAGTACCTGACCACCATAATTTTTGGCTAAGTTAGAAACAGTAATCATTGCTATCCTCCGAGCTTTTCCAGAGTAGCGGAAACACTGTACATATCCAAGCTTTTTTCGTAATATACGAACCCATGGAATGGAATCTTATAGATAAGCAACTCGACTTTCTTAAAAAACTTGAAAAGCAGGGAAAGAGCTTTAATACCGTCAAAAACTACAAAGCCGACCTTCAGTGCTTTAATACTTTTTTGATAGAAAAGCAGGAACATCTAAAACTTAAAACTTTCACCACGACACAGGTTCACGAATACTCTCAGTACCTGGACAAAAAGTACGGATCACCCAACTCAGTAAGAAGGAGAGTCCAGGCATTAAGACTCTTCTTTGACTTTCTCCTAACCGAAAATATCTTTGATGAAAATCCTTTAAAAAAGATGACCGTCTCTCCCAAGGTACTAGATACACCGGAGCCAACTCCTTTTCCAGAGGTCATTAAAACCTATCAAGTTTTGAAAAATAAAATAAAAGAGGCAGAGGGACTTCCCAAGCTCGTGAACTTAAGAAATGTGATCATCTTTCACCTTATCTATGGTGGAGGACTTAAAGTTTCGGATTTAGCTAAGCTCAGTTTTAGCGGGATTTTAAAAGATAAGGGTAACTTCCGGGTACTTGTCGAGCACCCAAAGCGTGATCCTTATTCAATTCCACTTCCTCCTATATTTAACAAAGATTTTCAATCTTACAAAAATCTTCTCCAGGAACATCTAAACCGCGAAGATCTGGAGATAGAGGAACTTCTTTTTAATGCTAATCCCTATAAAATTCTTTCCGGAGGATTATCTCCTAGAGGCACGGAGCTTTTTTTCGAAGAGCTTCGTAAAGAAGTGGTATCTGATATGACCGCAAAGTCTCTTCGTCAGTCCTGTATCTTTAAATGGCTAAACATTAATGTTCCTCATTCGACAATAAAAGAGTGGCTGGGAGTAACTCCATCCTACTCCCTCGAACTTTATCTGGATGAATTGAAAAGAGATCCTGCGGGAAAAGTTTTCAAAGATCTGGAGGAGACCCATGACATCTGATGAATTGTTCATGAGAAAAACATTTGATCTGGCGAAAAGAGGTCTTGGGACGACCTGGCCTAATCCAATAGTAGGAGCACTGATCGTAAAAAATGGTGAAATCATCGCTGAAGGTTTTCATCTAAGAAAGGGAGAAGCACATGCAGAACTTGATGCAATTAAAAAGGCTAAAACTAATCTAAAAGGGGCAACCCTTTATGTTAATCTAGAGCCTTGTTGCCACTTTAACAAAAGTACTCCGCCTTGTGCTCAGAGAATTATTGAAGAAGGAATTTCAGAAGTCGTGATTTCTAACCTTGACCCAAATAAGAGCGTAAACGGGAACGGTGTCGATCTTTTGCGAAAGCATGGAATCAATGTACGAATAGGAGTTCTTCACAATGAAGGTGAAAAAATAAATGAGGTGTTCTTTACGGCCATGCGAAAAAACAGACCCTTTATTCATTTAAAGTCGGCTGTCACCCTTGATGGGAAAATAGCGATGAAGTCGGGAGAATCCCAATGGATTACTGGTGAAGAAGCAAGAACTCACGCCCATTATCTACGCTCACTTCACCAAGGAATTTTGATCGGTGGAGAAACTGTGAGAAAAGATAATCCTCGACTAACAGTAAGGCTTTCTGACTATCATAGACCCCAACCTTGGCGAATCATCTTCTCTCAAACTGGAGAACTTCCATCCAAAGCGCACTTGTTTAACGATGAACATCGGGAAAGAACGCTCATTTACACTCAAAATAAACTCTCGTTTGATTTTCCTAGTCAGCAAGTTATGAGAGTCAAAGACATAACCGAAGCGCTAAATGATCTCTTTCAAAAGCAAATTATAAATATCTTTATGGAAGCAGGACCTCGTCTTGCATCGACTTTTTTACAACAGGGTTTGATGGATCGGCTCACCCTCTTTATCAGCCCAAGTATTCTTGGAGAAGGAAAAAATTTATTTTCTCATTTTAATACTAAAACTCTTCAAAACAGACCCAAGCTAAATGATATTGAAAGCCATTGGTTCGGCAATGATCACTACATCACAGGAAGATTATAATGTTTACAGGACTCATTCAAGAAATTGGAACGGTAGAATCCATCACGAGTAACGCTGAGGGAAAAGAATTCATTATAAGTGCACCAGGACTTATTAAGGATATTAACATTGATGATTCGGTCGCCACAAATGGCGTATGCCTTACCGCCACCAAAATAAAAGGTGATACTTTCAAAGTTCAAGTCATTCATATGACCCTTGAAAAAACTTCTCTCGGTTATTTAAAATCACAAGACAAGGTGAACCTGGAGCTCTCTTTAAGGCCTCAGGATCGTCTGGGAGGGCATTTTGTTCAAGGACATGTGAATGCGTTGGGGAAAATTAAAAAAATTGAAATGACTGGAGACAACTGGGAAATTGAAGTAAGTTTTCCTCGGGATCTTCGTAAGTACATGATTTCTGAAGGCTCTATTGCCCTTGATGGCATTAGTCTTACTATCGCCCGACTTACTGACCAATTACTTACAGTAGCGATCATCCCTCATACCTTGGAAAAGACTTCACTATCTTTCAAAAAGGTTGGAGATGTTCTAAATCTCGAGGTAGATATGGTTGCCAAATATATCGAGAATTTTCTTCGGTTTAATAAAGACCAGTTAAAACTTGAACAATGGTCCCAAAATTTTAATGTTAAATATGAAGACTAAAGAACTCCGCCCCCTTGACTCCATCGAATCGGCGCTCAATGAACTTCGTTCTGGGCGCATGGTTATTGTTGTAGATGATGAGAACCGGGAGAATGAAGGCGACTTTATCATGGCGGCAGAGATGGTCACTCCGGAAGCCGTCAACTTTATGGCCACACATGGCCGAGGTCTTATTTGCACTCCTGTCTCAAGAGAAATCGCCAATAAATTTAATCTTAAACTTCAAGTTGACCAGAACACAGATTCTCTAGGAACTGCATTCACAATCACTATAGATGCTAAGAACAAAATCAGCACAGGTATTTCTGCTTCTGACAGGGCCCGTACTATAAAGCTTCTAACGGATGCCGAGGCAACGACCGAAAGCTTTGTCCGTCCCGGCCACATCTTTCCTTTGATCGCAAAAGAAGGTGGAGTCTTGGAAAGACCTGGTCACACAGAAGCCTCAGTTGATCTCTCCAGTCTTTCCGGTTTTTCATCAGTCGGAGTCATCTGTGAAATCATGAATCAAGATGGCTCTATGGCGCGTTTCCATGATTTATGCGTGATTGCCGATAGGTACAATTTAAAAATGATCTCGATTGCTGACTTGATCGATTATAGAAAGCGCACTGAAAATCTCATTACGACTGTTGAAAGCATTCCTCTTCCCACAAAGTTTGGCGAATTCAGCATGTACATCTTTCGCTCAGACCTAATGGGTGAGGAGCATGTCGCCCTCGTCAAGGGTGATGTTGAGAACTTAAAGACAGGACCTACTCTTCTACGTATTCACTCTGAATGTCTCACTGGTGATATTTTTGGCAGCCTCCGCTGTGATTGTGGAGATCAACTAATGGCCTCAATGAAGCTCATTGAAGAGAAAGGTTCGGGGGTGATTATTTATCTTCGACAAGAAGGTCGAGGCATAGGACTTTTTAATAAGATAAAGGCATATCAACTCCAAGACCAAGGTCTTGATACCGCAGAGGCAAATCTTCATCTAGGCCTACCAGTCGATTCCAGAGACTACACCATGGCCTCTCAGATTCTCCACTATTTTCAAATCAAAAATGTAAAGCTATTAACCAATAATCCCCTCAAATTGTCAGCGCTAAAAAAGCTCGGCATCACTCATGTTGAAAGAGAAAGCCTGGAAATAAGTGCGAATCAAAAAAATGCTCATTATCTTCAAACGAAGAAAAAAAAACTAGGCCACTTACTAAGCCAAACTATTATAAATCAATAAGAGAGTACGTATGAAGATTGAAGGTTCTCTGAACGGTTCCAAATTAAAAGTTGTGATTGTTGCCGCACGCTTCAACGATTTCATCGTTTCTAAACTCGTCGCCGGAGCACTTGATTGCCTACATCGCCATGAAGTTAACTCTTCAAATGTTGATGAAGTATGGGTCCCTGGAGCCTTTGAAATTCCTCTCGCTGCTCTCTCTCTCGCTGAGAGCGGAAAGTATGATGCCATTATTTGCTTAGGAGCGGTCATCAGAGGTTCAACTTCTCACTATGACTATGTTTGCTCTGAAACGGCTAAAGGTATTTCTCATGTTTCTTTAAAAACTAAGGTTCCTACTATTTTTGGAGTTGTAACCACTGATACAATAGAGCAGGCCATTGAACGAGCTGGAACGAAGGCTGGAAATAAAGGTTGGGATGCAGCGATGGCAGCAATTGAAATGGGAAATCTTATTCATCGTCTTCAGAGTAAATAGAAAATTTTATTTCTGAGGGGCTGCCATGGTAATGCCTACTGCATCTTCAATCATCACCTGAGCTCGATTATCTGAGTTGGGTTTATTCAAATAACTACCAAGAACTAGGGTGAAAATAAGTAGAATAAAGGCAATTGGTTTCATAATTCCTCACAAGTGACTTGGCTTCATTATGCCCTAAAAGTCTTTTTGACACAGATAGGCAAATCAGCTCTTCCTATTATAAGATTGCCAGAAGCTTAGCTTTTGACTAATATTCTCACTCTCTCAACACCGTGAGGAAGCAGGCTCCCTGTTGGAGATCATTATTAATTGTTTCCTGCTAATGCCTAAGGAGAATTTATGGCAAAAATCGACATGGGGCGTGCTCGCTTCAAAATCCAACGCCGACTTGGCGTAGAACTTCCTGGTCTTGGTAAGGCCGGAGCACTTGAAAGAAAGCCGTATGGCCCAGGACAACACGGGATGCAACGTAAGAAGCTTTCAGATTTTACGGTTCGACTACTGGAAAAGCAAAAAGTGATGTTCAATTACGGTCTTCGCGAATCTCAACTTCGTAACTACGTGAAGAATTCAAAAAAAATCAAAACTGCGTCTTGGGTAGATACGATGATTATCGCCCTTGAATCTCGTCTTGATAACGTTGTTTTTCGTGCTAACTGGGCACCATCTACCCCGGCAGCTCGCCAAATGGTTACTCACAAGCATGTTAAAGTTAATGGGAAGACTGTTAACGTTCCAGGATTTCAAGTAAAGCCAGGTGACGTTATCGAAATCACTGATAAAGGTGCCAAGTCTGGAAATTATCTTCAAGCGAAAGTTCGTCCTCGTATCTCTTCTGTTCCGGCTTTCTTAACGAAAGAGCCAACTGGTGAGAAAGAGAAAATTAAAATGGTTGCAAAGCCACTTGCTGAAGACATTCCATTCGCTTTCGAAAAGCGTCTCGTGATCGAGTATTACTGGAAAGTGAAGTAATCAGCTCTAAATAAGGATTAAATAATAAAGGCTACCCAAGGGTGGCCTTTATTATTTAATCCTATTTCAAAGGGCCATCGAGACTAGTTGTCAGACCGGCCCCAACTGAAAAAAGGTCTGGAATCCGAATAGGAAGTTTGCCCGTAAAAGAAATTTCTCCAAAAAGTGCACGGGCCGAAGCCATTAAAGTCGAACGCTCTAGACCGTACCCCAAAGCATAATTACGTATGTTAGGAAACTGCCGGATTTGATAAGGGCTACCCAAAGCAAAAAATGCCAGTGGTATTTCAGTTGAGTTCACGAGTGATTCAATGAAAGAAACTTGATTCTCTGGAAGAGCAACCGTTCCCTTTCCAGCAGCTCGCCTAACGAAACTCACGATAATAACTTTTTTAGCTTTTTTTGCTTTATTAGATGCTGCAAGAAAATCTTCCGTAGATGAACGTTTGTCTAGCTGGATGATGTTCAATGACGTCTCAATTTCGGTATTAGATGCACGATTCCATATTTCCATCTTAAAGAGTGAAGCCACATCGAGTTCTGCTAAGTCAAGATCTCTTCCTCTAGTGCGAGCAGCATCTTTGGAGAGGACTTCAGAAGGAAGTGCATCTGAGCAGAGAAGTATGAAGAGCGTCTCTGCAGCTTCTGCTTTCGTAATGGGGAATTTGACGGGAAAAATCTTATCCTCATTTCGTAGTAATGTTATGGACCTTTCAGCTATACCCTGACCAATCTTTATATTCTCCGGTCTTTGGATCAATTGATGGACGGCAAGGGGATTGATCTTTTTCTGACGATGAAGACCTAGATAATATTTTTCAGTAAGAATTTTTCTTACGGAGTCATCAATACGTGACAAAGAAATTTCACCATTCTTAACAGCTTTTTCTATCGTATTTATTGCATTCTCAAAGTTTAATGGGATAAGAATAACATCAGCACCTGCAAGCACAGCCAAGATAATACTTCTCTCTTCAGAAAAACTGTTGACGACTGCTCCCATTTCCATAGCATCAGTGACGAGAAGTCCCTGATACTGAAGTTTATTCCGAAGAAGCTCAACTCCAATTTTTGGGTTAAGACTAGCGGGTAAATCACCACCCAAGCCGGATACCGTAACATGAGCAGCCATGATGGATTTCACTCCTGCCTCAATTCCCATTTTAAAAGGAATGAGTTCAACTTCTTCCAATCTTTTCAAATTTGCTGGAATCAACGGCAGGGCGAGGTGAGAGTCGACTGAAGTATCACCGTGACCAGGAAAATGTTTTAATGTGGCTAGAGCACCTGCGTCCTGGATTCCCCTCGTAAGTGAGCTCACAAATTCTCCGACTTTAATTGGATCTTCTCCGAAGCTTCGGGTATTGATGACTGGATTGTCGGGATTATTATTGACGTCTGCTACAGGAGCAAAAATCCATCGGATCCCAATAGCTCTCGACTCCTGGGCAATAATCTTACCGGTAAGATAGGCGTCATCTGTATTTTGAGTGGCAGCAAGGCCCATGTTGGACGGAAAAAACGTGCCTGACATCCCTGCTTGTGTGGGAAGGCCAGACTCATAGTCAGCGGCAAAAAGCAGAGGTGTTTTTGATAAATCCTGAAGCTGATTAGTGAGTCCGGCAACGGAACTAGGATTTCCTCTAAAGATGATAAAACCACCCACTTTGTATTTCGCCACCGCTATTTTGAGACGCTGAAACTCAGGGCCTTGAAAATTCTTAAAGCCGCCCTCCATCCAAGGCATAATCATCTGGCCAATTTTTTCCCTAAGCGGCATCGACTGAAGTCGATTTGTAACCCATTTGGGAGCATTTTTTCTTGCCTGGACCGAAAAATTCAAGGATAAAAAAACCGCCAAAACGGTTAAAAACTTTGTCATTTATTTTCCTGCTCTCCTTCGATCTGAGAATGGACATGTGATCGAAGGTCTCTTAAGGTTTTAATAGATTTTTTTATGTACTCGTCAGCTTTTTTTAAACGTTGAATTTCGTCACTTAACTGAGGGTTGTTCCGAGAGAGTAGCGTCAAGGCTCTTGCAAGAGAAGCATCGATAATAGAAAAGTTATTGGCCAGGTCGTGAATATATTTTCTTGTTTCTTCATGATTCATGATTCTGTTTTTACTTATATGGAAGAGGAATTTCTTCTTTTAAAATCAAAAAAATTATAATAAAATCTGATCTAAAATAAAAGGAATCTTCAATATGTCACATGCCGCGACTCATGGTGCCCATGAACAAGAAGAACGAAAGGATCCACAATTTGGTAAAGCCTCCATAGGCAAAATTGCCATGTGGATTTTCTTAGTGACTGATGCCATGTCATTTTCTGGCTTTCTCCTGGCATATGCAGTTTTAAGATCTACACAAAATTGGCCAAATCCTGCTGATCACCTTGGTATTAATCTCTCAGGATTTGCCACTTTCATTCTTGTTTGTAGCTCCGTCTCGATGGTTCTTTCCATAGACGCTTGTAAACACAAAAATCGTCAAGGAATGCTTAACTGGCTCAAGGCCACCATAACTGGGGGCGTTATTTTTTTAGGCATTCAGGCCTATGAATACAATCACCTCGTCCATCAAGGCATGACACTCGCATCATTTGCTCATGGCAACAACCTTTTCTCATCTACTTTTTACATTGTTACAGGTTTTCATGGTCTCCATGTCCTCACCGGCGTGATTTATCTTATTTGCGAATACTTTATGGCGAAGAGGGGTGATTATGACAATGGGGACTACAATCGTCTTGAGATCCTTGGACTTTTCTGGCACTTTGTGGATTTAGTCTGGATTCTAGTGTTCACATTCATTTATCTTTTATGATTAAATTTTTGCTCCTGGTCATAATCTCACTTTTTCCTATGTTTGCACTAGCCTGTCCGGCCTGTGCTGGAGGAAATCCAGGAGCAGATGGAACTAAACCTCCCTATACCCTAATTATTCTTGGCATATTTATTCTCCTTACCTATATCCCTTTTTATTTTTTATTTAGAGCTGCTAAGAAATATGATCCTCAAAACAAATAAATGAACACCTCTGATATGCCTGGCATAAATGCCAGTTTGAATTTTCTTTCTACGCTCTGCCTTATAATAGGTTTTTATTTCATCAAACGTAAGAATAAAAACGAAAAACTTCATCGATTGTTCATGTTAAGTGCTCTCGTCTTTTCCGCACTTTTTTTAACAGGCTACCTCATTTATCATTACCATCACGGAAGTAAGCCTTTTCCAGAGCTTGGTTGGATTAAAACTCTCTATCTCAGCATCCTGATTCCTCATATCATCCTCGCCATTGTGATGGTACCTATGATCGTGATGACTTTTTATTATGCTTTCACCAATAATCGTGAAAAGCATAAGAAATTGGCGAAAGTAACATGGCCCATTTGGATGTATGTTTCAATCACCGGAGTTCTGATTTTTCTAATGCTTTACCGATGGTTTAAGATTTAAAGATTAATTCCTTTCAGATACAATCTTACCACAACTAAAGTTAAAGCTATGCAAACATCTAATTTGTCTTTGAGTACTGTCCCAACCCATAAGTTTACTTATGCGAAGGATCTTTTTTCTTTAACCAAGCCAAGACTCTCTTCTCTAGTGATCTTCACTTGTGCTTTAGGAATGTTTCTTGCCCCTCTCCAGATCTTGTTCTGGAAGGGTTTCATATCCATGCTTGCAACTGCGGGACTAGTTGGTGGGGGCTGTATCATCAACTGTTATATGGAAAGAGACATTGATGCTCTTATGGAAAGGACAAAAAATAGGCCTCTGCCATCAGGTAGAGTTTCTCCTCGAGCAGCTCTTTTTTTAGGGTTTGCACTCATTATTATTTGCCTTTCTATTCTTTACTTTGTGATCAACCCACTGACAGCCGTCTTGGGTTTCGTAGCAGCACTAGTTTACCTATCACTTTATACCCCTCTTAAAACTAAAACTTCATGGGCACTTTTTGCAGGAGCGATTCCAGGGGCAATTCCTCCTCTCATGGGATGGACTTCAGTGACCGGTGAATTATCTTCCATGGCCTGGGCCCTTTTTGCTATTTTGTTTGTCTGGCAGCTTCCTCATTTTTTATCAATTTCCATCTATCATGCAAAAGATTACAACAATGCTGCGATCAAAATTCTTCCAAGTCACATTGGTTTCAAGGCCACCGTACATCGGATAGCCATTTATACATTTGTTTTGATGATTGTTTCTTTAATCCCGTTTTATTTGAATGCCGCAGCAATTCAATATAAGCACGGTGTCTACTTTATAGGTGGTACATTTTTCATTTTTTCTCTTTATGGCCACTTTTTAGATGAAAAATCTCCTGAGTTCCTTATTTGGGCACGCAGATATTTTTTTGGATCTCTTGTCTACTTGCCCTTAGTATTTACTTTAATGTTATATTTTAGAAAGTAGTTAAACTTATAAATGAGTGTACATTATCCGAGGAAATCTTATGGGTCTTTTTAAACTGGGTATCTCTTCTAGCTGGTCAGATTACTTCAGACCACCAATAGATATTTCAACTAATGGTCATCTGATCGATGATCTCTTCAACTACACCACCCTCATGGTGATTTTTTACTTTATCCTTGTCTGTGTCGGGCTTTTTGGATTTGCTTTCTTGTACAGCCAAAAGCGAAATAAAAAACCATACTATACCTATGGTAACAAGAAGCAGCATCTCATCATTACTGCCCTCATTGGCGCTGCTGTTTTTCTTTCGATCGACCTTAACATAACCAGAATTGCTAATAACGATATGATCAACACTTACTGGAACTGGCCAGATCCTAAGACAGAAAAAGTTCTAAGAGTTGAAGTGATGGCACAGCAGTGGATGTGGTCTTTTCGATACGCCGGTCCCGATGAAAAGTTTGCTACTGCTGATGATATAGTGACAAACAACGATCTCCGAGTTCCTGTTAATACGAAAATTCTATTTCATCTGACTTCGAAAGACGTGATTCACTCATTTTTCGTTCCAAACGTAAGACTTAAGGTTGATACAATACCCGGGAGAATTACCCGAGTTTGGTGGGATGCAAACATTCCCGGAGTCTATGACATTGCCTGCGCAGAAATGTGCGGAACTCACCATTATCTAATGAAAGCAAGATTAACTGTTTATAGCGAAGAAGATTTCAACCAGTGGTTGAAAGGCTCAAATGCTCTAGCGGCAAACACAAATGATCCCTCTAATGAAAATTTAGCTTGGGGATGGAAGTGGGAGGATTAATATGAGTGGCGGTTTCAACGAAATACATCCAGAGCCAACAACTTTTTTTAGCAAGTACATCATCTCTTACGATCACAAGGTTATTGCTAAGCAGTTTCTATGGTACGGAATATTTTTTCTTGGAGTTGGGGGGATGATGGCCCTCCTGATTCGTTGGACTCTTGCCAATCCAGGAGTACCTTTCCCTGTTCTTGGAAATCTTTTTTTCTCTAATTCAGGAGGAGTCGTTCCTCCTGATACTTATGCCATGCTCTTTACCATGCATGGAACCATTATGATCTTTTACGCCATCACACCTATCCTCATTGGAGCTTTTGGTAACTATTGCATCCCGCTCATGATTGGGGCGAGAGACATGGCCTTCCCGATGTTGAATATGCTGTCCTTCTGGTTCGCCTTCCTTTCTGGAGTCGTTCTACTTGCTTCATTTTTCTTACCCCTAGGAGCTGCTGCCGGAGGATGGACTTCCTACCCAACTCTTTCAACCATGATTGGAAGTCCTGGGGCCGGTCAAACACTTTGGTGTGTTGCCATTTTCTTGTTTGGTATTTCTTCAACAATGGGTGCCGTTAACTACGTCACAACAGTGATAACTCTTCGTGCTCCTGGCATGGGCTATTTTGATATGCCTCTTACCATCTGGGGTCTTTGGCTCACAGCTATTCTAAATGCTATCTTCGTTCCAGTTCTTGGAGCGGGAGTTATACTTCTAACACTTGATCGAGTTTTTGGAACAACGTTCTTCCTCGCCGGAGCCTCTGCCACCTCTGGCTCTGGAGATCCCGTCCTTTTTCAACACGTCTTTTGGATCTTCGGTCATCCGGAGGTATATATTTTGATTCTACCTGCTTGGGGAATTGTATCTGACCTACTTTCCTTCTTTTCTCGTAAGCCCGCATTCGGTGCTAAAGCAACCGCCTTGTCGATGACTGCAGTAACTGTACTTTCCACTCTCGTCTACGGTCACCATATGTTTACAACCCAGATGAGCCCTCTCCTCACTCAGTCTTTCATGACTCTGACGATGACAATCTCTATACCTTCCGCAATCTTTTTTGCGAATTGGCTTGGAACGATATGGAAGGGTTCTATTCGATTTGACTCTCCTATGCTCTTCTCTCTAGGAGTCGTTTTTGTCTTTGGTCTTGGTGGACTCACAGGTCTTCACCTAGGAACAGTAACGACAGATCTTTACCTCCATGACACTTACTTTGTAGTTGGTCACTTCCATTACACAATGGCAGCCTCTGTTCTACTTGGGGGCTTTGCAGGAATTTACTTCTGGTTTCCTAAGATGTTCGGAAAGATGATGAATGAAACTTTGGCAAAGATTCACTTCTGGGGAACAATGATTCCCTTGAATGGTATTTTCTTCGGGATGCTCATGATGGGTTACGCAGGAATGCATCGACGGATTTACAATCCTTTTGTTTATGAATCTCTAAGAAGACTCATCCCTGTCAACAACATCGTAACGACTTCGGCGATGTTGATGGGAGTTTTCCAGTTGATTTTTGTCTATAACTTTATCCGATCTCTGAGGAAGGGCCCTAAAGCAGTGAATAACCCATGGAACGTAGGGACCCTTGAGTGGACGATCCCTTCTCCTCCTGTTCACCACAACTATGACGAAATCCCTGTTGTGAGGTGCGGTCCTCATGAATTAGGAAACCCGAACTTAAAGAACGGACGAGACTTCCAATACCAAACTGAAGAATTAGTTAAAGGCTGATCGTGAAACGTGGCGAATTACAAATCAACCTCGCAACCAACATCGCAATCATTTCGATGTCGATGTTGTTTGCGACGCTATTTATGGGCTATGCCATCTATAGATCATCAGCCCCTGTATGGCCTCCTATGGGGATGATGAAAATTTCGCTTCTTTTACCAACGTTGAGTACCATTGTTATCTTTATAAGTAGCTTTTTTTGTTACTTCACAACTGCAAACATTAAAAAGAATGATTTTTCCCAGGCTCGAAGAAATCTTAATTATTCGATTCTGCTGGGAGTTAGTTTTATTTTTTTACAATGCCTAATCTGGTCCCACATGAAAAGCATCGGCCTTTATACTCATTCGGGTATTTTCGCCTCGATTACATACGCCTTAACGTGGATTCATGCTGCTCACATGATTGCGGGACTAATTGCTCTAGTGTACTTGAAAAAGATTCTCAAACCTGAGACATCCAATCTAATACCTAAAGCGAAAAACATAGAGAACTTTTGGTACTTTTTAGAAATTGTTTGGATAGTGATGTTTTTAACATTATTTGTTTTTTAATACCTTGAGGAACATTATGAAGAACTTAAATATTCTTGCCCTGATCGTGACGTTGAGCCTTGTCAGTTGCAACAGAGGTGAATTTAAAGAATCAAAAACTTTTGCTGGGGGTAAAGTTGTCTCCGCAAGCATACTGAACGAGGGAAAGAATACATACCTAGAATACTGTGTACAATGTCATGGCTACAAAGGTGAAGGAGATGGACCGTCTTCTAAGGGCATGTACCCACCTCCAAGAAATTTAACTCAAGGTATTTACAAATTTGGGGAAGTTGTTAGTGGTGAACTCCCTCATGATGAAGATTTTTATCGGATCATCAATCACGGTCTCAATGGTTCAGCTATGCTTCCTTGGGATTTAACTGGTAAACGTCTTGAAGCAGTTGTCCAATACATCAAGACCTTTGCTCCCAAAACTTGGGAGGGAGCCGACTTAACTCTTGGAACTAAGTTTGAACTCCCGAAAGATCCTTATGGCGACACCTATAGAGAAGTGGCCATTGAAAAAGGAAAAA
Source organism: Halobacteriovoraceae bacterium (assembly GCA_040382195.1). Classification (GTDB taxonomy): domain Bacteria; phylum Bdellovibrionota; class Bacteriovoracia; order Bacteriovoracales; family Bacteriovoracaceae; genus Peredibacter. The sequence goes on along the minus strand of JBEIFX010000003.1, from coordinate 26,378 downwards.
AAGTTTATCATATCACCGCCGCCTGCACTCAGTGCCACCGCGGATATGAGTCAAAAGACCAGATCTCTAAGTATAACGTAGAGATCAATAAGGTTGCCTTAGCACCTTCTGAGTTTGCTTCCGATCTTTACCAGCTAAAGCCTCAGGAAGGGGAGTTTAATTACAAAGTTATTCCTCCTGACTTCACTTACCATCCGCTTCGAAGCATCACAGATGTTGATTCTATCGTAAGAAGATTAATGTATGGTGTCGCTGGCTCAGGCATGCCTGGTTGGAAAGATGTCGTTACAGACGACGAGCTGTGGGCCCTCGCTTACTATATAGATTCATTGAGACAGGTCAAAGAGAATGGCTCTAGAGAGCAGTATCTCTCTAGAATTAAGGAATAGTTACTCTATGAATGTGGCTTCCGATACAATTATTGATAGAAGATCTGGCTTTGTAGGCAAAGTCGTATCTAGTAAGCTTTTTTGGGTTCTGGCTGTCGGATTTTTCTTTGTTTATCCGCTTGCCAAAAGTGTTCAGCGACAGTTACCAGCAGATTTGCCTATCCTTGGAGAAGTTCCCTACTTCCAATTTAAAAACGAGAATGGCGAAAATTTCGGAACTAACGAATTGAGAGGCAAGGTTTATATTGCTAATTTCATGTTCACCAGCTGTACGACTTTTTGTCCCGATCTTCTCAGAAAGGTGCAATTGATTCAGCACCGAATGAGAGGAGTCATCGACAGAGCGGCCATCGTTTCATTTACGGTAGATCCTCAAACGGATACGACAGAGGTTCTATCTAGTAAGGCAAGGGAAGTTAAGGCAAACCCAAACGTCTGGAGATTTGTAAATTCAAGTGCACAAGAAACTAAAAACCTTCTGGTGAATGGCTTCAAAGTTCCTGTAGGGGAAAAGACAATCGCAAACAACGTCATGGATGTTGCCCATTCAAATAAACTCGTCTTAGTGGATCAGGATGGGAAAATCCGGGGTTATTATTCTACTGAAAAAGATGACATAAATAAAATGATGATTGACGTCGGATTACTTATAAATAGAAAAAGAGAGACATTGTAAAAGGAGATATCTGTGAGTGATGCTACGACTAACACAAAAAGCCATAAGGCCGAATATTTTAAAGTTTTCTTCCTTCTTACAGCTCTAACCATTGTCGAATTAATTATTCCCGCGATGAAAATTTCCTCTTTTGCTAAGGGATCTTCTTTAACCTTACTGGCGCTGGGTAAGGCTTGCTTAGTAGGTTGGTTCTATATGCACTTGAAAGAAGAAACAAGGTGGATGAAGTTTATTGCTCTAATACCAATCAGTGCTTTTATTTATGCGCTGGTTCTAATCCTCGAATCAATTTATCGGTAAAATAGGAGTTCTTTATGAGCACCGTTATGAAAACACAGAAAGAACAATTTAAATCTGAGTCTTCCATTTTTTCTCATCCTATCCAGTATCCTAAAGCAGAACAGGCGAAATTTCCGACTTGGACACTTATAGTGATTCTCTTTGTTGCCTTTTTTATTTTAAAGTCTTTCATTTATATTAAAGACAAAAAAAGACACGGACTTTAAGACTCTCTCAGCCGAATCTTTCATTTTTAATTTATGTGAACTCTCCCTGTAAAGTCTTTAAGATTTGTTTACAGAGGAGATTTCATATGTCCAAAAACTTTTTTCAAAATACTTCTACACAAGACGAAACAACTAGGTACAACGCTCCCCAAGGATTTAGCATGGAGCTTGGTTTTGTCATGATCCTCATCGCCCTGAGTGGTCTCTTCTGGCCTCAGTTTTTGAACTTAAATTTGAGTGTTATGCATTGTTTAGTTCTCGCAGTTAGCGGAATTCTTGCGATTTGGTGTGGGCTGACGATGAACCGTCGGACAACATTCTACACAACCTTGGGCCTTGGCATTTTCTTTTTATTAAACGCAGTTCTTGGAATCCTAGTGGGTGAACCAGGTGCAACTCAGTTCGGTTTTTTTTCAAATGGAGATATCAGGAGTATGGCACCAGGTTTTTTAGAGCTTGGAACCCTAGATCATATGATGCATGGAATATTATCAATCGCTTTTTTTTGGGACGCTTTTTTATGGAGAGAAAGACTTCACAATGGCAAGTTCACTCAATCCTCCAAAAAACTGTCAGCCATAACTAAGATTGGCGTTTTTCTCTTCATCGTATTCTTGGTTCTTCTATCTGTAGCGCTTATCCAGCAGAATTAAATTGATCTCTGATCGTTTCTAGCTTTTTATCGAGATTTGCTAAACAATCAAAGGTTGTAATCCCAGCGTCTCTTATCGTTGAACTTCGAATGTCTTGAATAGCTCCTCCAATCCACAGCTGAGTCGATTCCGGCAGATTCTTTCTCAATTTCGAAGCAACAGAATTAATGTCTTTGTTGAGCATTCTGTAAGCAGGGCTAATGGCCAGTAGAACAATACCGGAACCTGTGGCCTTCGCAGCGTCGGTAATCGATTCTTCTGGGAGATTTTCTCCAAGATAAACAAAGTTTAAGTTGTGCTCGGCCATAAGAAGGCTAGCTAGCATAAGTCCGATTGAATGATATTCCCCCACGGGGGTGGCAAGAGTAATTTTAATCTTCCCCTGATTATCGCCCCGGTAATGCTGGGCGATCCTTCGTCCGATGAAGAATTTTGTTATCGCAGATAAAGTATGTTCTTGGGCAATACTCATTCTACCAGTATGGACATATTCACCAACTTTTCTGAAAAGTGCGGCTACCACATCCATGGCAAACTCTTTACAGGATAGGTCCATAGATGCCTTGTTTAACTCATGGGTAAGTACATCAAGCTTATAAGCATGAAGCGCCATAAACAGATTATTAAGATAGGTTTCCGGCGTTACCAAGCTTTTGTTATGGGTCTTAACCTGAAGGCTTCCTAGGCTACGGCCATTAGTCATTTTATCAAGAAGCTCCTCCAATTCTAGATCAGGTAGATTAGCAATAAGGGATATGGAGTTTCCTAATGATGAGAGTTTTCCAAGCATTAAAAGACGGTTTAATTCGAGTTCAGAGTATAGTCTTCGACCATTGTCAGATCGCGCAGGCTTGATGGCCCCGTACCTCTTCTCCCAAGCACGGATGCAATGTGTCGAAAGACCGCACATCTGAGAAACAGTTTGTATGTTGTAGTACTTCATATGACACCTCGTTCTTAAGGTGTCTCATTAAAAGGTCTTTAGGATAATGGCCCCATTTAATTTGTTCACCCTTTGTCTAACAGAAGCTAGACAGGGCTGAGACTTTTTTTTTATTGAGTAAGCCTTAAGTAGTTGTTTATTCAGGTGGCTGAGTTCGCCATTTGTATTGCCATACCTCTTGTTCGAATGATGTACCATACAAAGAGTCCATCATCGACATGTCCGAAAAAGACTTTGAAACTTTTCTCGTATGACTGAAGATGATTGCCGAAATTTAAACGATAACCCATCAACTCTCCTTGACGTTTATCTCGAGCAAGGGAGGAAATTCATGATTTCATTCAACTCATCAACAATCTACCTAACATGAAGCTTGTGGAGATTAAAGCTCAACTGGAGAAGAGCCCTGCAAAGATTGAAAAGATTCACATAAAAACTTAAAGTAGATCTCTTTTTTTAAATTCAGTGTTTTGATCATGGCATGAACTAGTGCAGGTTCTTTCATAAAAAGAAGACCAATATCACGCTTCATGAGTTCTAACGGCCCATGCAAGTAGCGATAGAAGGCCTGTATCAGTTTCTTTAGCTTCTGCTGATTCCGGCAAGAGAGACGCTGCTCTTCACAACGAATTCTTAAATTAAATTCAAATTCTTCTTTATTCATTTCCTTTAAGGACATCAACTCAGGGCCTGAAAAATGGATCCCAATCTGTGAAACCACAGAACCGAACTTTGCCTCAGGAGGAATTTCTCTGTCGAAACCACGGGCCCCAATGATTCTGCCCTTAGATAAAAATCTATTTTCAACGGCTTTTTTGTCAGTCCTGTTCATTTCACTCGCCCAAATAAGAACGAGGCTCTCCTTGGTTTGGTAGACATAATCCTGGAAGTTTCTTACAGGAGAAATAATTCCCCTATTCTCAGATCCCTTAAAGTCCAATTCTGACTCATGCCCATCATTATTGAGCTCATACTGGGCCCTATGAAAAGTCTTACCTATCACAAGAGGAATACCAATAAAAAGACGACGGTCAGAACCGACCCATGTCACCTTTTGTTGACCAACTGGAAGCTTGTTCTGTAGCTCGAGGATATTTCCTTTGAGTGCTTCCTGAAAATACTTATGGTGTTTTTGTATTTTTGGATTGAGTTCGAAATCAAAAGAGAATCGACGCCCCTTAAAGCGTCCGTAAGTTGCTTGAGTTAAAAAAGGGCCGAGAATAACCTGACGGCGGCGGAGATTTTCTTCGCTGATTTTAATAAGCACTTTTTCTTTAGAGATTTTAGTTATCTCGATAATGAATTGATTTTGAATGCCAAAAGAAACCTGAGAAATATCCACCATGCCGGCGCTGATACCAGCATAGAAGGTAATTCCTCCATAGGTCTGGTAGACACCCATATCTTCAGAATTCCACCTCTCTATTTGAGAGAGATTTTTTGGCATGAAAATGGAAGGAGAGTTTCTTTTGTCCGATTTATGATGACGGATAACCGTATTTAAGCAGCCTTTGTATGGAGTAAGGCCCAAAACAGTGGAAGAATTGGCAAGAGTAGAAAGACCCAGACCTCCTTCTAAACGGAGTCTCTTCACCTCAATTGAGCCAAGATCTTTTTGGACAGTATAGAAGTTGAAAAGATTTGAGTAAACAGGTCTTGAATAATTGAGGTTTGCCCAGTTGAAAGCTCCAAGAAGAGTGGGTCTTAAGGAAAAAATTTGATCATTTTTCGTGCCATGAAGAGTTACTTTTCCGTCTCTGTTAACTGAAAGTGGGATTGAAAAAGGATTCCCAGATGGTCTTTGAGTCGATAAAAAACGAACATCTAGAGAGTCTTGGGCCTCTAAATGACCAACTAATATGAACAAAATAATAAAAAATATTTTCATACCACACAGGGTAATCGCTCATAGGCCCTGCGGGTAAAATAATCATTTAGGCAAGTAAAAATGACATGCCAGAAATGAGAGGGGTCCATAAAAAGAGGACCCATCCCTCAACCTAAAGAATGGAGAGAAGATCATTTTTTGTAACTGAACGATGGGCCGGAGACGATTCGTTCATCCCCTCAGTATCCGCGTTTTCGCCCCAGATATAAGTGTTAAAATCATCACTTAGATCTAGACCTGAAAAGAACTCCAGATTATTCTTAAAATGCTCCTGGGTAACGACAGTGTGCTTGTAAGTTTGGAAATAGCCTCGAAGGAATGCCTTGAGGCCGCCCATATTCTGAAGTCGGTAATCAAGATAGGACATAAACTCTCTGCCGATAGCATAGGCCCTGGGGTCAGTATTTCTTTGGTAAACAGATCCCTTACCTAAATTACTTCCAGAAAAGCCCGGTCGAGGCTTTCGTTGGTAACCAAAATCCCTCCAGCTTGCAATGGCCTCATCAATCCAGCCAGCGTTTCCATTTGCGGGCATCACTCCTTTAGCGAAATATGAATGGAGCATTTCATGGTCCAGGGCTGCAAAGGAAGTCTGAGTCGCTCCTGCGTGCTCCATACCACCTGTTCCCGGAATTGTTTCGTAGGCCACAAAACTGGGATGTCCCCAGGGGCCATAGTCCGCTTCGAGCTCTTTAAAAATCTTAATCGCTTCATTCTTAAACTTGCTAGGATGTGACCACCAGGAAGTGTAAACAGTTACAGGAAGAAATCTGCCATCTACGGATTGATAGGAAAAGTCGATACGCTTTTTTTGACCTCTCGGAGTGGTGTGGAAGTAGGGACAAGAAACTGTGAAATAGTCCGGAAATGTAATTTGATAAGAGTTAGGTGAGGTTTTTATCACAACTCCATTAGTGTATATGTCCTGTTTGGCAACTTTGGTCCCAGAAAATTTCACATTAATGGTCATTTTATACTGATCAAACTCGAAATTAGAAGGTACATACTGTTCGAGGAACATCCTGTATTTTAAATCTCGAATCCAGAAAGCACTTGAAACCTGCCGACGTATTAGATGATAGCGAACATTTTCAGAAAATGAGTTTTCAATTTCTAAAGTGTGCTCTCCTGGCTCAACAATTGCAGTAATCTTCTTAAGAAGTGATCCATCCGGAGCAGTCGTTTCCGTTACGCCCACTTCGGCACCATCGAGGATGACTTTTTTTGCTGTAGGGATAAGGTCAAAGACAGGACTTCCTGTTTTAGTTGCAATGAATCTAATTTGCGACCTTACAGTCGTCCTTTTCCAAAGAACGTTGTAATCAATGTTGTAAGAAGCCGTTTGAAAGTCGACGTAGATGGCACGACTTTCTTTAGTCGTAAAATCAGGTGGTGCAAGATGAAGATTGGCCAAGGCTCCTTGAGAGATAATAAGAAATAAGAGAAACAAACTTTTCATTTACTATTCCTTTTGAATAGAATTTTTATATTCGCACGCCTTGGTTAGAAACCATTTAAATATGGGCGTGCTCGTCCCGGGGAAAGATTTCTCTGGATGAAACTGAACTCCAAGAGCAGGACGATGGGTATACTCAATAACTTCAGCAATTTTCTGATCATGAGAGAAGGCACTAACTCGGACCTCTGGATAGCTCTCCCGATGAGTTAAAAAATAAGGAACTCTTATCCCTTGATGATGATATTTGAAGCCTTTGACTGTGGTCTTGCGGTAAAGATTATCAAAAACAGATTCTCTATCGGCGATAATCGAAACTTGATCAAAGACGTTATAGCGGTTCTTCATATCCAGCTCAGTGGCAATATCAAGATAGAGTGGGATCCCCTGAGCGACAGACATCATCTGAAGACCTCGGCAAATCCCCAGCATAGGGAGCTTCTTAAATTCATCGTCTGAAGAGTAGGTTTTAACTACTCCATATTCAAACGGATCTCGTTCCCTACCCTCTGCGGTGAAGTTAACTAGATTGATATTTTTTTTTGTATAAGTGCGTAGCTCGGGAGTGACAGAATCAAGATAAAACTTGGGGTCGATGTCAGCCCCTCCCGGAAGAAGAATTCCATCAACTGAAGCAAGGGCCTTTTTTATATCTTTCTTCCTGTGGAGATTTACAAATTCCGTGGTGTATCCCATGCCCCAACCAGTCATGATAAGTCGAAAGCGATAGAAAAAATCGCAGTCATAAGTGCATCCTACTTTAATTTTATCTCCCTTAGGAAGTTCACAAGAAAATGAGACCTGAAGTGAGCTGAAAAAGATTAGAGAAAGGAGAATGAGTTTTTCCATAATATTATTTTAAAAGACTCCTCTGTTGCTCTCCAGTCGGTAAATTTGCCTTTTTTAACTTTTTTATTAACCCAACGCCCAAGAGTTTTTCTTGATATCGACAGTTCGTCTTATTTGAAGAAAAACTCCCTCTGCAACGAAAAAATTGAAAAAAAAACCTCTTCAAGAAAAATGGCCAAGATGAACTTCATTTATAAATATTACTGCTCAATTTCATACTCCAGTTCTGACCTTTTCTTACCGAGAGGAAGTAGTGACTTATCAAACAACAACTGACCTCTCTACTCAATTAAAAGATATCGCCAAAGACTTAAGCTTTTTGGCCAGACCACGGTATCCACTTCATGAACTCAAGATGTTGTTTCCGGAACACCGTTTATTCATTGATCAAATGGAAGACACAGACCTACCCTTCTCTATCGATATCGAGAGTAAGAAAAAATCCATCGACCATTTCCTTGGCTCAGTCATCCGGGCCGAAATCTCCCAAGACCTTAAGGATCTGTTTATCCAAAGAGCACAAGACTATAGCGGAGTTATGCGGATGATGGAAAATTTCGGAACTTCTTCTTTCTATCAAGAATGTGTTGGCCTTTATGGAACTTCAATAGGTAAAAACCATGAGGCCCTTCACTGTTTTTTAGGAGAGCTTTCTAAAACCTTTGATGAGGATCGAAGCAAGTTTTCACTTGGTGAAAAAGAAGCAAGGGCCTACTTGAGAGAAAAACTTTTAGAGACTTTTCCTCAGAAAGAATTTGAGATCAAAGCATCAAGTTCATTACTGTCAGATTCTTCTGCCGGTCGAAAAATTTTAAAACTTAATCCACATAAAGCGCACTCAATTGCTCAGCTTGACATTTTCCTTGTCCATGAAGGATGGGTTCATTTGGGTACCTCAATTAATGGATCTTATCAAAAGGAAAATCTCTGGCTCTCTTCCTGGGCACCTCGAACCACGCATCTTCAGGAAGGTTTGGCAATTCTCACTGAACTCATAACTCGAAGTATGACTTCTGAGCGCTGGTTCAAGGTCCGTCTTAGGCATGAAGCCGTGGCCATGGCAGAAAAAGGATCGGGAATTTCTTCGGTCTACGAATTTCTTCTTGATCAAAATATAGAGAAAACTGACGCTTTAAAACTTTCATTAAGAGTTTTTAGAGGAGTTCCCTTGGAAGGCGGTATGGCCTTTACAAAAGAATTATTATATCTTGATGGACTTGTAGATCTTCTTCAATATCTAAGATTACTTAACGTAGAATTCCCATCACTTTGGTTCGGAAAAATGTCTTTCGATGAGCATCGGTTCTTAAATTGTAATAAGAATGTTTTCAAACCAATTCTAACTTATTTCCCTAAACGTCTTCTAGAGCATCAAGTTAGTGAAAGGCTAAATTCATTAAAAGATCTCGCCAACCGTTTTTTTAATGACGTTCGCTGATCATCTTCACAATTTGTTTAAAGGCGGTCATGAGCTCAGATTGCGCCTCTTTCTTTACTGAAGAATTTTCCAAAGCCTTTTTCATGCAATAGAGCCATTGCTCTCCCTCTTGCGGCCCGATCTGGAATTGAAAATGGCGCATTCTTAGGCGCGGATGTCCCCATTTTTTCAAGTAAAGCTGGGGCCCCCCAGTCCATCCGGAGAGAAAAGCCTTGAGCTTTTCAGCAGATTCTCTAACGTCCCTTCCTGCGTGGGTCATAAAGCATTCTTGGGCCAATGGATCTGTTGCCATGATATGATAGAAATCATCTACGATACTATTAATCCCTCGCTGCCCCCCCATTTTCTTGAACATAGTCGGACCTGAACTCTTCATTCGGAGTTTCAAAGAAATCCACCAGGAAAACAAAAGCCTGAGTTTTTTCATCTGCAATCTTTGATTAATTTTTCCTATTCTATCTGGACCACGTCACAAAGGGTAATTTCGATCGTTATTGAAGATAGGATTATTTGAAATATAATATCTTGAAAGATTAACCTTGACCTAAGGAAATTTATGAAAACTCTATCTTTTCTAACTCTTACAGCCCTCCTTTCAATGTCTTCCTGCTCACATTTTCAAAAGTCTTGTTGCAAAAGCCAAGCTGAAGCTCGATGCACTCAAGAAAAGTGTGACAAACCTTGTTGCAAAAATAATAAGTGTGCCGACGGATCATGCCAGCAAAAAGAAGAGGTCCAGTCTTGTCACAAGAAATCTTAGAAACGATTGAAGAGTCTTATCTTTAGATGGGACTCTTCAAATAACTTTAGAATGAGGAAAATCTTTTTTCATTTCTTCCAAGAGACTACGCATGTGCTCTTCGCCTTTCGTTTCCAAAGTAAATATAACGTTAGTTCCAGTAATTCCAGCATTAGATGAATCACGATCATGGACAACTTGAAGAATGTTTGCACCTTGAGCTTTGATAACTCCTGTCAATTGATGAAGAATTCCAGGCCTGTCAGCTATAGGTATGGATAGACGGACTTTTCGATGAGACTCTATAAGTCCACGATCAATAATACGCTCTAAAAGATTAACATCGATGTTTCCACCGCAGATGATCAGTACTACTTTTTTTTTCTTAAATTTTTTAGGGCTCTTTTGGTAGAGTTGATCAAACAATGCCAACGGAAGCGCTCCGGCCCCTTCCGCAACAATCCTCGCCTTCTCCATCAACTGGAGAATGGCCCAGGCCATTTTTTCATCATCAACTGCATGGGCAGAATCAACAACGAATCGGAGAGATTGCAACATATCCGGAGCGACTTTTTTAACCCGAATACCGTCAGCAAAAGTTTCAGCCTTGTCAATTACCTTAATCTTTCCAGCTTTTAGTGACTCAACCATAGAACTGCAACCGCTTGCCTGACCGGCAATAACTTTGACTTTAATTTTTGATCCCTTCAGCACTTGACCCATTCCAGAAACAAGACCTCCTCCACCGATGGATGAAAAAATATAATCCATTTTAGGAAGCTGTTCAATTAGTTCAAAGGCTACAGTACCTTGTCCAGCTATGACCTTCGCATCATGATAGGGATGAACAAACGTCATTTTATGCTTCTTCATTAGTTCTTCTGAGAACAAAAAGCAGTCCTCAATATTCTTTCCGTGTAGGATGACTTTTGCTCCAAGAGTTTCAGTGTTCCTGATTTTCGTCAAAGGAGATCCTTCGGGCATAATTATGGTCGCTTTTACATTAAACTTTGCTGCCGCCCATGCAACTCCCTGAGCATGGTTTCCCGCACTTACCGCAAGAACTCCTCTCTTTCTCTCTGAAGGAGTCAAATTGGCAATCTTATTAGTCGCTCCTCTCATTTTAAATGAACCAATAGGGAGCATGTTTTCGAGTTTTAGATAGATCTCTGCACCGTATTGCTTAGAAAGCCACTCATTATAAACAAGAGGAGAGGGATGGATGATTTCTCTGAGTGTAGAACGAGCAGAGGTAAATTCTTTAAAATCTAGGAGCATAAGTATTCCTTAAAAAAAAAGATGTCGTAGACCCCAAAATACTTGGGACCCGAGGACAAAAAAAATGGAAGCTGCGAGTCGAAGGAGCCACCTGTCAGGGATATTTTTAAAAAACTGTCCTAGGACATAGAAAAATGAGCAAACTGAAAATGTGGTTAGGCCAACGTCAATTGAAACTAGGTAAGGATGAGGAAGAGGGCCAAGGCTGAGACCTGAAACCAATGCATCTAAACTGGTGGCAAGTCCAAGAAATAAAATAGGAATGAATCCCCATTCAATCTTCTTTTCGCTCTCATCAAAACTTTCATAAATACATTTCAAAGCAAGTCCAATAAAAATGAGACCTATGGCCAATTGAAAATAATACCCGACGCTGGAAAAAGTAAAAAGATAGCCTGCGAAACTTCCAATCCATAACATGCCAAATTGAAAAACGCCGAAAGTCGAAGCTGTAATAAGCGCGTTCCTGAACTTGCTGGAGGGAGTTTCTCTCTCGTGAAGTAGACTGATAGCAAAAGTCACAACTCCAGCATCAACAGAGAGGGCAAGGCTTAGGAGCAAAATTTCAAAGTTAAACATGAGATCGAATCCCTCTGAATCTAATATATTTCATCATCTATCTGATGAAAAAGCAAAGTCATCATGCTAAACTTACTTTTATGAAGGGATTCCAACGTATCATTTTTTTGTCCATTTTAGGTACTTACCTCGTTATTTTGGCCGGAGCGGTTGTTCGAGGGACCGGATCGGGCCTTGGATGCCCTGATTGGCCTCGGTGTTTTGGCCAATGGGTTCCGCCTACGAATATATCTGAACTTCCGGAAAATTATAAGGACATCTATAAAATCTCCGGAAAGGCTATAGCAGACTTCGACCCCTTTAAAACCTGGACAGAATACATCAACAGACTTCTGGGTGTTTTGCTGGGTTTTTTGATTGTGATTCTTTTTTGGTCATCTTTTAAAATGAAAGATTTCGAAAGAAATATTCCATGGTTTTGCGGAGGTCTTCTTTTACTTATCTTGGTTCAAGGTGGCGTAGGAGCCTTGGTCGTCTCTACCCATCTTAAACCTTTCATCATTACCATTCATATGTTCCTAGCGATGCTTCTTCTATTTGGTCTTCTTTACCTTAAAAAGTATTGCCAGGATCTCCAAGATACATCGATTGTACAGATGCTTGATCTTAAGGGGCTTAGGTTAACTAGGGTTCTCGTTGGTATCACGTTTATACAAGTCCTTTTGGGAACTCAAGTCAGGGAAAGGGTTGATCATTACATGCGCGATACAATGGAGGCGACTCCATCAACGATAGTAAACTTTCTGGGTATGCCGTTTTACGTTCACCGCTCTTTTTCTCTCATCATTATGGGTCTATTCATTTACCTTTTGATCCATTTTCATCGTCAAAATTACAACCGAAGAGCTTTTTTTCTTACCCTCATGGCGTTCTTCTCCTGCACTGGAAACGTTGTCACCGGAATCGCTCTTAACTATTTCGACTTCCCTGCAAATGCTCAACCACTACATCTTATTTTTGGAGTTATCTCTCTAGGCCTTCTCTATTCTCTGTCTTTGGCAATGCGAGGGAGTCTTTTAGAGGATTAAAGTCTCTGGAACGGGCAAATTCATACATGGCAATTGAGGCCGCAACTGAAACGTTGAGACTTTCAACAAGACCGAATTGAGGAATTTTTATGAAATTTATCTTTGGATAAAGTTCTTTCTTAAAAGTGAAACCAAAGCCCTCATGACCTAAGATGAAAGCTGATTTTTCCGGAAAGGTTACCTGATGGATAGATTCTGAGGCCCCAGAATCAAAAGCAAAAAAAGAAAAACTCTGCTCATCCCAACGCTGATAACTTTCTTGGAAGTTCTTGGTTAAGGTCCAAGGAACTCGTTTAAGGCACCCTTTCGCCGGAAGGGGATCAAAAAAACTAGTTCCGACAACATCAATAGCTTGAGCTCCAAAGGCATCTGCGGAGCGGATGATCTTACCGATATTAAAATCAATCTTTAGATGATCCAAAATTAAGACAAAAGAAAACGGTCCAGGTTTTGACATTACCTTATTCAGGAGCCGCTGACGTTCAAAACTTTTTTGCATATACTGACGTTTATTCATAGGTTAATCTTATAAGAAAGGTTTTAAAAAGGCATACCCAATGTTAGGACTTCTTGCCCTTGGTCTGACAGCAGTGATGATTTTTACCCTCGTCAAAAACGCACTCATTGGAGTCCAGCTCAGTGCCGATGATAAGTTCAACGGTTCGGTGGATCTTATCATCCCAATCACAAAAACTTCCGAGTTCTACCTCGAACCGTGGATTAAAAATCTTACACTTTTGGCAACCCAATCTACAACGGTCAGGATTCATGTTCTAATCGATGATGACCATCCTGCACTTGTGGCCTGGCAGGAACTTCATCAAAAACTTGCCAACGTTCAGATTCATCATTTTGTTTCAACCCCCCTGAGTCGTGAGAGCGTACCCTGGATGATCGAGCAAATCTTTCCTGAAATCCAAGGGGATGTTGTTATCATCGGAGATTCTGAACTAGTACCAACCCAGTTTGCCTTCAGTTCAGTTGCAAAATTAGTGACGGAAAAAAGGAAAGCTTATTTTGTTCTACCCCAAACAGAAAAGCAGAACCCTTTAGCTGAAGCAATTGCATGTGTTAATCCAACATTGGCATTTGCCTCAATCTATGGCTTTAGAAGGTTGCGTAGAAATATATCTCACCCATTAATTAGTATCTCTCAGGGATGGATGGCCATGCCGCTAGAATCATTCCGACAATTTAATTGGGCAAAGGTGAATATTTATTCCTGGAAAGAAGCCATCGCTATGGTTTGGAATATTGAGAACAAAAGCTACCTTATAGCCTTTGGAGAAAAGCATCTTCTTCGTCACTATCCCGAGACTCTCCAGCTCCAAACTCAGGCCCTACTTAACTATTGGGACGAGCTATGGCATAGGGGGAGCCGCACAGGGCTTGGCCTGTATCTTGTTGCTCTCTTCATTTGGTCATTTCCTGTTTTTTGCTTCTTCTCTCACCCCTTTTGGTCATTAGCTAGTATATTTCTTCTTCTCCTCTATCGGTTCTTCACAAAAATTGTTTTTCAAGAATCCTGGGGAGCAATGATTCTTCATCCGGTGTCGACACTAATCTGGGTAGGAACTTTTTTATGGTGGGCGCTCTCAGGCCTTAAGAACAGGTACGCTTCTCAAAGGCCTGGAGCTTAGAGCGATTTTAGGGGAGAACGAGTAACTGCCCACCAACATGGGCCGGATGAAGATGGCACTTCATTGAAAAAAGCCCGTCCTTGGTGGCCTTGAACTTAACGACTTCCTTCACACCTTTTTTGACTTCTTTCCTCACATTGAAGTCAGGGATGAAAAAACCATGAATTCCGGAAGGTACATTATTAATAAGAGTGATTTCGACGTCATCGCCCTTTTTGGCCACTATGGTTCCTGGTAACCATTGTTTAACACCTTCATATTCATGGTTCACGAGGGTAATAGTGCGAGTTTCCCCTAAAACATTAATAGAGAGTGCTAAGCATGAAAGCCATACTAATTTCTTCATAATAACTCCTTGGAAGCCTTTTCGGGGACCTTTTGATTGTTATTCACCTTCTAAAGCTTTACAATAAAAATTCCTTTTACAATAATGAATGAAACGTGAACTTTTAAAAGGACAGCACCATGGGTTTCGGACGCAAAAGTAAGGCAGTAAAAATGCTTCGCCGCAAAGGGCAAGCAAAGAAAAAAGCTAAAATCAGACAAAAGATTACTGCTAGCAAAATAGGGAAAAAGAAGTAAGTTTCAGAACTTAAGAGTTGGCATGAAAGGCCCAAGGGAAATTTCTTTTGGGCCTATAACATGCATCAATATCCGAATTTTTTCTCTTAGGGTATCTGCTTCCATCACCATTTTTTTTACATTAAGTTCATCAATTAAAAATACTGTGCAGTAGTTAACGAGTAGCTCTGGGTCGTTCAGAGTGTTTGAAAAGGCTTCTCTCTGGCCAGTCTCCGAAAGGAAGTGCAAGGCCCATCTTTCAAGTAGCGATTTAAAACTTTCGAGTTCCATATCAAAAGAATCGTCCAAAGAAAGATCTTCCTCAAGAATTTTATAGCAATAGACCATGTATGGATCTTTAGACATGAACTCTGTTAGCCGACATTTGATCGTTCCAGTGATGTAAATATCCATTCGTCCATCCGGGAAACTCGAAAGAATATGGGGCAGACCCGCGACACAGATTTCTCCTCGATAAATGTTAGAGGAATGATAAGGAACGATAGCGATGGGCACTTGCATCGATAAAGAATCTTTGATCATCTGCTGATAACGCGTCTCAAAAATATGAAAAGGAAGTGTAACTTTTTTAAAAAGTACTGAATTGGTTAAGGGAAAAAGAAAAATCTTACTATCCATAATTTATATTTAAGCTCTCCCTGAATCAAGAATACACCCTCCCCTTTTCACAGGACAGAGAGCTCCCATAAATTCTAAGTTAATTTCACCTTTATATAAAAAGCTAATTTCTTGACCCATCGATTGATAAAAGATTGAATAAAGTCATACAAAAAAGATTGGTGACTTTATGATTGGAAATTCGGGAAGTAAGCTAACTCAAAAAATACTTATTGGTATGTTTTTTGGCATCCTCACTGGAAGTGTCATGAATTACGCTGGCCACCTTGGGGGCACCGTTCAAACTTTTTTCCTAGAAGGAGTTGTTGAAATTGGTGGCAGAATTTTTCTCTCCTCTTTAAAGCTCCTTGTGGTTCCCATGGTTTTTGTTTCTCTCGTAACCGGTACTGGTTCTTTAAGCGACATAAAAAAACTTGGACGGCTTGGAAGTAAAACATTTCTCCTCTATATTTTCACCACTGCTCTTGCCATAGCCCTGGCCCTCTTTGTTGCGGAAATCTTTGATCCAGGCACAGGATTCGTTGTCCATTCTGGAAGTCATTTTTCGGCGCAAGAAGCTCCTTCTCTGGTTGATGTCATCGCCAACATTTTTCCCTCAAACCCGATAGAAGCGATGGTCAAAGGCGAGATGCTACAGATTATTGTTTTTGCTATTTTGTTCGGGATCGGTGTGACACTCGCGGGACCTTCAGGGAAGAGAATTCTCGACGTCTTTAATGACTTGAATGAAATCATCATGAAGATGGTCCTCCTTTTGATTGAAATCGCCCCTTATGGAGTATTCTTTCTCCTAACTAAGGTTTTTGCCACCCAGGGATTTGGTGCCATTGTTCCTATGGCAAAATACTTCTTTATTGTTCTATTATGTCTAATTATTCATATTTTTATTGTCTACTCTTTGCTTTTAAAAACGATGGCAAATTTGGGCCCCAGAAAGTTCTTTAAAAAGTATTATGAAGTCATGCTCTTTGCTTTCTCAACCGCAAGCTCCAATGCCACTCTTCCGATTAACCTCGAAGTGACGGAGAAAAAATTAGGAGTCCATAATTCGGTTGCCTCATTCACTATTCCCCTGGGAGCGACAGTTAACATGGATGGAACGGCGATCATGCAAGGAGTGGCAACAGTATTCGTCGCACAGGTTTATGGTGTTGAACTCGGATTTCAAGGTTATCTGATGACGATCCTGACCGCCACTCTTGCCTCTATCGGCACTGCCGGTGTACCTGGAGTTGGTCTGATCATGCTGGCCATGGTTTTCCGGCAAGTAGGTCTTCCGGTAGAAGGAATTGGTCTCATCATTGGAGTTGACCGTCTCCTCGACATGACCAGAACTGCTGTTAATGTTACTGGTGATGCCGTCGTGAGTTGTATTGTCGCTAAGTCCGAGGGACAGTTAGACTTAACGACCTATCATTCTTAAAGGCTAGAAAAATGTACAAGAAGGCGATTGGTTCTCTTTCTACTTTATTTTTTATGATGGGTTTCATCACATGCCTCAATGACATCCTTGTTCCCTATTTGAAGGCAGTCTTTAAGCTTGATTTCGGACAGGCCGCTTTAATTCAATTTTGCTTCTTTGGTGCATATGGGCTGACCTCCATACCATCAAGTCAGCTTATTGAGAGGATTGGTTACCATAAGGGGATGGTACTTGGGTTCGGAATCACTGCCCTCGGGTGTCTTCTCTTTTTTCCTGCTGTTTCTCTGAATATCTATGGTCTTTTTTTGTTTGCTCTCTTCGTGCTGGCCTCAGGTATTGTCCTTCTACAAGTTGCTGCGAACCCCTACGTTTCTGTAATCGGCCCAAAAGAAATGGCTTCATCACGTCTTACCATGGTTCAAGCCTTCAATTCTTTCGGAACTTTTCTTGCTCCCATTTTTGGGTCCTATTTTATCCTGCGGAATCTGGCGAGCTCCACCGACGCTGGCGCAGTTCGCTATCCCTACCTCTTTATTGCTTTGATGCTTGCTGTAATTGCTTTCTTTCTTTCTAAACTTCACCTTCCTGAGATCATCTCGGAGAACCAAGAAAAGGCTACTTGGGGTCAAGTTGTAAAAAGAAAGGGTCTGGTTTTAGGAATGATCGGTATCTTTAGCTATGTTGGTGCTGAGGTTACAATTGGAAGCTTTCTCGTAAATTACGTTATTGAGCTAACACCTATGCCTGAAACAGAAGCCGCAAATCTCGTTGCTATTTACTGGGGAGGTGCAATGGTGGGAAGGTTTCTAGGCATCTTTACTCTTCGGGAATTTTCTCCCGGCAAAGTGCTAACGGTTCATGCCATACTTGCGGTTTTATTAATGTTAATTTCAATTAACTCAAAAGGCATTTTGTCGATCTATAGCATGATCCTTGTGGGCCTTAGTAACTCCATCATGTTTCCTACGATTTTCACTTTCGGCATCAAAAACTTGAAGCAGGGTGAGGAACAGAGAGGCTCTGGCCTTCTGGCCACAGCAATTCTTGGCGGAGCCTTTATTCCAGTATTGACAGGTGAACTCGCAGATCAATTTGGCCTACGCTTGGCCTTCCTCATACCGGTTTTCTGCTACATTTATATCGCCTTTCTCGGCATAAGAAATCACACATTTAAAGAACTTGCCACCTAAAATGTTCGCGAGATTTATTCCCAGCATAATCTTCAACCAAAACCTCGATTGAATGCTCACCAGGTGGTAAGTTCAAAGTTCGTCGGGGTAAATTGATCGAGAAATTTAAATTAATAAAGAACTTTCTACATCGATAGTCACCGCAAGTTCCATCTAGATAAAAATCATTAATAAATTCGATATCACTTTTCCCCGAAGGCAGATGAGAAAATTCCCAGACAACTTTTTCCTCCGCCCCATCCAAACGATAGCTTATTTTGTGAGGAGGTATGATGAATTTATCATGAAGCACGAGATCACTAGCTTCTAAAAACAAAGAGTGCGGTCCTTTGATGGTAGTAACGTCTAGGGGACGATGATTCCTGGCCAGACCGATTTTTTTAATCTGTGGTCCTTTGGTATCTTCTAATAAATCCAAAAAAAGAAAAGGGTTAAAGTAGGTGCCATCACCGCCAACGACTAGAAGGTGAAGGTGATGATAAGCTTCGCCAAAAGTAACGGCCGGCCATCGAACAACATTCCCAATTAAAACACCGGCTTCGACTTTCTTACCTGAACGGTAGGCTTCAAATATTTCCACAGGAATCGACTTACGATCAACGTGATGGTACTTCCAAACAAAACCTTCGTCGTCCAGAATAGCTACTTCCCAATAAAGAGAATTTCCAGGGACATAATTCTCTATGTTAACAACTTTACCACCAGCTGAAGCAAAGATTGGCTGATCAACACTAGAGCGTATATCGAGCCCATCATGCCAATAAGATGAACCACCATAGTCCTGGTAGGATTGCATGGCGTGGCCTATCGACAGCAAAGGAAACGGCCAGGGATGGCGCTTAACAAGAGTAAGTCTACCCGTAGCAAAAGCATCCGCCCTTGTTTTAACTTCTTTTTCATGTGCGTAAATTTTGATGGAAAAAGCGAGAAGGAAAATAAAAAATTTCATGTGAACTCGCAGAAGAATTTTTCAAGGATTGGAGTCTCAAACTTATCTTCACCAACTCTTGTGGGCCAAATTATACGATTATTTTTCAGGAAATGACGACTTTTTTTTTAGGCTAGAAAAATCGGACCAAAGGAGCAGATATCCTATAGGTGAAGTTGAAAATCATGACACCCCTCCTAAAAGCTCGACAAAGTAGGTTTGAGATTCACAGAACTTTCTAAATCGGTCGCCAGAGGACAGCGGTACATCCCTCAAAGCTCCAAAACACTCAGACCTCTTGGAAAGGAAACAAAACGGGAGACAGATATTGTTCGAATATTTGCCCCTTTGAATATAGTGGTTCTAGAAAAGCGAAGTCAAATTCCAATTAAGGAGTAGATGTGATTTTTTTTCTTTTCGCCTTCTGTTGCCATAAAAATATTTTCAAAAAAGACCATGGAATTCTGAAGAATCCAAAAAAATACTCATCAATGATACCTCAAGTGCGACCATGACTATCGGAGATATGAAGCCCCGCTCGATTTCATCTCTACCGAGCTGTGATTGTCTGAATAAGAGGTCTCATGAAATATATCTTAAATAACTTTCTTTTTTTATTGCTCTTTGGCTGTGGCGTAAAAAGACTAGCTGTTGATCACGCTGATGATATCCTGAGATATCAAGTGACCAGAAGAATTCCTCTATATTCGAATCAAAAAAAGAGGCTAGAAGAAGATTTAAAAAAATTTTTCAATAATTCAAAAACCACCGTCTCTTATGTCCTCCTGGAACTTGATAAAATGGAGCTTCTTAGTCCTGAAGGTATCGATCAACTCTATCCTAAGATGGAGAGATTTTACTTAATACTGGCCGAAGATTTCTTTAAACTAATCGCAGCCTACTTGGCGGAATTGGACACGAAGCAACAAAAAGAGATGTTTGAAGAGCTTGATGACGAAAATAGAGATTTTTTGAAAAAAGAAAAGGAAAACGGAATTAATGAGATCGAGGATAATTTTAAAAAGTTTTTCGGTGACATCAATGATGATCAAAAACAACTTCTACGAAAAAATAATGCATACTTTTCGGAGCGAAGAAGACTAAGACATGATCGTAAAGTGACTTTTCAGAAGAATTTAAAAAGTCTATACCTGCAAAACTTAGCGACTTCCTCAAAAGAAAAAGGCATTCAAGAGGAATTCAAAAAATATCAAAGCGACTCCACAATGGGTAGCCGAAGTATTGAATTTTTGAGGGAATTGTTACCAACTCTTTCAAAACAGCAAAAAGAACACTTCCGACATCATGTTAAAGATTTTAAAGCGCTTTTGAAATATTATCTTAGTGTCGATTATTAGAATAGACCTTTCAAATATGTCTGTGGCAACAGAATTTATTCTTCTGCTTCAAGAGATTCGACCTCCTCAGAATTCATTTCTCAATTAACTAGATTATTTTTTGAATTGGTTTTTTCCCGATGCTTCATGAAGGGCCAATTTGTTTTTTCTTCGTCCTTACCTGGGGAGATTTTAATTCGAATTCCGGCCTAAAGTCATAAGAGAGTTATCTAACGTGGTGTTCCTGTAAAACCATGATAAGTTTATTTTTTTATAATTTATGGCGCTTCTTGATTTTCCATTTGGTCCCCGTGTAATCTTGAACATTCCTTTTTCTTTCATAATCTCGAAGAGAAGTTTTTTTATCATCATTTAGATCACTTACCTTTAAAAATGATGGGCATATTTGAAAGACTAAAAATTAAGAAACATCAATCCTAACCTGGGGACATCATTATCCTCACGCACCGATAAAAAACTATAAGCTTCCCTTTTTGATAAGCTCATTTAGCGGAACTTTAAAGTCAATTTTTCACAGAAAATTTTTATAATGTCGGGTGCCAATTTTTTCCAACCGATTGATGGCATCTCTTTTGCTCATTCACATTGCTTTTATTTTAAATAAAACGAGGGAATCATGCTCTTAAAGCAAAGTAAAGGTAAAGTACGCTATGCGGTGGTCGGGTTAGGTCACATAGCTCAACACGCAATACTTCCTGCCTTTAAAAATGCTGAAGATAATTCCATCCTCAGTGCCCTCGTTTCAGGTCATCAAGAAAAGCTAGATGAATTGGGAAATACCTACCAAATTCAAAAGCGCTACCTCTACTCAGAATTTGAGGACTGTCTAAGAAGGAAAGAAATCGACGCCGTCTATATTTGCACTTCTAATGAACATCACCGACATTTTACAGAAACTGCTGCCCGGCTTGGAGTCCACATTTTATGCGAAAAGCCTCTCGCTCTAAGTTTGAGAGACTGCGAATCCATGCTCGAAGCAACTAAAAAACACGGCGTGAAACTGATGGTAGCATATCGCCTGTATTATGACTCTGCTTACCGCCGAGCTTTGAAATTGGTAAACAATAAGAAGATTGGTGAACCGCGAATCTTTAATTCTATTTTCACTACCCAGGTCAAGGATCCTCAGAACACCCGACTAATTGAAATCGAAAAGGGTGGTGGCCCGCTTTATGACATTGGTGTTTATTGTATTAACGCCGCTAGAAACCTTTTTCGGTGTGAACCCATAGAAGTCTATGCAAAATCTGTTACAACAAATGAGGCTCGATTTAAAAAAATTGATGAAACTGTTAGCTGTCTTTTGAAATTTCCAGAAGGTAAGATAGCGACTTTTACCGTAAGCCTAGGAAACTTTCCTTCCGCTGATTTTGATGTCATTGGGACGAAAGGAAGGATAAAACTTGAAAAGGCTTACAACTATGACAGCAGTACGATTCTGCGTCTTTTCGAACGGGGAAAAACCATTTTAAAGCGCTATCCAAAAAGGGACCAGTTTTCTCCAGAAATACGTCACTTTTCTGAATGTATCCTCAAAAATAAAACTCCCTTAACCAGTGCTCTCGAAGGTTTGATTGATGTTGAAATCATCGAGGCACTACAACTTTCAATAGACCTAGAGTCACCTATCACATTGGATGAAGTGCATAGACGAAACCGTACCTTGCGATTACCTGAATCGGAACGTAACCTCTCCCTTAAACAGAAAATTTTTAATATATCTCCCATCGGAGGAGTTTAATACTAAAGAGGCAAGTATGATTCAAATTCTTAAACGTCTTAGACGGAAAAATTCTCCTCTTGGGTCTCACCCTTATGATAGGGAACTCTCTGGTGTCCATGTGGGGATTATTGCCACTGATGGATTTGAGCAGTCAGAAATGTTCAGTCCTCTTGAGGCACTGAGGCGGGCAGGTGCCATTGTACATATTGTCTCGCCCAAGGCCGGAAGAATAGTAGGTTGGCATGAGAATAACTGGGGACGAAGCATTCATGTTGATATGACAGTTCGTGAAGCCTGGACGAATGAATTTGATGCTCTTCTAGTACCAGGAGGAGTCATCAATCCGGATCGTCTGAGAACTAATTCTGAAGCGGTAGCATTCGTGATGGCGATGATCAATAAGCGCCGTCCGGTAGCAGCGATCTGTCATGGTGCCCAACTCCTGATAGAAACAGGTGCACTTAAGGGAATAAAACTCACGTCCTCGCCTTCTATAAAAACGGATCTTGAAAATGCCGGTGCCTATTGGCTTAACAAAGATGTGGTCGTAGATAACAGGATCATCACTAGTCGTGGCCCCAAAGATCTCCCTTATTTCAACAAGGCTATCGTACGAGAGTTTAGCTATGGCCGCTTACACCCACTCACCGAGGTCCAAAATGAACAGATATCCCAAGCATCCCAGTAGCGTTTCCATTCTTATTTTTACTTTGGCAATTAGATTTTCCTGGGCAGGCAGTGAAGAGGCCCAATCTATGGTTCCAAAAGGGAAGTTAGTTGAAGACAACGGTAGAGAATTTCTGATTAAAACTGCCATGGGAACGAAAGTGATGATTGAATTTCATCGTAATGGTAGTTTCCAAGAAGCGTCTGGGAAAAATCTCAATCAAGGAGATGATCTTGAGCCGGGGGATGGACTAATTTCCTTAAGTAGTGCAGCTCAGAAGTTTCAATCGTCCTCTCCACGCGGTTACTGGACGTTAGAAAAAGATCAAATACTAGGGTGGTTTTATGAATTTGATCTCGGAATTGTTGATGCTAAAAGTGGAAAGCTTCTAGAGAGAAAACAAATATCAAAAAGTCGTTAAACCTTTTCATCAGATGAAAAACTTTTGAATGAGCATTTAGAGGGAGGCCTATGACAAACGATTCAACGAAAAATGATTTTCAACTCTCTATGGTGAAAGAAATTGAATTAATGAGGCTCACCTCTGTTACTAGTTTCGTAAAGTTTTATCCAAGTCCTTTGGGCGCCGTCAGTTGAATGCACCTCATCTGACGGCAAATTACGCTTTCCTAACGATCTCAAGAAGTCACTATCTTATATTTTGGTACAGGTTGAACTCCCAAGATCTGGACTTAGGGAATTAAGGAAATATGTCATGAATTATCTCAAAGAAATAATCGTTAAATTTAGAGATCTCATCAAACCCTCTGAAGAAAATCCCCACCACCCCGAAGCTGCCCGGGACGATCAGCAGCACGTCATGAGTGATGATGAGAAACTGGACCAGGCGATAGAAGAAAGCTTTCCTGCCAGCGATCCCCCAGGACACCTATCAAAAAGTTCTGAAGATAAGAATCTTCACTAGTTAAAACTCTACCACCAAGGCGCAACTTTTTTTTCCTTCACTTCCCCTCTTGACGAGCCGTATGATTTGCCTTGAAATAACCTCGCTTCAATCTAAAAAGCGAGCTCCGGCCTCTTAGCTGGTCATCCAAAGAGTCAACAATGACACCCAAAGGACCTATTTCACAATTCATGAATCATCACTACCGGCATTTCAATGCCGCGGCAATGATGGACGCAACCAAGGCCTACGAAGCCCATCTGGCCAATGGTGGGAAAATGATGGTCACTCTTGCGGGGGCCATGTCCACTGCGGAACTTGGAATCTCCCTTGCTGAAATGATTCGAAATGACAAAGTCCATGCCATATCTTGTACGGGTGCCAACCTTGAAGAAGATATCTACAATCTCGTGGCCCATGAGCACTATGAAAGAATTCCTGACTGGCGTGCCCTCACCAAGGAAGCTGAGCAAGATCTTTACGATCGTCATTTGAACCGGGTAACTGATACTTGTATTCCTGAAGAGGCGGCAATGAGAAAGATCTGGGCCGTAATGGCGGCAGAGTGGGCCGAAGCTGAGGCGAAAGGTGAACGATGTTTTCCTCACGAATTTTTCTTTCGCGCTCTCAAGAAAGGTAAATTCAAAGAGTACTACCAAATTGATCCCAAAAATTCCTGGATGCTGGCTGCTGCTGAAAAAAATATTCCTATGGTTGTTCCAGGATGGGAAGATTCCACACTTGGTAACATGTACGCCTCCTTTTGCATGAGAGGAGAGGTCAAAAACGTTCACACTGTTAAAACCGGGATAGAATACATGACCTTTCTTGCTGACTGGTACATGAAAACCGCTGAAACAAGCTCTATTGGTTTTTTCCAGATAGGGGGCGGGATCGCGGGAGATTTTCCTATTTGCGTGGTTCCGATGATTCGTCAGGATCTTGAAAAAGAAAATATCCGTCTTTGGG
Organism: Halobacteriovoraceae bacterium; assembly: GCA_040382195.1. GTDB lineage: Bacteria > Bdellovibrionota > Bacteriovoracia > Bacteriovoracales > Bacteriovoracaceae > Peredibacter. The sequence continues at coordinate 1,954 of JBEIFX010000003.1, read as the reverse complement.
GCTATTTTTGCCAGATATCCGATTCAACGACTTCTTATGGATCTTATTCTGGGGCTGTTCCCAACGAAAAAATCACCTGGGGGAAACTGTCAAAGAATACTCCAAGTTTTATTGTGGAATCAGATGCTACAATCGTCGCTCCACTCATGTTCGCTCACATCCTGGGTTGGTAAATCTTTAATTTCATAGAGGCACTTAGGCCTCTATGAAATTTCTTTTATTCTTATTCGCATCAATTTTAAAATACTTTCTAATGCTATTCAATTCCTAAAGATTCAGATATTCTGGCACGATGACAAAATACACCAAAGCCTTCATTCATGAACTGCCAAAATCTGACCTCCATCTCCACCTTGATGGATCCCTCCGAATACCTACTCTTATTGAAATGGCCAAGAAGACTAACATTAAGATGCCTTCCTATACAGAAGAGGGACTAAGAGAGTTAGTCTTTAAACCAAGCTATGCCAATTTAGGTGAATATCTCCACGGATTTCAATACACTTGTGGGGCCCTTAGGGACCTCGAGAATATTGAACGTGCAGCCTACGAACTGGCAATTGACAACCAAAAGGAAAATGTCGCTTACATAGAGGCCCGTTTTGCACCTCAACTTATGATGGACCAAGACGCTGGGCTCACAATGGAATCTGTGATGATTGCCGCCAACAAGGGCTTTGAGCGAGCGAAGAAAGAATACAACAATTCCCAAGAGGTAAAATCTGGCGAGAAACCAGAATTCAACTATGGGATCATCAGCTGTGCCATGAGAAAGTTCGGGGCCAAGGGTTACTCACCCTATTACACTAACTTCTATAAGATGATGGAATTTTCTCGAGAGAAAGAAGTTCTAAAGGAAGGGGCACTTCAGATGGTTAAGGCAGCCGTTAAGCTTCGGGACGAAAAGAATCTTCCTATAGTAAGTATTGATCTGGCGGGGCAGGAGGACGGGTATCCACCTGGTATATTCAAAGACGTCTATGCTCATGCTCATAAAAACTTCATGCACAAAACTGTTCATGCTGGCGAAGCCTACGGTGCTGAGAGTATTTTTCAGGCAATTACCGAGTGCTACGCGGATCGGATTGGTCATGGCTATTATCTTTTTGATGAAAGAAAAATCACCGACCCATCGATCACAGATAAGAAAAAATACATCTCTGAGCTGGTCTCGTTTGTGGCCGACAAAAGAACAACAATTGAAGTGTGTCTAACAAGTAACCTTCAGACTAATCCCGAGATTAAAACAATCAAGGATCATAACTTCAAGCATATGATCGCAAACCGTATGTCGCTCACTATCTGTACCGATAATCGCCTTGTCTCGGACACGACTGTAAGTAAAGAATTTCAATTGGCGGTAGATAATTTTGAAATCCCCGTAAAACATTTGAAAGATCTTGTCGCTTACGGATTTAAGAAAAGCTTCTACCACGGTCAGTACATTGAAAAACGTAATTGGGCCAAGAACGTCATGATGCATTTTGATCGAGTGGCAAAGAAACATGGCTATCTTGAGTAAGTGATTTTATTCGTTTAACGCATCGAGCATTATTGACAGAAGTGGTCTCTTCACAGAAACTCTTGTTTTATTGGACATCGTTTTGGAGACGTGCCCGAGTGGCCCAAGGGAGCAGTTTGCAAAACTGTAAAGCCGGCGGTTCAAATCCGCCCGTCTCCTCCAAATAAAACAGCTTAACCATACGAAATTTAAAAGTTTCATGTCCCATAAAAATGGGGCAATGGTTAGCTATTTTTGGAAGAGTCATCTAACTTTTTCCCACCCTTATTCCGATAACACTTATCAGGAGAGGGAAAAATGTCTGATTATCAAGTCCAACCAAACAAAAAGAAGTCCATCTTCTACATTAATTACCGAACAAAGAAGCCCGACGGGGGTTATAAAAATAATTACATAGATTCTGAGGATGGCAGGATTCTTCGTTTCAATAGT
>JBEIFX010000002.1:0-165793 GCA_040382195.1 Halobacteriovoraceae bacterium | reverse complement strand
TTATACTTAGTATTCTTTTTACAGTTCCACTTATCCACTTTGATGGTTCATCATGCACAAGAGCTTGATCTTCTTTTTTCAAATTCCGTTAACTGATCTTAAGACTAGGTTAGAAATATTTAGTGAGGATTTTGACATCCTTTTGAAAGACACCTTCGACGACGAAGAGTTAGAAGTTTTCGCTCAAAAAGTTGATGATTTAGCTGCTGTCTATGTTCAAGCAATTTCTGGAGAGCTAAGATTTGATGATTTCATTTCGTCTTCCGGCGAAAGTATCGCTCAAGAGGAGTTTTTCAAGGAAGTTCAGAGTTCCCTCTGCTTTGAGCATTTGCCTTTTTTGGAAACAAATCCTTTTCAAGTAACTTATCTTTTGGAGCTTCTGAAGAGATTTCAGGAGGTCTTGATTGATAGAGGAGGAGTCTTTCCACTCATTTTTAAAGACGATTTTATTAAAGAACTTCTGGGATACAAGACTATTGATCAGCTTATCCCAAATCGTCCTCCTCATCTTGTTCGGGCAATATCTTCCTTTCCTATAGATCCTATAGATTTTCTGGTGCGGGATGTTTATGACGCTTTTGAGAGGATCAAGGATCACGCTCCTTCTGATGAGGGATTGTCTATGAACGTGAAACAAATTTATCGTCACATCCAACTTGGAAGATTGAATCCCTCTGATCTTTTTAGAAAATCAGGTCTTAATGCAAAGGAATTCGATGATAGTCTTGAACAACTGAAATTTTGGCTTCGAAAGCATTGATTTTTTCATTTTACTTTCTGACCGTTGAGAGAAGCGAAACTAATTCAGGATGTTTGAAATGTGTAAATGAGTTAAATAATATATACGAGCAATCACCTAAGAAGAGAGCTTTTAAGCTGATAGCCTTTTACCTTGCCTTATGCAACGTATGTTTTCTAAGAGGTGGTCAAATCCAAGTGGGCCTTCAAGACAAATTCCATTAAGAAAAAAAACAGGAGTTGATCGAACACCACTGTCAATTCCACTTGAAAGATCTCGGTAAACTTTCTCAAGAAGAATTCCCTTGTTCATGGCCGACATTAATTTACCCGTATCAAGATTTATTTCTTTTGCAAGACGAAGAATTAGGAGCGGGGAGAGCTGTTCCTTAGTAGTAAATAGTAATTTATGATATTCCCAAAATCGGCCTTGGAGGGCAGAGGCTTCTGTTGCCAAGGCCGCAAAGACTGCATAAGTATGAAGATCGACCAGGGGAAAATGACGGTAGATAAATCGCAAGTCTTTATCTTCTTTGATAAGACCATAGATCCAACCGATAGCCTTCTTAGAGTGGGGGCATTGTAAATCAGCATAAATGAGCAAAGTCACCTTCGCTTTCTCAGGGCCTAGAGCATGATCACTGTTTTGAGGAGGAAGCGTTAGTTTCATGACCAAACTCCAAAAGACAATTTACGAGACAAAGAAACCTTTTTTTGTTCAATATTTCTTGATCCTAATGATGAATTTTTTCGTTAACCTCCGTTGAAGGAAGAAGGTGTTGATCAATTTTGGAAAATATTAATTCTAATTCATCTGCATTTAGTGTTTCTCGCTCCATCAGCACCTTCGCTGATTCTTGGAGAAGATTTTTTTCATTGCTCAGAAGGTTAAAGGCTTTGTCGAATGCAGACATGACGAGTTTCTTCACAGATTCATCAATCTCCTTAGCTGTTTCGTCAGAAAAAGAAGGGCGTCCAATTGCATCTTTGATTTCAAGAAACTGTGAAGGAGCTTCTTCATAGGCAACGAATCCAAGCTCCCTTGTCATACCGAAGCGCATAACCATTTCACGAGCGATATTCGTTGCCTTCATAAGATCATCGGAGGCACCAGTACTTAGTTTTTTAAATACCAACATTTCCGATGCCCTGCCGGCCATCAGCACTGCCATTTTATTTTCAAGATCTTCTTTGGTCATGAGATATCGGTCTTCGGTTGGATGCTGGATAGTGTACCCCATAGATCCGATACCGTGTGGTATAATCGAGACCTTATGTACTTTATCCTCACGATTTAGGGCATAACCAACTAAGGCATGGCCCATTTCATGAAAGGAGACAATTTCTTTTTCTTTCAAGCTTAAGTACTTACTCCTTTTTTCGATCCCCGCTACGATTCGCTCCATGGCCCTTGTAAAGTGATCAATCGTTATATCATTTGAATTCTCTCGGGTGGCAATTAGGGCCGCTTCATTTGCGAGGTTAGCAAGGTCTGCTCCCGTAAAGCCCGGGGTAAGTCCGGCAATGGTGTCGAGTTGAACTTCTTGATTCATTTTTATATTTTTTACATGAATAGCGAGAATGTCCCTTCTTCCTTTTCGGTCTGGTTTGTCGACGACGACTTGCCGATCAAAGCGACCTGCTCTAAGTAGTGCGGGGTCAATCATTTCTGGTCTATTGGTTGCTGCAAGAATAATGATTCCTCCCTGAGTATCAAAGCCATCCATTTCCACCAGCAATTGATTAAGTGTCTGCTCCTTCTCATCGTTACCACCCATTATGTTTGAATGCCGAGTTTTTCCTAATGCATCGAGTTCATCAATGAAGATGATACAGGGGGCTGTTTTTTTTGCCTGCTCAAAAAGGTCTCGCACCCTCGCCGCTCCTACTCCGACAAACATCTCCACAAACTCTGCGCCGTTCGTTGAGAAGAAGGGAACACCCGCTTCACCGGCAATTGCTTTGGCAATGAGAGTTTTTCCAGTGCCGGGCGAGCCGACCAGAAGGATTCCCTTGGGCATTTTACCACCCAGAGACTTTACCTTGTCAGTATTCTTTAAAAACTCTATTACTTCTTTTAATTCTTCTAGCGCTTCGTCAGCACCGGCAACATCTTTAAAGGTCACCTTCGTATCTTTTTCGACGTAAATCTTTGCCTTACTTTTCCCTACCGACATGAAGGAGCCTCCACCACCACCGGTCATTCCTTTCAGTCCTCGGCGTAGAATGTAATACCAAAAGCCTATGAACAGAAGTGTGGGAAGAAGAAAAAGTAAAAAACTACCTATTTGGGAACTTCCCTGACTATCGTATTCAATCTTGTATTTATCGAATTCTTGAGCGAGCTTAGGATCGACAAGGGTAGAATTAAAAACAGTCTTCCCATTCATTGGTCGTTTAAATTCTCCGGCAATATTTTCTCCACTGATGCTGATTTTTTTTATGTCACCATGTTGTAGGTATTGTTTAAATTTACTGTAGGGAATTCGCTCAATGGCAGCACCCTCTAGACAGCTTCTGATGACAAAGAAAGTGAGAACCGCCAGAAAAAGGTGGTAATAATTAATAACGAATTTTTTGTTTTTATTTGTTTCTTCCATGCCCCCAACTCTAGCAATTTTTTTAATTGGGAGCATGATACTGTATATCTTAAACGAAAGAGTTAAGTTCTACTTAGCGCATGCATCGAACGTCTAGAATAAGGTCCCTGTTCCAAATACTGGCTTCTACAAAATCACCTGCCTCTTTAATTTTACCTGTCGCATATATTCGAGATGGCTCGCTACCATTGTAAACTTGAACTTCAATAATATCTGCGCCTTTGTCGGATAGGTAGAAACGAAACTCTTGATAGTCGCCGATGGCGATATGCTTAACTCCAGGGGCAAGTATAATTTCTTTTTCCATAACATTGTCGAGATTATGCTTTGCCGTGCATATTAGTTTTAAATTTTGAGCGACTGCGCTGAAAGAGAATGCGAGAAGAAAAAAAACAGTGAGTTTTAACATTTGGCGTCCTTTCTAGAAAATGGTACTAGTCCTATTTAATCAAAGAATTCTTATTTCAGGGAGTGTTTTCTGAATTTTGGGGACTTTAATCTCTTTTTTAAGATGATTCGTGAAGAATATGGTCTCAATGATAAGGAAATTTCAATTCTTAGGGCCCGACTCATTGCTGATGAAAAAGAATTCGATAAAGTGTGGAAAGCGTATAAAAACAAATCGGCAACATTTCAGAAGGGGGTCGATCCTTTTAGGTCACTGCTTCAAGAGCTTCTGGATTAGTCTCACTAACGATAAATCCTGTGATGGAGATCTTTTTCTTTTTGTTCTAATGAATCAAAGGCTTTCCGGTAATAATAAAATGGGATCCTTGGGTAGAGATGGTGCAAGATATGGTAGTTATGTCCGGCCATGAGAATTGAACGGACTAGACCCGGAAACGTACGAGCATTGTTATACCTGGTTTGATCATTATGCGGATAGTGTGGAATGTAATCAAAGGTTACACCTAAAATCGTCATAGTGATCAAAAAAGGAACAACCCATAACAGTACACAGTGCTCAGGGGAAGTGAGTTTTGCGATGAACACTCCCATAAGAGCAAAAAAGCTATTGTATGATAAAGCGATGAGCACTGAAATTTTTAAATTCTTTGAGAACTTAAAATAATAAAAATAATAATGGATAAAAATCAACATCGCCTTTAGTAGCACTAGTGGCCTATTATTCCCATTGACCCAGTAATCCGGATCCTTTTCTGGATTATTGACAAAAGAGTGATGTTTTAAATGCAGAAGTTTGAAAATAGGGAACGGCGCGAGAAGAAGGAGGCCACTAAGGATACCCATGACATAGTTTAAATTATTGAACGCTCTACTTCCGTTACTCATGTTTCCATGAGCTGCCTCGTGGAGGGGGGTAAAAGCATAATACTGGCATAAGACGGCAATGATGATTCCAACTACCATTCCATATGATCCATTCCAGACCAGATAAATATTAGAAATGAAAGTCAAAAGACAGCTCAAGAGAACTAAAATTGAAGGAACTGCGAATTTTGGAATTTTTATATTTTTCATAAGATTGATTGTCTATGCTTTTGACGGCCTATTTTGAAGGTTGTCTATTTTTTTAACACTTACTAAATCAATTCATTGTGCCGATAGGCATCCAGATGGACCCTATAAACTATTATATCACGACTCTTATCACAGCTTTCAAAAATCTTGCCCCCACTGCTGCATTTCTTATCGGTGGGTATTTCATTTTCATCAAGTTACCTTTTTTATTTCTAAAAAAAAACTTGAATGATCAGAAAAAAAAGCTCGATATTGAGAACCAGAAGGATTCTTCGGAGGAACGATACACTATTGAGCAGTACCAGGAGTTTCAAAAGCGGATGCGCTTGATGAATGTCCCAAAGGAAGAGGAGAGGAAGGAGTCTTCTGCAAAAAGAAACGGAAACGAAAGGATAGATAATTCCAGGAAAGAAGAAAAAAAGAGAGAAGAAAAAAAAGATCAAAAAAAAGAAGAAAAAAGACAAGAGAAAAGAAGTCCTTCTCCTGCATCTAAGATAAGGTCTCCGGAGGAGATATTTTCACTTAAATCAGGAGAAAATCTTTCCGGAGCTGATCTGAAGCGGCGTTATTTTGAGTTATTAAAGCAAAACCATCCTGATCGAGTTGCCTCAATGGGGGCAGACTTCAAGACTCTGGCGGAAAAAAACACCAAGGAAATTAACAAGGCATATGAATCCTTGAAGAAAAAAGCCTCTTAAGTCTTTTGTACCAGACCATTGAGGTCCTCAAGGATGCAATGATTGGACAGAGTTTCTATACATCTAGCTTGACCTGATCAAGATCAGGTCCTTAGATTGTGCTATTTAGTTGGCCACAAGCTGCCAAAATTTCATCTCCTTTCGTTTTTCGAATAAGCGTAGGAATTTTGTAAGTGTCGAGTATTAATTTAAAAGCTTCTGTCTCATGATTAGGGGGTCTTTTATATTCAGTTCCCGGAAAAGGATTAAACGGGATAAGACTAATGTAAGCATTTTTTCCTTCAAGGAAACGTCCAGTTGCATGGGCGTCTTCAGCGGAATCATTAAAGTTTTTTATGAGCAAGTACTCATAAGTGACGAAACGAGTACGGCCTTTTGGGATTTTTTGCGCAAACTCCACAACTTTTTCTATTGGATATCGATGGTTAATGGGGATGAGCTTGTCTCTTTTCTCTTTGATGGTCGAGTGAAGAGAAACTGCAATATTGACATTAGGCATTTCTTCTTTCCATCTCTCTAGGCCTGGCAGGTAACCGGCTGTAGAGATAGTGATTTTGTGGGGAGCTAGACACAAGCCGTTTCGTTCAAGAAAAATTTCAGTGGCTTTTTTTACAGAATCAAAATTATGTAGTGGCTCTCCTTGACCCATGAAAACGATGTTTAGAATTTTATCATCCAGAGGTCGATGATTCGTGAGCCAGCGTTGGGCGACGATAAACTGTCCGATGATTTCTTCAGTAGCTAAGTTCCTTTTAAGGCCTTGTGTACCGGTAAAGCAAAAACTGCACTTCATAGCGCAACCGACCTGTGAGGAAAGGCAAATCGTGTACTTTAGATTAAAGGGGATAAGAACTGACTCTACCTTTAGACCATCATTAAGCTCGAAAAGGAACTTGACTGTTTTGTCCTCTGACTCCTGGATGAGAGCTATCTTGGGTAGATGAAAATCAAAATTCCGAGAGACGAACTCCTGACTAGGTCTTGCAAGATCTTGAACGCAGGGACTAACCATCCGTTTCTTGTGGTGCCAGTTGTAGAGAAGAGCAGGTCCGGAAGGGGGAAGCTTTTCCTCGATAAACAGGTTCTGAAGCTCGTTAAGAGTTAATTGATAGAATGATCTTTTTTTTGCCATGCGTTTCTTTCTTATCACATTCACTTGAGTTCTCATAGTCGATTGCCTAGAATCTTTCTTATGGAATCTAAACGTTGGTATTTGCTCTTCCTCGCCTGGGTGCTGGCCTTGGTTTCAACCTTGGGTAGCCTTTTTTTCAGTGAAGTTATGGGTCTAGCACCCTGTAGCCTTTGTTGGTACCAGCGAATTTGTATGTATCCCCTTGTCCTCATTTTGCTTAGGGGACTTTTTCCATTTGATCAATCGGTTATAAAGTTCTCATTACCTTTAGTGACGTCTGGATTTGTCATCGCTGTTTATCATAATCTGTTGTACTATAAGTTTTTACCTGAACATGCGGCCCCTTGTCGGCAGGGTATTTCCTGTACGACAATTCAGCTCCAGTGGTTAGGTTTTGTAACCATTCCTCTTCTTTCTCTTCTAGCATTTGCCTTTCTCTTTACACTGCTCTTCTGTTTAAAAAGGAAACTTAACCATGAGTCGTAGAATTCTTCTGGTTCTCATCACTTTTTTTGGAGTCGCCTCGGCCTTTTTTTTTGGAGGGAAGTTTTACTCTGAAAAAAAAAAAGAAGATGTTGATTTAGTAGTTAAGGAGGATTTTAAAAGACTTGTTCCCGATGATGCTCCAAGATTAGGAACCACTCATCCCCTTGTTTACCTTGTGGAGTTCCTTGATCCTGAATGTGAAACTTGTCGAGTGTTCTATCCCTTAGTTAAGTCTCTTCTTGAAGAATTTGAAGGAAAAGTTCAGTTAGTGGTAAGGTATGCACCACTTCACCAAAACTCAAAACTTGCAATTAAGATTCTTGAGGCTTCCAGGTTACAGGGCAAATACTGGGAGACGATGGAAATTCTTTTTAAGCATCAGCCCGAGTGGGGGAGTCATCATGATCCAAAACCGGAACTCCTATGGAGCTATCTTCCTGAAGCCGGTCTAGATGTTGAGAAAGTTAGAGAAGGCGTAACCGATCCTGAACTCGATCAGTTGATTGAAAGAGAAATACAAGATGGCACTCATCTAAGAGTTCAGGCCACTCCCACCTTCTTCGTCAATGGACAGGAATTAAAAAACTTCTCCCTTGAAGGGCTGAGAGATCTGATCAGAAGTGAATTGGAAAAAGCTTCACACTAAGGAGAAGGAGATTGGAGATGAAACCTATCGACCTAAAATCACTTACTGAGGAAATCCAACATTTCGTGGATGAGAGGGACTGGGAGCAGTTTCACTCTTTGAAGAATCTTGCCATCGCCCTTTCCGTCGAGAGCTCAGAACTTCTTGAAATTTTCCAATGGATGAGGGAAGGTGACTCCAATCACCTGCAATTGGATGAAAAGGTCCGAGAGAAGATCGAGGATGAAGTGGCCGATGTCTTTATCTATCTTTTAAGGATTGTATCAAAAACCCAGATTGATCTTGAGTCCAGCGTCAGGAAGAAAATGGACAAGAATGTTCGGAAGTATCCGGTCGAGCTTGCCCGTGGCAATTCTAAAAAATATACAGAACTTTAGTGTCATCTGCCTCTTATCTGAGGCATCTCTAGTTCCCATATTTTCAAGAAATATCAATGGCTTTGAGAGTTTTAACCCTGGTTTAAGAACTTGGGAGGTTTTTTATTGTAAAATAAAATCTATTTTTCGAGGACTTAGATGAATGCTCCTTTGATCAAGCTTAGTATTAACCACCTTCTGCGTTTTGCGGACGCTTTTTCCGGAATTGAAGTCTATGTACCCGTGAATGAGAAATTCATTCGCCTTAACTACTCCCAAGATCAGTTTGTGGATATCCTCCGAAAACTTCAGCAAAAGGACGTAGAATACATTTACGTTAACGAGTCTGACTCTCGGTTTATTGTGGAACATGTTTCGAAGTCCCTAAATGTAAAGACATCCCAAGACCCAAAGACTTTAAACACTAATGTTGTGGGGACATTAAGCTCTGCTCATGAAAATATTAAATTCATTATGGTTCAGATGGGGATAGATCATGAGACACTCAAGCTTTTGAAGGCAATTAATAAGCGCTCCTTATCTCTTTTGAGTGAGTCTCCTACAATCTTCGCAATAATCAAAGAATTTAAAAACAACTGCTCTGATGAGTTTTTCCGAGTGATCTTAACTAATTATATCATGTCATTGGTTATTGATAAATTTGCCTGGGGGTCAGATCAGGTTAAAATGAAGGGGGCCTTGGCTTCCTTTATGTGTGATATGATTCTAAATAAAGAGGACTTTCATCACTTCCGCGAGTGGCGACTTAGCGGGGGTCAACTTCATGAAAAGATAAGGTCTCATCCTGAAGAAATTTCTAAAAAGCTAAAGTTGAATAGAAGTAGCATTCCTCATGAAACAATCACCATCATCGAGCAACATCATGAACGACCAAACGGGACCGGATTCCCCCACGGTATTAACGGAACAAAATTCAACCAACTGACGGCCATTTTCATTGTATGCCAGCAGTTCACTGAACATCTTCATGAATCCAACTATGACTTTCAAAAAAGAACTCAAATCATCTCCGATCTACAGCATAAATATGATTATTCTACATGTAAGGTTTTTCGCAAGGCCTTGAACGCTCTGGTTAGAGTCGTTAACTGAAATGGAAAAAAATTAGACTAATCAGTTGAATTGTTTCTTTCCTGGGAAGTACTTTCTCATGTATGATATTTTTGAAAATGAGAAACTAAATGGACAATTCTTTAATTAAATTTAACGTAAAGCATCTTTTAAAATTCGCTGATACTTTTGCAGGCATCGAAGTTCATCTCCCTATTAATGGGAAATTCGTTCGTCTAAATTACGCCAATGATCAATTTGTCGATATCCTTCAGAAACTTCAACAAAAAAATGTAGAAAACGTTTTTATTAATCAGAAGGATTGTCATTTTATTCTCGAACATATCTCTCAAACACTCTCTTCTAAGAAAACAGTTAATAAGGAGAAGAAGGCTGAGCTTTTGGAGGCACTTAATTCCGCCATGGAAAACATTAAGAACATTATGAGTCAATTAGGGATTGAGCTTGAAACAGTTAAGCTTATTAAGGTTATAAACGATCGTGCGATGTCTCTTTTATCTGATTCTCCCAGCATATTTTCTTTTGTTAAAGATTTTAAGCATAATTGTTCGGACGAATTTCTACGAGCTATTCTTACTAATTATATTATGTCTTTAGTGGTTGATACATTTCCCTGGTCTTCGAATGAGCTAAAAACTAAGATAGCTCTTGCTGCATTTACCTGTGATGTTGTCTTGAATCGCGAAGATTTTCAACATCTGCGAGAGTGGCAGAAAAAAGGTGGAGAGCTTAATGAAAAGGTGAGGTCACATCCTGAGGTCATATCATGCATGCTTAAGGAAAAGAGAAGTTTTATTCCTCATGAAACAATCACAATCATTGAGCAACATCATGAACGCCCAAACGGAACTGGTTTTCCTCATGGGATTACCTCCACTAGATTTAATCAACTTTCGTCCATCTTTATTGTCTGTCAACAGTTCACTGAAGAACTTCATGATGCCAATTACATTTTCGACAAGAGAATTCAGATCCTCTCCGATCTCCAAGTGCGATATGATTACTCTTCTTGTAGGGTTTTCCGTAAGGCCTTAGAGGGATTGGCGAGAGTTGTTCACTAGATTGGAGCTGTAGTTTTTTGGTACAGTACTCTGTTGTCGCAGAGCATTGCTCCCTCATTAATTTATCTTCTCCCTGTAGGCAAGTGACCCTTATTCATACTAAGCTTTTTCCTTTAGTTTTTTAGAGGATGAATAAACATGACAGTCAAACTACCGCAGGAGGTTATCTCCTGTACTAATTTTATTAACGGTCAATGGGTTAAAGGTGACAATGGGCAGATCAGTATTATTTCTCCTTATCATGGCAGAAAAATTGGTGAAGTCTCCTTGCCATCTATTGAGCAAATTCATGAGGCCTTAAAGTCAGCACAAGCAGCCCAGGTTGAGTGGGCCAAAACTCCGATGAAGGAGCGTGCACGGGTTCTGTTTAATTTTAGAAATATTCTTCTTCGTGATCTCGAGAAAATCTCCCATCTTAAATCAAGTGAATCAGGAAAAACTTTTGATGAAGGAAAGGCCGGTCTTATGAAAGGTCTAGAGGTCTTGGAGTTTGCCCTTTCTCTCCAAAATATGGATATTGGTGGCAGAATGGAAGTCTCCCGTGGTGTTGCCTGTGAATATCGTCGAGTTCCTTTGGGAGTTGTGGCAAATATTACTCCTTTTAATTTTCCTGCAATGGTACCGATGTGGACTATTCCTATTTCAATTGCTCTTGGAAACGCCTACGTCTGGAAACCTTCCGATAAAACACCACTGACTTCAATAGAAATTGGAAAAGCCTTAAAGGAAGCTGGTCTGCCTGATGGAATTTTTACTATTCTCCATGGTGGCGCGGAAACAGTTGATGCTATTATCGAAGCTCCGGAAGTAAAGGCGGTCGGTTTCGTTGGCTCCACTCGGGTCGCCAAAATGGTTTATACTAAAGCAACCTCCCTTGGAAAACGCGCCCTTTGTTTGGGTGGAGCAAAAAATCATATCGTTCTTCTCCCTGACGCTAATCCGGAGCTTGCTGGTGTAGGGATCTCTGATTCTTTCACAGGTTGTGCTGGTCAGCGCTGTATGGCGGCTTCGGTTCTTCTGGCAGTAGGAGACGTGGATAAACATATAGCTAAAATTCGTGAAAGAGCAGCTTCACTCAAACTTGGTAAAGATATGGGGGCGATTATCACGAGATTGCAAAGGGACTTTCTTGTTGAGGCAATTAATCGCGCTGAAAAAGAGGGTGCAAAAGTCATTCTCGACGGAAGAAAACAAAAGGCTCCAGAAGGCATGGAAGAAGGGAACTGGATTGGGCCCACGATTCTAGATAACATTGAACCTGGTTCCGAGGCCCAGAGGGTTGAGCTATTTGGTCCTATCCTTTCCATTATCCGCTGCAAAGACATCACTGAAGCGATGAAAATTCAAAACTCCAGCGAATATGGTAATGCTTGTTCTGTTTTCACTAATTCTGGAGCTCTTGCTGAACGAGTGATCCGTGATGCGAAGGCAGGAATGTTAGGAGTGAATGTGGGAGTTCCTGTACCCCGGGAGCCATTTTCTTTCGGTGGCATTGCCGCTTCGAAGTTTGGTTCGGGAGATATCACCGGTGAGCATTCTCTCAATTTCTGGTCCGATGTTCAAAAAGTTACAACAAAATGGGAAAAACAAAACGACTCTAATTGGATGTCGTAAGGAGTACTATGTCTAGTATTGATGAACGTAAAGAGCATGTCGTTTTGGCCACTCATTCAAATTTAAAGTATCCAGAATCTCTTATCCTAGATTGGGGAAATGCTGATCCTATCAAAAGAGCCCCGGTCGTGGCCTCTCAGACAAATCCAAAGGCACGAAATGCTATTGGAAGTCATTCTGGTTCATACACCATTTACAGGGCCCTTTCAGTCGCTAGCGGAAAATATCCTCCAAGTCATAAACCGGATCTTAATAACACCTATTCTCCCGTTCCAATGGGCCCATTTCCATCATGGTTTGATCAAACAAAAATTGTCTCCCTCGATCCGTGGGGACTTGATCCGCAGATTCACTTTAAGGAATACTTCAGTAAGGGCTACGACATTCGACCTTCGATCGCTGTGACCCAGGCCCATCTTCAAATCCCTGAGATCCACGATGCCATTCGGCTTGGTCGACTAAAACCCGATGGAAAAATCATAAAAGAGAATATGGACATTAAGATCACTAAGGTAGCGATTGAGCCGGTGTGGTTTCTTCCTGGAATGGCCAAGCGTCTAAACGTGGAAGAGGGTGTCCTTCGTCGAATCCTCTTTCAAGAATCAGGTGGAATGTATCCGGAACTCATCACTCGCCCAGATCTCAAGGTTTGGTTACCCCCCATAGGATCAACAACTGTTTATATTTTTGGAAATCCCCAAGATCTTTCGAATCCCAGCGTAGAACTTTCTTGTCGTGTACATGATGAGTGTAATGGCTCAGACGTCTTTGGATCTGATATTTGTACTTGTCGCCCCTATCTTATGTACGGCATTGAACATGCTGCCGAAACAGCTCAGAAGGGTGGAGTGGGTATTATAGCCTACTATCGTAAAGAGGGCCGAGCTCTCGGAGAAGTGACAAAATTTTTAGTCTATAACGCTAGAAAACGTCAGGAGGGTGGAGACTCGGCTGCGACTTATTTTAAGCGCACGGAATGTGTGGCGGGAGTTGAGGATGCGCGCTTTCAAGAGTTCATGCCGGACGTGCTCCATTTTTTTGGTATCAAGAAGATTCATAACCTTCACTCCATGTCTAACATGAAATACAACGCTATTGTGTCATCCGGAATTGAGGTCGTGAATCGTATCTCCATTCCTGATGAACTTATACCCCAGGACGCTCAAGTGGAGATGGAGGCGAAAAAGGCTGCCGGCTACTTTACTGCAGGTGAAGTGAAAAAAGGTGAAGACCTTAGAAAAGTAAAGGGGAGGGATATCACGTGAATCATTTAGATTACCTCCTCTCTCCGATTTGTATCCGAGATGGAGCAAAAAAAATATTTGAAGAAACCAGAAGTGGTAACACTCATTTCCACTTTCATGAAGAAAAGCTTCCTGGCACGGTTGATTTCGTGATGCAAGTTATTCGAGAAAATTATCCAGATATGAAAATCCCCTTTCACTCAAGATGGGGACATTTCCGTCCAGGAAATGTAGATCGCTCCCTTTGGCTAAAGACACGCATTAAAGATCTTGACTCAATTGAGCAGGCGCGGATTAAGTGGGACCTCGTGATACCTTCAGTTCTTTTGGATGCTGGCGCCGGTCCCAATTGGAAATACTTTGAGAAAGAAACCTCCAGGGAGTATACACGCTCGGAAGGTTTGGGAGTTGCAAGTTTTCATCTTTTCTTATCTGGTGCTTTCTCTAGTGAAGGAAAAAGCCTTCGATCAGATGCTGAAGGCTTAAAGAGTGTGACTCCAAAACTCATTGAAGAATTCTTCCAGGTGACTTCAAATAATCCTCTGGTGGGGGTTGAGGGAAGAGCAAATCTTCTAAAAAATCTGGGTAAGGCTTTAGAAAATAAACATCTTTTTAAAGATGGCCGACCGGGAAATCTCATTGATTACTTATTCGAAAAACATGGTCAAAACATACCTGGCACTTCACTTTTGAGAGCAGTGCTCGATGGTCTGGGCCCCATCTGGCCAGGTCGAGAAACTCATGAGGGAGTCAACCTAGGAGATGTGTGGAAACATTCTCGCTATGGTCTCATTGCCTTTCATAAGCTTTCTCAATGGATGACTTATTCATTGGTGGAGCCTCTTCTTGAAGCGGGATTTGTTGTAACCGGCATTGAAGAACTCACAGGACTTCCGGAATATAGAAACGGTGGTCTTCTTTTGGACTCTGAAGTTCTTACCTTTAAAAATGAAAAAGATAGGGAAGAGATTTGGGGGCCGGAGAGTGATCTCATTATTGAATGGAGGGCCTTAACAGTTTTTCTTCTGGATAGGATCGGCAATGAAGTTCAGAAACGCCTTGGAAAAACTCCTCAGGATTTTCCATTAGCAAAAGTGTTAGAGGGCGGAACCTGGTGGGCAGGTAGAAAAATAGCCTCACTTAATCGCGTTGGGGGAACACCTCCATTAAACATTAAAAGTGACGGAACAGTCTTTTAGGGGTATTTATGCATAAAAATCTTACTGAATTAAAACACCCGCTTCTTTTACACAAGCTTGGTCATCTTAGGGATAAATCAACTAATTCCGCAGATTTTAGAAACCTCATGACAGAGATTTCAAAACTTCTCGCCTACGAGGCTTTGGAAGACTGGAAAGATCTCGAGCTTGTAAAGGTCGAGACACCACTTTCTCCAGTTAAAGTTGATCGAATTATTAATCCTCCTGTGGCCGTGGCAATTCTTCGAGCCGGTAACGGTATGCTGGATGGAGTCCTTTCTATGATCCCTATTGCTTCAGCAGGTTTCATTGGGATTTATCGTGATAAATTCATTCAGAATACAGTGGAGTATTATTTTAAACTTCCTGCCGATGTGAAAGGGCGAACAATTCTTCTCTGTGATCCATTGATCGCCACGGCAGACACGATGATTGCGGCAATTGACCGGTTAAAAAGCTATCAAGTTGGTCCCATTAAGGTCCTATCAGTCCTAGTTAGTGAACATGCTTTGAAACGCTTGGAACATTTCCATCCGGACACAAAGATATATGCTCTTAATATCGAAAAGGAAATGACCGA
Source organism: Halobacteriovoraceae bacterium (assembly GCA_040382195.1). GTDB lineage: Bacteria > Bdellovibrionota > Bacteriovoracia > Bacteriovoracales > Bacteriovoracaceae > Peredibacter. Next base: position 150,865 of record JBEIFX010000002.1, on the reverse strand, counting down.
GAACGGTTACCTCGTTCCCGGTCTAGGAGATGCAGGTGACCGTCTTTACCAAACAAAATAATGTTTTTATCCTGGGTGTTGCTGGAGGCTCTGGTTCTGGTAAGACTTACTTTGCCCAAGAGCTAAAGAAGGCCTTGGGAGACCATGCAACCATTGTCTTTCAGGATAATTTCTATATCGATCAGTCTCATCGCTTTGATCATGATGGTGGTTCCGTGAATTTTGATCATCCCGAAAGCCTGGATCTAAGACTTCTCGCTCAGTGTCTCTCTGAGCTCAAAGCAAGTGCACCGACCAATATACCAATTTATGATTTCAAAACTCATAAACGTAGAAAAGACAACCTTCTGATTAAGCCCACGGCAATTATCATTGTTGATGGTATTCTTATTTTTCACCCTGATTATTTGCGTATCCAATTTGATGAAATGATCTTCTTCGATACTCCAGAGGAGCTTCGCTATCAAAGACGCCTCGAGAGGGATGTGAATGAAAGAGGTCGGACTCCAGATGGCGTTCATGCTCAGTTCTTGAAACAAGTAAAACCAATGCACGATCAGTTCGTTGAGCCCTCAAAGATCTATGCTCATGTGGTAGTAAAAGATTTAGGGGACTACCATGAGCACTTTGATGCCTATAAAGAGAAACTCTTAAAGCTCGCTAAAGATAGATCAATCTAATACTGATATAGCTCAGTTGTCTTCATGCTAGAACTCAACGTCATGACACTCATTATTGCATAAGGTAGTTATGCTTAGAGGGAGGCCTCTATGTGGAATTGGTGGAATGGTGTTATTTCTGGAGAGATACCTCTACAAGTTAATTCAACTGAGTCCTATCTCATCGAAAAAAGCCTCCTGAAACGTTTAGGTCACTTAAGTGCAGATGGAGCTTTAGTGGTTCAGTCAGGAGAGTCCGCAAGTCCTGACGTGCAGGATATATTTATTGTTCGGGATGACGCTACGGAAAACATAATTGATTGGAAGGAAGGAATTCTTTCTCTCTCTGAAAATAAATTTAATGACATTAAAACAGATTTTCTTCGACATATTCATCTGCTTAAACCAGAACTCTTTGTTATGGAGCGAAGTGCAGGATCTGATACTTCTTTTTCTCTAGGTATAAATCTTCTTACGACATCACCTGTTCATTCACTTTTTTGTAAAATTATCATGCGCGATAGGAATAATAATAATCCTTTGGGTGATTATACTATTTACCACGACCCGGAGTTCAATTGTGATAACAAAAAATACGGGCTTCGCTCTCGTAGAATTGTCGCATTAAATTTCAAAAAACGTGAGATTCTTATATTTGGTAGAGGCCAATGTGGTGAAATCAAGAAGGCCATCTTTATCGTGATGAATACCATACTTCCAGATTATGGAGTTCTTCCTATGCAATCCGCTACTAACATCGACCCAAGAGGAAATGTTTCAGTCTTCTTTGGACAAGCTGGGTCAGGAAAGACCTCTCTTTCAATCGATACCGGCATGAGCTTAATCGGAGATGATGAGCATGGTCTTTCTAATAGAGGCGTTTTTAATTTAGAAGGTGGCTGCTATGCAAATGCTTACGAACTTAAAGAGAGCCTAGAACCGAAGATTTTTCGCGGTTTAAACCGTTTCGGTAGCTTACTTGAAAACGTTGCTCTCGCTAAAGACACTAGAGAACCTATTTTTAAAGATAAAAGTTCCAGTGACTTAGGACGGGTGGCCTTTTCCTTAACGGCATTTGAGTCTATGATCAAAGATGGTAAGGGAAAGATGCCTAACAATTTCTTTTACCTTTCGACTGATGTGATGGGTGTCTTGCCACTTATTGGTGAACTTAATCATGATGAAGCTGTTTACTATTTTCTTTTAGGGTACTCAGCAAAATTTTCTGGAACTGATATGGGCATGAAAAAAGTTTCCTTCGATTTTTCCCATTGCTTTGGATCTCCCTATCTGATGAGGTCTGCTACAGTTTATGCAGAACTTCTTCGTCAAGTGATAAAGAAATATGCCATCAGAGTCTGGATGGTCAATACAGGTTGGTTCGGCGGTCCACCTGGAGTAGGAAAACGATATGATCTCTCTGTTACCCGCACATGCATCCGCTCCATTCAGTCAGGAGCAGCTCATCAGGTAACTTTCATAAAAGATCCCGTTTTTTCTATCTCCGTTCCAACTTCGTTAGAAGGAGTTGATAGAAGATTCCTTAGACCTGAATCTCTTTGGGAGAATTTAGAGGATTACTTCGAGAATGCTCGAACATTAAAAAAAATCTTCGATGAGAGGTATGATAATATTTTAAAAGGTAATCAAAATGCTTTTCTCAATCAAAAAAATACTAGTATGCACAGATCTAAGTTCTCGATCTGATAATGTGCTACGAGATGCAGAGATCCTTCGTGAACGGCTTAATGCTGAACTGGATATTCTTTATGTCTCTAACCTTGGAATTCACCTGGACTTTTCGGCGGTGGAAATAAAAAAAGAGACTTACTATCAAGCTTTTTTAGAGGGAATTGCACGAGACCTTAAGTTTAAACTCAATGATCAGATCAAAAGAACAGGAATAAAAGGGAGGACTATTTTCAGAGAAGGAGATGTCGTCGAGGAAATTAATGATCTTGTTATTGACGGAGGAGATAAGTATGACCTTCTTTTGATAGGTCATAACAGTAAAAGTGGCATTATACATAATCTCATTGGGAGTGTTGCAAGAAAAATTATCGCCAATGCTCCCATACCAACCTTGGTAGTTAAAAAGAAGCTCGAGTTTAACACCATGGCGGCATTTGTTGACGGATCTAGACCTGTGGACTGGATGGTATCTCTTTCTTTAGATTACTTTCGGTCCTTTGGTTTTAAGAAAATAGAATTCGTCTCTCTTTGGCTTGATTTACCGGGGTCACTTCATATGGAAGAGGAGGCAAGGAGTTTCTCCGAAATACTTCTCCAGGAGGTTAAGTACTTTGTCCGGGACTCCGAAAACTATGATGTTAAAGTCCTCCCCACCCGGGACCTGATGGTGGCTTACCATCTTATTCGAATCATTGAAGAGGATAAGATTGATATGGCGGTTATGAAAAGAAATCGAGATAAGATGCTCACCAAAAAGATGATCGGCTCAGAAACCCAACGGATTCTAGATCTCGAGTCCACTAACATTCTAATTATGCCTGTGTAAAAAGACTCAATATCTTATATAATGGAACATGAAGTATTTTAAATTCCTCTATATGGAGGTCGTGATCTGGCCCATTATTATCTTCACCTAGTTTCTTGGGAATTTTTTTCAGGAGATGTGACTGAAGCTTGTCGAGTAGGAGGTAAGGTGCTTCTTTATTTTGAGAGCGTTTCTAATTTTGCTCTACTTTTTGGACCTATATTTTTTGCCAAGACTTTCGAAAATGGTGTCCCGGCGATCGTCGGATTTGGGAAAATAAACTCGATCAAGAAAAGTTTAAAAAGGAGCTTGGATGAAAAGAGCTGTCTTTTGTAAAGATGCAATTAAGTGGCTTAAATCCTACTCTCCAATTGAGAAAGCTTCATTTCTAGGTTCTCTTCCTGATTTTTCTGAGTTTCCTCGCTTAAGTCTTCTTCAATGGAAAGAGTGGTTTTCTCATACATCCGGTCTTATACTAAACGCAACAGATCCCGAAGGTGTGACGATTTTTTTTCAATCAGATATCAAATACCATGGTCTTTGGGTAGACAAGTCCTTTCTCATTCAACAAGAAGCGGAGAGACTAGGACATAGGCTTATCTTTCATAAAATTTTTTGCCGGACACCTCCTGGATCAATTACTTTCGGTCGTCCTTCCTACTCTCACATGATTTGTTTTTCACGCACATTAGTTCCTGATCTCTCACGCTCCACTGCAGATGTCATTCCTGATCTAGGATCTAAGACTTGGGTAAGAGGTATGGGCCTTCATGCTTCTCTTATGGCTTCCCAGTTTGTTTTAAAAGAAACATCTACGCGACTTCTCATTAATCCTTTTTGCGGGGAAGGAAGTGTGCTTGCGGCGGCAAATTATGTAGGTCTTGATGCAATTGGTATTGAAAAAAGTCGAAGACGCGCTGACAAGGCGATGAAGCTTGAAGTGAGTCATGACGGAAAAGCTTGGGCGCTTTCTAACTGAACGACTTGAGTGGTGTTAGATCCAGTTTGTATTTTTGAACTTGAAAATTCACCAGTTTCAAACTGGCGCAAGCATAAGAAAATACTTTTTAGCGAGTCCCATATTGATGCTGTAGAAGTTTCTTTAAAAGGTTTCTTTGGTCCCCGTTTAAGGCAGCCTTTCTAAACAGTCATAAATCATGGATATTACGGTTGAATTTTCAAGTCCAACACCATTAGATTGGGTCAGTTAGAGGTGCTTTGCATTTTCTTTAAGTTCAGTAGAACAACTCTCATTACTAAGGTATTCTATATTTTTGAAAACCTTCTTTTTTATAAATTCATATTTCCTTGGGCATTGTGACTTAAAGGCTTTTCCATTGTAACGATATTTTGAGACAGACTCCGCAAAGTCCTCCCAAGGATTTACTTTACTATAATCAGACACGAAACATCCGCTCCCGGATCTCTCCCAGTTATCACCCTTTTTGATCCATCCACTTAAATCAAGCCACTCTGGGGATCGATCCATTTGATCCAAATGAGAACTGATATTGTGGGCCATCTCATGAAAGATAGTGTACTGTCGTTTTGGCCTTGATTCTAAATCCCAATAATCGAAAATCATTACTACGGCGTTGGCCAAAGTTTTTTCTTTATATGTTCCCAGGTTTTTGCCTCGCTCAAAATGGATCAGAGGTCTATTTCCTGAGCCAAGAGGTAAAAAGTGAGAGGGAATATCCTCTAGGGCCAGAAGAACATCATTCAATTCGTCGAGTTTAAATCGAGAAGCATTATCAAATGCGAACTCAGAGACGTTGAAGCCATACTTCAGTTTTATGTAAAGCATTTTGATAGCATATTCACGACCCCAGACCTTTTCAAGTGAGCAAAGTACTTTTTGACACTCAGGATTTATCTCATATTCAGACTGAAGTTTTCTCTGATTCTCTTTATTTTCAGCGATTCCATAGGAGTCTTTAGCCGTTACAATATCGCGGTAAGCATCAAGGAGTTCTGACTTCTCCTTCACAAACTTGACACCATGAATTTTGCTGTTCTTTACAGACCCCTTCGTCTTTGAATCAATAAAATCCATCATCTCATATTCAGTTGGGAGAATTTTTGATTTGCAGGGAGCATTCATGATTTCATCATCTTCCGAGCTAAACCACTGTAGTAATTTATCAATTGTAGATGGCCGTGAATGATCATGATCACACTGAATAAGGGGTGTTTCATCCAAGGCATAACTCAATTGACCCCAGACAAGAAAAGCCATTATGAATTTCTTCATAGGAGTTTAACCGATTGGATGGTTTTTGTTACCGGATCAATTAAGACTTCTCCTTCCTTTTCTTTGTAGAGAAGAAAGCGACCGGCAGATTTTCCGTTCAGGGGATAAGGGACTATTTTCTTTATATCAATTTTCCCAAGCTTTTTCAGCTCAGGCCATTTTTCGGTGAAGGTATAGTCTATAGATTTTAATACACCATCGTTATCGAAGGTAATTTTTAAAGCATACTTAAGTCCACCTCTGGACCAATAGTGGGCCTGTTTTTCTTTTAACTCTGCTGGGCCCAATTCTTTTTCCACCTCGGAAATCTTACTTTTATGAAGTTCAAAAGAATGAAGAGGAGAGGGAAGAAGTGTTTTGATCTTTTCTGAAGAAGCGAAGGCTTGCTGAGTTCCTAGGATCAAACTAAGGATAATTAACAGACATCTCATGGTAATCTTGTCGGAAAATCAGTTAAAAAGCTTAAGGGACTCTAGGTTAATGACTACGAACATAAATTCGCATAAAACCAATGACTTATTTATTCTAGGGCCTCAATTCATAAGTTGATAAAAAGCGAGGGGGTCAGCTTATGATCAAGGTCCTCGCCTTTTAGTTAATTAAGTTTCAGATTCATCATCTTCAATTTCTCCTGTTTCACCGTTCTCTGTTTCTGACCCTGTGCTACTATTTGAAGTCTCATCATCTCTGCGTGGTTCTCGACCATCCTCATCCTCTGTATCATCACTTGAAGGATCATCCCTTCTTTCATTTCCTTCACCATCAGAGACAGGACCATTACCATCATCTGAGTCATTGGTTTCATCGCCTCTTCCTGAACCTCCTCTGGTTTCTGGAATCTCATCCTCAGCTGGCCTATCTTGTCCTTCAATCACTTCACCTATGGGCCCAGGGATTTCGTCCTGGACGTAAGTTTCTCCGGGTGCATTTACAACTTTTTCAAAAATACCGCAGACGATGGGTAAAGTCTTAAAGCTTTTGAAGCTTCCCTTTGTCCCTACTGTCTCAGGTAGGTCAACATTTTCAGATACTCCTTGGATAAGGACAGTTTTTCCAGCAAGACGAAGACCTTCCCCTGGTGAAAGCTTAATTAGGTCATCATTCGGTTCTTTATCCTCACTCTGGAGGTCTTCGAGAAACCGATTAAATCTCGTGATTCTCTCGTAGTGGTAGTAACCCGAAAGATCGGCAATTGGAAAAAATCTTCTTCCAGAAATTTGAGAAGAAATATCAGAGTCGAGAGGAATGAGAATTTTTCCCAGAACGACTTCGGCTTCATTTATGTCAATAAAACCATCACCGTTTGAATCATCAGTTAAGGTAGGACATCTACCCCCAGTGTAGACGTGCTGCAGGTGCCAGGCTCTTACGCCGCCAGCAAAAAGCCTCACATAAGCATAGATTTTCTCATTTACTCTAAAAAAATTTGCGGAGCCCGGGATGGTTCCGTTTACATGTGGATTTAATGTTTTAAATTTTGCTTGAAAGTGACCAACTATATTTGATCCATCAACCGGAGCTTCTTCTAATTGAAGTTCGACTGAAGCTGAACTCCTCTTTTTCGAATCTATTCTACAGCCGGCAAGTAGACCTATGATTAATGTTTGAATTACTACTTTATAAACTAGTATTTTCATGCGTCGACTCCTTAGATGTTTTCGTCGAAAGCCTCTAAATAGGCACCGCGAACTTCGTCCATGTTGAAGTTTGTTTTTTGGTAGTTCCAAGCCTCATACATTTGCAGATCCGCTGGTTGGTAAGTGTACATGTGAGTGCGTTGGAAATAACAGCTTCCCGTGTAGGGATGGTCAGCGTATTCAGAAAACTTTGTGATCATAGGACAAGGAGCATCGTTTCTAAGAAAGATGTTTGCCCAATTTTGAAAATCTCTTGGCCCGTTGGTGTATTTCACATCTAAAACTCTCTCAACCACCTTACCGTTATCCATAACATGCACATAGGGTGCAATATGAAACCACCACTCAAAATTGTATTTTCGGATGTAGGTTCGAGTGAAGAAAATGAGAAGCTTGTTGGACTTTAAACTGTGCTTTTTCCACCATTCATATGTCCATACCATGGCTCGGTTAAAGCATTGAGATTCTTTTGGATTATAGCGCGCCTTTCTGTGATACTTTTTAGCAAGATCGATGTTAGCGACGGTGGTTGGAACATAGTCTTGGAGAGTTTCAAAAAAATTAACTGTATGACCAGTTTTTTTAATGGGGCCTATTGTTTCTTTAATGGTCTCAATATAGCGATTCTTGTCGATGCGAACCATATACCACTTGTGCCGAGACACCACTTTCATGAAATCATTCAAAATGAGAGGGTTTGATTTTCTAACCTTGGCGACAAGTCCGGTTTTTAAGAGTACGAGAATTTCGTCGCTTGGGTAGTCACCGTAATCGATGTCATGGATTTGAGTTGTCAACTCAGTCCAGGCCATTAAGGGAAGACTTAAAATTAGGGCCAGGAGTCCGAAAACGCGCATAGAACCCTCCGTTGTTTTTCTACGTTACGAACAGGCACTATCATGGAGAAAACGACCTTTTATTGTCTACTTAAGCTCCCTCTTTAGAATGCGCAAGCTGGAGCGATATGAGGTTCTTTACATTGGGTCTCATTTCTTGAGATAGTTGAATGATAGACTTTTTTGACTGGGAATCAATGACAAAACAACTAGTTAGAGGGTTAACCCTCGTCGATGCTGCATCTATTGTTGTGGGTAGCATTATAGGAACTGGGGTCTTCTTGAAGACCGCTTCCATGGCTGCACTGGTTGGAACACCGGGTATGGTGATCTTCATTTGGATCGTTGCGGGTTTGCTCTCCCTTGCAGGTGCTCTGGCGTACGCGGAACTCGGAAGCCTCATGCCCTCTGCCGGGGGGGAGTACGTTTATCTTAAAGAGGGGTATGGCGATCTCTGGGCATTTCTTTATGGTTGGATGCGCTTCTGGATAGGTTCTCCCGGCTCTATTGCCGCATACGCTGTTGGGGCCATGACATTTATGAGCGGAGCAGTTAATTTATCCTTCTTAGGTGGCAAATCCGCAGCTGCTGTCATTGTGATTATTTTATTTTCTTCGATTAATTGTTTGAGTGTCGCTTTTGGAGGACGCCTCAATTCCATCATGACAGCACTTAAGCTCATGATGATTATAGGTCTCTCTGCCGGCATTTTTCTTTTTGGTAAAGGAGGAAGCTTTTCTCACTTTCAAGAAGGCGCTCAGGGCTTTAATGGATTTTCCGGTTGGTCCGCAATTGGGTCCGCTACCTTAGCCGCTTTGTGGGCCTATGATGGTTGGAATAACCTTCCCATGGTGGCCGGTGAAATAAAAAATCCTCAGAGAAATATTCCTCTCTCTCTTGGTCTAGGTATGCTGGTTATTTTGGCGATTTACTCTGTCGCAAACGTAGCCTATTTCTATGCTCTACCCTTTGCAGACGTTGCGACATCAAACTCTGATTCCTTTCCGGATGCACTTCCTGTGGCGACGAAAGCTGCGATGACTTTTATGGGACAATCTGGAGTGACTATTCTCTCTGCTGCTTTCGTTTTCTCAGCATTGGGAGCGATGAATGGCTCCATTATGACGGGAGCAAGAGTTCCCTATGCGATGGCGAAGGATGGGCTTTTTTTTAAGAGACTCGCCGATGTTAATGATGCGACCTTGGTTCCGGTTGTGGCCATCATCTTTCAAGGGATCGTTTCGATGGTCCTAGCGCTTTCGGGCACCTTTGATCAACTTACCAACTATGTGATTTTTTCCGCCTGGATTTTTTATGCCATGGTCACTGGTGTTGTCTTTGTCCTACGTAGGCGACTTCCTGATGCTCAGAGGTCATATCGAACGCTGGGATATCCCTATGTTCCGGTAATCTTCATAATACTGGCACTACTTCTTCTTTTGAATACGTTAATGGAGAGTCCGAAAGAATCTCTCATCGGACTTGCGTTTATTCTTGCGGGAATACCGGTTTATTTTGTTTTTAAAAAGTTGAACAGGAAGGTCAGGGAGTGACACCTATCCCTTTCTTTTATCATTATCTGACGTAGAATTTCTTAACCACTGGAGGGGTTATGAGACTTTTTATACTACTATTTCTGGTCGTATTTACCTCAAGATTAGAGGCAAAAGTCTTCAGGCTTGCTGTCATTACTTCTGAGTTTGATGATGATAGAACTGAATTTTTCTTAGAGACTAATGAAATAAATTCTATTTTGAATATGCGCTACGTGACGATTAGACCAAATGGAGGAATTTATCAGGACGTGACTCTTCCCGCCGAGCTGGTAATGAGAGACGGGGCGGTCCTGGTTGAGCGAAATGGACTTGAGGCCATGAGACTTGAGGTCGAAAACTTTAATCTGAAAAATGGTGGAGTTATTAAACTTAACTATCTCTATAATGGTGTCGTAGGTATTCGGCAAATAAAAAAACTTCTTCTTAAACAAAATGTCGGGGAATTTATTATGCATGACACGAATGATGGGCCTGTGAACCGATTATTCCTAGAAGCTAACCGTTCACCCATTTTAGGAATCATAGGTATTAAGTCCATTTTGACTTCTTTCATTCCAGAGTTGGTCGAACCGCAATAGATACGATTGGCCTAGCTCTCTTTTTTTATTATCTTCATAATGTGAAAAAAGAGGTGACCCATGGAAGCCCCACATCCAGATAAAAAATTTGAAGAGGATAATTTCTCGCCTGAGAAAAAAAATCGTTTAGAACATTTCATGGATCAGGTAAACGACAATGTGACCCGTGAATCAACCCAAGGTTTCCCATCTGGTAATGATGAAGCTTCTGCACTTAACTACCACGATGATGACTACCACCCGACCGAACTTAGCCGTGTTCACCCTGATGAGGAGTTAGAGAAGGTCGTGAGAGATCTCTTGAGAAGTAGTAAGCATCTAGATGCCCAAGACATTACCGTCTCGGTAGATAATAGTAATGTGAAGTTAAGTGGAACCGTTCATTCACAATTTGAAAGAGATTATGCACAATCAGTCGCAAGACTAGTTCATGGTGTAGGCAACGTAATTTCGGAAATCATCGTCAAAATCAATCCAGGAATACTGCCAACTGATATTGGAAGAAACCCTGGATAACTACCTTCCCATATAGGAAGAGAGATACTTCATGTGGATACCGAAGGCACCCATCAAGAGAAAAATAATTTTTAACAACCAGCCTTGATTGGAGAATTTTTCGATTAGTCTTTCCATATGATCTTTTTAGAAAAAAAAATGCACGTTTACAAGAGTCTAAGTAATTTCTACAACAATAAATTTTGGGGATTATCAGTGCTTATTTGATTTCTTATGAATCTATTTAGTTTGGAAAAGTAAAAAGAACAAAATGACAAAAAGATAGTTATATAAAACAAGGGCCGCTAAGCGGCCCTTGTTTTATTCAAAGAAATTCAACGAGGTCGTTGTTATTGACAGTTTAAATCCTGGGCAGTGTAAAGGTTAAAAGAAGCAATCTTTGTTTCGATCTCCTTTTTTAGAGCTTCGAAGTTATCCTGGGTGAGTTTCTGAGCTTCTGGCGACTCTTTGGACATGATAGCATCAGCTATTTTCGGATCACAAAGTTTTTTCTTTAAACGCTTAAGGACGTAAGCTTTCATCTCAGACTTATCTTCAGGTCGATCATTCTTACCAAAAAAGTTTGTCCAAGAATGGGCGGTCGCTTCGGCGCTTAAAGCATAGGCCGAAAGTCCAGTGATTGCCTCATTAAGTTGCGTTTTAACGTCTTCCACTTTCCAAACGGGAGCGGAGTTTGACTTGGTCTCTAGGGTGAGATCGATGATCCGGCTTATGCGGCCTTCCCAGAATGAGAAAGGGTCACTTGTAGCGTCAGACTTGGAGCATTCCGGGGATTTTACCAAAAGAGTTTTTGCATCCATACCTTGATCTTCGTCAGTGCAAAACCAATCATTATGCTTCGGCTGAACACCCTTGTAGCCATAAGAGATGGCCATACGGTCATAAGGTCCAATGGTATTTAGGTGTCTGAAAGGACGCCCCAAATACTCCATCACGGAGCGAGAGACCGACCCTGGTTCAGCGTTATTTTCGTAGGCCCCAAGATTTCCTTTAAAGTTGTGCCTCAATCCTAGGTTATGACCAATTTCGTGGGCGACAATTTCTAGCATGTAACCTTCCATGTATGTTTCGTAGGTCATGCCTTGAGGAACAATTTCGAAATGTCCTTTCTTGATTGGATCTTCGAGATCAGGTCTTTGAGCATGCACCGTCAAATCTAGGTGTTTTCCGAGCTTAAGCTTGAAGGTTTTACGTGATTTATTTTCAAGATCCTTTGACACTGAGGTTTCAAAAGATTTTATAAGTTTGTTTGCTTCTGCCGATCTCCCCTTCGCAATGAGATCATTGACCTTTTGAGATACACCAAACCATTCTGTATAGAGTTTTACAATAGTCGGTCCTTGGATAAGGACGTTCGCAGACATGACTTCACCTGTGTACTGGTTTGCAATCGACGGGCCCAAACCACCGTAACCTGCTCTGTTCACAAGGTCCCACTCAATAATGTTAAAGCGAATATCACCTGGTACTAGAAGTTCAGAACGAGGGTCTGTAGCTTCGATAAACTCATAGCTTAATAAATCTTTTCCTAAAACCTTATTAAACTCAACGTTCCAAGAATCCATGGCCTTTGCAAAGTGCTTTTTGAATTCCTCAGGGACGTTTTTAATAAAATACTTAACTGGATTAGGAGTAGTTCCGTTGCCAGTCGTTGAGAATCGAGTGATCTTCGTATTGGCCGATCTTTCTGTGGTAAAGAATCCTACTCCCTGAGCTTTTTCCCGTGAACGGAAAGCAGGATTAAAACCAGAACCAAGCTTCATGTACCAGCGGACAGTAAAATCAGTTGTTGCAATGGATGTATCTGTTGGATCTGCGGTTACAGGAATCATTTTCGTTTTGATATCGAAGATCAGAGTTTTAAGGTCAAAGTCGACACTTACAGTATCTGATGATACTGCCTTCAGTTTTGTGTACTCACCCTTTGGATCCAGCATAGAAATAAGATCCAGTTCTTTACCTATCGCAGAAAGGTCGATGATGAGCATTCCTGTTTCTTGATTAAAACCTACAATAGGTAAATTAAGAAGACCCTGTTGATCTGAGTCTTCGCCGCATTTAGTAACACAGCCAATAAGTGTTAAAGCTGGAGTACCATTTTCTAAATTAGAGATGACTGTTCTTACATGAATCGGTGTCAGATCCGTAAGTTTTAGAGTCCCCAGGGATTCACTTTCACGGTCAGTGACTTTTGTAATCACTCCGCCGAAGACATTTTGTTCCCCAATGAGGCTTAGTGGAAAACCAATTAAAAGTGATTCTTCTTGGTTTTTTAATTCTTTTTGATCATTATTAACGGTTTCAGCGGAACTGCCTTGCGGGAGCTCACTGAGAATCTTTATCGTATGCGGATGGGTAACAGATAAGATGGATTTATTAAGAGCTGCCTTTCTTAGAGATGTCTCAGATAGCACTTGAAGTTCGATTCCTTCATCTTTGATAATTTCATTTGTGGTTGAACGGTTAGTGATATAGTTCGATTTTTTCTTCTCTTTTTTTAGGTGGAGTGTGTCTTTCAGATCGACACAAGAAGTTAAGGCCGAAAGAGCAAATAACGATATCAGCGAGCTTTTCATTTTCTTCACACTAACTCCAATGTTTGAAATTAACAGAGTCGATAATAGCGAAGAAAATCCAATCTTTGGGGTAAGTTGTAAATCTTACATAGAGTGATTCTTAAGATCTTGGGCCATCAAGCATCCCTAATTTAATGATATTAACTTATTGAAAAATGGATCAAACAAAGGATCTTGGATCCTTTTTCTTCAGTAATCTTTGACCTTTTTATGCTTTTACCCATTATTAGACCCCTAAAGCGCTTTCAGATGCTGTATCAAGGCGGGCATCGGTTCGGTTAATTTTGGACTCTTGCTGTATCGGACCAATGAGGGCAATGGATAAAAAAATAACACTATCCGTTTTGTTGATAAAAAAGACGATCCTTTCTTTTTTTCCAGACTCATGATCCTCAACTCAGTTTCGGACTAACCTATTCAAATGAAGCTACTTCTTTTAATTTTATTATTTTCACCATGTTTTGCCCAAACTGATCGGAGTGCAACAATGGAAGCAAGAGAGCTTTATCGAAAGCTCCACCAGATAAGCGATTCAATCAACTCGGATCAGAAAATCTTGATTGGGCAACAATTGGCCTTTAGCGAAGGAAAAGGCTGGCGCAAGGACAACCAGCACATAGGACTTGAATTGATTTCTGATATGGACAAGGCGGTCGGTCTTACTCCTGCAGTCCTTGGGGTGGATTTTAATGAAATCGGCAACTGGAACAGAGATCTTCTAGTTGATCAGATGAGGGAAGTTCATCGGAGAGGAGGAGCGGTGACCATGTCATGGCATACCCCGGCTCTGATTAATGATGGAAAAGGCAACGGTTCTTCTTGGGACAAGACCACATCTATTGTTGATCGCATTCTACCTGGCGGTGACTACCACCACAAACTAATATCACAACTCAATAACCTAGCAGATTTTTTTATTGAAATAAAAGATATTCCAGTCATTTTTCGGCCTTGGCACGAGCATAATGGTTCCTGGTTCTGGTGGGGAGGAAAAAATTGTTCGAAAGATCAATACTTAAAACTTTGGGAGGTAACGGTCAAACATCTTAAAAGAAGGGGAGTGCACAATCTTCTCTATGCCTATTCCCCAACGGGAGTCGATGAGTATTATCTCGAGCGCTATCCAGGCGATCAGTACATTGATATACTCGGTGTAGATTTTTACTTCTATAATAAGTTTTTTGATCTCGCTATCAATGGACTTAATTCATTAAATAAATACAAAAAAGGAATTGTCTGGCTTTGTGAAGAAGCAGCTCGGAGGAACAAAATACCAGCTGTAACTGAATTTGGCATGGAAACCTCTAGTTACAAACGCTTCTGGACTGATTATTTTGGTTGGCCTTTGGAGCGCGCAGGTATGGAACAAATCCTCGGCAGAGGCAAAGCTCCTAAAAAAGGTCCTTCTTATATTATGCTTTGGCGTAATGATATGACTGATAAAAATCATTATTATGGACCCATCCCCGGACATAAGAACAATACCAATTTCAAGGAGCTCCTAACCAAGGGAATCTTCCAAGGTCTCTGAGTCTAAAAACTTGAGATAAAATTAGGCTTCAAGGTCTTCTCATATTCATTATTAGGACATACCTTTTCCTTAGTCCAGGGTGTTTGGCAAAGAGAAGTTGAAAAGCATCATTTGAAAAACACTTTAGTAGCAATACACTGGATCAAAATGGCCGTCGAAAGATGGCCATTTTTTTAATTCACAGGAAAACCTAGATGAAGCCCTTAGTATTTATTTTAATCTTCAATCTATTCATCGCTTGTGCTGCCACAAAACCAACTCCTTACCAGAAAGAAAAGAAGAAAGAAGGTTATCGTGACCTTTCAATGGACGGTATTGCTGTTTCATCTTTCAAGGCTAATGCAAATACCAAAAAAAGCCTCGCTCGCCTATATGCTCAATTTCGAGCCATTGAAAAATGTCGTGAATTATCGCTTCATGCTAATATCTTTGCTATCCTAGACCGTACGATTGAAAAAGAAGTTACTCGAAGTACTGGTGGTGGCTGGGGCCCCACTTATGGTTTTGGCCTATATCCCTATTACGGCTATTCTTCTTTTGCCTTCGGAGCTAATTTCAGCACGATTTCTACTGACAGCTGGCAGGAGGTTCTGAAGTATCCCTTTATTGAAGTGTTCTACAAGTGCTCTCAAAAGATCATGCGGCCTTCAGTTGAATGGAAAGAGCTTAGTTCTGAACAGCTCAAACATCTGGTCATGGATGTGAAGGGGGGGATTCAAATTGAAAGTTTGTCTGATATTTCACCAAATAAAAAAACTTTTCAGACTGGGGACATTGTTCTGAAGGCAAATGGGAAACGAATTGAGCGCATATTTGAAGTCATAAAATTGTTTGCTCTGGAAGCAACAACAGTAAAAATTCAATTCTTGAGAGAAGGGAAAAGAATGATTGGGATTATGACTTCTCAGGATGTTACAGATGAAGCGATCGTTGAAGAGGAAAAAATCATCAAAGACGTCTGCTCAAAAATAAAAAATAGAAACAAAAATCATTTTCGGAAAATAAAAGTTTGTTATTAAATTATTGTTTTTTTCCACACAGGAATCTCCTTTTAAAGGATGAATTATTTCTTTTGTTGGGAAAATTCATTTTCTCGAAGATAGCTTTCAATAAATACTGAATTTTTACTCAATTTGAATGTTAGTCATGTATCAGGAGATGAGCTTTGATTTAAATCACAGAAGCTTCGGTGATTTCCGGGAGGAGCGTTCTCATTTTGCCTTTAATTAGTCCGGGCCGAGGCAAATGTTTTAAGAACTTGCCAGGGCTCAAAAGTTTGCTGTTAGAGACTTTAATATCAAAGTAGCTGTCTGCTCGTTGCACGCCATCGGAATGTTGTAGACCACGGCAATTCGAAGCAGTGCTTTAACGTCGACATCGTGAGGATGAGGAGACATTGGATCCCAAAAGAAAATGACGACGTCAATTTTACTCTCGGCTATTCCTGCACCAATCTGTTGGTCTCCACCAAGTGGTCCACTCTTAAATTTTTGAACAGCCAGTTTGACTTCATCTTCAATGCGCTTTCCGGTAGTTCCAGTTGCGACCAGATGAAAAGCGGAAAGCTCAATGCTATGCTTTTTTACCCAGTTTACTAGCGTAGTTTTAAAGTTGTCATGAGCAATCAGGGCGATAGTCTTTTTCATCATAGATGAATGCTCCTTTCTTTCTACAAACTTTAGCGCTTTAGTCTTGCATATGGAAGGGAAATTTATTCCTTATTCCGACAGAGTCTATCCGATTTTTGAGAGATTGATCTCTTATCTTTTCATAGTTTATGAACTTGAGCTGATCTATATGAACTCTTCCCGTGATAGTGAAGTGATTGCGAAGAAATCCCGAAATTTTTTTCTTATTTTCTCCGAAAAATACAAAGTAATTTTTGTTTTTATTTCCTGATGAGGTTTTATGATTGATGAATTGGAAGAGTTTAAGATTGAAATCAAAGAAACTCTGGAACGAGCTGAAAAAGCCTTATTAGAATTCGACCAATTACCTGACAATCAGTGTTCAAACTCACTCTATGACGAGGTCTTCCGCGCTTATCATAACATCAAGGGCGCCGCAGGCATGATGGAATGGAATGAACTTCAGCATCACGTTCATCAGTTGGAAAACGTTCTCATGCAATCAAAAAAAACGGCTTCAATTCCTAAGCCCTTGATAAGTTGGTTTTTGAAAGGCAATGATGCTACTAGGGCGATCATGGCGGGAGAACCTTATCAATTTGTTTATGATATTGACACCTCTGTGACTCCAGGAGACCTAGAGGAAGAGGCATCAGGCCATAATCCTTCTACCTCAGTCCAGGAGGATCAACTCTCGGATGAATTCTTTGCCGAAGTTTCTGAAGGTTTAGAGCGCATTTCAACAACACTGATAAAGATGGAGTCAGATACCGGTGATATCGCCCTTTTGGATTCACTTTATAGGGACATTCACTCTCTCAAGGGAGCTGTCCAGCTCTTTGGACTAGTTGATGCCTCGAAGCTTGCTCATGCCATGGAAAATAGCCTCGAGGGAGTTCGAGGTATCGAGCAATTTGAAATGGATAAAGCCCATGTGAGTACACTTCTAATGTGTACTGACCTTATGAATAATTCCGTTCAACTTCAGGGCGATGAAAGTATTAAAAAAGAAGTCGAGTTTATGGTCGGGCTACTGACACCTTTCGGTAGAGGTCCAAAGGATTCAGCTCCAGATTCAACGGTCGTTTCTGACCCGGTACGGCCGGAGGAGAATACAATGAATCAATTTTCGCATTCAGCAACTCCTCACACATTTCAAAAGACCGCTTCACCAGGGTCTCAGGACGTCGAAAAAGCGGAGTCAACAATTAGAGTTCAAGTATCACTTCTAGATAGATTGATGACTCTTATGGGAGAAATGGTTCTAGTGAGGAATCAGGTACTTCAATACTCCAACAAAACTGATGATTTGGAGTTTCTCAACCTCAGCCAAAAACTAGACGTAGTTACTAGTGAGCTTCAAGAAGAGACCATGAAAACAAGAATGCAACCCATCGGGAATGTTTTGAATAAATTCCAGCGAGTGGTTCGCGATCTTTCCTGTACTCTCGGAAAGAAAATTTCTCTCTCTCTTCAGGGTGTTGAGACGGAGCTTGATAAAACGCTTATCGAAGCTGTTAAAGATCCACTTACGCATATCGTGAGAAATGCCTGTGATCATGGAATTGAGTTACCACATACCCGTGGAATGAACGGAAAGGCTGAGACTGGAACAATTTCTATTAGGGCCTATCACGAAGGTGGGCAAGTTATTGTTGAGGTAAGCGATGACGGTAAAGGTCTTTCCAGAGAAAAACTACTTCGAAAGGCAATAGAGAAGGGAATCGTTGACCCACAAAAAGTGGATAAATTTAGTGACAGGGAAGTTTATAATCTTATCTTTTCTCCGGGCCTTTCCACTGCAGAAAAGGTTACCAACGTCTCAGGTCGAGGAGTGGGAATGGATGTGGTCAAAAGTAACATCGAGAAAATTGGCGGTATCGTTGATATCTCCAGTGTTGAGGGCGAAGGGACTAAAATCACGCTTAAGATTCCACTTACCCTGGCCATTGTTCCTGCCATGATCATCCGTTCTGACAACGATCGGTTTGCGATTCCTCAGGTTAAACTTGTTGAACTAGTAAGGGTTGACCTTTCGTCTATTGAATACGTTCAGGGTCGTCCAGTATATCGTTTAAGAGGAAATATTCTTCCCCTTCTTAATTTGAAAGAAATCCTTGGTAGTGAGTCGATAGTGCATCATAATGAAGCGATCAATATCGTCGTATTAAATTCGAATAATCATTTTTTCGGGATGATTGTCGACGAGATTCTTGATACAGCAGATATCGTGGTAAAACCTTTCAGCAGGGATGCTCTGAGGCTTAAGCTTGAAGCTACTTATAAAAAAGTTTCTGTTAGAATTTCTGCTTAATTCTATGGCGGAATTTATGTCCCGTTTCCAGATTGACTGGCGCAACGGGTTTTCAGAGATTCATTTGAATCAGGGTTTGGATTCGCTAGGTCAAAAGAGTTTTGGTGATGATCTTGATGAGTTGACTAATCAATCCGTCTTAGTTAATTCTCTTTACCTCTCTACTAAATCCAGAGATTTTCTTTTTTGCCATCCTCTTCTCCATCACAAATTGAAAAGCTAAAGGAGGTTGGTCTTGGCACCCCCCAAAAACATTGATACAGATTTTATCAATCCCTTCCTCGGCGCCACCATAAGAGTTCTAGAGGTTCAAGCGCTGATGAAATCCACACCAGGGGAAATATTTCTTAAGAAAGAAAATGATGTCATGCTCGGAGACATTTCTGGTGTTATTGGTATTGTCTCCCAATCTTTCGTAGGCTCTTTCATCATTAGTTTTCCTGAAAAAACCTTTTTAAATATTATTTCCAATATGCTTGGGAAAGAGTATCGGGAATTATCAAAAGATATGCTCGATGGAGCGAGTGAAATAACGAATATGATTTTCGGCCAGGCAAAAGTTTCTTTTAATCAGAAGGGTTACGGAATTAAAACAGCTTTTCCCTCCGTTATCTGTGGAAAAAGTCATCCTCTTTCTGGTGTAACCAAAGGCCCTGTTGTGGTGATTCCTTTTTCAACAGAAAACGGACCATTTTTTGTTGAGGTTTGCGCAACTGCTCAGAGCGCAACGTGATATTTTTTTACTGTAGCTTTGACTCATTTTTATCCGTATTATGACAACAATGAAGGAAGACAAAAAGACCACCGTTCGCTCAGAATGGGGAACTTGGTCAAGGTCACAAGATGAAAGAGTCTTTCTCGAAGGTCCAAAGTCTCGATCTTTTGAGGCTCGGCATGCCTTCAATGTCTTTTTTGAGATGATTAAAGGATTCAGGACATTTCATTTCATTGGCCCATGTGTCACTGTCTTTGGTTCTGCGAGGTTTGATGAACAACACGAACATTATCGTTTAGCTTTTGAAATGGGCCAGGAGCTTACCCTTAAAGGCTTTGCTGTTATGACTGGTGGCGGTCCGGGTATTATGGAGGCAACAAATCGAGGAGCTAAATCCATGGGGGGCGTTTCTCTTGGATGTAACATTACACTTCCTAAAGAACAAAGCCCCAATCCCTATTTAGATGTCTGGATGGAATTTAAGTACTTTATGGTCAGAAAATTTATTCTGGCAAAATACTCCTATGGCTTTGTAGCATTCCCAGGAGGTTTTGGGACCCTTGATGAACTCTTTGGTGTTTTAACTCTCATTCAAACTAAAAAAATGAAGGACTTTCCTGTAGTGCTGATTGGACAAAAGTTCTGGGCCCCCTTAAGACAGCAAATTGAAGAGCGATTTGTTGATGCCAAGACTATTGATCCCGATGACATGAAGACTCTTTTTTTTACAGATTCACCGTTGGAGGCAGCTGAGTTTATTCAGGCCATCGCAACTAAGAAGTTTGAGCTCAGAGTCAGACCACACAAAATTCTCGGGGAACACAAAATTGGGCAGTCATAATTTTTCTTAAGCTCCAACTTTCTTTCTTTTCAATCTTCAATCAAGGGTTTATGGTTGCGTTCATGAATGAGCGAATGCAGAATCCTCACCCTTTTGATATGAGTAGTTACTTTAAAGGACTTGTTTTTGTTCTTGGTGGTGTCGATCGTCCAAAGGGAAAAAGGTCTTCGACAACACAATTAAAAAGGCATTCTGATGATAATTACAAACTTGATTGGTCTTTCTTGAAAAAAAATCAAAAAGAACAAGTCCGTCCTGACTAACCGAATTTAATGCGGATAGAAACCCAGCGCATTGCTCTTCCTGGTATCGATTGAAAAAATGTTGGCAAAGATGATCATCCAAAAGGAGATTTTATGGCCAACATCGAAATACATTCAGAACATCCCCGGAAATTAGAAAACGTCATTAACACTCATGCCCTCATTAGTTATAGGGCCATCGTCGCAGGTTTACTGATATCAATGCTCGCGATGATTGGGCTCATCGGACTGGGTCTGGGTTTTGGTGGCATTGGTCTCGATGAAGAAACCAGTGCCCATAGTGTGGGCGTCTTCAGTGGCATTTGGTTCGTGGTATCAGTCCTACTTTCACTATTTATTGGTTCGTACTTTGCTTCAAGAGTTTCTAAGTTTCGGACGGCGAGGGTTGGTTCCGTTCAGGGCCTGGTGATTGCCGCTCTTTTCCTGGGCTTTTTCTTCTATCAAATTATTTCTGGACTTTCGTCAGCAGGATCGGCGATTGGCTCACTTGTCGGTAAGTCTGGGGGGATGATTGCTCAAGGAACCCGTATGGCCTCTCAACATCCCACCGTCACTAATACTATTAACAATCTTGCCGAAGATGTACTGGGAGAATTGAATCTTCGTTCTTCACCTCAAGTGGTCGCTCAAGGACTTGGTTCACGAATTATCAGAGGAGACACGGAGGGAGCAAAAAACTATTTGGCACTAGAATCCGGCATCACGCCAACGGAAGCCGATAATCGAATCGCACAGGTGAAAGCGAAAGTTGATCAGTATCTGGCAGATATCAAAGAGGGAACAGGTATGGTGCTTCGTTCGACGGGATGGAGCCTTTTCCTGATGGTCCTCCTTGGAGCTCTATCGGCTATCTTTGGGGGAGCACTCGGGGCGAAAGTAAATTTTCGAAAACCACTCATCCTTGAAAGGGAAGAGCATTATCCAACGGGTCAAGCAGCGTAGAATCATGCGACACATTCTTAATCGCGAAGAGGTCCTCCCTTGCGGGGACCTCTTTCATAGACGTCCACCGTAGTGGCAGGTGAGTTCGGCCATGCGACCAAGTTTCAGCTCACTTGGGGTATTGAAAGGAATGGGATAGTTTAATTCTATATTATGTCCCGCAGGTAGACCCCTTAAAACGGGATAGTTTACTTTTTTTGCAAACCGTTCGATCGCCTCACTGGTAAGATCCTTTCCGTCTTTTTCTTGGCCTTCTGTGAAGTCACCGAAGACCATGGCCTTAATACCACGATCGATGAGTTTTGCCTGAAGGAGTTGTTCGAGCATCCGGTCAACGCTGTAGCCTCTTTCTCCGACGTCTTCAATAAACAGGATCTTTCCTTTTGCTTTAAGTTCCCAATCTGTACCCAGAGAGGATTGAATAATTCTAAGATTTCCTCCAGTGATGGAGCCTTGGATGAGTTTTTTCTCTCTGGCCGCGTCGTTTAAAGGTCTAAGTCGCTTAAAGGTTTTTTCACTCTTTCTGCCGAAAATCACATCCGTGAGGAATTTTCTATCAGGGGTATTTTTTAAATTTGGATTCATCTGGCTGATGGTGCGCCCATGGATCACTGGCCACTTCCAGTCCTGAGAGAAATAAAGGTGAAGTGCTGTGATGTCACTGAATCCGATAAAAAGTTTCGGTTTCTTCGGAGGCCTTAATTTTTTTAAGTGGGGGATAAGTCGCATGCTTCCATAACCGCCGCGAAGGCACCATATCGCTTTGGCATCCGAGTAGAGGGCGTTTGTTATATGAGTTAGTTGGGATTCAAGAGAAGAGGCGAAGAAGAGGTCAGTTTTGATGATATCTTCGGGGACTCTGGGAATGAGACCAATACTTTCAACCCACTTAATTCCATCCAACAGTTTTTCTAAAGGAGACTGAGAGGCAGGGGCGATTATATCAACAATGTCGTTCTTCGAAAGATAAGACCAAGATTTTTTCAGCATGATCTTATTTTACTTATTTAATTCCCCAAGTCTCATAGATTTTGCTTTTCCTAAAAAATTCTCGATACTCGCAGGCCCGCTCATTTAGATCAAGAGCAAAGGTTTCAGGTTTAATAATAAACGACTGAGGACCTCCGTTAATAACGGCCTTGAGTTGAAGTCCCTGACAGTACTTCACATCAATATGCTTGGTGACATTGGGAACGGCCAAAAGTAAGAAGCAGAGTTCTGAGCGGGAATACTTTTTAGAGCTTGCCACAGTGCCCTTCGAAGATTCCTCTTCTTTACTAAGTTTCTTCAGCATATGGTTTATATTTTTTCCGAATACCTCTAAAAAGGCATTGAGGTTTGATATAGTTATAGGCTGGGCCCTATTAATGTCGGCCTTGATAAGAGCAAGGTTATCAGTACCGCTCATCTTCGATATCGCCTCGGTGAATCTTTCGGCAGCAAGGAGTTGGGCAACAAGCACTTGATCTTGATTTGGCGTACTTTCCAATAGTTCCAGTAGAGAAAGGCGAACAATCATGTCGAGGCGAGCCTCCATGACAACAGTTCCATATCTGAGCTGGGCCAGTTCATAGATTCGCTCGACACTTGGTGTGTTTCCTTCCGGAGTTAGTTCTTTATCAAGACCAAGGACTGCTTCTTCCGTTACCACGTAGATTTCTTTTAGTTTCAAGAGGGTGTTTTCGTAGAGCTTTCTGAACGCCACATCCCTTTCTCGGGGAGGATTCATTTCCAGAAATTCAATTATCCTTTTTAAGCTGTCGATAGGAGAAATTTTCCACCGATTTCCCGAGCGATCGTAAGCACTCGAAAGAGTCTGGAGAGCGTCCGGCTGAAGGACCTGGGTCAATTCCTGATTTACCCGATTGCGTGCTTTGGTCACCCATTCGAGGTATTTTTCTTTAACTAGATCAAGAGTCGGATTGATGCCATTCGGTCTATTCCATGACTCTATTCCGAAGTACTGGCCTTGAGAGTTTCGTATGTCTTCATTGTCGGCCAAGCCGATCAAAAAGAAAGGAGCGTATCCTGAGGAGTAGACGTCATAAAAAGGGTTTTTAAATGGCACATTGGTGGCCGGAAGAAGTGAAGTAATCACACTCCGCAGAAAGTTCCAACGTTCATTAAGATCCGTATATGTATTATAGATTCGACGATTTTCTTCTATAAGGCCGAGTCCCGTTGCCTCAAGTGATCGTACATAAGTTTCACGAGTAAAGACAGCACTCTGCCTCTGAGCATCCGAGGTCGTTGTCGGTGTTACTCCGCTTCTGATTTTGTTAAGCCATTCAATAAGTACTGGTAATTCACGATCATTAAGGCGAATAGCCGTGCCCAAACCAGTTCTAAGGATAGGGTGTTGACGTTGTTCAGCCTTGAAAAGAAGAAAAGATTCAGCATCACGCATCTGGCACCAGCGCTCACTCATAGTCTCCAGGGCACATTTATATGCCTCGGAGGCAACGGAAGAATCTGAAATCTTTTTGATTGTCCAAAAGTTATAATACTTTTTCACTCCTTCAATTGTTTCACCTAAAAAAGAGGAGCCAGCAGAGAGCCCGAGGCCCAAAGCAGGATTCACCACAGCTGTTGTGGCGCCCACTGCAGATATAATTGAAGTCGCCGTATTGAGAAGACCGGGATTTTTTTGAAGACAGCGCTGATTACTCGTAACCTGCTGAAACGCCGAATTGGCGATCAGGACGACGGAGCTGAGCATCTGTGCCTTCTCTGGGCCCGCCAATTCTTCCTGGGCCTTATCTTTGCCAATAATTCCGGCCCGAGTGACCTGAAGGTCCCTCAGTTTTGTATTAATTGAAGCAAGTGTCTCAGTATCAGTATTATTTGCTACTTGGATGAGTAGCTCTTGCTCTTGCGCATTGAGCTCAGCGATCTTAGTCTGGGTAAGGTTTGTCCGATCAAGAATGGATAACTGTTGATTGAGAAGATTTAATTGAGAAATAGCTCCGCTGACACTTCGGCAATCGGGGTCTTGAGAGATACTTTTTAGGGACTCTATAAGGGCGGTGGAATCTGCGAGAGCAGAACGGGTCCACTCACCTTGAGTTCTACAGTTGGCTGAGAAATAACTTAATAGTCCCTGGCCAGGAATAACTTCGGCCAGTAAAGGAGAGGAGATCAACCCAACCAGTAGGACGGAGTAAATGTTAACTTTCATGGGGAGCTATTTAGCAAAGAGAATGTCGTCTCACGAGAAAATGTTTCTAAAGCTATAAATTTTTCTAAAGATTTCGCTAAAATTCTGAAAATTCAACAATAAGAGGCGGAGCATCATACGTGAAATTGCTTTACAAGAATCTAGATTTATTTGAAAATAACTGCAACTCACTTGCAATTAAGGACTTTATGAAATTTTTACCGTTATCATTTTTTTTGTCCATAGGACTTTATGCCCATGAAGAAAAACTTCAAGACATTGAGGTGATTGAGCGCGAGGAAACACAAGGGTTAGTTGATTTTGTTCCAAGTGTAACTAAACTAAAAGGAAAAGAGCTTCAAAAAAAACGTCAAACAAGCATCGGTGATACTCTCTCAAGTGAAGCAGGTGTTCAGAGCACAAACTTTGGGCCAAATGCCTCTAGGCCGGTCATCCGTGGCCTTGACGGTGATAGAATCAGAGTATTGCAAAATGCACTTGGTACCCTCGATGCCTCAACTCAGAGTTTAGATCACGCTATTCCTGTTGATACACTCACTATTGACCAAATGGAGATAGTCCGAGGTCCCATGAGCTTACTTTATGGCTCTTCGGCCGTAGGTGGAGTTGTAAACCTTGTTACGAACCGTATTCACTATGAGTATGAGGACGGCTTTTTCACGAAGTTCCTCACCCAGGGTGAGACTGTCAATAACGGGATTAGCAACTCTCTTCATTTAAATTATGGTCAGAATAAATGGATGTATCACTTCGACGGATCAACAAGAAATTTAGGTAACGTTGAGATACCTGGATACGCAGTATCCTCCAAAGAACGACAGTCAAATCCTGGTGCAAACCAAGCAAAGGATAAACTTCCAAACAGTTTTAACAAGCAAGACAATATGGCGGTGGGTGTTTCGAGAATTTTCGACCGCGGGTACATGGGAGTGTCCTTTAATCACTATAACACACTCTACGGCTCTGTGGCGGACGAAGAAGTTTCAATCGATATGACACAAAACCGGTTAGAGTTACACTCTGAATATCGGCCGGAGAGTGGTGTGGTTCGAAAGTGGAAATTTAAATCCGCACAATCAGATTATTTTCACCGTGAACTTGAAGGTGGCGAAACTGGAACGATCTTTAAGAACAAAGGTAATGAGTCGCGACTAGAGGCCCTCAATAAATCCGGTGACTGGAATGGGGTCTCAGGGATTCAGACCACAATTTTTAGTTTTAGCGCCAAAGGAGAAGAAGCTTTTCTTCCCTCCTCGGATACCTCCCGGATTTCAGCTTTTACCTTCCAGCAGCTCTCATTGGGAAAACATGCTCTTCGTCTCGGTGCCCGCCTTGAGAACCAGCAGATCAGAAAACAAGGCTCGGTGGGATTCGGTAAAGATGAAGAAAAGGGCTTCTTGGGTTACAACGCCTCCATCGGCCATTGTTTTGACTTTTCCAAAAAAAATACTCTCGAATCCAGTCTATCGTACACTGAGCGTCCTCCTACTTTTCAGGAACTCTTTTCTAAAGGTAACCATGTGGCTACAGGAACAGAAGAAAATGGAGATTCTAGTTTGATTAAAGAAAAGGCTACTGCCTTTGAAGTAACCTATAAGAATACAATTGGGAAAAACACTTTCACGGGAAGTCTTTTCTCTCAGGTTTTTAAAGACTATATCGCTCTTAATCCAACTGGCGTTGATAATGCCGAAGGCTTTGGCATCAATAACTATCAGCAAGTTGATGCGCTATTCTACGGGATTGATTTAGATAATCGAAGTGAGTTGAAGAAGTTTACGAAAGGTTTCCTTTACCTTATCAATAAGTTTGACTACGTGAGAGCTAAAGATACTGATAGCGGTATGAATCTTCCCCGAATTTCACCAGCAAGAGTAAGCATTGGTATTGAGTACGAGACTGAGAAGTGGAGTGCTGATATCGAATCACAGTACGTCGCTCATCAAACCAAGACTGCTCCTGAGGAGACAACTACGGAAGATTATATTTACACTAATGCTGGCTACAGTTACCGATTCGTAGGGAACATCTCATCTCTGGATCTCTTTTTCCGAGTAAGAAACATTTTTGATGTCGAGGCAAGAAACCATGTCTCTACTCTCAAAGAAGTAGCGCCATTACCTGGGAGAAACATCATCCTGGGAGCACAGTTTCAGCTTTAGCAACACTTTGAGCACAGGCCTGTGAACTCAAGTCTGTGTTCAATATTTGTGAATCCCATTTTAGCGATTACCGAGTTAAAAGAACTTAAATCACAATTTTCTATGTTAAGTATATTTCCGCATTCCCTGCAACGTACATGGTGGTGATGATGGTGCCCCTGGTGGCGGTGATTGAGCTCATACCGTAAAAATCCTTCATCGAGGTTCACCTCTTCGATAATGCCTTTATCTTTAAATTGAGAGACAGTTCGAAATACCGTCGAGACGTTGCACTCTTCTTCAAGCTGTTGATGTATTTCTGACACGGCAAGCGGATGCTTTGAACGAGAAATCTCTATCAGGATTCTGATTTTAGTGGACGTTTTGTTAACGCCTTTATCAGTCAGAAGCTTTTTAGCACTTTCTAGCGAAAGAGGTGAGTGCTCACATTTTTTTATCATGATATAAAAATTAGCATTGAAAGGGGAAAATAGAAAGGGAGTAGGCAAGTTATCCTACTCCCGATTCAAAAAATCTTAGTTTTCAGTTGTGCCAGTTTCATCTTCAGCTCGAGTAATAACACCGCATAGAATTGGGAGTGCTTGTTGGGCCGTGAGAGTTTCCCCCAAACCTCGAACTGTTGCAGGAAGAGAAGTTGAACTTGGTACACCGTGGATTAGCACGACCCTCCCTTCCAGGTTTAAGTCTTCATCGGCGCCCAGTTTTACCAGTTCATCACTATTGTCGGGATCTGGTAAACGAAGATCAGCCAGCATCGCAAGAAGAGAGGTGGACTCTTTATAATTATAAGTAGCACCTATTGGAAATGTTCCACCGGCCAATTGAGAGCGAAGATCATTATCGATTGGGACAAGTGCACTGCCAACAGAAGAAATTGCCTCTACAACATCGATAAAACCATCTTCGTTTGTGTCCGATCCTTGATCTGGGCAGCTACCCAGAAGATGGATGCGCTGTACGTGAGTGGTAGAGGTTGCTCCACTTATGTTCATGATTGCTTTAAATTCATCTGCCTCGATTGTAAACTCGCCAGTTCCTGTTGCGTTTGAAGCAACCAATGGGTTAAGAGGAGTCAACACAACTCGATATCGTCCCTCTTGTTGCTGCTCTTCCTGTTGAACTACACTGGTGCCATTATCGTCATCGTCACTTCCGCAGGCAGCGAGAAGAGTGAACATGCAAGTGCTAAGGACAATAGGAGAAACTTTCTGCAACATGGATTTTTTCTTCATCTTAAACTCCTTTAAAAAAGCAAACATTGACGTAAATGACGGCTTTATTTAAAGCAAGTTCAGGGCCAGAGCTAAAACCGGAATTTAGGTAGTCTCATTTTTATTCAGATTCTTTTAAAGTATTTACACTTTTAAAAACATAACTTATGTTTTTATTGATGAATGTGATTGTTGTCGGGGCAACTGGTCTTGTCGGGAAAAATATTGTTTCTGAGCTGACACATGATATTAGAGTGTCAAAGGTCCTCGTTTTCGTTAGACGTCCTCTTGATTTCATTCACCCTAAGATAGATGTTCGTATTGTCGATTTCGACAAGATCGAAGAATGGAAAAATCAAATAAATGGCGATGTGTTGTTCTCTGCACTTGGGACAACCCTTCATGATGCCGGTTCAAAGGCAGGGCAGTATCGAGTAGATCATGATTATCAACTTGCTATTGCTCGATATGCAGCCTATAACGAAGTAAAAGCCTATGTTCTTATTTCCAGTGTCAATGCAGATCCCCACTCAATTTTTTTCTACCTTCGGATGAAAGGAGAACTTGAAGAAAAAGTGGGAAACCTTTCCTTTCCTTCCCTTTTCATCTTAAGACCTGGGCCTCTAGTTGGTAAAAGAGAGAAACCTCGCTGGCAAGAAAAAGTGAGCACTGTACTTCTCAATCAACTTCCCAAAGCACTGGTTACACCAGGTATGAGACCAGTTTCAGCTGATAAAGTTGCTAAAATTGCTGTAAGATTGGGTCTTTCACTCGCTCCGGGTATACACATTTCTGGACCGAAATCAATCTTGTTTGATTAGTCACCATAATTGATCTCATCGTTTTCAAGACTAGAAAAGAAAGCATCATCATCGAAACCATGTCCTTCTTGATTCGAGTCATACAATATTGAAATCTCTTCATCCTTTTCGATCTTTCCTGGTGTAGAAAATATTTTTTCTAGTTTACCACAGGCAACGGGAAAGGCTGCATGAGGAGAAAGTCGGCCGATCCCTGCAACACTGTCTGGCAGCGAAATCAAGTTATTTATGCCCCTTATGACCACCACCTTTCCTTCCAGACTGAGAGATTTATCTAAAATTTTACTCATCTCATCATAAGGATTAATGTCCTCCATCCTGAGATCTTCAAGAAGGTTTTCAAGGGTAGCAACCCTAGACCAAATATAGCCACCAAACGCATCCGTAACGGGAAAAATTCCCCACCCCATGTGTTGAGAATTTAAATCATCATCAAGGGGGATAATCATTTCTTTAAATGCTTTAAATCCTTCTTCACCATCAATCAAACCGTCATGATTTTGATCATCTCTGGAGTCCGGACACCTTCCAATATGAATACCCTGAAGACTTAGGGTTGATGGCCTAGCTCCTGCTAGACGTAATGTTGCGGTGAATTCTTGACGGTAAATTGCGGTCAAAGAGCCCCGGAGGCTTGGCGTTTGAGAGGGATTTACTGGATATAGTTTTCCCTTAAAGTTTCCCCATTTATTTTGAAGCGTTTCATCTTTTAAATCGTTGATAAATTTTTCCTTTTTTTTGCAGGAAGTGATTATCAAAAGCAGTAAAAGTGAAACCGTCATTTGGCGGATGTTTTTCATCATTTTTCCTAGAAAATGGTGTCGAAGGCTTCACGGTAGGCCTCTTGCACTTCTCCCCGGATCCATTTCATCTTCTGAATTCCAGTGAGCTCAAGATCTTCAAGATCGATTGGCTGGTAATAGTACATTGAAGATTTCATTACAAAACACGAACCTTCTTCAGGTGAATCTGCATAGTCAGAATATCGGTTAACGACTGGGCAGTCCGCATAATCCCTAACAAAAATGTCTGTCCACGATTTCATTTTTAATGGTGCTTTTGCGTACTTTATATCTACTATTTTTTCTACTAATTTACCATCCACTTGGACAGTAAGGGTCGGTGCTACGTGAAACCACCAATCAAATTTATATTTTCTAATAAATTTCCTTGTAAAAAATAGCCATGTTTTTGATGAGAAGACCCTGTGGTTAATTCTCCATTCATAGGTCCAAATGTGCGCCCTGTTAAAACACTGTGTCTCTGGCTTAGATGTTCTTCTTGCTCCTAGGAAGAGTTTTTTCAATTCCTCTTCATCTTGTATAATGGTCGGAATATAAGACATGGGATCTGTGTCGGTTTGATTAAAAGAAAAGTTTTTGAGTTTAAAGTCTGTTGCAGAGGAAGATAAAATTTTTTTTGTAGAAAAATTAATCTTCAGCACTAACTTCTGATTATAGGCATTTTGAAACTCTTTAATGAGGCTCTCTTCTTTTTTTGATAACCAGAGAACTTCTCCTGTTGAAAGCATCACCATCACTTGATCTCCAGAATTATTTCCTAGGTCAATAGAGTGCACAGTTGTTCTTAACGTGTTACTCTTTGACAGAGATGAGAGAGACAATAGTAGCAACAAAAAGATAACCTTCATTAATCTACCTTTTCTAATCGGTGTGATATTCTCTGACTCCCAAAAAGATGTCATCTGAAACTTGGCCAAAATCCTTTTGGTGATGAGGGCCTCGCCTCCGTTGGAATGAAGAACTTACCACCTTATGTTTTATGGCCGATTCAGCTTGGATGTATTGCGATATCATCCGGTTGCCTGGCGCCTGTCATCAATGTTTGGCTCAAAAAGTTCATAAATACTTCGAACTAATTGATTCAGGGAAAAAGTGGTCTTATATAAACCGTAAAAAAAGGCATTTTTTCTTGTTGTTCCATTAATAAAAAAATCTGCTAATCAACTGTATCAATCCTTAAATAGAACGATCTTTGTAAAAAAAGATTTTATCTTTTAAAGAAAATTAATTTTTCCTTTGAAAATTAAACATAAAATTAAATGGGGAGTTTTATGATAAATTTTGTTCCCTTCCCAGATTCACTCTCCATCTTTAAAGATCCACCATGGGCAATAATTATTTGATTTGTGATATAGAGTCCAAGACCCAGCCCGGATTCATTAACATTGGAGCCAGCTCTTTCAAACATGTGAAAAATTCGCTCCTTATCTTTATTTTCAATTCCTCTACCATTGTCTTCTACACTAATTTCGATTTCCTTGACTGAAGTTTTTTTTACAGAAACAGTGATTATTTTTCCTCCATATTTTAGAGCATTTGAAAGAAGATTTCGCATGACTTGAACAATTCGGGAGGAGTCTACTTCACCCAAAATGGCGGGAGCAGGTGGTGTAAAGCTAATGTTTATACTAGGATCTTTTAGAGCACTTTCATCTTGCCGATAGCATTCGACTATTTCTTGTACTAACGATCCAATGTCAACCTCTTTTTTTATCTTTATCTTTAGCTTCCCAAGATGTACGGAGGATACATCTAAAAGATCCTCAACAAGTTTTGTAAGCCTATCAACTTGTTTAAGCAAATTATCAAAGACTTTTTTTAAACCGTACACATCTTGTGGTACTGGTTTATTAAGAACTATATTTCTAAGAATCATTTCTAACTGAAGTTTTATTGAAGTGATTGGGGATCTAAGTTCATGAGAGGCAATTGAAAGAAATTCATCTCTCGCTTTTATCGTAGCGGCGAGTCTATTTGCCTCTTGCTTGTAGTTAGAGAAGTGTGTCGCAGCAACATTAACTGCTTGTTCAATCGAGCAAAGTATGACTTCACGTTCGGCAGGAGTTAGGATTACCTGTTCATCCATTATATCGAAAATGACTTGTCTCAATATATGATATTCAAATATTAGTTGATCTATGGTGAAATTAACATCTTGTGCACGTATACTCCCGTGGAGTTTGCCGATCCGATCTCCTTGTTTACGATCAGCTTGAATCCTTGTTGCACTACTTTCAATAGTATTATTAAGAGCATCCGCAAGTCCCATTAAATATTCAGGCAGTGTGTCTCTAAGCGCAAGTCTCTCAAGATTTCGGGCCGCAATAATCTCTTTTTTCGCTCGCTCTTCCCATGCTTTCATGATGTTTGGTATTTTTGACTTTAGCTTTATTGCACTGGATGAAATCATCATGCACCCTTTAAATTTTTAAAAGAAGTATCATCTCTTTCTTTTTGGATAGAGTAAATTTTAACTTAATTTTTTATGGTTTGGTTTGTAGTTCTTAAAAAACTTTTTTTCAAATTCATCTCAGACTGATAATGCTGTTCGAGAAAAAATGCGAGACTTTTTTTAAGCGTTATGACCTAAAAGAATTCTTTCCTTAATTTTAACTGAGGCTTTAAGTTCTTTTTGATTTTATTTCAAGATCTCTTTGTTTTTATTTAGAACTTAAAGGACTGGTCTTGTAATTTTCTGTACTCGTCAGTGTCTTTTGATTTAATGTGTTTTTTGACGAGGAGGAGTATCATGTTTGAAAACGATCAATTCGATTC
This sequence comes from Halobacteriovoraceae bacterium, assembly GCA_040382195.1. GTDB lineage: Bacteria > Bdellovibrionota > Bacteriovoracia > Bacteriovoracales > Bacteriovoracaceae > Peredibacter. Next base: position 118,572 of record JBEIFX010000002.1, on the reverse strand, counting down.
CGAGGATCAATCTTTTCAGGATTGTTTGATGATCGACTTACTGAAGTCTAAAAAAAAAATAGTCATGGTGATTGATGATGATCAGGACTTTCGCTTATCTGTCTCAGAATTATTAGTTGAGGAAGGATACCTTGTGACCACCGCCAAGGATGGAGAAGTCGCTCTTCATAATCTGGTTCATCGGATTGATATTCCCGATCTGATTCTGGTTGATCTCATGATGCCTGTAAAAAATGGAATCCAATTTCGAAGAGAGCAGTTATCGCTGGAAAGGATTGGAGATATACCAGTTCTTTTCATTTCTGGGCATGGTATTGTTGAAGGTGAACTAAATCTGCAAAAGCCTCTCGACTCTCACGACTTCTTACGAACAATTAAAGACATTTTAAAAAATAGGGAAATCTAACAATAAATAAAGCCGCTCTGGATGGCGGCTTGGTATTTATTTTATTTATTTAGATTGCGAAATATGAAATTTATCTACCCGGACTAAAGTTTTGAATCAACCTCTTCCAGTGCCGATGCTCCTGAAAGATGGATAATTTTATCATAAACGTGCCTCCTTTATCCGGGTTGATAAGAATCACTCAACTTTGTTATTTTAACGTGAAGTACCTTTAGCGAGCAGATTTTTTTATACGGACGCTATTTCGCAACTTTATCCGCGTTTTTTGTTATCTTTTTTTTTCCTTTTGAAGTAGTTGAGTCTTATTTTTGGCATTCGTCTTTTTTTGCCCCATCTCAGAGCTGATTCGGTGCCCATGCTTCACCCACTTCCGGCAAAAGTGTTGCACGTACTTTAAGAGAGTTTTGTTTAATAAGGAGGGGATTATGGAGAAAGCTAAAAAAGCCATTAAAACAAAAGGGCCTTATCGAGAGTCTGACTCCTTTGATGAAGGATTAAACAGTCAACAAACAAATGGCACTTTTACCACACCACTAAGAAGATTGGTTCGTTTCGGTGAAGAACGTATTGATCATGATCGAGATCAAAGTGATGAGTTCAGCGGGGACTTCGATCCGTCATACGAAGAAGAGTATAGAAAAGAAAGGTCTCGAGGAACTAATTTTGGTAAAGGACCTAAAGGCGTCCACTGTTCCCCAGAGGGGATCAAGAATAATGCCTCTGAGATCCTTAATCGAGATTTAGATTTACATGCATCGGGAATTCTTGTGGATTTAGAAGATAGCGTCCTAGTCCTGAGAGGAGAGGTTGCCACACGGCTGGAAAAGCGTCGTGCTGAATGGTTACTTGAAGAACTTCCTGGTGTTGAAGACATTCTTAATTTAATCACTATTAAAAAATCAAATAAATAATTTTTTATTTCTGAATTAGCGTGTAATTAAGATGAAGTCTTTGGAGGCGCGCATGAGCTTAAACAAAAAAAAAGAAGATAAACGTCATCTCAGATTAGTGAAAAATTATGATCTTGAACATTCTGTAGAAGGTTCTTTTCAAATAGGCGAATCAGATTTTGATGAATCTGATTTAGGAAATAATGAAAAATTAAGTAAAATCGGAAGAAATTGGACTCATCCTGGAGTGAGTGGAAGAACTTATGATGAAAATGAGGAGAAGAGAAAAGATGAAAAAGAACAAGTTGATTTCACCGGCTTTGGTCCTAAGGGTTATGAACGCTCGGACGAGCGTCTTTACGAGGAAGTTTGTGAAGCCCTTATGCAAAACCGCGAAGTGGATGCTACCAATATCGGTGTCCATGTTTCAGAAGGAGTCGTTTATCTTTCAGGAAGAGTCATGACTAGGAAGATGAAGAAGGTTGCTGAGCTTGTCGTTCATAGTCAATCAGGGGTTAAAGATGTAAGAAATAATCTAGTCATCATTAAAGGAGCTGAGGACACTAAGGGGCTTCTTGCAGCGAAAGGAAAAGATCTCGGAATCTTTTAATTGAGGTTTTCAATAACAATCGACCACTTCGATTGTTTTTTAAAAGAGAATTGAGGAAGAAGTGCAGATGGAAGAGTTGCCAATTGGAAAAGACCATGGGGATACCGTAGACCAGATGAATCAATTTTAGAGGACGTTTTTCGCATTTGATTGGTGCTGACACCGATGCTTCGGAAAAAGATTTCAAAGTAAATGAAGTGTTGTTTTCCTTCCAGGAAATGTTTCCCACCGAATACCTAAGGGCCTGACATAACGTGAGGTAGAAATGGTTTCAGGTGTTCGTGATGTCCAATACCTTATTTCAAATACGCCCGCTTCATCAAGTGATCACTGACTGAATAAATCTATTTTTTGATTTCATCACCGGTATGAGTAGGATTTTTTTGGTTATTATAATCTTCTTCTCGCTCTATATCGACATCTCGATGTCTTTGAATCTGATCAGATCCTTCGTGACAACCGAAGAAGATAGCTAAAACAAAAGAAAATAGAATAATTTTTAAATTCATTAGGACTCCTTAACTTATCTTTAAACCATTTTTGTTAAACGTGAAACTCAGATCTGGCCTAATTGCGAAGTTGGTATTTATTTTGCTAGATATCAAATAATGTTAAGGGGGTGGTATGGACTCTAAAAAAAACTATTTCGATGATAAATCTAATGAAGAAAATGTAGACTCGTTCTCTAAATACCAGAGTACCGCAGAATCTGAATTTAGTAGTGATGATGCGTTACCAATGGATCAAGATGAGGTACTCATCGAGCGTCACTATACATTAAGTTTTCTCGACTCCCTGGGTAGAAGAAAGCTTCGAGTGAGAGGGCAGAGATCCGGGCGAACTTTGGTTTCCGGAAAAGACGCTTGAGGATTATCTGGAATTAATGATAAGCCGATTGATGATGTAAGCGAATCACTTTGTCACATTAGTTTTAAAACGACATTCAATTTATAGATTATACATCTCTAAATTTTAAAGAGAATTTCACAGAAAATCCCACTTATAAATTTAACCCAAGGGATAATCGCTATCGTTTTTTATATGGCAGCCTTCTTGCTAGATTCATCCTATGTTCAAGATGCTGATTCTCGTCCCTTTTTATTTATTATTTTCATGTAGTGAGGGCACCTTCCCCAATTATATTCAAGATGAAGTAACAACAGAAAACAATTCATCTCTTTTATTTAAAGGATTTTTTAAGGAATTAGATGCCTCAAGTAGAGGACATTATCTTATTTGGATTCGAAAAAAACAAATTTATGCAAGAATTATTTTTTCTAAGGCGCCAAAAGTGAGTCGAGTCCACCAGTACATTCACCAAGGTGATAGATGTCCAAACCGATCAGATGATGAGAATGCCGATGGTAAATTAAGTTTTTTGGAAACAGTCGCTATTTCAGGTGCTGTCATTATACCACTTGATGGAGATATCAATTCACAATTAGAAGGTCTTAATTGGTTTCCCGGTACTGATAAATCGGGTAAGTACTACTACTCGCGTTCAGCGGACTTCAAATCTTTTTTGCATGATCTTACAACTGGAGATGCTCAAAGAGAATTTTTGGTAAAGCTAAAACAATCTGAACCACTGGAGCTTCATCGAAAAGTTATTCTGATTTATAAAGAAAACAATAATGGCCTTTGGGCTTTCGCTTGTGCACCCCTCCGAGTTGGATTAGTCCCTTGAATATTCATCTAAAGGTACGTCATCTAACTCTACCTCTGGGTACTCTTGATTCCAAAAAGGATCTTCATCCTGATGATTTAAGTTGAAATCACCCTGAAATTCTGAATTCTCAATATCAAAATAATCAAAATTTTTCGCGGAGTCGATCTCGGAGTTGATACGATCCTCCTCTACGACTGATGTCGTTTCATCCTCTTCAATGACGACTTCATCTGAGTCTTGAGAAAAAGATTGGATACCTATTAGTGCAGAGACTAATGTTATTAAAAATATCTTTGGCATATGTCTCCTTTATCATACTTAGATTGTCTTTCCTTGATGCTTATTTTTTAATTCTTTGACTGCGTTTTTTGACCAAAAATGATTTTATTAAAAAAGTATGAATCTTGAAAAATTTTTAATGGAGTGGATATGATTGTATCTATGTAGCCTTTTTCATTATCTTTGAAGTAATTCTCAACGTGTGAACGTTTGCTGATTGCAATGTTTAATACAAAGATTTCAATTTCCACAATTTTTCCTCACAAAGGATGCGGTCCTCACTTAATCATGATTTCGGGAAGGTGAATACATAAAATTTAGTTCATTTTTCTGTAACTATTGTCAAATATTTATGGCCCCCCCTTTGCACATTTACTCCTAATGAACAAAACAGGACAATGCATGAAAATCTATGAAGCTTTGGAGAAAGATCATAAACATCTCAAGCATCTCTTAAAGAAGCTAGTAGCGTTAAAAGATGACGATGAGCTTCGCTTCTTTTTAATAGAGCAAATCCGCAGACTACTTTTTTCTCACGCTAGGGCAGAGGAGTCAGTTTTTTACAACACTCTCCAGGAAGTTGATGCAGTCAAAAATATAATTCTTCATGGCTACCAGGCACATCTTGAAGCAGAAAGCCTTTTAAGAAGTCTACAAGTGATGAATAAAATGAACCTTAGCTGGAAAGGAACTGCGAAAAAATTAAAAGATAAACTTGAAGAGCATTTTCAGGAGGAGGAAACTGGTATATTTGACGAGGCCCGCTCTGTATTTTCTGATTTTGAGGCAGAAGCAATAGGAGTTTCTTTTAATGAACTAAGGCAAAAAATTGAACAGGAGGGCGTTTTAAGTAGTACCTTCGATTTGAACTAAAGATGATGCCTCCAAGACCCATTCATTTTTATAAAATCTGTGTAGTGGAACTTCTAAAAAAAACCTAGATACTCTTCATTTCATTTTAAACTTCTTAGACGTTACTTTCTTTAAGGAGTGGAAAGATGTTTGTTGTCATCTCAGGGACTTCAAGAGGAATTGGGCTTTCTCTGATACAACTAGCTTTTAATAAAGGTCAAAAAGTAGTGGCATTGTTACGTTCTTCAACAACTGAACCAGGGCACTCTCCCATGACGAAAATTATTCTCTTGATTAACCCTGGCGACTTCAATCCAGGTACATCCAGGCTGGGTTAAAACAAGGTTGAAAGGAAATGGTGCACACATTTCACTGCAGCAGTCTTTCGAAGGTATGAGGGAGCTTATTGAAAGCTGCTCTCCAAAAAACAAGGGCTCCTTCGAGAATTATCAGTGTAGGTCAATACCCTGGTGAGAGGGATGTGGATTCTTGCCACATTTGATCGGGAAACTTTTCCAAAAGTATGCACTTTTTTAATGAAAATACCAAAAATTCAAGTAAGTAATTCATTGGCCCTTCATTTGCTGATGAAACATCGTTTTTCTTGATTCTTCATAAAGGAGTTTCTTGCGATGGAAAGATTTCATTGGCCTCTCCCATTTTTCCTTATTTTCTTTTTATCTTGTCATAGTGAAGAAAATAAGACATTACCGAAAATGAGTGTTGAGAAAGACGAGATAGCTTATGATGATCAAGGTACCTACCGCGCCCTTCTTAAACCCTTAAACTCACAATTCGGACATGTCGTTAGTGGCAATATACAAGCTATTGTTTCAGGGGATAATTTCGAAGTACTAGGGCAAGTTCTCTCCGCTCCTTCTCATACAAAACATTTGCAATTTATTACCTATGGATCACATTGCCCCGACGGCGAAGATGATAAGAATAAAGATGGATTTATTGATTTGGATGAACTTTTAAATAAAAGCGGAAGGGTGATTATTCCTCTTGATAGCGATCTTTCTGAACAACTGATGGGAAATGATTTCGGCCCAATTGCTAATGGAAACGGAAAGTATATTTATAAAGAAAGTACCTCTTTTTCATTTCTTCTTAACGATCTATTTACGGAAGATCCGGACCGTACTGATATTTACAAAAAATTAAGTCCAAATGAAAAGCTAAATCTATCTAAGCGAGTGGTTGTCGTTTTAGGATTAAATGAAGATACTGTTCTTCCGTCAACTTTGAAAAATCCAGCTATTTTTACCATACAGGAGAGTGTTCCTATCGCTTGTGGAGAATTCACTAAAGTTTCTTTTGATGATCGACTATGATGAAAATCTTCCTTGAAGGTCTGCTTCTTCAAGCGAGCCTCATTTTCGCACTGGGCCCCCAAAATTTATTTGTGCTTGAATCTGGTCTTAAGCGCCACTTTCATTTGACGGTATGTATAGTTTGTTTCTTCTGTGACTTATCCCTGATAATGCTTGGAGTCTGTGGTGGTTCGATTTTTTTTTCCCGATTTCCACAGTTAAAAATTGTCATCGGGTTCATAGGAGTGGCTTTTTTAATTAATTATGGGATAAAAAAACTCAGGCTCCGAGAACATTATCATTTAGAATTTGAAAAAAGTGGTAGGCGCTCTTGCTACCGAGCGGCCATCCTAAGTTCTCTCGCATTCAGTGTTGTGAATCCTCACGCTTATCTTGATGGGATCGTGCTTATAGGAGGATACTCAACAAAATATGCCGATCTCGCATCTAGACTGGCGCTGGGGGGGGGGGCTGCGACCTTTTCACTAATTTGGTTCTTAACCCTCTCTATTGGAGCTTCTATTATGGTGCCGCTTTTTCAGGAGAAGTCTAGGATCAGGTTTTTAATGATGACTTCCGGCATGATTCTGCTCATTCTGTCAGTAAAATTGGGTATTGAAGTCATTTCATGGATTCAGGAGCTTTATCCCGAAAGCTCTGATCTATCAGCTTCAAAGTAATCCACTAGACAGCTGATGGACTCGATCTTAAAATAAATTTAAGAATCCAATTTAGCTCAAGGAACGAAAAATGAAATTCGTGATCTTTTTTTCACTCCTCATTTCAATGACAACTTTAGGGAAATCTCCTGTGGTCCTTATGGAAACGAGCATGGGCCAAATTGAAATTGAGCTAGACGAAGAAAAGGCTCCTTTGACTGTGAAAAACTTTCTACGTTACGTAGATGAAAAGTTTTATGATGGCCTCATTTTTCATAGGGTCATAAATGGATTCATGATTCAAGGTGGGGGTTACAACGAGAAGATGATAGAAAAGAATGCTCACGGTCCAATAAAAAATGAGGCAAAGAATGGACTAAAAAATATCACAGGTTCTCTTGCTATGGCGCGAACTTCTGATCCTGATTCTGCCTCATCCCAATTTTATATTAATGTTAATGACAATTCTTCTTTAGATTATCCATCTCCTGATGGACATGGGTACGCTGTTTTTGGGAAAGTCATAAGCGGGATGCATGTAGTCAACCGAATCAAGATGGTTAAGACTGGCCAGCTGGCAGGTCACACTGATGTGCCTATGGATACAGTGATAATTAAAACAATGAAGAGGAAAAAGACTAAATAGATTCTTTGGCCTCATGTTTCCATATTATATTCTCATTCCATCAAAATAAGCGTGTTTTTATCTGATGACTTCTTATTTCAAAAACCAACCCTGCTTTTCTACAGCTTTCTATTAGTGCAGATTATGAAAACTTTCCCAAAGGCTATGTCTCTCGAATTTTTTTCATTTTATTGTTAATTATTAGCGAAGTTACTAACCAAGTAAAATAATAGTCCAGATTTCATGACCTTCTAACTCTTTTATAATATTTTATAGAAAAAGAAGGTCCGCTTTCTAGGCGGACCTTCTTCACTTACTCATCATCCGATGCATCCGAGCTAGTGTTGATTGCCTTCCTTTCACGATTTGTTCTTGTCCGCATATTGTAATTTACTTCATCTTCAGATTTTAAAAAAGAATCATCTTTGTTTGTATCTTCCATGCGCTCTTCAAGAACCTCTTCAGAATTAAGTTCTTCATCATAATCTTCTGCCTCAATCATATCTGTATCAGGTCCAATCTCAGTATTCATCATGGGCGATCTCTCTACCGCGTTCGCAGATTTTGTCATTGAGTTAGAATATCCGACACTAAAAATGCAAAAAATAAGCGCCACTGAAGTTGAAATTTTTGTTTTCATAGGGCCTCCGTTTATCTTTTTATTTCAGTTACGACCGAAGCTTTTAGTTGGTTATCTTCAGTGTTTCTGGTAAGGTCATGCAGTGAGATCATCCCTACTGGTCTTTCTCCTTGGTCGACAACCAAAAGACGAGAAATTTGATTTTCTCTCATCAGTTTTGATGCAATTTGAAGATCATCAGTTTCATGAATTGAGATGATTTCTCTTCTCATTGCATGTGAAATCGGCTCATCAGGTGAGTATCCCTCTGCAATACAGCTTATGACTATATCTCTATCTGTTACGAATCCTACAGGTCGTTCATTTTTGAAAACAGGGACAGCGCCAATGTCCTCCTTCTTCATTAGAGCGGCGACTTTTTTGAGTGAATCATGAATTTGAACCGTACTGACACCTCTATGCATAATTTCAGAGACCTGCATTGAACCCTCCCTTGTTTAACAGTGATTTTTTCATCGCTGTGAAGACAGTGGAAGATAATTTCTCTTAGGCCTTTTTACTCCGAGAGTTTTTGGGAGAGTTCTTCGATGAGGTATCCTACGGCGTAAGGGACAGTGTGGTCACGATCTTTGGTCCATTTAGTGGGATGAGTAAATCCAAGCTTATGCATCCATTCATGCATTAAGTTATCGGCTATTTTGACAGGATTATAGCGAGAAAAATACTTTCGATTCATCCAGATGCGGGATGTGTGCGGGTAAGTATAACCAATTGTATTGCTCATCTGATGATAAAGCTCGATCTCCACATCCATTTGACTGTTTTTGGCAGTGTTACCGATATGTTCGGCCCCATCAAGTATTTTGTAATAAATTTCTTCATTTGTGAGACCCTGGTTGTCTACAAATTCTTTTTTGCCATTGTAAGTATAACCTTGAATACGCTCACGAAAAATCTTGCTTGTAATAATTTTCTTTAAAAGCTTCACCGCTTTGAGAATTTTTTTTTCTTCTTCTTTCTGAAAGTTCACGAGCTTTATTTTGGCATCCCAAGCTTTAGATGGCTCTTTTTGCCGGCCCCCCCCCCCCCAGGCTTGAGAAAATACGGTGAAATATGCCATGCTGAAAATGACACAAATTTTTGTCATTCAAACCTTCCTTAGTTCATTAGATGACATCACTTCACTTTTAAGAAACTACCATTCGATTGTTTTTGCTAGCGAACTCATAATATAGCCAATTGCATAAGGAACCGAGTGGGAGCGAGAAGGTGTATTTTTAAAGTCATGCTTAAAGCCAAGCTTATGAAGCCACTCATGTGTAATATTCATAGCGACCTCACTAATTTGGAAACTCGCACGGTTCAGATACCTGGTATTAACAAAAATAGTTTTTATACTTGGTTTTGTGTATCCAATCACATTTTCAGAAGCAAAGTAGCTCTCTAGCTGGAGATCCATAGCATTGTCTTTTCCAGGATTTAATAACTCTGAACCCTCGATCATACGGCGGTATATCTGGGAGTTTGATAAACCTCCATTGTCTACAAACTCTTTCTTGCCCCTATAACTTTTATTAATAACTTTCTTCTTAAATTCATCCATAGCAATGACTTGTTTTATCAGGTCAAAGGCACGGGTGATTTTATCTTCCTGCTCTCTATTAAATCCAACCATCTCGGCTTCGATCTCGAATGTCTGTGCCTCGACAGGAACAATTGGCGAGATAATGAGTTCCTCGTCACTTAAATTAGTCAACGCCTTACCAGTAGAATCAGTGCCTCCACCTTTCCCGCAGGAGGTTAAAAATAAAAATATAAAAATAAATGAAAATGTTCGAAGCATATTTATACCTTCCTAATTTTGTTTTTGAGATACACTTTTTCATGAATCCTTAAAATATTCTTTAGGTTTATATGGATGGTAAGCATGGATCAGTTTCAACATCAAGCCCCTAGTGGATTTTCTTTCAGAAGAGCTTAAGAAAAAGCCCGAACAAATGATTTTTTATTTCAAATGACATAAAAATTAATGATTCAATGTTGAAATAGACTAAAGGGTAATAACTCACCAACATCAATGATGATTAAGCATCCTTTTCTACCAAGTATTTCTTAGTATTTTATTTTGAGTCATTTGTAAGGTATCTTTAATTTACGTATTTTACCTTTAACAGACCTGGTTAGCGGCTTCCTAGATCTAAGATATGAAAAGATCATGCTTAAATTTTTCTTGTGCTACAAAGGAAAATGTCATCTGTGTCAAAAAGTTCAAAAGAAAAGATGATTCGAAATGGACCCAGCGCTTTCGCTGCAAAATCTGCGGGGCGCGGTCTGAGGAGGACCAAGGAGGCATGTCTTAATTTTCAAGATACCTCCCGATAGAAAAACATGAGACCTATAAATATGAGCGCCCAACAGTTTCAGAACAGGGGCAGCTTTAGAAAATTCAGTTTTACTCCTTTTTTTATTTTCAATCACACATGAGTGATGCTGAGGGGAATTTGAACCGGCTGATCTGCAAAGACTGGAGCACAACCATGAGTCTGGAGCGCCTTAAAAATCATCTTGATATTTCTATTTATTTTTACCATCGATGAGTTCTTGGAAGATCGCAGACACCAATGTCAGTCAGTTATGGAAATAAAAAGACTAAGCGGCGAGTTCCTCTTCATCATCTTCCTCTTCCTCCTCCTCCTCGCTACCCTTTAAATCGAAACTTAAATCACTTTCAATTGAAAAGATCGGACTTTTTAAGAGACATTGACCAATCGGAAGAAAGAACGTCATTATCAGGATTATTCTTAAAAGTATCATAGTTCCTCCTTATTTCCCTGAAAAACTTCAGAGTTTTGTCGATGGCCTTGATCTTTTTCATGTGCAAGTTGCAGCTTTGGCCCCTCAATGAGTACATAAAATCGATAGATGCTGATTGGTACCTTTGTGTACAACTATCTGCTGTCCGCTGGGAACTGAAAACAACGTTTATTTCGATTGTCGGAAAAAATCGAATCGAGAAGGTAAGTTCCTTTATCTGAAAAAGAGAAATTGGATAAAGTCTTTCTCTCCATTGTTTGTATTTCCATCCTGAAATTCCAATTCGTATAGATTCCATCTAATTCATCCTAACAGAATCTTTTTTGATTGAAGAGGGCACTCTTTCAAGACAAAATAAGTCTCGTCAGTTGAATTTACTTTTTGATTTAGATGTCACTCATCAGTTTGAGTGGTATTTTTTGTATTGTCCGGAAATGCCGGAGACCGTAAGTAATTATGATTTAGACAGGAGTTTGAATCTTTTACGATATGGGCCTGCAATATTTTGTCATTGCACACCGGATAAAGCGAGGCATCCTCTGGGTGCCCAGCTTGAAAAAAGCCAATCTTCGGATTGGCTTTTTTTTTTAAAATTATGAACATTTGTAAAATAAATGCCATTCTTTTTTGAATTGTTTCAGAGCTACTTTGCTCAGCTCCGTCATGGTCTTCCGTAAAAGTTTTTCTAAAAAAACCTCTCTCTCGTCTGCCTTTTTTTTGCACATCGGTTTCTTGCGATAAGCCACTTCTTTTTGACCTTCAGATCGATAAGGAGCTCTCAATTGATGAAGATTTCATTTAACAACCTGGAGGGGTTTTTTTTAAAAAGGCGAGTGGCGATTCTAAGTCACCCACTATTTGGGATGGGCACATCATCATCGATTCGGTAAAGAAAAAGTCCCTGAATAATCAGATAGTTCTACCACAAATCGATCATGAACTGAATCATAAAAGGTATTTTTATGTTAAGACCACTAAAGGTATTAGGCTCGAACCAGATAACAATTATTTTAAGCCAATCTCCCTCAATGAGCATACTAAGGGACTTATCTGTGGTTTCGTCATTGGATTGGCGCGAAATCTTTAGTTCCAATTTTTCACTTGATTCGTCTAAGTTCTTTCAATGTAAAGTTTCCATTCCTTATGGAGGTTGGATTAGGAAATTTGGGTAAAGTGGTGTATGGTCAGCTAAATTTATGACCGGAGCACCACATGCCCTTTGAATCTTCCTTCAATAAAGATCTAGCACGGAAAATGGCTTCCTCTAAAGACGTTGAGGCGTTACTGGATCAAGAGCTCTCTGTTTTTAAAAAACGTGCCCTAGAGCTCAATGCTGCTCGTGTAGTTATGGCGGAAGGTTATGATAAAGTTCTTAAAGGTCTTCAGATGGCCTTCCCAAATCTTGATCTTGAGGATAAGAATCTTATTGGTTCTCCGAACCGCATGGCACGGGCCCTTCTTGAGGTTTGTGCCGGACTTGGAACGAGTCAGAAAGAAATTTTTTCAACAACTTTTCCGGCGGAAAGCTATAATGAAGTGATCATTCTTAAAGACATAGACTACACCTCCCTTTGCAGCCACCACTTTTTTCCTTTTATTGGAAAGGCCCATGTGGGTTACCTACCTGATACAAGTCAGGGAGAGGATTCACGAGTGGTTGGCCTTTCGAAACTTGCCCACATCGTAGATCTTCACGCGCAAAGACCTCAGCTGCAGGAACGCATGTGTTACGGGATAATGAACTCTATCAAAGAGGAATTAAGACCTGCCGGAGTGATGGTTGTTATTGAAGGTTCTCATGGCTGTCTTACATGCCGAGGAGCAAAAAAAGCCAATGCCTCAATGATGACGTCCGCCCTAAATGGAAAATTCAAGGAAGACCCCAAGCTTAGAGCGGAGTTCCTCTCACTTATTAAGAAGTAATTGAGTTTACGTCACTTTATTCCTTATTTACTTTTCTTTCTATTAGGGTAGAGGTGAGGATTTAAGCTTAAACTTTTCTTGCCTCTCTTCTTTTTTTTAACACACTCTTTTTCTCATTTTGGTCACGAGTGCAACATCTACGGTATTTCTAATGCTCTTCATTCTCTGGATTGTATCTTGGTCAAGAGACACTTCCTCTTTGCTGACTGGATGGAACCTTTCAGCACGATACTGCCCGTAGTTCCATTCCCTTAGTTTTTAATACATCAGAAAAGAAGCTTATGATTTATAGGAGGGGAAAAGGCGACCTTAAGGCCCAACTTTTTATCAAGGGCAAGTCCCAAAGTGGATTCTGTCTCTAACTATTCGTTAATACGAGGAATAATTCTCCCCCTTGAAAGTTACGGAAAACTTACGCATAATGGGCCATGGGCCAATCTTACGAAGTCACTGGTTTTCAATCTGCCTGCGCTGAATTTGCCGAGAAGCCGCTCTCACTTGACGAGCGCTATCTCACAAATCGACCTTCACTTTTTATTATTGAAGCTGCGGGTGACTCAAAGGTATTTGGTATTTCAAAAGGAGACAAGCTTTTGATCGATCGCGCTCTTCTCCCTCAGGAGGGTCAACTTTGTCTTTTTGTGATGAGTAATGAGTTTCGTCTCCAGCGATTCACTCGGAAGATGCTCCAAGGACAAGATCCTGAAACAGGAGATTTTGTCTGGGGTGTCGTTACGACTCTTCTTCGGGAATTTAACCGAGGTGGAGCATGAGATACTTTTGTCTCGTAGATTGTAATTCATTTTATTGCTCATGCGAACGTGTTTTTCACCCTGAAACGAGGGGAAGGCCTGTGATAGTTCTCTCCAATAATGATGGTTGTGCCATTGCCTTTACCAAGGAAGCGAAGGCCATTGGATTTGGTCAGATGTGCGAGCCTTATTTTAAAATTAAAGAGCGGATAAAAAAACACAACGTTGCCGTCTTCTCTTCAAACTACACCCTCTACGATAACATGTCGAAGCGGGTTATGGACACTCTTCGAAACTTCTCCCCGGATTTTGAAATCTATTCGGTGGATGAAGCCTTCCTTCAGTTTGATGGATTTGATCATTTTGACTTTGAAAATTATGGAAGAAGAATCCGCCTTGAGGTCTTACAGAATGTGGGGATTCCTGTGGGTGTAGGGATATCAACCACCAAGGTTCTCTCAAAAGTTGCCAATAAGATGGCCAAGAAAAATGGTGGCGTCTGGGTCATGACCAAACCTCAAGAGATTGATGAAGTCTTAAAGAAATTTCCGGTTGGCGATCTTTGGGGCATCGGTTCGCGCTCTGCCTTAAAGCTTGGCATGCTAGGGATTAAAACCGCCTTCGATTTTAAGATTTTTGAAAACCAAAGTCTCATTCAAAGAATGCTCACTAAAACTGGGCGAGAAATTCAGGATGAACTCCGGGGAATCAGTTGCCTTCCGATGGAAGTCCCCGAGGATAAAAAAAATACCGGCACCTCCCGAAGCTTCGGGGTTCCCATCTATAGTAAGAATGAGCTTAAGGAGGCCCTCGCTCACTTCGCCACTCACGCCTCATTGAAATTAAGAAGGCAGAACAGCGTGTGCTTTAGTCTATCGATTTTTATTTATACGAATCCTTTTAAAGAACTTCCCCAGTACTACGGTCACGGGCACATAAATTTTTCTTCAGGGACTTCAGATACAATTAAAATTATTAAGGCGGCACACAAGGTTCTGGAAGATATTTATCGCCCTGGCTTTGAGTACAAGAAGGCTGGAGTACTATTAAATCACGTCATCCCCAAAGGGCAGAATCAACTGGATATTTTCAATCCTAATCCATCGGATAATGAAAAACTCAATAAAGTTATGGATCTCATTAATAAGAAGTATGGCCCTCATACAATCATGAGCGCCTCCTGCGGCGTGAATCAGCGCTGGAAGACGATTGCTAACTTCAAGTCACAGAAATTCACGACATCATGGAAAGAACTTTTGAAAGTGGGTATATAAAAGAGCAAGCTATGAATTTCTCTGTGGGAAAGGGAAGTATGCCTCTAGATAATTTTAGTTGGGTACTGGAGCCGCTATCATAATAAGCAAATGTTAAAGGATGCCGTTGCGATCGCTAACAACCCGTTCGCTGGAGCGCAGCATAAATCATTTAATACTTGAGTCGATGTTTAAAAAAGAAAAATTATCTCAACAACTAAGGTTAACTGTGCAAGGATCATCTATTCATATTCCTAAATAGGGCGAGAAATAAGGGATGGCAAAGAAGATCCTGGTCGTTGAAGATGACACATCGATTAGAGAATTGTTAGTCGAGCTTTTAGAGAGCGAAAGTTACGAAGTTTATTCTGCCGTCAATGGGCTTGAAGCGATAAAGTTTTTGGAGGGAGGAATTCTTCCTGATCTTATTCTCATTGATCTTATGATGCCAATCATGGATGGATATGCATTTCGAACGGAGCAACTTAAAAATAGTGCGTGGTCAAAAATTCCCACCGTTGTTATGTCTGCCGAAGCCAACGCTAAGGATAAGATGAAAAACTTTCAGATCACTGCCTTTTTAAGTAAGCCCGTAGAGCTAGAGACTATTCTTGAGACAGTTGTCCGTTATGTATAAACTCTTTGGTATTACTAATTGTGACACCGTCAAAAAGGCACGGCTATTTCTCCAAAAGAATAAGATAGACTTTGAGTTTGTCGATTTCAAGAAATACCGCCCAACAGAAGAAGACATTACTCTCTGGTCTCAAAGTTTTGGCTCTCTCCCTGTGAACACCAGGGGAGTCACCTATAAAAAGTACCAAGTCCAATTTGAATCCCTAAGCATGAGTGAAAAGATCACTTTTCTTCAAAATAATACCTCAATGATAAAAAGACCAATCCTCGAGAAAGAGGGTAGTGTTCTCACTTTTGGTTTCGATGAAGCAATCTTTAAGAAAGTTCTCAGATGAAATTTAAGGACCACGGATGGTTGAGAAGATTAAAAGTTACCTGCAGGAATATTCTTATCTAAAAAGCATTCAATCTCTTCTGTATTGGGACATGGAGACGATGATGCCTTCCGGTGCCATCGACGATCGTGCTCAGAGAATCTCCTACGTTCAGGGAAAGATTCATGCACTCCTCACCTCGAAGAAATATCAAAATCTTCTTGAAGATTTTTCAATAACAAAAAAGTCTCACCTTGAAAAAAAGCTTTTTAGAGAGCTTAGGTGGGACTTTCAATTAAATCATGCTCTCCCCACATCCCACGTAAAAGAGATCACTCATGTTCAAACCATTGCTTCTCATGTCTGGGCACAGACCCGAAAATCAAATGACTGGGAAAGCTTCAGGCCTCATCTTGAGACATTGGTCAAACTCAAGAAACGTGAGGCCTCTTTTTTCAAGGAAAAAAAACCTTATGACGCTTTGATAAGAATTCACGATAAGGAGTTCTCTTCGAAAGAAATTGACCGCCTTTTTTTTAAGTTAAAAGGTGGTCTTTTGGACCTTGTGGCGAAAGTCAATCGTGATGGGAAGTTTACCAAGATTTCGGATCTTAATGGACCTTTTAACATAGAATCACAGAAAAACCTGAGCCAGTTTGTCACGAAACTTTGCGGTCTTCCTAATGAGTTTTCAAGGCTCGATGTTTCAACACATCCTTTTAGCATCAACATCTCACCGAGAGACCAGCGAATCACAACTCGTTATGTAACAATGAATCTTGATTCTTTAAGCTCCACGATGCACGAAGTTGGTCATGCTCTTTATGAACTTCATCTTCCTCAAGAATGGGAAGGTACACCTTTTCAGGAAGCAATTTCTCTCTCCGTGCATGAATCACAGTCTCGTTTTTGGGAAAACGTAGTAGGACGATCACTCGAGTTTTGCCGGTTCCTTCATCCCAAGATGAAGGAGCTTTTTCCTTCATCCATGAAGGGAGTTACTCCGGAGAAACTATTTCGAGTTTTTAATAAATCTCATCCGGGACTCATCCGAGTGGAGTCGAGCGAACTTTATTATAATCTTCACATTATTATCCGCTACGAGATTGAGGAGATGATTTTTAATCATGACTATCCAGTAAGAGAGGTACCTTCCTTGTGGAATAAAAAATATCTTGATTACTTAGGTCTTCTTCCCTCCACTAATAGTGAAGGGGTTTTACAAGATTCCCACTGGGCCGGTGGAGCCTTTGGATATTTTCCAACTTATACACTTGGTAATCTCATTTCCGGAACTCTTTACCGCAAATTAAAAAATGAAAAGAGAAATTTTAGAAATGATATCGAGCAGGGAGATTTATCTTTTGTTAATTCATTTCTAAATAAAGCTGTTCATGAAAAAGGCCGTTCCGTGACGGCACGAGATATTATTGGTAAACTAGATGTAGATGATTATTTAAGTTATCTTAAAGAGAAATTTAAGGTGATATGATGGAAATATTTCTCGGAATCATGGACCTTCAAGATGCAAAAAATCATCAGCTCAAACTTAGAACTCAAGGTATTTGGCTCGATTTCAGGTCTAATCCTTCGACTTGCACCATGGGAACTTGTAAAGTCACTGTCGAAGTATGGGGGAGAGAAAGTGATCGTGTGGCATTGGAGACTCATTTTAAAAAAGACTTTTTAAAACATGTATCGGGCCATGAGCCGAATTTCGAACACCTCTCAGCGGTTTTTGATCCATCAGCAAGTGAAGTGATTTGTCAGGCCTGTGGAGCTAAGTTTTCACCAACTCTTCATGAGTGTCCAGACTGCGGCCTTATCTACTAAAACTTAAATCAGCTCATCATTAAAGATTAAAGCTAGAGAACTTATGAATCTGCATGGATGATGCTGGCAATATCATATCTCGGTATTTTTAGTCTTTGTTAATTTTTGGATCCTAAGAATTTTAGAAATGTTTACTCCTAAGCCGTTTCTTTTCGCCTTCAAGTTTTTTAGATTCGAGTCTTTTTAAGATGGCACTTCTTTTAGGTTTTGTGGCCTTTCTAGCTTTTGGTGGAAATCGCACCTGGTTAAGCATACTGTGGAGCCTTTCAATACAGGTATCAAGATTTACCTTCTGCGATCGACTTTCTTGACAACTGATTTGGACTAGTCCGTTATCGAGAACAAACTGTTTAAATTTTGTTCGGAAACGTTCTTTAACAGCGTCTTGGCAGGAGGGAGAGTCTATAATATTCCAGGTCAAAGTGACTTTTGAATTAACCTTATTTACGTTTTGTCCACCAGCGCCGGAACTTCTGGCGTAACTCATGATAAATTCTGAAAAAGGTATTCTTATCTTATCCATCCTTGCTATTATAATAGCATGAAAGCGCAAGCTTGGTTTGTTTATATTATAAGTAATGTGAAAGGACATTTCTACACAGGGATTACGACGGATATAGAAAGAAGGTTTAAAGAACATAGAAGTAAAAACAAGGGCGCCAAGTTTTTTAAAACCGGTGGGCCTGAAAAAGTGGTTTTTAAGAAACAATTTCCGAATCGCTCAGAGGCCTTGAAGTTTGAAGCCATTGTGAAAAAGCTTTCGCGAAAGAAAAAAGAGCTTCTTATTAATGAAGGATTACAATGATTAAACAAGTTTGTACTTTCTTCCTAAAAATGTCCGGTTGGACCTTCAAGGTTGATCTTCCTGAAGACCTGCGTTCTTTTGTCTTCATAGGCGCTCCCCATACTTCGAATTATGATTTTATCCCAACCATGGCCTTGATTCATAGGATTCAACGAAACGCCAAGTTCGTCATTAAGGATGATTGGATGAAGTTCCCCTTAAATCTATTTCTAACACCAGCTGGGGCAATCGGCCTTGATCGAAAAAAAATAAAGGAGCTTGGAAAAGCGAGTAACACCGATCTTATGGCCGCTCTCTTTCACCTCTACCCAGAACTAGTTCTAATGATTTCTCCAGAGGGCACACGTTCTCCAAATCCGACGTGGAAAACCGGTTTTTATTATATAGCCCAGAAGGCAGGTGTTCCCCTCGTTCTTGGATATGCTGATTACAAAAAAAAGGAAGCCGGTGTCGCAGACATCATTTATCCCCGGAACTTTGAATCTGACATGAATCAGATCATGAAGTTTTACCAAACAGTTCAGGCAAAAAAGCCCGATTCATTTAAACTTGATCGACGCTTTCTTTAGTCTTCTCTTTTGGCGTGATACGCAGTAATTACTTCACTCTCAGAAATCACCTGAACTCTGTGTAAAGCACCGAAATTACGGAAAAATCAAACTCACACACACTCATTTATCCTCTAAAACTCTGTAAAGTCTTCAGTCCATTTGTCGGCCACTCATTGATCCGGTAAGTTCTCGGCATGGATAAAATTGTTCCTCAAGAGCTGCCGATCACGGCATGGCTCCCGACAACTTTAAAGGAAGCAAAGAAGCGAGGCTGGGATGAACTCGACGTAATACTTATAACCGGAGATGCCTACGTAGACCATCCAGCCTTTGGCGCCGCCGTTATGGGAAGAATCTTTGAATCTCTAGGTTTAAAAGTTGCCATCATCGCTCAGCCCAACTGGCGGGATGATCTACGAGACTTTAAAAAATTTGGCAAACCCAAATATTTCTTTGGAGTCACATCCGGCAACATGGATTCCATGGTTAATAAATACACCGCCGGAAAGCGTCTTCGCTCCACTGATGCCTACACTCCTGGTGGATCTGTTGACTTCAGACCGGATTATGCCACAGTTGAGTACACTCAAATTCTAAAAAAGCTCTACCCGGATACTCCCGTCATTATCGGCGGAATCGAAGCTTCTCTAAGAAGAGTGACTCATTTTGATTTCTGGAAAAATCAACTTATGCCCAATATCCTCTCTTGGTCCGGGGCCGACCTCCTGGTTTACGGCATGGGGGAGCAACCGATTAGAGATATTGTAAAGTATCTGGTGCGCGGGACACCTTTTTCATCACTCAAAACTATTCCTCAAACCGCCTTCGTTCAGTCAAGGGAGCTAGAAATTCCTAAAAATAAGCAGTGGGAAAATTTTGAGCTCACTTCTCATGAAGATTGCCTATCTGATAAAAAAGCCTACGCTAAAAATTTCATGCATGTAGAAGTGGAGAGCAATAAACAGTTTGCTAAGCGGTTGATTCAAAAAATTAATGATAAGATTCTAGTGATCAATCCTCCTTATCAGACGATGACAGAAAATGAAATAGATGCCTCTTTTGATCTTCCTTATACTCGTCTTCCGCATCCAAAATATAAAGACCGTGGCCCAATTGCCGCTTTTGAAATGATTAAATTCTCCATCAATACCCACCGTGGATGCTTTGGGGGTTGTAGCTTCTGCACCATTTCCGCCCATCAGGGGAAAATGATAGCTAGTCGTTCAAAAAAATCCATTTTAAAGGAGCTCGATGTCGTTACGAAGATGCCGGATTTTAGGGGTTACATTTCCGATATCGGTGGACCTTCGGCAAACATGTATCAGAGGAAAGGTATCGATCAGGACCTTTGTGATAAATGTGCGGCCCCTTCTTGCATATTCCCTCAAATTTGTAAGAATCTTGACACTAATCCACAAAAGATGACTGATCTTTACAAAGAAATTAATGCTCATAAGAAAGTCAAGAAAGCTTTCGTAAGCTCAGGCCTTCGTTATGATCTTATGTTTGACCCCCGCTCAACCCATCCCAAGGAGGATGAAGTCTACGTCGAACAACTTATCACCCACCACGTGTCAGGCCGCCTCAAAGTTGCACCTGAGCATACAGAGGATGAGGTATTAAAGCTCATGCGGAAGCCGAGTTTTAGTTTTTTTCATCAGTTTAAGGAAAAATTTGAGGCGATTTCCAGGAAAAAAGGAATTAAGCAGGAGATCATTCCATATTTCATCTCATCGCACCCCGGGTGCACTCCAGAGGATATGGCGAAACTTGCCGCAAAAACCAAGGCATTAGGTTATAAATTAGAGCAGGTACAGGACTTCACGCCAACTCCCATGACGGTTGCGACTGAAATTTATTACTCTGGCCATCATCCCTATACCCTAAAGAAAGTCCACACGGCGATTTCTCTTGATGAGAAAACAAAGCAGAGAACTTTCTTTTTCTGGTATAAACCTGAGAATAAAGTATTCATAAAAAATTATCTCTCAAAAATGAAGATGTTTGAAACCATGAAAGAACTCTTTGGCTAAGTCTCGCGAGGAGGGTACAATGACCTCATGTCTACAACACTCCTGACACTTCAAAATTTAAGTCTCCACTTCCCACATAAGGTCATTTTTAAGAACGTAACTTTTACCTTAAACCAAGGTGATAAAATCGGAGTCTTGGGCCTAAATGGTCACGGGAAGTCCTCTCTTTTTAAAGTCATCGCAGGTTTAGTGACTCCGGATACAACAGTTCCACCATTTATTTTTGACAAAGGCCGAGATTTTAGTTTTTTCTATGTTCCTCAGGAGCTTCCAAATCTTGACGCTTGGACAATAGAAAATTATTTTTTTGAGTTTCATCCAAAGATGGGAGCATTAAAGCGACGTTTAGATGAAGTTAACGATAAACTTGGACGAGGAGAAGGCGACTTCGATAAGCTCATTAATGAGCAGGAAAAACTTTTAGGTCAATTGCATGAACTTGGGGAAGATAAGCTCCATTCTCAATATACGAGCTACTTAAAATATTTTGGCGTTGAAAACCATGAGAGAAACATGTCTTCTCTATCAGGGGGGGAACAACGAAAGATTGCTTTAAGTCTTGGACTCTCTGCTCCTCAAGAACTGATCCTTTGGGATGAGCCAACAAATCACTTAGATCTTGAAACAATTCAAGATTTTGAAGACGAGCTTCAAAGCAGTAAGAAGACTTTTATGATTATTTCCCACGACAGGAGCTTGCTTAATAATGTCGTTGACCGGATCATCCACATTCAAGGCGGTAAGCTTCGCTCCTTCAGTGGTACTTATGAGGCTTATCTCTCTTTTCTAATTGAAGAACAGAAGCGTCGAGAAAAAGAACTTGATAAACTCTCTAACCAGCATCGTCGAGAGACCGCTTGGATTCGACGTGGGGTTCAGGCACGAAGAACCAAAAGTAAAAAGCGCATTGATGACTATGGCTCGTTATCAAAAACCATACAGGATCTTAAGTCTCAGGCGCATAAATCCGTCAATCTTAACCTTCAAGCTTCCGGGAGAAAAACGAAGATTCTTCTTTCTGCGGAAGATCTCTCCTTAAATTTTGGCGAAAAGTCCCTCTTTGATGGCATTAGTTTTTCTGTTGCCAAAGGTGATAAGATTGCCCTCCTTGGAAGAAACGGGGTAGGCAAGAGCTCTCTTTTAAAAATTCTTCTTGGAGAACTTGAACAAACTTATGGGAAAGTCACTCGTGCCCATAATCTAGATGTGGGTTATTTTTCACAGAAACGAGAGGCTCTTAATAATTCCATGACCCCTTGGGATATGATTGGAGATGGGATAGACTATGTGATTTCCAACACGGGCGACAAACGCCATGTTGCAAGCTATCTGGAGAATTTTCTATTTAGTTCAGATGAGATTAAACGCCCAATTCATACTTTCTCTGGTGGTGAAAAAAATCGACTTCAGCTAGCTCAATTTATGAAGCATGCTCGTGACATTTGGATATTTGATGAGCCTACCAATGATCTTGATCTTGAAACTATCGGTATCCTCGAAGAGGAACTACGCAATTATGAAGGTGCGCTTATCGTCGTGGGCCACGACCGTTCATTCATTAATAACGTCACTGATAAGTGCTGGGTTATCCACGAGGGAAAACTCGAAAATTTTGAGGCGGGCTTTGCCCAGGCAGAGCTTTTCCTTGAAGCGATTCGTCTTGAAATGGAGCTTAAAAAAAAGGCACCCAAGGAAATCTCATCCTTTAGAGCAGACACAACGACCAAACTCACTAACAAAGAAAAAAATCGCTTTGAAGAGCTGCCACGTTTGATTGAAATCCACGAGTCGAACCTCGAGAGATTAAGAGCAGAGTTGGAAAAAGCTGATTATTCCTCTCTGGATAAGTCCATAATAGAGAAAATCCAGAGAGTAGAGTCCAGCGTGTCAGAGGAGGAGAAAATGCTCGAATCTCTCTTTGAAGAGTGGGCCATGATGGAAACTAAGCACAATTCCTAGGCAATCTTTTCCAAAATTAACCTAGAGTCAGCCTCGTTTGTTTCTTTTTTAAAAGAATTTATACTTACATTCATGAGAATTCTTTTCTTAACCGTTCTCTTTCTCTCTCCCCTTTATTTCTTTTCAACCAGTCCTGATCAAGGTCACGAAGTGGATACAATCGCTATAAAGGCGAGTGCTCCCGACAGAATTGAGCGAATTTTAACAGTTGAGCCACCTAGAAAATCAGTGTCACCTGAAACGACAGAGAGCCCTGCCTTTTCAACAGAAGCTGATGAAGACTCTACTGAGTTTCTTAGCGACGAAGAGGGGGACCGTTCTCCGGCTGCATCTGCAACTCTTGAAGAAGTCGAAGAAGTTCAGATGTCTGATATAGAAGAGAGCTGGCATGGGGAGCTTAAGCAAATACTGAATCGTCTTGAGCCCGCGGATGGAGATGACATTCATCGCTCCTACCTTCAGGAACAAGAAAGCTACAAAGTGATGATTGACGGACTCATGAGTGAAAAATCCAGTATGACTACTCAGGAGGCTTCCGAAGAAATTGAACAGATGATTCAGCAACTCGACTATAAGCACCAGGAAAAACTAAAAGAGATTTTAGGCCCTCACTACGAAGCAGTTCGTGATTCCTACGATGAATTTATGGAATCTTCTTCCCAACAAGAATAATTTAACACCCCCTCTCTTCGAACCGATTTTTGTATGCTAAGTTAGATCTCAATTCGAGGTATCAATGCTGGCAACTCATAATCTTCGTCTCCAATTTGGAGGCCGTACACTTTTTGATGATGTGAACTTAAAATTTATCCCTGGCAACTGTTATGGGATCATTGGCGCCAATGGGGCAGGTAAGTCAACCTTCCTGAAAATTCTCGCTGGGGAAATAACTCCGACCGGAGGACATGTTGAGATTAATCCAGGTGAACGACTTGCTGTTTTGAAACAAAATCACTTTGCTTTTGAGGAAGAAGAGGTTCTTCGGACAGTGATCCTTGGCCACTCTCGACTTGTGGAAGTGATGAAGGAGAAAGAGGAAATCTATGCCAAGGAAAATTTCACTGATAAAGACGGTGAGAGGGCGGCAGAGCTAGAAGGAATTTTTTCCGAGATGAATGGCTGGGAAGCTGATGCGAATGCCGCTAGTCTTCTGGCGGGTCTAGGAATCGAAGAAGAACTTCACCTAAAAAAAATGAAGGAACTTACCGGCGGTGAAAAGGTTAAGGTTCTCCTCGCCCAAGCACTTTTCGGTAAGCCTGAAATACTTCTTTTAGATGAGCCTACTAATGACCTTGATCTTAAGGCTATACAGTGGCTAGAGAATTTCATTATGGAACAGTCTGATACGACGATTCTCGTTGTATCACACGACAGGCATTTTCTGAATAAGGTTTGCACTCACATCTGTGATATTGATTTTTCCAAGATTAAGCTTTTTGCAGGAAACTATGATTTTTGGTACAAGTCCAGTCAGCTTGCTCAAAGGATGATTTCCGATCAGAATAAGAAAACCGAAGATAAAATGAAGGAGCTAAAGGAGTTTATTCAACGCTTCTCTGCCAATGCTTCTAAGTCGAAGCAGGCAACTTCTCGAAAAAAACACTTAGAAAAATTGACTCTTGAGGACATTCAGCCCTCTTCACGACGGTACCCTTACGTTGGTTTTAAGCCTGACCGTGAAGCCGGCGACCAGCTTTTAAAGGTCGAAGGTCTTTCGGTAAGTGTTGAAGGGGAGAAGATCCTTAATAACGTTTCTTTTATCATTAAAAAAGGCCAGAAAGTAGTCTTTCTCGCCAAATCCGAGGTTGTAACAACGACACTTTTTCGCGCCTTAATGGGTGAGATCACACCTGATTCTGGAAAAATCGAGTGGGGAATTACTACCACGAAATCCTATCTTCCCAATGATAACTCCCAGTACTTCCAAGACTCATCACTTGATCTGATTAACTGGCTCCGTAATTACTCCAAAGATCAAACGGAAACATTTCTCAGGGGCTTTTTGGGAAGGATGCTTTTTTCCGGTGAAGAGGCCTTAAAAAGATGTAATGTTCTATCAGGCGGTGAGAAAGTTCGCTGCATGCTTTCAAAGATCATGCTTTCTGGTTCTAATGTCCTAGTTATGGATAATCCCACCAATCATCTGGATCTTGAGACGATCACGGCGGTCAACGATGGCCTCATTGATTTCAAGGGTACCTTGCTGTTCACTTCGCATGATCATGAGTTCATTCAAACTATCGCTAATAGAGTGATTTTTATTGATGATAAAAATATTCGTGATGAGGAATGTACTTATGATCAATTCCTGGGGCTGGACTAATTCAACTCACTAGCTTAGGTTGACCCAGTTAAGGGCTTGATTTTATTGCAATTGTTCACCTGTAAAAAATTCCCCTCAGCTTGATATTTTGAACTCATTGCTCTAGTTTGACGTTCATATTTTAGTTCGAGGTCCAGCATGATGAAATTTCATTTCACCCTACTTTCTTTTATGGTTTTATTTAATGCCTATGGTTCGAAATGGAATCGCTCTAACAATCCTGAAATTTTTAATGCTGTGATTGATAGTAAAGTTGTCACTAAGTTTTCTTCACTTCCACTCAAGGCTTCTTTAGTTGATGATCGTTTCGGATGGTCAGAAACATACTGGCCTTCGAATAAGGGAGGAATTGCTTTTCGCTGGAATCACCCGACTCCAATGCCTTTTATCTTCAGGACCTATTCTAAAGATGAACTTTTGGCATTATCAGAGGAACAGCTCTCTCAGCTTTCTCCCGCGGAACTTTATGACATCGCCATGGGAGATTACTCTTATTCACTTACTAGAAAAGTTCTCAGTGAGTATTCACCAAAGGATCTTTGGTGGGAGGGCATCTGTCATGGATGGGCATTAGCAGCTTCACATTATCCAGAGCCAGATAAATCTTTTGTAAAAAACGCTGATGGGATAACAGTACCTTTCGGGTCTTCTGATGTGAAGGCGCTTCTTTCGATGCATGATGCTTATAACTCCAAAGGTTTTTATGTCAGGGTAGGGGATCGCTGTTTTGCCAAAGGAAAAGTATTAGGTGAAGAACTACCTGAGGATGGAAATGTTGACGTCCCTTCCAGATGGAAAAGGGACCGTCCAGGTTGCCAGGATGTTAATGCAGGGACATTTCACATCATATTGGCAACAATGATTGGTATTCATTCCCAGGGATTTGTTGCTGATGTTGATCGCTACAACGATGTCTGGAATCAACCAGTAACTGGCTATGACGCTAGCGTTGTATCTGAGCAGGAGATATCAGAGCAGGATAAATCAAATGGAATATTTAAAAAGATACGATTGTTGACCACAATGACTTATGCCGATGAGCTTAATTTTTTCGATGAAGAATCTTCTAGGAGCGGCGAACTAGGGTTTGTTTCAAAAAACCCAGTTACTGCTACGCCTTCGCAGATGTTCGCAACAAAAAATTACGAGTATGTTTTAGAATTAAATTCTATTGGTGAAATCATAGGTGGTGAGTGGATTTCAGAAACTAGGCCTGATATGCTTTGGCTTAAGAAAAAAGATCTGGAATTTCAGAACAAGCCTTTTCCTTTGCGAGGACTTAAGAAAATATATGTTCCTGTTTCCCGTTAAGAAATTCTTCTTTCTCCATGCAAAATCAGTTTGATAGTCGTTCCTGAAGGCCCAACATCTTTAGTGACTCTAGATGAAACAGAAATTTCTCCTCCAAAAGCTTCAACA
Source organism: Halobacteriovoraceae bacterium (assembly GCA_040382195.1). Taxonomy (GTDB): domain Bacteria; phylum Bdellovibrionota; class Bacteriovoracia; order Bacteriovoracales; family Bacteriovoracaceae; genus Peredibacter. The sequence continues at coordinate 92,071 of JBEIFX010000002.1, read as the reverse complement.
AAAGACTTAACGATGTGAAGACCAAGACCAGTGCCTGTGTCTCCATCAGTACCTGGCCGGGTAGTCTTTTTGTTTAAATCAAAAAGATGATCTTTGAGTGTTTCGGGAATACCAATACCTTCATCCTGTATTTCTAAAACAAAAAGGTGTTCATTTGCAGAAAATATTTTGATCCAGATGTTACTTCCCGGGGGAGAAAATCTTACAGCGTTTGAAAGAATGTTTCCCAACACTTGGTGTTTAAAACTCTCATTATCGACTAACAGATAAACGTCCTGACTATCAAAGATATTAAAATGAAGATTTATTCTTTTTTTCTCTAGATCACTTTTAAAGTATTCCTGAATTAAGTCTAATGACTTCTTAAGGGAAGTGTAGCTAATCTCAATGTTTGCCTTCCCACGGCTTATGGCATACATCTTTCTAATATTTTTAGTTATTTTCATCATATTATCAGATGCCTGTGAAGCTATTTCAATGCCTCGATGTGTCATATCGGGCATCGCTCTCTTGGCGATCGATAGTCCAATTGACATGCGTCCCAGGGGATTTGCAAGATCATGGAATAGAACCCTGAACAGATCATCTGCCCGAGAATTTTGACGATGGAGCTCTTGTTCAGTTCTTTGCTGCAAACTTTTATAGACTAAAATCACCGTAATATTGATGATGAGAATACCAAATATGAGAATCATCTGATTAATTTCTTTTCCCCGATTCGTGAGAGATTCTTGAAATGTAAAACTGAAGTAGGAAAGAAATGAAAAAGTTATTATGAAGGCGAGTGAAATGTAGATCCACTTCATAATGATGTTACGTTCACATATGGTCCCTGGGAAAAGAGGAAATATTCCAAACCAAATGACCAAAGGATTACTTATTCCCCCTTCGAAAATAAGGAACGTTGAGAGGAATACAAAGCTACCGGATAGGGCGATAGTACCTATAAGAAGTGAGTTTCGGGTCAGCAAATATAACAGCGGCAACGAAAGGTGAATTGAACTTGTTATTAATCCAACAAGAGCAGGAATTTTATTTTCCATATGGAGGAAAAAATTTATAACGTACGCAGTTAAAATGGGTGCAGAAACGATGAGAAAAATCAAAACAGAGTGGATCTGTCTAAGCTCATTGCCATTCTTGATCTTATAGTTGGAAGTGATTAAGTTAAAAATGCTAAAGTAGCACCTCAGGATATATTGCTTTAATAAAGTCATAACTTTCTTTTCGGCTGACTCGGGCCCCAGATCAAGCTTAAGAATGTCCGACTTTTTTTGTTTAGAAAACGGCTTTCATTTTGACTTCACTAAGAACTTCCTCAAGGGTCTTTAAGAGCTTGTCCTGGTTGATCATTCCTTTTCCCAGAGAATAATCTTTCGAAGGAAGAAGGCGTTCAACACTCACGGTTTCTTTATTGAGTTTAGTGGTGGCTGAACTTGTGTCCAGCTTTTTCACATGGAACTCAAATCGCATTCCAAGATTATCCTTATCCATGAAATAAGTTACAAAAAGCGAGTCGATGTTGGCCATTTCTCTCGAAGTAGGAGGTTGAAATTTAAACTCGACTCCTTTTTTATTTGCCTTACATTCTTTGAGCTTAAAGCGATGAAAGGTATCAAGGAGACCTGAAACTTTTTGAAAAAGTTCTTTTGGTTCAACCTTCACTTGTAGCTGGGCCTCGACGAAATGAGTGCCGTAACATAGGTAGAAACTTGCTTTTTTATCGGTAATAGCTGCGTTTGCATCAATAGGAAAAGTAAAGAGAAGTTCTTTTTCTTTTCCTGGAAAAAGGATTTTTTCAGTAAATGAAACCTTGTTAGTCGGCTTGAGAGCGCCGTCAGCGCGAGATTGAACTTTTCTAATCTCTGCCAAAATAAGAGAGACCCCAGCTTCATCTAATTCAACAGCATCAGTACCATGATTTTTGACTCGTAGTGATCCTTTGAGTTCATCACCTTGCCTCCAGGTTTCACCCAAAGTTTCAATGTTCCATTCAAGCGGTTTGTTAAAAAATGTGCCTTTCATGCGACCCTTGATATACATGAATATTAATTACTTAGGCAAATCACAGCCTGCTCTTTGAAGATCAATCCTAAAGTCAGGTGTAAGGCAGGTATAGGTCTGATAAGTCTGCTGACCGTAACGAACACCCTTCCTGACTGTAATCTCTCCGTCAAGATCAACCTCGCAGGGATTGTTTATCGTACAGCGCTGACCTTCCTGGTTAGAAGTGTTGTTGATGGCAACCACACGTCGCTCGCCCTTGGCAATTATTGGCGAACCAGATGTTCCACCAATAGTATCACAGCCTTCAGTGTAACGGATGGAATCACTGAAGGTCCATGCCCCTTCTCGAATCTTAAAGACAAAGCCATCAATTTCACAACTATAGCCTCGATCCCAATAACCGGAGATGATTTCTATCTCCATCATTTCAAGAGGCTTTTTTGTATCTAGCAGGAAAGGTCTAACTCCGGTTCGCGTCTCGATTTCCTCATAAGATTCACTGAGCTCATAAAATGCCACATCAGTATCTGTCATGGTGGCATAGATTATTTTTGTGGCATCGACTTTAGTGAGATTCATGGAAGCATCATAAATTTTCATGGGTCGTGCTACATTTTTATTAATCAAAACCTCTCCAGGAGATAGATACCCTCCAGGTTTTTGGATACAGTGACCATTGGTCATCACAATCGCTTTACTCACTCTAGGCTGACCGCTAAAAGAAATCAGAGCACCTGAACAATTAGAAAGCTTGACGATTCCTTCAAAATTATAACGGAGGCTTTCGAGACGGTTTAGAGACTTTAATTGAGAGCGTTCCATAGCATTGAAAGGAGCAACCGGAAAAGCGAAGGCATTTGCCGCCGTAAGCACAGTGAAAAGAACAATTAAATTTTTCAAGCGATCCTCCAGAGATGAAGATGGATTTACATACCAGAAAAATATTCATTAGTGTCTTGAGATTTTATTTTTGGGTGAAAGTTACAAGGTCTTAAAGTTCGTCCCCTAACTTCTCAAACATTGGGGTAAGATCCCCTAATTCTTTGGATTCCTTAAGGAGCTCGACCAGATTTAAATCAAGAAATTTAAAAATTTTCTTAAAATCTTCAAGCACGTAGTATAGTGGTTGCGGGATATCAATACGATAGGGAGTCCTTAAGGCAGTCAAGACGTCAAAAGGCATACGAATAGGCTTAGAAGACTCCAGAGAATAGACAGTCTCATGGATCGAAGAAAGAATTCCCCCACCGTAGGCCTTGATGCCTTCGGAAGTGTTAACCAGTCCGAATTCTATAGTAAACCAAAAAAGCCGAAACAACCTCCGCCTGTCAGAAGGATTGATAGAGAGAGCAAGTTTCCCAAATTCTTCCATAAATTGGGCGTATTGTTTGAAGGTAAGAAGTGGAACGTGACCGTAGAATTCATGAAAAATATCAGGTTCCTGGATGTAGTCAAGCTCCTCTGGTAGACGGATGAAGCTGGCCGCTGGAAATTTTTTATTCGCCAAGAGATCAAAAAATTCCTTCGCTGGGATTAGGGCCGGGACAACTTCCACTTCCCATCCAGTAAAGTCTTTCAGTCTCTTATTGATCATTCGGTGTTGAGGAATTTCTGTATGGGAGAATCCGATCCGCTGAAGTCCCTCAAGAAATTCCGGACAGGCCCTCATTTGGACAATCTCTGTTTGCCGGGAAATAAGGTTATTCCAGGTTTTATTCTCGATGGGTGACCAATCGATACAGCCGCTTCCATCTGGCATTTTAGAAACATAGGTCGTTTTCAAGTTGAATATTCCTCACTCCACTTATTTTACCTGTAATAAGTTAATTGTTGAGTGGAAATGGTAATATTTATCTGCTAATTTTTTTAGCCCAACGAAGGATTAGCTTGAACCAGGATATATTTAAAGGGTCATCTAAAGACGTGGATCGATATTTTGGACTTGAAATAGGGTCAATTGAGTCCTCCCTTTTGGATGAAGCAAAGTCAATGAGACCCCAAGGAGTCATGGCGAACTTTAGTGAAGCACTCTATCAGGGTTATGAGGTCTGGATAGGGCTAGATCCCCAAGTTTTGAATACCCCTTACGAAGAATTAGTGGAAATTTGCCAGCATCTGAAACCATCTCCTCGCGAGCTGATGGTTGATCTAGGCGCTGGCTACGGTAGACTTGGTCTAGTTCTCAAATTCTATTTTCCCGAGACTAGGTTTATTGGCATTGAGCTCGTTAGAGTTAGGGTCGAGGAGGGACAAAGGATTCTAAAAAAATGGAACTGTAATAACGCGGTTCTTCTATGCCAAGACCTTATGGACGAAGACCTGGTACTCCCTTGTGCTGATTACTACTTTATCTACGATTTTGGAAAAGTTGCCCACATGCGTAGAATCCTTAAGAAACTCGAGAAGCTTGCTGACCATCAACACTTCAAGGTCATCGCCAGGGGAAAGGGAGTGCGAAGTCTTATCGAGCATGAACATAAGTGGCTTACCTCACTGAATAAAGTTTATCATCAGGAGCATTTTTCAATTTATTCTTATTAAGGACAATCAGTCTGTAGTCGATGCTGAAGATCCTTCACTATCGCTAGTTTCATCTCCCGGGGATCGGACGGGAAGGTCTCTTTATAGGTTGGAATATCTAGGAGTGCGAAGTTCATCCGAATGGTTTTAAAAAGCCTTGGAAGATGTTGCCCCGGGGCCTGAACATGGTGAAGTCCTCCAGAAAGACATAAAAGCATTTTCCCTTGATTCATACTCATGATGATATCGGCTACACCACCTCTGACGTTCATGGGATCGCCGAATTTATCTAAACCGTTGGGTCTTTTCATCCTGCCTTCTGGAGCAATCATCACAACGTCAGTGATCGAGATAGAGCAGAGGTAATTATCCCAGGTAACGTCTTTTTTTCGCGAGATTGACGCTATATTGGGAACCATAAGTTTCCAAAATCTTCCAACGATTGGGCGTTTTAGAGTAATGTCTGCTCCTGGAATATTGAAGTGACCCGCTAGGTGCCAGAGGTAATGAAATGGAACGGACTGAGAAAACAAAGGCTCATAAAGAGAAGTATGATTTAAAAAGACCATCAGCCTGATGTCTTGCCATGGATTTGCAGGAATTGGAGTTAGCCAATGAAATTTCCCTCGATAAAAAAGCAAAGAGAAAATTTTTACGAAGCAAAGTATGAAGAAGGCAAGAATTCGTCGCATTTGTTTTTTAGGTTATCGTGAATTCTTATTTCGAGCTAGAGTTTTTTAATTAGCAAAAAAAACAGTATCTACTCGTCGGAATGCTCGCGGTTTTTTGGTGGGTAAGAAACGCCACGCTATGGAATCTTCTGATTCATCTTTTTCCATCCTGCGACCTTTTAGCTATCTTATTCTTGATCCCTATAAAATATATTCTATCCCTAAAACACTTATATTTGGGGGTGGGAGTTATTTTAAGGCACCTTACTCACCATTGGGGTCTATCTGTCAATCTGGAATCACCCAGGAGTGTTTAAGTGGTCATAACCATGATTACTGCTCTATCTAGTGTCGGACTCTTGGACTTTTTTCCTTGTAAAAGATAAGATAGAGACTTTAGGAGCCAGCATGCAGCCTCATTGTAGCATTGACCTTAAAGACACGGGTGTTTTTCTTTCTAACGAAAAGAAAACCAAGTGGGTCACTATCATTACTTTTATAACCATGAATGTTGAGATCGTCGTCGGTTACTGGTCAGGTTCTATGGCTTTGTTGGCCGATGGGTGGCACATGGCTTCCCATACACTTGCTCTTTTCCTGTCTTTAATCGTTTACTATCTTTATCGTCATCCGTCTTTCCGGTCCAGTTTCACATTTGGTGGGGGGAAAATTCTATCTCTTGGTGGTTATACTAGTGCTCTCTTTCTGATACTTATTGCTGGTTCTATGATTTATGAATCCTTTCTTCACTTTTACGTTGCTAAGGCCATTCACTACAATGAGGCTTTGATTGTGGCGACTATTGGTCTCATCGTTAATCTCGTCTGTGCCCTTATTCTCCATAAGGATGAGAACCATGGAGATCATGTCCATTCTCATTGTGATCATGATCATCATCACCATCACAATCTTACACCAGAACCCCATACTAACCAACTTCATTCCGGTAACAGACATAATCATGTTCACGATCACAACCACCAGAGTGCTTATATTCACATCCTCACTGATGCTCTGACATCACTTTTGGCAATCTTCGCCCTAATTCTCGGAAAATGGCAAGGCTGGAACTGGCTTGATCCACTTGTCGGGATCTTGGGGGGATTTGTCGTTCTCAAATGGTCCTTTGGACTCATCCGTCAGACCGGGATGGATCTTCTAGATGCTCATGAGATTTCAATTGATCGAGAAAACCTTGTGAAAAAACTTGAGATCGATGGCTCCAAAGTCCTCGATATCCATTTATGGAAACTTTCTCCAGGCCAAGTGGGTTGTGAAATCATCATTCAAAGAAATCAGAACCAGCGCTCTCGTGATTATCGCGATCTCATTCAGGGAGATTTTAACATACATCACCTCATTATCGAGGTTGTTTAGTGCATGTGGACACCATCAGAAAGAAGATTTTTTCGCTCTCTAAATCGTCCTTGGAAAATTCAGGACTACCTTGATAACCTTGAGTACAACTCAGCCGACGATGCTGCTTCTCCACGATATGTGATGATTTCAAGGGATGCCCACTGTCTTGAAGGAGGTCTTCTTGCGGCGGCAGCACTAGAGACGCTCGGGGAAAAACCACTTATCGTTTCCTTACAGGCCGAAGAGGACGATCATCACGTGATTACTGTTTACCGAGGACCACGAGGCTGGGGAAGTCTGTCTAAATCAAATACAACTCTCCTTCGCGGGCGAGATCCAATTTATGCCTCTATTAGAGAACTGGTGATGAGTTACTTTGAATTCTATTTTAACAGTAAAGGGAAGAAATCTCTTTATGCCTACTCTCAACCTATTAATCTAAATCTTTACAATCACTGGGAATGGAGAACAACAGATGAAAATCTGGTTCAGCTCGGCAGAAGCTTCAATAACGTTGTTCACTATGAGCTTCTAAGTTTAAGTGAGCTCAAGCGCCTTCCGAAAGTTAATCAAGTTTTAATTGACGCTTGCTTTCTTGGGGCAAACCTTGATGGCATCTACAAGGTTTAGTTAATTTTTAGAAGATGAATCCCTTTGAGGGTCGGATGATTTCTGAATCTCTTCAGATAATCGATAAAAGGAAGTTCTTCGACGACTCCCGTTGAGCTTGCATGACGTAGGTAGAGGCTTTTATTAATTCTGAAGAGGAACCCTTGGTGTGAAATATTCTGGTGTGTTCCTGTTGTTTCAGTTAGGTCCCAGTTTGGCCTAACGAAGTTTACGATGACTCCAGAGGGAATCTTTTTCAATAGGTGTGGCCTGGCCAGTATCATATTGATTGAAAGGTAAGGGATCCTTACAGTTTGCGCCTCAGGGTAATGGGACTCTTCCTTAAGTTGACGTAGGAGCTCCTCTCTTTCTTTAAGACTTGCTAAGGGTACATTAATTTGATCAACCCGATGGGATTGAATCCAAGCAGGAAAATCAATTAAGGCTTCGGCAATAAGAATGTCAGCTGGAGAAGCAATATCGAGGGTCATTTCACTAAAAATCCCATTTTCGATATTTGCGGGGATCCACTGGAGATCGGTGAAGTGATTGCGTTTCAAATAATCAATGTCACCGTCTTCATAGCGAATGTTATTCAGTTTATACTCGAATTCTTCGACATCTTTAGAAAGTGCCAGTGCCGTAATCGTTTCTACATAAGTCGTGCAGTCAAAAGTGTCGAACCGGTAAAGTGGATCTTGATCATACTTGCCGTTAATCCCTTCTCCGAGTGGACCTCCTTTACCGTATGGATAGTTTAAAAATAATCTAGAGATGAGCTCTAATCTTAACGAGGGATCATGCTCAAGATTGAACCGAAAAAGAATATCTCTGGCCTCATCACGATGACCTGCCTTAACGACAAAAGAAAAGACGACGAATACCAGTACTAAAAACTTCATTTGAATAAAATCTGCCGCAGGCAATGGTATCTGTCAAAAGGTTCAGCATGAATAGAGAATCAATCACTAACGCGATGCCTTCTCGGCCTAGATGTTTTCTTACTTTTCACGTTGGCGAAGGAGACCGTGAATCATTCGATCAATCAGTTCATTAGTTGTAATTGGTAAAAGATTCATCTCGAATTTTGAGCGCCTAAGAATTGATTTAATGCTATGAATCAATAAACGACAGACAATTATCTTCAGTCTGTGTATGCTTCCCAAAGTATATTGACCAACTTTTTCTCGGCCTATTTTTTTTTTAATAAATTGAAAGTGACTTTTTTCAATCCTTTCAAATCTTACCTCAAGCCAATTATGTATTTTCCAAAGAAAACGATTTTGCGCCGAGACCTTCATGAGGCCTGAATTCCACAAGTTTTTAAATCGTTGTTGAAAAAGTATTCTCGCCGAAATTCGAACTTCTGAAATGAGTTCATTTTCTTTATGGGTCCTGCTTTTTTGGGAACAGTTCCAGCTTTCTACCACATACCAATAGTTTTCAAGAGAATGACGTCGAAGTTGTTCGAGACATTCAACCAAGCAAAGTGCAAATCCCATACCCTGAAGCTTTATGTATTCCTGTCTTTCTCGAAGCCAGTCTTTCGAAGGGATCTCTAACACATAAAGAACAGATGCTGGCCTTGTACCAGTCAATATCTCTAATCGAAGATGGGCACTTTTGATGAGTCGGGACCCATCCGTAGAAAGAAGAAGATGAGAGTTTTCTTCAGGACTGCATCTCTTAAGTTCAATGTTGCATACATGTTCCTTTTTTAATTGTTCAATGGCAGCGTGAATGGCACTGATATCTCGCTCGTCAAGGGTTGGTCCAATTTCCTCTTCAGGAGAGTTTTTTATCAGGTCAAAAGCTATGGGAAGTGTTGCTCTTGAGACTTTAAAAGGTCCGATTGAAAGAATCTGAGTAAGGAGCATCTTCCACCCAAACTGTTTTTGAAATATCGGTCCGAAACTATTTCTTGATGAGATGGAACTAGATGTAAGATAGACCTGGGTAATGCCACGGAGTGCCGCCTGCACTTCTATCTTCAAGTTGATATTGGATTCTCCTAGGAGTCTCATAAATTCTGAGAGGTAGCGTATAAATGCACCTTGGTTTCCCCGGTCAATAAAACTCCTGATCCTGGCATCCGTCTCAGGATGGTCAAGAATTTCGGGAACCTCGACAATTTTTTTAAGGCTTTGGATGATACCTTTATGGTCACTCAAAATAAGTCGATAAAGAAATCCTACAAAGATATGTATGGTGTGTTTGTCCCATTTGTAGCAGGGACTAAGATCGACTAGGGTTACTTTATTCTTCTCTGGATCGTAAAGGATGTTACCGGCGTGGGGATCGGCCCAAATAATTCCTTTTTTAAACATGAGATATAAATAGGCATCACTTACCATGTCAGCAATAATTATTCTTTCAAGGTAACGAGAATTAACCACTGATGTAACTTTGCCCCCATCAACTTTTTCCATAATCAAAACATCAGCTTCAACATGATAATAGCGAGGTACTTTTAATTGATAATTACCCTGGAGGGCCTCTCGTACAAGTTCTGCATTTTTCTTCTCTCTTCGGAAATCAAGTTCTGTTACACTTTGGGCAGCAAAATTTTGGATGCTCCTCTTCAATGTTGCCATGATTCCTCGGAGGTCCGATATGTCAGCTTGGGAAAGATCTTCTTGACTGATCATTAATTGAAGTCTTTCCAAAATAGCAATAAGACTTTTCTCTTGATCATTAAATAAGGCCTTCAGATCCGGTCTTTGTATTTTAATCAGGATAGGATTCGTTGTCCTGAGTTTTTTCTTTCCAAGATCAGACAGGGCGAATTCATAAATCGCTCCTACTGATGCTCCCGCAAAGCTTGCACAAGTGGTTTCAGGAACAACAATAAAGTGTCGCAAACGTTGCCAAGACGGTCTTCGAAAGATCTCCATGACGTACTTCCAAGATCTCTCCTGACTTCCAAAGATACCTCCAAGTTTATCTTGCTGATGCCTGAGTTCCTTAGCAAGAGAAACTGGGGCAATTTCAGAAATAATCTGGGCGAGTTTCACATAAAGACCACCGAGTTCCTGAAGAACAATTGATACAACTCTACCATGAGTAAGTTCTTCTCTTGGCGTACAAATCAGATAGATAAGGGATGTCATGCACTTTTCCGGAGGAAGACATTTAATAGTTTCATCTACTAGTGGTAGAAGAAGCATTCTTCCTCGGGCATTATGAGAAAGAAGCTCTTCTAAATATGGTCTTACTGAAAATGAATAATAGTGAGTAAATATTTTTTCAGAAAGGAGTGATAGCTTCAGATAATCTTCTTCTCGGAGCTCGAAGAGGGAGCTGAAGAGGGGTTCTTTGAGAAAGGGGGAAAGATTTTTTGCCCCGATACCGAAGACAGGGAATAACCCAAAAAGAGGGATGTATCTGCTACCAATAATTCCAGCAATGTCAGAAATGAGATCATAATCATCCAGGTATTGAAGAAGTTCCGGATGTTGAGAGATTCTTTCAAGCACATTGGAAAAAATGACGGATAGGTAGGGTCTTAGCTTATCAGCATCAAAGCCTTCATTATTGAACCAATCTTTTCCGATTGTTGTTACTGCTTCGACAGTATTTTCAAATCCATTTTTAGGATAACCTTCACTATCGCATCCCATTTGAATGATGTCGCGGATTAATATTAGAAGGGCCCGACGACGTTCGTGAGGTCTGACGGGATCGAAATTTAATTTAGAGATCGCACTAGCTAGCAGTGAAGCCAAATCCGAAGCATGAGGTCTTGCTTCTTTGGCCAGAGTCACAACCCAGGAATAGTCTACCATAAGGCCTCTAGATTAAATTGAGACTTCCTTGGAATGCCTGGAGATCAATAGGTTTGGAGAAATAGGTATTAACACCTAATTCGCTCATCATTTGTGAGTGCTCGAATTCATCGTCTCCACTAACGAAAAAAGTTTTTGTAGATGGACATTTAGATTTTACAATTCGAGTCACATCATGACCGGTGAAGTAAGGCATATTTATGTCAGTCATGACTATGTCTGGTTTGTTCTCCTCGATCCATCGAGCAAAGATCCGGGCATCAGAAAAGAAATGAAAATTTATTTTTTTCTTTAAAATCTCTTCATCCAGAAGAAGAGAGTAGATTTCTTCCATTTCCGGTTCATCATCGAGAATGGCAATGATTTTTTGCACGCTTTCACCTCTTTCTGTCAGCTCGATTTATAGCCGGGAAGAGGGATTCCTTCACCTTAAAAATACCTTAATTCCTGCTCAAAAAAGCTAATCCAATAAACGTAAGACAGTTTCAGTGATCTCTTTGATATTCGATTTTTCGAGCTCATTCTTTGAATGAGAAATAACCTTGGTTTCACCTCTACGAAGCCATGAATTCATGAGGGCGGTTTCTTCTTTGGTCACGACCCGATCTTGGTCCCCGAGGATGAGAATCACCGGAATTGAAATTTCACTCACATCCTCTTTTGTTAGGCCGTCGAGCCTTTCAAGATTTTGAATCAGATGGGCAGTAGAAAGTAAGAGGTGTCGCCAACCTTCGCCATGTCTTTGTTTCAAATCGGCTGCAACCTGAGGGTGTTTTCCCAGAATAAAATCAGGTGACAACATTATGATTTCTTTATTGACTGATTTTTCAGACCAGTTAAACTTCGTTCCATAAGTAAAAATTTTCTTAACTTTGGGAGATTCAAAGTTTGCCTGATGATAGAGAGCAACATAACCACCGAGCCCATTTCCGAAAACCACAACCTCTTCAAATGAATGGCCATTCAGAAAGTCATCAAGGTCTCGGGCGAAACAGTCTATACGGAATTCAGTTGGCATAGGGGAGTTTATTCCATGGCCTCGGAAATTAAATGATTGAACATCGAAACCACGACAAGAAAAAAGCTCCATCAAAGGAACTAACTCTTTGGACGTTTCAAGAGCACTGTGTAAAAAGACAATAGTAGGTATTTGTCGAGGCATCTTTGACCTGAATTTGTTTTCTTTTTAAACTCTTATATTATCTTATGAGGCACTGAACTTAAAGAGGTTGTAATGAAACTTTTATTGGGATTAATTTTTTTCTCTATATTGGCATACGCAGAAACTCAAGAATACGAAGGAGAGGCGTTTGTAGATGGTAAGAGAGTGTACTTGGAAAAGCACACCCTGGAATTAGAGAGTGGGAAGATCGTTAGGTCTACAACGACCTATACCAATGACAAAGGAGTCATCATTGCTCGACTGAAAAATGACTATCAAAAAAGTCTCTCCGTTCCTGAGCATGAGATGGAGGACCTTGTTCATGGGGGTGCCCATGGTGTCAGGTATAAAGGCAATGAAATAATCATGTTTAATCGAGGCGATAAAGAGAAAATAAAAAGTATCCGAGCAGAAGACTTTAAAGACAAACTATTAGTCGGAGGACAGGGTTTTCATTATTACCTTAAAGAGCATCTTGAAGAGGTTATTAAAAAAGGAAAAGTAGATTTAAAATTTTTGATCCCTGGAAGGCTTGATGCATATGACTTTTATTTAAAAGTAGGGAAAGTATCTGCTGAAACAGTTGATTTAGAAATCAAGATTGACAATTGGTTCTTGAGACTCTTTGCTCCAAAGTTGGAACTTTTATACGATCGTAAAACAAAACGACTACTAAGCTATTCAGGCCTTTCCAATATGAAGGACAGCAAAAATGAGCTTATGAAGGTTAGGATTATTTACCGCTATCCAAATTAAATTCTATTCATATACTTTTTCCTTTGGGCCTCTAGGAGTATGATGAATTTAAACCATCAGAGGATCATCCATGCTTGATGACATCATCCGTAACATTCGGACGAAACTCCCGATACAAAATCCGCTTCATTCATTTGTTCACAATAACATTCTTCAGATGTTTGAGCATAAAGAATTTCATGAGGCACTTCACGAAGCTGGGATTCTCTATAGGGCCAGTCCATATTGGCCCCTTAGTCGCTACCTTGATAAATTCAAAGAACAAAAGATTGTAGAAAGTGATCTAAAGTGGGCAATTCACCACTATTTGGGCCTCTACAAGGCTATCCCCTCTCTTAATTTAATGGGAATCAGTGAAGCCGAATACTATTATCGGTTAATGTTTTCGGAGCTGACCTTCAATGATGATGAACCCAACGCCAACCTTTCAAATAATCCTCTTTGGCAAGCTTGCCTGGAAAAAATGTCAGGCGAGGAACTGACTTTATCACGATCAACAGTAAATTTAAGAGGTAAAGGTTATTGGGAAAAGTACCATAACGAATCATATTCGATAAGTCTTCATCCTTTAATCATTAGACTCGTTTCTAGCTTTCTTGATCAAGGTCAAGGCTTTTGGCCTAACCCTTTTAAATCCAAAGGACTTTGGGATTTTTTTGTCTACGACACTTTGGAAACTCGTGGATTCGCCAATGGTTGGGAAAATAATCTTGCTCCTAAGGTTCGCTGTCACATTGGTCGGACTCCTTTAGAAGTGATCGAACAAGAACTCAAGAATAAGAATGTCCCGCAAAGCCTTTGGGAGGATTATCTTCTGGAAATCCTCTTTGACCTTAAGGGATGGGCGGGAATGGTGAATAAGCTCGAAGTTGAGCCTTGGCAGGCAACGGTAAAGGCACCTGAGATAAGTCTTTTAGATTATATTGCCATGATTTTAATTTTTGAGTCCGCGATGGATGAATACCACGCTCAGGCGCATTCACTGGAACTTTCGTCAATCCTGGGAAGAGAGGATAGAAGCATTCTCAGTAGTTTTGAACTCTCTCTTGCCCTCTATCAAATAACAACCTCTTTTAAACTTGAGGAGACTTGGTTTAAGGATATTGAAATTAAACGTCTTCTTCGAATTATTGATGAAATTGACTGTTCAGAGAATAGAGACAAAATCAGGCTTTGGCACGAAGCATTTGAACACCACTTTCACCGACAGGCCCTAGAAGCCGTGTCTGGTCATCGGGGAGATAACAAAACCTCACATAAAAATGAGAAACTCGCCCAGATCTTTTTCTGCATTGATGACCGCGAGGAATCAATGCGGCGTTATGTAGAAGAAATTGATCAAGACATCGAAACATTCGGAGTGGTAGGCTTTTTTGGAATAGATATGAAGTATTCGACGATAAAGCATCAAAGACTAATACCTCAATGTCCCCCAGTGATCATTCCAAGTCGAATTGTCCGAGAAGTGTCTACAGACGAAGAGGAATTTAAAAAGTGGAATACTCTTCGGGGCATAAATAATCTGAAGCTCTATTATCATTCGAGGACATTATTTCGAGGCTTTCTAACAACTCTGTTTCTTGGACTGTTAAGTCTTATTCCGATGTTTGTACAAGTTTTTTTTCCTGAGCGAAGTATGCAGTTGGGAAAAAAGCTTTTGTCTCTGATCAGACCAGAGCCGACAACTGACCTTCAGCTAGAGCGTCGGGGAGAAAATGAAGGTTATACAAAGTCCGAAATGGCCTCGATTGTTCATAACATTATTAGTATGTGTGGAAATCAGTCATCCATGAGTGATCTCGTGGTGATTATGGGCCATGGATCATCGAGTAATAACAATCCTTTTCGACAGGCTTACGGTTGCGGTGCTTGCGGAGGAAATGCAGGAATTCCAAATACACGAGCCTTTGTAAAAATGGCTAATGATTCACTTGTGAGAAAAGAGCTCAACTCCCAAGGCCTTTTTATCAGTGAAAAAACCTTTTTTATATCTGCACTTCACGATACCTGCACAGATGAGATTTATTTCTACAATGAAAGTGAAATTCCATTAAGTCTTCGAGAAAGTTTTGATCGTTTAAAAAAAACATTGCTACAAGCTTCCAAGTTGAACGCGTTTGAGCGCTGCCAGCGCTTCTCTACCTTTACTTCTAATTCACCTGAAGATGCTATTCATCACGTCCGGGACAGGGCCTTTGATCTTGCTCAACCTAGACCTGAATATGGGCATTCCTCAAACGCCCTTGCCATAGTGGCGCCTCGTAAGCTCTCAAAGGGTTTATTTTTAAATCGACGCTCTTTTCTTCTGAGCTACGATTGGAAAACTGACCCAACCGGTGAAGTCTTAAAAAAGGTAGTGCTCGGCGGTATACCCGTAGCAGTTAACATCAACATGGATTATTACTTCTCGGCGGTAGATAATGACAACTTTGGCTGTGGTTCTAAGCTTCCTCTCAATCTCACTTCTCTTCTGGGTGTTATGACTGGACCTCAAAGTGATCTTCGAATTGGTCTTGCTAGACAAATGGTGGAAATCCATGAACCCATTCGAAATTTGACGATTATTGAAGCGCCTTTGGAAAATGTAAGGCGTCTTTTTGATGGGCATCCAAGACTTCGAAATATTCTCTATAACCACTGGATGAAACTTGCTGTGAAAGATCCAATAACCCTGAGGTGGTGGTCATTCATCATAGCTGATTTTGAAGAAATAGCGCTGGTAGGACCCGAACTTGAGCGCTATGAGTCCTCATTAGATCTTATAAAGTCCAGCTCTGTTGTTGATTTCGCTGAGGTTGGAGCATGACCCATCAACTTTTTAAGCTAATCTTTTTATCCCCACTGATTTGGATCTCGTGTCTTGGAGTCATCTATTTTTTCAGGATAAATATTAAAGAGCACTGGCTATCTGAAGCAGTTAAGATTTTCTCTCTTTATATGGGTCTTCTAACCTTGGGACTCTTTCTTTTGACTATTTTTCGAGTTCCTCGTTCGGAATTTGATTTTCAAAATTGGATTGAGATTGGAGACTATCAATTTCGATTTAGATTTTTAGTGGACACCCTGAGTTCAACTTATGCACTTTTAACCGCTGGTCTAATTGGAGTCATTTTTCGTTTTTCTCGTAACTATCTTCATCGAGAAGTTGGATATTTTCGATTTATCTTTCTTCTATCCATGCTGATGTTCGGCCTTATGATTGTTTCTTTCTCTCGTTCTCTTGATTTCCTTTTTGCGGGGTGGGAACTTGTGGGGACAACCTCTGTTCTTTTAATTAGTTATTTCTATAATCGCCCTCTTCCAGTCTATCATGCAACCAAGGCGATCATTACTTATCGTATTTGTGATATGGGTATTCTTGCAGCTGCTGCCTGGGCGCATCTTCATCTCCATACAACTGACTTCACACTCATGCCACAGACGCTCCATCATGCGAGTGAGAATATTGATTTATGTCTCATTGGAGCTTTTCTCATTTTTGCCTCTCTTGCAAAAGCTGGTCAATTCCCCATGAGTTCCTGGCTTCCCACCGCCATGGAAGGTCCGACTCCTTCAAGTGCGATTTTTTACGGTGCATTGTCTGTACATCTAGGACCATTCCTTTTATTGCGCTTTTACGACTATTTTCATCATTTCCCAGTTCTACTTTTTTCTATTGCCGCCATTGGTCTTATTTCGGCAGTTTATAGTACGATGGTTGGAAGGACGAGAACAGATGCTAAAACTATGCTCGCCTACGCAACAATCTCCCAGGTCGGAATCATTTACGTTGAGATTGCTTTGGGTTTTACAAGGTTTGCACTATTTCATGTTGTTACCCATGCGGCTCTTCGCACTTATCAATTTTTACGTTCAAGTTCACTTATTCATGATTTTTTTGAAAACCCTGCAGTTGAACAAAATAAGACGATTAAAAGGAAGTTTGGTCTGGAACTTCTTTTCTCACCAGAGATTCGCAAGAAAATTTACATTCATGCACTCCATGGATTTCATTTAGATTATTTTTTACAACGAATTATTAACGGTCTGCTGTTTCCCATGAAAGTCTATATGGATTTTGAAGAACGGTGGAGGCGGTTTGATACTAGAGTTCTAAGATTCTTACTCAGGAGGTTTAAATGAAAATTTCACCTCATATTATTGAAGCTCTTCCGCTTATTTCAACCCTCGGTACCGGTTTTTTATCTACTTTTTACGGCTTTGGTAAATTTTGGCAGGACTTTATCGTTTACCTTCTTGGAATACTTTTTTTATTTTTTCTTTTTATCTTTTTTGCTCAGGATTTTGGCACGTCTAAGGAAGCCTATTCTTTCTTAGATATGCGCCACAACAAGATAAGTATTTTTATCGGTGCTCTTTATTGTGGCTCTCTTTTTATAGGTCTTTTCCCCATTCGTCACACGATCAACCTTTCAACGGTTTTTTTATTTTACGTCGCCGGAGGATTGGGTATTATCCTTGCAAATAATCTTCCCTCTTTTTTTATTTTTTGGATTTTTCAGCGCAGTCTTCCGATAGCTCCCTTTTTTAAAGATCGCCATGGAGGAACCTATGTTATTCAACATGCCGTTACGGCGGTTTGTTTTCTTTGCTTGATGATTCTTGCTTGGGAATCCGGGGTCTTGATTACTCCCTTGAATGAGATTCCTGCATCATTTTTCACATGGCCTGTTCTTATATTGTCATTTATTATTGTTTATGAATCACACGGTATTTTTCCTTTTCATTCATGGGTCCACGATGTTGTAGATTACTTACCATGGTATGAATTTTCTGCAATCTTTCTCTCGCGTGCGGGTGTTCTTCTTTTTGTGCGGCTTCTTCTTCCGACCCTTAAATATGATCCTGACTTTTTTAAAATTCTCCTCCTAGGGCTTTCGATCTTCTCCTCAGTTTATTGGTCGTTACGTGGCATTCTGGAACAAAGTCTCAAAAAGAAGACGACATATTTTTACATTGCTCAGGCATCTCTGCTTTTAACTGGCATGCAAGCGGATCTTACGGCCGTCAAAGGTTCTTATCTTCACATGATGGTGATCTCAATTGCTGGTACCTCACTTTTTTCTATTCTAAGTTATGTACAGTACCACTTTAGCTTTAAACGGAGATCTCACTTTTATGGTCTTTCGAACTATTTTCCAAAGCTTTCTACTTTTTTCTGCCTTTTCGGCTTTTGCGTGATTGGTGTTCCACTTGGGGCCTCCTTTGTCGTTGAAGATTTGGTCATCACTGGCCTACTTCATTATCACCAATATCTTGGGCTTGGTCACATTATGGCCACCTGTCTTAACGGCATTCTCTTTTTTTTGATTTTTACAAAGATTTTTTTAGGACCTTCACCATATAAAGATCAAATAACTGATCGGGATCTTTCACTTCCCGAAATGTTTCCTTATATTTTTGCACTCCTTCTTTTAATTCTTATTGGTATAATGCCAGGGTTATTTTTGGAGGAAATCACATGGTAAATAGTGACTTAATACCTAATGGTGTCTACCAACATTATAAAGGGAAAAATTATGTCGTTATGGAACTTGCAAAGCACTCAGAATCTTTGGAGTGGATGGTCATTTATATGTGCCTTTATGATAACTCAGAGTCAAAAATATGGGTTAGACCTCTCAAGATGTTTTTAGAAAAAGTATTGGTCGATGGCAAAGAAATTCCACGTTTTAAATATATTGGTGATCAGAAGGGGCGATCTAGGTTTTAGGAAGATGTGACTTTAAAAGATAGGGCCTTGCTTCCCAAGGGATTTCTGGCCAGTAATGCCTAGGGTATTCTTTCTGGTATTCCTTTTTCATCTCCTGATAGGTTTTTCGCCAAAAGCCAGCCAAGTCACTGGTGATTTGGACAGGTCTTTTGTGCGGTCCTAAAAGACGCAAGGTTAAAGAGACTTTGCCATTCATAATAGTCGGAGTTTCTTTTTGTCCGTAAAATTCCTGAATAGGTGCTTCCACAAAAGGTCCTTGGTTTAAAGGGTAGTGAACGACGATATTCCGTCGGCCTCCAAGATTTATTTCCCGAGGAAGTTCCTGATCCATTCTTTTTAAATCCAATATCTTTTCGATTGATGAGTGAATAAAAAGTGGGAAGTTTTCCCAATGAAGCCCATAGAGTTCTAAAAAATCTTCTGTTCGCACCTGATTGATGGCACTATCGAGGTCTTTTCCCAATTCCTTGCACCAGAATGAGATTCTGAGAAAGTTTTGGGATTCTTTCCAGATTTTAATTTTTTCAACCATGAGATTTGAAGTTTGACTAATGATTTTCTCATGAAGGGATGGAGGGGAATCATGCCAGGAGAACTTTCGTATATCCTCCTCAATGACGATGCTCCCAAGTTTTGTTTTTCGTTTAAGTTGGATTATTTCTGAAACTTCAATTTCTTCTTCCTCCGAAAAAGGGAAGGGGTCAAGTTCGAATGCCCATTCCTCCTTAAACTCCATCACTTTGACCGCTTCCTGCCGTTGAGTAATGTCAAAAATGATATAAAAACCATCAACTAAATGATTGAGACTTCCGTGTGCTTTTAAAATTTTTCCTGAATAGTGAATAAAGTCCCGATATTTTGAGCGATAGAGAGCAACCTGATCAATGAAACCTGTGAGGAGGCACTTTTCCCAGGGCGCGGAGCTATTCCCACTTTTGAAGAGATAGAATTGCAAGCGTCGCAAGAGCATTCCCGATCGGTCATCCTCGAGATCAGAACAAATAAAGTGAATGAGCTTCTTTTTAGATTCTAGGATGAGATCCTCTCCTTCCAAAAGGACCCTTGCTAGTCGGGCTTCTAGCGGATAGTCAAGAAGCCTGGTTCCGATCTCTGTTATAGAACCACTCTTAAGGGCTCCGATAAGTTCTAAAAGTTTTTTAGCACGAAAAATTTTATCTTCATCTGGTTTTTCAAACCAATTTGGGGAAAGTCCTGAGCTTAATAAAAAGAGAGCAGTGTCCGTTAGATCGGCTTTTTTTATTTCGGGAAGAGTATGCTCTTCTCTTGATTGATAGTCTGTCTGGCTAAAGAGACGAATGCATTGGCCAGGCCCAGTACGTCCAGCTCGGCCTGTACGCTGATTAGCGCTCGATTGGGTGATGGGATAATCCTTAATGAACTTGAGTCCTGTCCAAGGCGAATAAAAAGCACTTCTTTGAATTCCAGAATCTATCACCGTTCTAATTCCAGGAATAGTCACGGAGCTCTCAGCGATATTCGTGGCAAGGATAATTTTTCTTCGAGAACTGGGCGCAAGAGCAGATTCCTGTTCCTCACGGGAGAGGTCAGAGTGGAGAAGAAAGACTTCCAGATCTTTGGAAAGAACGCTCTGGACTCTCAGCATTTCTCGCATGCCAGGAAGGAAGACCAGGGTGTCTCCGTCCGATTCTGCGATTGATTTCTTGACCTTTATTTCAAGAGACTGATCCAGGACACTTGGAATGTTCGGCAGGAATGTTACTTCGACTGGAAAAAATGGTGCATTGATGTCAAAGATTCGTGCTTCTGGAAAGGCTTCTATAAGCTTTAAATCGAGAGTCGCCGACATTAGGATAATTTTTAAACCTCGTTTTTTCTGAACTTCACTTGCAAGGGCAAGTGCAAGATCTGTTTCAAGATGCCTCTCATGAAATTCATCTAGGATGAGAATATCTATTCCAGACAAGAGTGGATCTGAGAGAAAACGTTTTAGAAAGGTTCCCTCAGTAAAGAAAGTTAATTCTGTTTCATGACTAATCTTTTTTTCAAGACGAAAATGATAACCAACTTCTCTTCCTATAGTCAGTTCCTCTTCAGTTGCCACGCGGATGGCCGCCAACTTTGCCGCAAGTCTTCTTGGCTCGAGTACAGCAACTTTTAGTTTGAGTCTTTGGACTAGCGACCAAGGCAGGCGAGTTGTTTTACCAGAACCCGGGGAAGCCTTGACTAGAATGGTTTGGTAGTCATTGGTCGCAGAAACGATATCATCTAGGAAATCATCAATGGGAAGTCGCGTTTTTTGAATTTTCTTCATGGGGACCAAATTGTTGATTGAATCCTTTTGATCTTACCTTGATAATAGGGGAAATAATAGGAGAAGAAGAATGTCCGTATGCCCATGCAGATCTTTAGAAGAGTCAAAACTTAGTTATGAACAATGTTGTGCCCCCTTTGTGGAAGGTATAAAGAAAGTTTCAACTGCTGAGCAATTAATGCGCTCACGATATTCAGCTTATGTCGTGAAGAACATTGGCCATATTGATCAAACTCAAATTTCATTAGAAAATGAAGTTTTCAATAAACAAGAGGCACTTAAGTGGGCAGAAAGTTCTGAATGGAAGGGACTTGAAATTAGAAAAACGCAGAAGGGTGGTCCTTCAGATCAAACAGGCACCGTAGAGTTCATCGCACATTATCAGGATAAGGCTTCAGGCGCTGAGCTTCGCCATCATGAAACTTCCCTTTTTAATAAACATAATGGTGAATGGAAATTTAAAGAGGGTCAAATTCATGGGGCTGAACCTCTTCGAAGATTGGGGCCGAAAGTTGGTCGTAATGATCCATGCAATTGTGGATCCGGTAGAAAGTTCAAAAAGTGCTGTGGTGTTTAGTTGAAGGTAGCTATTTTAAATGAGCTTTTAAAGCGTGCTAAGGAAGAACTAAAGCTTCTTGAGGCTTCGCGAGATGCCTCGACGTCTCTTGCCACAGATCAGGAATTTAAAGCGGAAAGTAAGTATGATACTCGGGCTATTGAAGCCTCTTATCTCGCAAGTGCTGAAACTAAACGAGTAGAAGAACTCAAGCTTGAAATTCAAATCCTGGAAGACATTGATCTTGATGCGTCTAAAAAAATGGAAGAGGTGGCCATAGGCGCCCTCGTTGATTTGCTTCATCAGAATCAGCTTCGTTCGTACTTTCTTTTACCAACTGCTGGTGGGACTCTGTTGTCAGTTGAAGGGAAGCTAATTCTTGTTGTCTCTGTTTTTTCACCCATCGGTGATGCTCTTTTAGGGCTCAAAACTGGTGAAGAGTTTGAAGTTGAAACACCCAAAGAGGTTAGAACTTACAAAGTGATAAACTTTCTTTAGATTTAAAAGAATCTGATCTCTAGTTTTATTTTTCTTGGACCTTGCTGCCATCCAGAGATATCCAAACCTTTTAAGTCTGTTTTAACAAGGGTACTAAAAGTCTCTATCAAGTTCTTTTGAAAATGTCCCTATGTAGTCGATTTCATCAGTCGGAAATGTTCTTTTAAAGAAATTGCGACACTCCTCCGATATATCCAAAGAGGAGTCAAAATGAAACGTTACCTGCTTTTTCTTTTTTTATTTACCTTAACCGCTGTCGCCGAAGTAGCTCCCGAAAACGTTGAGGCGATGCTTCAACAGATGGTTAGAGAAAACGTGATTTCAGAAGTTGAAGCACAAAAAGCGAAGCTTAGAATGAAATCTATGACTCCCGAACAGTGGTCCCAGATCAATAAGCAGGCCGCTAGCGTAGCCGCCAGGGCACCTGCTTCTTTGGTACCCTCCAATAACCGGATCGAGGAAGTAAATTCGATTGATCTTGATGGTGCCCAATTCAAAGAAATTCAGAAAGAAATAAAGAAGATTGTCCCAGAATATCGTGATTGATTTTAGTAGGGATCTCCAACATAACTCCAGATTCTTTTTTTTATGAAGCCTGGAACAAATATTTGAAGGGCCGTTGCTACTTTTTTGAGCCGAGTATAGGCCTTGAGATCCCAAGGAAAATGAGATAGTAAAATCCTGCTATCAAGCACTGAAAAGAAGTAATCAAGGACAAAAGAAATAATGATAAGGTCGTCCAAAATTCCAATTAAGGGAATCCAATCAGGAATTATATCGAATGGAGAAAAAACGAGAGCAATAAGAGCGAGAAGAATACGTTTATCTTTAGAGGGGATTCTCTCGTCATAAGCGGTCGCTTGGAGAAACGATTTCAGATCATTGAAAAACTTTTTCATCTTAGATCCTTTGTGATCTCCCTTAAAACCAATGATGTTGCAGCAAAAGCAAAGGCCCCTGTGACAAAGCTTGCTGATCCAAACCCTTCTTCACAATCCATATTTTTTGCCATCCCTGGAGGTTTATAAGTTAAGCAACCGTCAGCAGTGGGATATAGGGCCCTCTCATGGGACCAAACCGCCCACACACCGAAGTCTCCCTGAGTTTCCGAAGGGAAGGCGAAATCCTGACGTAGTTTTTTTCGAAGTCTGGCCAAAAGCCGATCGTTTGCAGAACTGGCCATGTCTGTTACTTTTATTTGTTGCGGATCAAGCTTGCCACCAGCTCCTCCCATCACTACCAGTGGAATACGATTTTGTCTGCAGTGATCGATCAGATAGCATTTATTGGTAAAGTCATCACAGGCATCAATGACATAATCAAAATGTTGGTCAAAGATATTGAGAAGATTCTTAGGATTAAAAAAACATTGTTTTGTTTCAACCCTGCAGCCTGGATGGATGTCTTCGATGCGCTTTTTCATAACGTCGACCTTAAACTGGCCAACGGTCGAGCTTAGGGCATGTACTTGCCGATTAATGTTTGTGACACATACATCATCGAGATCAACTAAGGTGAGCTGGCCGATACCTGATCTTGCCAAGGCTTCGGCTATCCACGATCCTACACCTCCGATACCCACAACTAAGACTTTTGAGCTTTTGATCTTTTCCTGAGCTTTTGTACCAAAGAGTCTACCAATGCCGCCAAAGCGGGCGGAATAGTCATTATCCATTTCTTCCATTTTTAACCGATAACCTATTTATTTTCAACTGTCCACATGCGGCCAGAATATCAGACCCTTTTGTCGTGCGAACCATCACTCTCAACTTTTTTTGAACTAGCTTCTCCTTAAATGTGTTGATTTGACTTTCAGAAGGTCTCTCCCAAAGCGTGTCTGGAAAGGGATTAAAAGGTATGAGGTTCAATATCGCCCTTCGATTGCCAAGTAAGTCGGAGAGTGCTTCCACGTGTTGATCACTCATATTAAAGTTTTTTATTAGAAGATATTCATAAGTTACATATTGTCTTGGTAAAAGAGGAAGTGCATCTAGGTAGGTCATGACTTCCTGGAGAGGATATTTGTCATTGACTGGGATGAGCAATGATCTCTCTTCTTGAAATGGCGAGTGGAGTGACAGTGCGATATTGACTTTGGGAAAGCTTGACAACTTTTGAAGTCCCGGAACAAATCCTACAGTAGAGAGAGTTATTTGACGATGACCAACACCACCAAGTTTACTATCAGTTAGAACTTTTAGTGCTTTACCTACTTCATCGGCATTGTGAAGAGGCTCTCCCTGGCCCATTAAGACAATGCTGGGTCGTAAAGAGCTAGGATATCTTTCCAAAAGCCATTCGCGGGCCTTGAGATACTGACCAACAATTTCTCCGGCCTTAAGATTTCTTTTAAATCCTTGTGTTCCAGTGAAACAAAAACTGCAATTCATGCCGCACCCGACTTGAGTAGAAAGACAAATCGTGAATCGTTTGTAAAAAGGAATAAGGACTGTCTCAACTTCCATCCCGTCTGGAAGCTTCATGAGAAATTTAACAGTTCCATCTTCCGCTTCTTTGAAGGTTGTTATATCTGGAAGGGAAAAGTCCCAATTTGAGAAAAGACGCTGGAGTGTTTTAGGAGACACATGTTTTTTCCAGATCGAACGGTCTCCATAGAGTCCCTCGATGAAAAAAGGGAGAAGATGTGAAGATTCCTTGAATGACTCAAGGGCGTCCTTCCACTGAATAAAGGTTAGCGAGAAAGCTGAAGTTAAATGCATTTATGTAGAATAATAACTTAATTGTTATGGGTTTGTCTTTGATATGTCATTTCACCCGTTGACCGATGTCACTTCATTTAACATAATAACTCTATGAAATTACTTTTTTATTCTGCCCTCATCCTTCACTTCTTTGGTTGTGCCTCCTATCATGACAAAGACCAGAACTTGAGAAAATCCGACGTCAGGAGCATCCAAAAGGGAGACGGCACAAAAAGTTTTAGTAAAGGCGCTGTTTGGGAACTCTTCTCGCCCGATAAAGTTGTACTTCATTACAAAAACGTTGAAAGTGAGCTTTCTGTTTCACTCATCTTAAACAAAGGGATCAATAATCACTTTTTAAATCCTGGCCATTGGGAGTTATCTGGTTTTGAACTTGATGGTATTTCCTACAAAACCATGAACGTTTCAAAAAAATTCATACTCAAAATACATTCAGGTATTCAGACATACTCAGGATCTCTTCTTGCCGGTTGCCCTAGAGCTTCGAAAAAAGAAAGAATTTTTTTGAAAAAGATGAAATTTTTTGATCGCTATCCTTTTAGTTCGACTCATGGCCTTTGTGAATTGGTCATTGGAGACAATCGAGAGGACGTTCAAAGACGCCTCAAAAAAGAAAAAAAGATCAAAATCTTAAATCTTCAAAGTGGCTTTTAGACCCTCTTTACGCAGAAAGCAGATCTTCACTTGGCCTAGTATTTTTCTTTGAAGATGTTTTGAGTTCGCAAAGCTGATGATTTTTAATGACACGTTTTTGAAGGTAGATTTCTATTTTTTTTACCATTGCGGGATTCGTCGTAAAGCGGAATGAGCCTTGATGACCGTTGAAAGTCGACCACTCGATTTTCCCACTAATGAACAGAAATTTTGGAACCGTTATTTCAAATTGAGAAAGCTCTCTGATTATGAAACGATCAGCAGTTTTTTTCTTCCTAAAGATTTGTGACCATGTTTTTGGAATCAGACGGATCTGATCCTCATAAATCTCAAGTTTATATGTTGGCCCTTGAAGAGTGTAAAATATCAATTTGATCTCCTCTGAGTTGCGGTTCAGTATTTTCTTATCGTTTTGACAGATCAAAAACATAATCAATTTTTTCAGAAATATTCTTGGTATATTTTTGTTTATGTTTTGAAGAATTTAATTGGAACTCAAGTCGATTATTTAGGCATGACAAATGTTATTTATTTGAAATAAAAAAAATTAATGATGAATTAAAGTCTCCTCAATCAAAAATATCTTTTAATTTATTCTGTCTCATTTTAGAAATACATCTCCTCAGTTTTGATCCTTTAATATTTGATCACTGCTTAATTTTTTCAATTTTTTTTGTAAATGGGCATTCCCTGCAATCGATGTATGGTTGGATAATTTCTATTGAATAAAAAGAAGTCTCTCTAATCTTATTTTTCTGTTTGTTAATCACTTATAGTAACAAAAGAATTCAAGCTTTTTTACAATACTCATTTCTTTTTTTTAATTTTTTTGTTCTGATTCTAAAAAATGTTTCCATTTGAAGGACGTCGTGTGATGATTGAAATTGTTATCAGTAGCTTCTACCATCGGTCATGAAATACTATAAGGTGATCTAGTTAGCACTAAGACCTCTTATTAGAGGATAGGTACTTGAAGTGGTATCCCAAATGCCAGGGTCCCAATTCGCCGTTTGGTTTGAATTAGGGTTCACGTAGCTATCAGGAATTTCGTCACCATAACCGATCAGAGGGCCAGTACCAAGAACAAAGTTATAGGCCCCTGTAGATCCGTGGGCCATAACTCCAGCGAGTCCACCACAAAAGGTTTCACAGCTTACCGTACCAGTTGCGTACGAGTCCCAAATCATCGCCTGAGGCTCGCCCTGACCTATTAATCCGCCTGAGCGATGATCAGCCGAAACTGTGACGCTCGATGCGGATTCCGCGACTAGGGAATGCCACATGCTTCCCACGACGCCACCTGAGCCACCTGCGCCCCAATCTGTTTCTCCTTCAGAAGTAGCAATCGCTCCACCCA
The DNA here is from genome assembly GCA_040382195.1 of Halobacteriovoraceae bacterium. Lineage (GTDB taxonomy): Bacteria > Bdellovibrionota > Bacteriovoracia > Bacteriovoracales > Bacteriovoracaceae > Peredibacter. Next base: position 65,408 of record JBEIFX010000002.1, on the reverse strand, counting down.
GAGCAGTCACAGCACCGGAGGTTCGGCAGCGAAGAACGACCGCTCCTTTTTCGGCATGTCCTGCGATTACGCCAACCGAATAATTCCCGGTGACATTAGCGTTTAGCACAGAAAGATCCTTTACTATTCCGCCCATCAGCGAATCAAAGAGACCAGTTTTCCAAACTCCCTCGATTCGCGGGATGAGGAGATTGGAAATCGTATGGCCCGCCCCATCGAACTGACCTGAATAGTTCAAAGGGCGGGAATAACTCATTCCGGCCATGTCGATGTCAGCAGTAAGCCTAAACGAGGCTTGTGGGTTGCAGTGGACGTTCTGCATTTGAGCTGCAGTAGAAATCAGAAACGGCGATGATCGCGTACCATGTCCTCCATCAAATGCAGCAGAATTCGAGCACAATAATGGTGTGAGAGCAGGCTCGGTGATCTCTTGATAGGTCAGAGAAGCTTCAAAGTATTTGAGCCTTGGAAAAGCGCTATCAGAAAGTACCCAAATCGTGGAGTCCCAGGAAGAGAAGCTACTTCCGGGATTAGATCCAGTGACTCCCACTCCAAAATCAGAAGCTCCTGAAATCTCTGAATCAAAAAATGCGTTTTCCACAAGCGCGGCCAATGAATAGGTCGTCTGCTCCGGATCCATGCTTGCTCTCTCGATCAAAAGCTTTTGGGAGTCTGAATTCACGACTCCCTGAGCGAAGACATGATCCACTTTCGAGCCAACTTCAAGGTCTCCGATTAGTCCTCCCACAAGCGATGTTCCAGTAACGGCACCGGAAGCAAAGGCTTGCGAGACTTGACAAAACTGAGAGCAGCTTCCTAGAAGTCCACCTGTCAAACTTGCTCCCATGACCGCGGCAGAAGATTTTGATTGAAGTACCCGAGCGTACTGCGCGCGACCCGCGAGTCCTCCAGAATACTCACCGGTTGCCCTCACGGTGCCTGAGGTCGACACGCGACTCACCAAACTTGCGGGACCGATTCTTCCAGCAAGCCCCCCCACGTATGAACTTCCACTCACGTTTAAATTTGTAAGAATGAGGTTTTTAACGGTGGCACCACTCAACTTAGCAAAAAATCCGACAAAATTTGAGGATGGGGAAGATATTGTTAGGTTGGAGATGGTATGACCTTTTCCATCGAACTCACCTTTGAAATTTGGAATGGGAGTAAAGGTCGTGCCAGAAGCATCTATGTCGCCCCTGAGCTCAAAATGTCCTGCAGTGTGGTCTCGAACGCTATTAAGTTGAGCCATGGAGCAAATGCGATAAGGATTATTCACACTCCCTTCGCCAGCAAATGGAATGGCAGAAATCTCTGCGCTTGAGCAAGGAGCGACGTAAAGAGTCACAGTCGCAGTGGAAGATCCAACCGAGTTTGTTACCACTATCGAGTAATTGGTAGATAGAAGTGAAATAGCAGGAGTTCCTGAGATTACGCAGGTAGAGGAATTAATGCTAAGGCCTAATGGGAGTGAAGGGGATATTACACAATTAGTAATCTCTGCACCGTTGTCATTAAGAGTGGTCGGAGCAACCGAGATGGCAACACCAACACTGCTCGACGTGGTAGAACCATCATAGCTTAGAGTGGGAGAGGAGGCCTCTACAGAAACAGAAGAAGTCGGTGAGTCAGATTCTTGTTTACCTAAAGGATTACAGGAAATCACAACCGACAATAAACCGAGGCATAAAAAGTTGCTTATTTTCACGTAAAGAGCCCCCAAAACTAATTACTCTATTTATCGACAAAAATTAGCTTTATCTTTAAGATTTGATTCTAACTGACCCAAACTATTGGTGTTGGACTTGAAAATTAACTCGTAATTTTTGAAACTTAAGGCTTTTTAGAAAGGCTGCCCTCAACGAGGACGAAAGAAACCTTTCTATGAAACTTCTGATGCATCTTTAGGGTACTCGTTCACAAGTATTCACTTAACTCTGGGCCATTATGAGACTGGTGAATTTTCAAGTTCAAAAATGCAAACTGGACATAACACCACTGAAGTCGGTCAGTTAATATATGTCCAATCGATTTCTACTAGTTGAACATCAATGGTTATTTATAAAGTTGTTAAATTCAGATTTTCCAGTGGAGCTTTCAAATAATGAGCCATGTCCGCCGCCTGCAATCTCTACAAACTGGCTATTTTGACAATCTGTGCACTCCAATATTTCTTTTTTAAATTCTGGCCAAGTATGCATTTGAATTGGTGAGTCATTTAATCCCTGAACGAATAAGATGTCGGACTTAAACTCGTTTGTAAAATTAAGTAATGACCTTTGAGTGTATGGGCCGGGATTGTTTAATGGAGGCCCATATGCTGCTTTTAATTTTGTACATACAGCACCTCGTTGAATTTGTCCTGTCTCCTCCAAGTTACATCTATAGACAAGGTTTAATGGACCTGGTGCATTTGCTATGACTCCATTTGTCTCTTGAATTGTATTAAGCCTTGTTACCATATAGCCTCCTTGTGAATGCCCTCCTAAGAAAATTTTTTTCACAGTTATCCCTAATTCTTTACTAGCTTTATTTTTCAACCACAATAATGCAGCCTCACATTTGACGATACTGTCGCCCAATAAAACACTTTCTTGTGGATATGCTACACTTACAATCATCATGTCATTTCTCTCTAAAATTCCTTTGAATTTATCAAGTGTGGTATTTGCAGCAGTAAGAATGTCACTATCCGAAGCAACAGTTCCGTGAAATACAAGTAAAACGTCTAGGTCGTTTTTTGCAGGCTTATCTATTATGACGTCCACACTAACCGAATTGTACGAAATGGATTTAGTTTGTCGATAAGCAGTGGGGATTGGTGCATCTTTAGTGTTATCCTGGTTACAAGAAAAAAGTAGAGCTGTGAGTAAAAAAAATAGTCTCATATTTCTTTTTTCCGAGTACTTAATATTTGTCATAGCTCCCTCCTGAACTTCTATCTTTACATAAAAAAAGTCTGTTTTAAGAAATAAATCTCGGTTTCGAAATCTTTAAGTGACTTAAAAGAATCTTTGCCAAAATGTCAGCGACATCTTTCTTTGGATCAGTGAGGTTAGGGGTGATAGGTGTTTGCAGATGATCTAGAGCAAGAGGGAAAACAAGAGCGTGTTAGAGCTATTGAATCCCTCTTAATTTCATGGTGAAAGGTGCTTCTTTGCGCTAGGCAAAAAGTGCCACCTGCAAGTGGAGAAAAAAGACATTTGAGGGATTTCTTAGATTTTGCTTTGTAAAGCTGGAGACACAACTTACGTCTCATATGTAAGTTTTTGTTTAATTTTAGGGTTTCTTCTCGATGAAATTTATCGGGCACTCCACTAAATCTAGTTATAAAAACGTCAAAAAAATGTCGATACTACTATATATAGATTTTTCACTTTTCAAATGTCAGAGTAACCACTACGCTTAAATTAAGACAGATGAATGAACACCACCACACACATCATGAAGAAGGAGCTGGGGTATGAGCATGGAGCCACTACTAAAAGAAACTAACGCTCGATTTGTACTTTTCCCGATCAAGTACCACGACATCTGGGATATGTATAAAAAGGCAATGGCAAGTTTCTGGACCGCCGAAGAAATTGACTTGTATTCTGACTTAAAAGATTGGGAAGCCTTAAATGATCAGGAGCGTCACTATATATCCCACATCTTAGCTTTCTTTTCTGCTTCTGATGGCATCGTTAATGAGAATCTTGCACTTCGTTTTTATAATGATGTTCAGATTCCAGAGGCCCGATCTTTTTATGGGTTTCAGATTGCCATGGAAAATATCCATGCGGAAACTTACGGGCTATTAATCGACACCTATATTAAAGATCCGGCCAAGAAGGATTACCTCTTTAAGGCGATCGATAACATCCCGTGCATCAAGAAGAAAGCTGATTGGGCCATGAAATGGATCTATGGTAACGACTCTTTCGCTGAGAGACTTGTTGCCTTCGCTGCCATTGAAGGAATCTTCTTCTCTGGCTCTTTCTGTTCCATCTTCTGGCTTAAGAAGCGTGGCCTCATGCCGGGACTCACTTTCTCGAATGAACTCATCTCCCGAGATGAAGGTCTTCACACAGACTTTGCCTGCCTTCTTTATAAGAACTACATCACCAATAAGCCTGCCGAGTCCCGCATCCGTGAACTTGTGATGGAAGCCGTGAACTTCGAGTGCGAGTTTATCACAGAGGCCCTTCCTGTTTCCCTCATCGGCATGAACGCTGACATGATGAAAGAATACATCAAGTTTGTCGCAGACCGCCTCATGAGATCACTGGGCTACTCAGATATTTACAATGCGAAGAACCCGTTCGATTGGATGGAACTCATCTCAATGCAAGGGAAGACAAACTTTTTCGAGAAACGCGTCGCTGAGTATCAGAAAGCCGGGGTTATGAATTCAACAAAAGAGCCGGCCGGAGCTCAGTTCGCTTTCTCAACAGACATGGATTTTTAAGGAGTAGAAGATGTTCGTTTCAACACGCTCAGGTAAAAGAGAACCAGTACAATTTGATAAGATCACCCATCGTATCTCCCAACTGACTTATGGTCTTGACCCTAAGTATGTTGATTCTATGCAGGTCGCGAAGAGAACGATTAATGGCCTCTTCGACGGGATCACCACGGAAGAGCTTGATAACCTTTCGGCCGAGGTTTCTGCCTACATGACGTCTGTTCACCCGGACTACGCTCGTCTTGCGGGGAGGATCGCTGTCGCGAACCTTCACCGGCAGACCTCGGATTCTTTCATGGAGACCTTTGAAAAGCTTTATGGTTACAAGAATGAATTCACTGGTGAGCATCAGCCCCTAATCTCAGAAGAAATCTTCGGTTTTGCAAACCAGCACAAAGACCGCATCATGAAGGAGATCGCTTATTCGAGAGACTTCGAATTCGATTATTTTGGCTACAAGACTCTTGAGAAGTCCTATCTCTTAAAAGTTAACGGAAAAATTGTTGAACGTCCTCAGCATCTATTTATGCGTGTCGCCCTAGGAGTACAAATTGGAAACATCGAAGAAGCTATTAAAACCTATCATCTCATTTCCGATGGCTGGTTCACGCATGCTTCTCCGACTCTTTTTAATGCCGGCACTAATAAAGCGCAAATGTCGTCATGCTTCCTGGTGAGCATGAAAGATGATTCGATTGACGGAATTTACGAGACCCTCAAACAGTGCGCTCTCATTTCTCAATCGGCAGGAGGTATTGGCCTCTCGATCCACAACATTCGCGCTAAGGGTTCTTTCATCAAAGGCACGAACGGGACCTCAAACGGTATAGTTCCGATGCTTCGTGTGTTTAACGACACTGCCCGCTACGTTGACCAGGGCGGAGGAAAGCGTAAGGGTGCCTTCGCCATCTACCTTGAGCCATGGCATGCTGACATCGAGGACTTCCTTGAGCTAAAGAAGAACCACGGTAAAGATGAACTCCGGGCCCGGGATCTTTTCTACGCACTTTGGATCAATGATCTTTTCATGAAGCGCGTTGAAACCGACGGTAACTGGACCCTTATGTGTCCGAACAAGTCCCCAGGCCTTTCAGACTGCTACGGTAAAAAATTTGAAGACCTCTATGAGCAGTTTGAAAAAGAGGGTCGTGGTCTTAAGACCTTGAAGGCCCGTGATCTGTGGTTCAAGATCATCTCTTCTCAGATCGAAACCGGCTCGCCGTTTATGCTCTACAAAGACGCAGCGAACGAGAAGTCGAATCAGAAGAATCTCGGGACCATCAAGTCTTCTAACCTTTGCACCGAGATCATCCAGTACACTTCTGAAAAAGAAATTGCGGTTTGTAACCTCGCTTCGATCGCCCTGCCAAAGTTTGTCGATAATGGTCAGTTCGATCACAAGAAGCTCTTTGATGTGACTTACCAAGTGACCAAGAACTTAAACCGCATTATCGATCTTAATTACTACCCGGTCGAAGAGGCCCGCTACTCGAACATGAAAAACCGTCCGATCGGAATCGGTGTCCAGGGGCTTGCTGACGCTTTCTTTAAGCTCCGTCTTCCTTTTGATTCAGAGGGAGCAAGAAGGGTAAATAAAGAGATCTTTGAGACTATTTATTTCGCCGCTCTTTCTGCTTCTTGTGATCTTTCTAAAGAATCCGGTCATTATGATTCATATCCAGGTTCTCCGGTGTCACAAGGAATTCTCCAGCATGACATGTGGGGAATGAAAACCACAGAACGCTGGGACTGGAACGGTCTTCGAGGAAAGATTAAACAATATGGTGTTCGAAACTCTCTTCTTTTGGCGCCAATGCCTACTGCCTCTACTTCCCAAATTCTTGGAAATAATGAGTGCATTGAGCCGGTAACCTCAAACATTTATACACGCCGAGTTCTATCTGGAGAATTCGCCGTTGTTAATAAGCACCTCGTGAAGGATCTTATTCAGCTTGGACTCTGGAATGAAGAAATGAAAGACCGGATCATCGCTCACAATGGATCGGTTCAATACATTCCAGAGGTTCCTGCTGAATTAAAGGAGCTTTACAAGACTGTCTGGGAGATTAAGCAAAAGTCTATCCTTGAGATGGCAGCCGATCGTGGAGCTTTCATAGATCAATCTCAGTCACTCAACATTCATATGGAAGACACAAACTTTGGTAAACTCTCCAGTCTCCACTTCACGGCCTGGAAGCTGGGACTTAAAACCGGGATGTATTACCTGAGAACTCGTCCAGCAGTAGATGCGATAAAATTTACAATTAAAGAAACTACTAAGTCTTCTGAGGACCAGGCGGCTGCGATGGTTTGTTCACTAGATAATCCTGAGGCCTGTGTCAGCTGCGGAAGCTAGTATTGTTCATCTGTCTGGGCCTTTTCACAATGGATTTGTGGAAAGGCCTTTTTTATAGATTAAGGTTGTAAGACATCTCAGGTTTTCTTACCTCCTGAGATAGATTCGAAATATTTTCAGGGATTTGTTGATGTGGAGTGAGAGGAAATTTTGACAGTTGGTTTCCTCTTCTAAAACGAAGACTAGTTTTTTCTTCAAGAGTATTTATTTCAATACCATTTTTTCTTATTTCTGCAAATGCATCTCTGAGATCAAGGACTAATCCACGAGAGTAGATATTGACTCCTTTGAAGTCAGTGTGAAAGGACAGTCCCCCCGGCCGTAAAACTCTTAAGATTGAGTTGAAAAGTTCAAACTTATACTTAACGTGCTCCATCGTATTTTGAGAAAACACAATGTCAAACTTTGCTTCACCGTAGGGAATTTCTGCTCCGAAGTCCAGATCTTGAAATACAATAAAGGGGAGCTCTATGTTTTCGGTTTCCTCTTGTTTGAAAATGGCAAATTTAAGTCCTGTAAGGATATAGCTTTCTCGTCTGTAAAAAGTGTGAGTTTTTTCTTTGTTTATTCCATAAAATTCCACGTCCTTAAATATTTTCTTAAGTTCCATAAGGACTCTACCATTACCCGCACCTATCTCAAGAACTCTGGTCTTATCTCCGGCCAGTTTATTCCGTTCATAGACTTCTCTGATGACGGATTCAATTCTGTAGGGTGAAATTTTCTTGTTGAATTCGTCAAGTGAATGAGAGCGCTCAGTATTGTATTGGAGATTTTTGTATTGCTCAAAGTTTAGTGTTTCGACGCTACTTTCGGTTTGAAAAAAGAGAGACAGACAAAACCCAATAATTAGGAAAGATAAGGTAAGAAGAATATTTCTAAGGTTCATAGGATAAACTCAAAACAAGTTGAAGATCTATTTATTCTACGCCCTTATTTTCTTTTGGGGGAGAACTAAATCGATCTTATTTTTGACACTTCAAAGTCTCCAACGATAAAATAGTGCTAGGATTTTGCCATTTAAGGGGTTTATGAAATTATTTTTAATTTTTTTTCTCACTCTTTTTTCACTTTCCTCCTGGGCCAATGAACTGGGTCTTGGAGTATCATTAGGAAACCCGACTGGTCTAAATGGCAAGTACTGGCTTGATCAGAAGAGCGCCTTTGATGGGGGACTTGCCATGTCTGTCGGTAAAAAGAACTCTCTCAGCATGCATTCAGATTATCTATTTCATCAGAGCTCGGCTTTTTACTTTAATGACATCTATGGTCTCGATCTCTATTACGGTTTTGGCGGCAGGATGGAATTTTCAGATGATATCGAGCTTGGACTTAGGCTCCCTTTTGGACTTGCTCATCGTTTTGAGGTTTCGGACGCGGATATTTTTTTCGAGGCTGCCCCTATCTTGGACTTTGTTTCCAGGGCTGGACTGGAGCTCCATCTGCTGTTTGGATCACGATATTATTTCGGCGATTAGATCAATTTTCCCATTGTCGATAACTTAGGGCCTTTTCCTTTTGAAATCTTAATTCTACAACAATTGATTTCATCTGATAATGTGATGAACTATGGAAAATCATATTATCGACCTTCATCACAAAACACTTCTCATCGTTGATGATGAAAAAGATCTCAGAGAAATCCTTGCTGGAGAGCTGGAATTTATGGGTGCTAAAGTTTTCCAGGCGGAGAATATTCAGCATGCTCAAGATATTCTTTCACACCATCCGGTCGATTTAATGATTTCAGACATTCGTATGCCTGGCGGCTCTGGTGTAGAACTCATGGATATCGTCAAAAAAAAATATGGGGTAGATTTTCCTGTCATTCTTATAACCGGTTTCGCCGATATTTCACCAATGGATGCTTTCGGAAGGGGTGCTGAGGCGCTCATCAATAAGCCTTTTCAACTAGATCAACTTTTTAAAATTATTTCCAAGCATGCTTCTCGGCCGAAGCTTTGGAATGATGTCATCGAAACCAACAAAGTGGTTATTCCCTTGGATGATAAAATTGTCATAGGCAGAGGAGGAGTTTCCTTTTTTATTAATACCAGAGATAGAATTGATCCCGGGGAAGGAGTGCGCTTTGACTTTCATCTGGAGGGAAAGCACATCAAGGGAACTGGCATTTGTCGATGGGTCAAGAGTGCTGGCCAGGATAACTCAGTTCTTGGTTTGGAATTCTCATCACTTGCAGAAGAATCCTCAGAAGATCTTCCGAGGCTTAAGCGGTCTGATGCCTACATCCCAGCTAGCTCTGAACTTTAATCTCTTAGCCAATGACAGGTATAACCGTTGGGATTCTTTTGAAGGTAATCCTGATGGTACTCTTCCGCTGGATAGAACTTTGAGGCCGGAATAATCTGAGTGACTATTGGACCTTTCCATTTTTTCGAGACTTCTAGTTTTTTGATCGTTTCAAGAGCAATTTTATGTTGTTCCGGAGTGTGGTAGAAAATGACTGACCGGTACTGCGTTCCTTTATCATTGCCCTGTTGATTAATGGTGGTAGGGTCATGCATTCGAAAAAAATAACCAAGAAGATCTTGAAAGCTTAATTGTTTCGGATCAAAAACAATCTCAACCGACTCCGCATGATTAGTCGTCCCCAACCTAACGAGATTGTAGGTCGGGTTCTCAACAGTTCCTCCTGTATAACCCACCACTGTGCCTAGGACACCAGGAATTTTTCTCAAAATTTCCTCCATGCCCCAAAAGCACCCACCGGCCAGAGTTACTGTTTCTTTTGTCATACTTTTTCCTCCGGCCGCAAAGTTTATTTGAAAAACTGCGATCAAAATAATGAACATCTTCATGCGGGTTTCATTTTCTCAAAAAGGAGATCTTTCGCCAATCGGGTGTCATTCAATGTCTAAATTGGTCAGTTAAAATAATATCGTCCCTGGGAAATTCCTAATGTTATAATTTATGTATGATTGACAAAGGCGCCGATGGTTTTGAAAACTTCTATACCTCCCAATTTGGGGACCGCTGGCCTCGCTTAAAAACTGCACTCTTAGCACCAAAAAAACATGTGGCAATCCTCAACCCATTTAGTAAATTCAAGTTTTCTGAAACAGCTTTTCAAGTCACTGGCATTTCATTTGAGCATGATGTCAAAGAATCATTTCCTCAACCTGAAAAAACTGAAGAGGGGCATTTAAATTATTATTTGATGGATGCTGCGAGTGTCCTTCCGGTAGAGGCCTTGGATCTACATCCTGGGGAAAAAGTAGTCGATCTTTGCGCGGCTCCTGGAGGAAAGAGTTTCCTATGTGCCTTAAAGTTAAAAAATAATGGTCTTCTGGTTTCTAACGATCGTTCTGCAGCAAGACGAGCAAGAATTCATCGCATCTTCGACGACTATTTTCCAAAATCACAGCAAAAAAATCACTCCATTACTGCTCACGATGCCACCAAGTGGAGTCTGTACCAAAAATCTATCTTTGATAAGGTTCTTCTTGATGCTCCCTGTTCCTCGGAGAGACATCTCCTTGAAGATTCCAAAGAACTCTCTCACTGGGCGCCAGGTAGAACTAAGGCAATTGCTATTACCCAGTTTGCTATGCTCGCCTCTGCACTTGATATTGTAAAGGTAGGAGGAACGATAGTTTATTCCACCTGCGCTCTATCTCCTTTTGAAAACGATGGCATTCTTCATAAGCTTCATGAAAAGAGGTCGGGAAGATTTGAACTAGTCAGAAAAGAATTTTCATTTGGAGAACCGACGGAATTTGGCTGGCAAGTCCTGCCGGATACAACCGGCTGGGGTCCTTTTTACCTTTCCATCATTAAACGTATTAAGTAAGACCCCAATCAATAGGTTTTTCTCCATTTTCTATTAGGTAGGCATTTACTTGGGAGAAAGGCTTCGAACCCAGAAAACCTCGATAAACAGAGAGGGGTGAGGGATGAACTGATTTAAGTATCAGATGCCTGTTAGAAGAAACTCTTTGGGCCTTTTTTTGCGCTGGACTTCCCCAAAGAATAAATACCAGATTATTTTTTTCTTTATTTAAAATTTCGATTACTCTATCAGTGAATTTCTCCCACCCTTTGTTACGATGACTGCCGGCCTTACCCTTTTCTACAGTTAAAACGGTATTCAAGAGTAAGACCCCTTGACGGGCCCAGCTATCGAGCTGACCGTCATTAGGCAAATTAACATTTAGATCACTCTTTAACTCTTTGGAGATGTTGGTAAGAGAAGGAGGATGCTTGATACCTTTTTTTACGGAAAAGCATAATCCATGGGCCTGTCCCTCGCCGTGATAGGGGTCTTGCCCTATGATGACTACCCTGACCTTATCAAAAGGAGTGAGGTTAAAAGCCTCAAAAATTCTTGCTTCTTCTGGGTAAATTTTTTTCCCCTCTGCCTTTTCACTTTTGAGGAAATCAAGCAGTTCTTGCATGTAGGGCCGAAGAAACTCTTGACCAAGATAAGTGGTCCAGCTTTTGTCGAGTGAAAGATTCATATGATTTACTCAGAAACTTGGCTTCTCAAGTAGAACTCTCTAAAATTAATACATGTCCATTAAACGATACGTCATTTGCGATATAGAGGCAACCGGATTGGATTCCGACAGCGAGATCATCGAAATTGCTTTGATCACCTGGGAGAATGAACGGATCGTGGAGATATATGAAACACTGATTAATCCCTTAAGGCGTGTTTCTGACTTCATCACAAATCTGACCTCTATTTCGAACCGAGAATTGAAGGAAGCCCCTAAATTCTACGACGTCGCTGAGGCCATTCGCCTTCGCCTCGACGGAGCTGTCTTTGTCTCTCACAACACTGATTTTGATCTAGGCTTCCTTAAGAAAAAGTTTCTGGAAATGGGTCAGGAGTTCAACCAGAAATCTTTTTGTACGTTGAAAGTGGCGCAGACGGAGATTCCAGGGCTTCAGAACTATAACCTTGATGCTCTTTGTAGTTTCTTCGGAATTAAAATTAAAGACCGGCATCGTGCGATTGGGGATGCCCTTGCGACACTCGAGCTCTTTAAGTCACTGAACGAACTGCGGTTAAAGATTCATCCTAAAATCCTCTACCTTCCTCAGCACGAAAAGCTCTTAAAGAAACTTCCCCAAAAGGCAGGACTTTTAACCTTCCTGGATGGCCAAGGTAAATTGATCTACTCAGAAGCCGCTTTCAACCTCGAGAAACGAGGTAGGGAACTTCTTGAGGTACGACCTGAGAATCGATCCCGTTTAGTGAAAACGAGTCATCTCGAATTCGAAGTCACCGGCTCCGCACTCATTGCTGAATTCAAGCAGCTTAAATTAAAACCTTCAAATCTTCACTGGGCGATCGTCACGGAGAGAAATTCCACAGGAGAGTTTCACTTTAAAATTTCTCCCCTGAAGAAAGGTCTTTCCGGGCTTTGGTACTTTAAAAATTACTTCGAGGCGAAGAAGAAGTTAAACCTTCTCTTAAAAGAACTCAGAACCAATAAGATCCTCTACCGGGAAGGAGGAAAATCGAAGGAAGAAATATTCCGTCACAACCAAAAAGTAGAACAGCTCTCTAGAGAAAGCCGATTTCCAAATGAGCACTTAGTGATCGTGGGTGAAGGAACGAACATGGGAGAAAGATCGGTGGTCCTCATTAGAAATAATCATGTTCGAGGTTTCGGCTATACTCAAGCCACGGAAGAGGAGATTTTCCAGGCGCCCGAGAGATTTTTAACCGATCATTTTTCCTCTCAACTGAGTGTTGACATGGCGGCCATGAAATACCTTAGGGTACTGAAGAACTTTCGCCAGAAAACGGAGTCTTGGCGAAGTCTTGCAGATCTCCATTAACAAATAATGAATGATGAGGTAGAAATAATTATGAACCCTAAAAACTTTAAGTCCACCAAGCGCTTCACCGGTTTCCCTTGTACCCATCGACAGTGGAGGGCCGAGTCTCATTGTCGTTTCGTCCACGGCTACTCGAGAGAATTCTACTTCGAGTTCGCTGCTCAAGAGCTTACTAAAGAGGGCTGGGTGGTGGACTTCGGTGGATTGAAGGAGCTTAAGGCGTGGCTCGAGCACACCTTTGATCACACTTTCCTCGTGGCTCAGGATGACCCACAGCTTGAGGCGTTTAAGCGCCTCGATCAGGAAGGGGCGATTCAGCTTCGGGTTCTTCCGAATCCTGGCATGGAAGGCACGGCCCAATATGTCTACGAGGAAGCCTCACGGATTTTAAAAAAACTCTACGGCGACCGGGCCTGGATCACACTCGTTCAGGTTTCTGAAAACGAGAAAAATTCAGCGATGTATATTCCTTAGGATCTGAAATCTTCCAGCCAGCTTAAGAGGACACGGTCCATTGTTTCAGGAGAGTAGGCAGGAGAGTTCAGGAGGAAGAGTTCCTCTGGTGGGTTGAGACCCCGAGGCCAGTTTTTGAAATGGTCTTCATCGAAGTAGTGAACCATCGCCGACTTCAGGCACTTCAAGAGATGAATGGCATAGGCATTCATGTCGGATATCAAGTATTCGAACTCCGAAAGAAATTTTTCATGACTTAAATCAAAGTAGGCAAAAGTCATGTCTAAAAGGCCATAAAAGGCTAGTTGCCCTTGATAGCACTCATTGTGATGGAAGAAGTGATCGGCGTGAACGAGATCATGCATGGTAAAGCTAAGGGCGTCTCTTTCTCCTAAGATGTACTTTGAAATCCTGTCATCGATGAGGGCGGTGACACATCTTCGTCCGCATTTTTGCTGGAGGAGTACTTCTTTAGGCGAGGGAATCCGGAACATGAGCTCGAGCCCGTTGGACCCGTCATACCAGGAGAGAAGGGCCCGATTTACTGCCAGTGGAGTGGACTTAAGCGCAAAGTTGGCGAATATCTCTTGAAGGGATCGTATATCTTCGAATCTTCTCATTACATTAGGTTCAAATTCAAAAGGAAGCTCTCGCCAATCAATTCCAGAAATTGCCTTTTGTTCTTTATGCCGGGACCCAGGCCAGGATTCTGGAAAACGGTGGGAGAGAAAACAGAGGAGATAGGATGCTGTAAAATCGGCCTCACTAAGTTTCTTAGTTAAATAAAGCTCATAAAAGGGTTTAAGTTTTTCTTTCATGACTGGCGCTTCGATGAGTAAGGCTTCCGGAGAAACCAGCTTTTTTTTGAAACGCCCCGCTCTTGAGGATGATTTAGTAGGTAAAGGCAACGTCATGATGTATCATTTAACACAAGATGCCTAAGGAGGGGAGTATGAAATGGTACACTTTAGAAAGAGTTTGGTCTTCTTCTGGCAAGAAGAATCACTTGAAGGTTCGCTTCAACGACTGGTCTCATCAAATTAAGTACTTCGAGATCATGGGGGAAAGCTCCGACGGCAAAAAATTCGTCGGGACCCTCGATAATGGTGAAAAGATGAGTTTTTCCAAGAATTCTCGTGGGTGGAACCTCTACACTTCAGACGATGAGTACCAAGCAAAGGCCGTTTAAGACTTTTTCCTGATATAGAGAACCTTATCGACGTCGGCAATCAGTTTGCCGGCGTCGTCTCTGATTTCTACTTTAAAAATATAGTCCATTTTATTCTGAGCTTCTAAGGTCTTCTTAATTTCACTTAGATGATCCTCAGTGAGTTTGAAAGCAGCGGTTACTTTTCCTTTCCCGGGTTTTCGAAAATTGATAGTCGCGGCTTTATCCCAAACGATATAGTCCTTCCCAAGATTTTTAATGAGCATCAGCATGTACCAGGGATCCACCATGGCGTAGAGGGAACCCCCGAACTGGGTTCCCATGTAGTTTTTGTTATAGAAGGTGAGCTTCATGGAGACCCGGGCCTCCCGAAAATCCTTTGACATGTTCTCGAGCTTTACTCCGGCCCCTAAGAAAGGCCCATAGAAGTTAATCATCTTCTCAAGAAACTTTTGCCGGAGCTCAAAGACTGTCATGAGAGAACCTTCACATGCGTTTCAGCATGGGCAATGATATCGCCCTGGGGAGTTCTCACGTCGGCGCGCATGAAGATGAAATTTTTGGTCTTTTTAAGGACGATAGCCTCAATCAGGCAAATTCCCATCTCTTCTTTAAACGAGCTAAGAAAGCTCAGGTTCATGGAGAGGGTCACGGTGGGCGCCCCTGCTGTCATGTAGGAAAGCGGCCCGAAAACTTCGTCGATACAGGCCCCTAGAATTCCACCTTGATAGAGACCCACAGGATTCGTGAAGCGCTTCTGGAAGGGAACTCTGGCCACCATTTTTACTCCCGGACTAACTTCCAGGTACTCGAGACCTAGTTCAACCAACGTTGGAGGAGGGAGAGTCATGTTCTTTTGAGGGAAGGACTTTAATTTTTTTAGCCAATCTTCATGGACAGTCATTTTTTGATACTTTTTAAATAGGTTTTAAGATTTTTTATCACAAGCTTCGGTTCATTGTTAAGGCGCGCGAGTTGAATACTCCCTTGAATCAGGGACATGGTTCCCATTATGGCGTCCGATTTAGGGATCCTTAGATCTATTTTTTTGAACACCTGCTCGAGCCATGTCTTGTGGAGTTCGTGCAGCTGCAAGATCTCATCCTGGAGCTCTTTCGCCACTAAGTCCCACTCTAGGCTCAAGGCACCCACAGGACAAACTCGCTTCTTATCGCAGATCCAACTCGTCAGTTTCTCCGCGTAGCGAAGAAGTTGTCTCTCGGCTGGTTCGTGTTCATGGATCTTCACCCACTCGAGAAAAGAAGACTGATAAAACCGATAAAGCTCCACGGCGAGTGCTGATTTCGAAGGGTAGTGGTGAAAGAGGCTCGCCTTTTTTATGTGGAGCTTTTCGGCGAGCTCCTGAAGGCTAAAACCATTGAGGCCTTTCGCGAGGAGCATCCGGCTCGCCTCATGTAATAACTCAGTCTTAGTGGAAGGAGTGGACATAAATCAAAGTTCCTCGTAGAATCATACTAAACTACCTATCGGTAGGTAGTCAAAGGAAACCTGTATGAAACGTGTGGCAATCATCAATGGCTCAAGGACTCCGTTCGTTAAATCCATGGACGCTTATTTAGGAGTCTCCAACCAAGACCTTCTGGGCACGGCCCTTAATGATCTCGTTGAGAAAAACAAGCTCGAAGGTAAACTCATCGGAGATGTGATAACGGGAACGGTGATGAACCACCCCTTCGACTGGAACCTCGCCCGGGAAGTGGTCCTGGGATCTAAGCTTAATCCGGGAACTCCAGGTCTTAATATTCAGCGGGCCTGCGGGACAGGTTTAGAGGCTGTGAATCTCATCGCTCTTAAAATTTCTTCCGGTCAAATTGAAAGCGGAATCGCAGGGGGCTCAGATACTAATTCGGATATTCCGCTCATCGGTCAAAGGAAACTGACTCACCTCTTGTTAAAGCTTCAAAACGCGAAGACGCTTCCCCAAAAGCTCAGTGTCCTTAAAGGTTTCAGGCCTTCATTACTAAAACCCGAGGTGCCGGTGGTGAAAGAGCCTCGCACGGGGCTTTCCATGGGAGAGCACTGTGAACTCATGGTGAAGGAGTGGAAGATTTCACGAGAAGAGCAGGATGAGCTCGCCTTTGAATCTCATCAGAAAGCCGCTCGCGCATATGATGAAGGATTTTTTTCAGATCTTATTGTGAAATATAAAAAGCTATCGAAGGATCCCATCACGCGAAAAGAAACTTCGCTGGAAAAGCTGGCAAAACTAAAACCTGTCTTTGATAAGTCTGGCAAGGGAACACTCACTGCGGGAAATTCAACTCCCCTAACTGATGGAGCTTCGGTGGTGTTACTTTCAAGTGATGAGTGGGCGAATGAGAATCAGCTTGAAGTTGAAGCGTACTTTAAAGATGCGGAGGTCGCTTCCGTCGATTTCGTTCACGGAGAAGGACTTCTCATGGGTCCTACTCTTGCCGTCTCACGACTTTTAAATCGGCATAAGCTCACTTTACAAGATTTTGACTTCTACGAAATTCACGAAGCCTTTGCGGGCCAGGTTCTTAGTACGATGAAGGCCTGGGAAGATCCTGCTTTCTCTAAAAAAGTCCTCGGTAAGGAAAAGGCTTTAGGGCCCATTGATCGATCGAGGATAAATGTGAAAGGGGGAAGCCTTGCTGTCGGTCACCCTTTCGCGGCTACCGGAGGAAGAATCGTGGCGACAGCGTCAAAACTTCTCAAAGAAAAAGGGCAAGGCCGAGTCCTCATTTCGATTTGTACTGCGGGAGGGATGGGTGTTGCCGCCATTGTGGAGAGGTAATTATTCACATAATAAGACATCTTGTTTTAAAATCATTGGGTTTAGAAATGATGAACTGGTCTCGTGGTTTTTTAACTTAGCTTAAATTTTTTTGTCATTAAGCCAAAATTTTTAGGCATACACTTTTTTGAAAGGAATAATTGTCATCTCAATAAAAGCTAAGACCCTGTTTTAAAAGATTGTAAAAATTTAATTATGATTAAGACCCCTTACCTTTATGGTTTAAATTATAATGTATTGCCATAGGGAATTGGATATGAATCAAACTGAGATTTATTCACCACATTTTTTCTTAGTATCCTCACAAGATACTATCCAGATTAAACCTCCTTGTATTTTAGGAAGATCAAAAGGAGAAGTTCAAATAAAGGACAGCAAACTAAGTTCCCAACACTGTGAGTTTAGTGTGAGCGGGATTCGCTTTTTTATAAAAGATCTAAAAAGCACAAATGGAACTTTTGTTAATCGAAATAAGGTTAATCCAGGTGAAGAGATAGAAATTCAATTAAATGATCAGATTCAAATTGGAACACACATCTACACTCTGTCTTTTGAAAAACCGAAAATAAGGAGTGATGATTCAGAAACTTTTTTAAATGATCAAGTTAGGATATTTTCAATCAATAATATCATAAACTTTTACAATGCTTCACTCCCATCGAGAATAACATATTTTATTTTTATCACGCTTTCTGCCGTCGGAGTTTATCTTGACCACGGCAGAATGACTGGATTTACATTATTATCTATGCTGTGCATGAGTTCTTTTGCTTTTGCTTTCTTCTTATGCTTTCTTCTTATGCTTAAGTTATCTTAAAGGTAAATATTTAAAATCTTCTTTTTTCTTTTCATCGTTGGTTTCAATTGTCTCTTTGCCGATGTTATTTTTATGTACGCCGCTCTCATGCCAAGTCGTGGGTATTATGACTCCTCGATAGAGGTGCCAACAAAGCGTGAGATTAAGTTCACAAAGCGTAAGATTAAGTTCACAAAGTCAATGATATTAAAGTTTCACAAAAGTATTGAGATTTTAGCAAATGATGTTTTGAAAAAATCTAAAGACATCACAGCACTACACAGTCAGGTTGCTTTTTATCATGAAGTTCTTATTCCTAAATTAGATCCAGTTCATCATACCGATATTATCTCTTCTGCACTTTCTTCATATCCTGCTACGAGTAAGAAATTAAAAAGTGTATCGGATAAACTTTGTTCCCAAGAACCTCGAGCGTGTGAAATTCAGGATATAAATATTAAAATTTTCCAAAAATTAAATTCGAAGGCCAATAGCATTCCTGTAACAACTTCAAAATCGAATAAAAATTAGTTTGACTATCATTTTTTTTGGCTACGTTTAAGTTTTATATACCTTTATCTTTTGTTACCACTCCTTTCCTGATTTTTTATCACATAGGGGTTATGAAACTTTTCGCGTTAGTTCTAGTCTGGGTTCTGTGGGCGATTACGGCGAAAGGATCTCTCTTGCTACCCTGAAGGTGTTTGCATGGGCCTCGACCGTGAGCTCAATAGGACGGGCGTAGCCGCCCCCGATCGCCATAGCGATCGGTTTACCTTGAGAAAATTCAAAGATCATCTGATCTCTCTTCATTAGACCTTTAAAACTTAAATCAAAGGTTCCCAGAGTATCTTCTTTAAGATTATCCACCCCTGCCTGATAAAAGATCATATCAGCGTCTGTAGGAAGAGATGAAAGTGCCTGCTCTAGGGTTTTTAAGTAGGTTTCATCCTCGGTCTTTTCGGGGAGAGGAACATCCATATGCGAAGGGACTTTCCTAAAAGGATAGTTTTTTTCACCGTGCATGCTTAAAATGAAGATGTCATCTCGGAGGCCTAGGATGGAACTGTTTCCGTTTCCTTGGTGAACGTCCAGGTCGATGATGAGAATTTTTTTTACGCGTTTTTCTTCTAAAAGCTTTAACGCCCCAACGGCAAAGTCATTGAAGACGCAGTAGCCCTCTCCGCGGTCCCGGTGAGCGTGATGGGTTCCACCAGCGAGGAGAGCAGAGAATCCGTCTTGAAGAGCATGTTCCACTGTAGACACGAAGCCACCCACTGTAGTGTAGGAGCGCAGAAGAAGTTCTGGAGTCCAGGTGAGCCCTATTGGTCGTAGTTCTTTTTCCGTGAGTGTATTATTTCTGAGTCCCTCAATGTAGTAAGGGGTGTGTGCCCGGAGGAGGTCTAGATCCAAGGCCTTCGGTGCTTTGAAGAGTTGATCAAGCGTGAGAATTTTTTCCGCTAAAAGCTTTTCCCGAAGCATTCGGTACTTTCTCATGGGAAAGCGGTGATCCGGAGGTAAAGGAACTTCGATGTGATCGGTATAGAAAAATTTAAAATGACTCCAGCTCATAAATTGATTTAAAACTTCTTCCCACTACTGGTCAAGGTAAGAACATTTGGCAGAGTCGCATTTTAGAGGGAAAATATTTGTATGAAATCGATTACTGTTAATTATCCTACCATCATTAAACAAATAAAAATCGGTGGGAAAACCTTTACCATTGAAACCATTACAAGTCTTGATGAAGCCATTGATCTTCTTTGTAATGCTATGACCCAGGAAGAGCAGAAGAATCTTTTTGCAGAAGAGCTTAGTCCTTATTTTGGCGTTCTCTGGCCCTCCGCTGTAGCACTTGCTATCTATCTGACTGAGCATCCAGAACTTGTGAAGAATAAAAGTGTTCTGGAATTGGGCTGTGGTCAGGGTCTTCCTTCGCTAGTAGCTTGTCATTTAGGAGGTTTTGTTTTGGCAACGGATTATCATCCAGATGTTGAAAAGTTCTTTGAAAGAAATTGTCTTCTATCTTCTCTTCATTGTAGATACCAGCGGTTGAATTGGAGAGAGGAGCAAGCTCTTGAAGAAAAATTTGATGTCGTTATTGGTTCTGATGTTTTATATGAGTCAAAGCATCCTCAAGAATTGGCGATGGGACTTTTGAGATATGTAAAACCAGATGGTGTGATAGTTCTTTCTGATCCAGGACGAGCTTACTTACACACTTTTCTGAAAGCTATGAATGCTTTGTCATTAAAAGAAGAAGTCTCCCTTCATGAAATCGAAGGAAAGGGGCACTTCATCTTAAAGTATAAAATTTAATTATTGAAAGTATTGAGTAATAAAATAAAGACTTAAGGCCATGACAGAGACTGTGAGTTTATAAAACATTTCTCCTCCTTGAGAAATTTTTTGTATACCTTATCATAACTCTAGATCTGAAGCGTTACAAACAACAAATTACCTAAATAAATTGGTCAGCTAATACCTAGTCGAGTATCCGTAAAGCTTTGTTGTGTGTACTATGATTTTTTTGCCATCTATGAGTTCTTTCAAAGCTTTCGAAACGTCATTTTTTAAGATCGCAATTGAAGCAGGATCAGCATCTGCATGGTTATCAACTCCCTGATTAACGACTTTTCTCTCCTCATCAATAAAACCTTTAAAATTTTTATTTAAGTTTCTTTTTTTCACTTTTAATTTTAAAAGCTTATTTCCAAGTAAAAGATATTTTTCTGGGAGGTTAATAATCGATAAGATAAACTTTTTAAAGTCATCAACCCGCCTTTTGGTGATTATTAAGTGAAAGCATAGTTTTTTGGTTTCGTTATCGACATGATGATTTTCCTAGTCACAATGCATTATCTCCAGTTTTGAGAGCTAATTTGTCTCTTTTAAGCTATAGTGGATTTTGATATTTTAAACTTTTTAGGAGTGCCTCGTGGGACGTAAATGGAACAACATCAAGATGAAAAAAGCTGCGCAAGATAAGGCGCGCTCTCAAAGCTATACCAAAGTTTTAAGAGAGATTTTGATGGCCGTAAAAAACTCAGGTCACGCCGAGGTTGAGTCGAACTTTGCTTTAAAAATTGCTCTCCAAAAAGCTAAGGATAACAATGTTCCTCGTGACAATGTCGACAAAGCGATCAAGAAGGGGCTTGGCCAGGATGGCGCAGTCGTCGAGGAAATAAACTACGAAGGCTATGGCGAAGGAGGGGTTGCTATTTTTATCGAATCTGCCACGGATAATCCAACGAGAACAGTGAGTAATATTCGCTCATACTTTAATAAATACGGCGGCTCTCTTGGAACCCCGGGGTGTCTGCAGTTTGTCTTCGAAAGAAAAGCCTTGTTCACTTTAAAAGAAGAGGATTTGAAAGGAATGTCCACGGATGATCTCATGATGGAGCTCATTGACTTCAACATCGATGATGTCGAACTTGAGGACGGGTTTGTCACAGTGAAGGCACCTACCGATTCCTATCATGACGTATACAAAAAACTCGATGCCCTAAAGATCAAGATCGAGGATTCAGGTTTGGAGAGACTCCCTCTCAATACTAAAGAAGTCATCAAAGAAACTTATGAGAAAATTCAAAAGCTCATTGATGCTATTGAATCAGATGATGATGTAACCAAAGTCTACCACAACTTAGAATGGAACGAATCTTTCGCGGAGTAAATTATGTATCAATCAGAGATTATCGGATGTGGCATGTATGTTCCTCCGGGGGTTATTACTAATCATGATCTAGAGAAGATGATGGAGACATCTCATGACTGGATCGTTCAGCGCTCTGGAATCGAGGAGCGTCGTTGGGTTGATCCGGAGGTGACAACCACTGATCTTGCCTTAATTGCCGCTGAGGAGGCGATAAGAAATGCTGGGATCGATAAGAATGAAATTGATTGCATTATTTTTGCCCATATTTCACCGGATCACGACTTCCCCGGTAATGCCTGCTTTCTTCAACCCAAACTAGGATTATCTGAAATACCGGCGATTGATGTTCGTCAGCAGTGTTCGGGATTCATTTACTCCATGAGTATCGCTGATGCCTTCATTAAGTCTGGTCAATATAAAACGATCCTTGTCATTGGGGCAGAGATTCACTCCAAGGGTCTGGATCGATCGACGCGTGGACGAGATGTCGCTGTCTTATTCGGAGATGGGGCCGGCGCTATTATCATGAGACAAACTGAGGTCAAAGATCCTCTTAAAGATTCATTTGTCTTTTCTACCCACCTCTTTGCCGAAGGTCAGAACGCCAGAGAACTTTGGATGGAAGCTCCGGGGATGGCGTTGGGCCCTAATCGCCTTGATCATAGTATGATTGAAGCGAGTAAACACTATCCCTATATGAATGGGAAAAAAGTCTTCGCTAATGCCGTAAGGCGCCTCTGTGAATGTACTATGCTTGCTTTAGATAAAAATAAGCTAAAACTTGAAGACATCGATCTTTTCCTTTTTCATCAGGCAAATATGCGCATTAATCAGATGGTGGCGCAGGAATTAAAAATCCCTGAAAATAAAGTCTTTAATACTATTCAAAAATACGGTAATACCACTGCGGCGACGATTCCCATCGGAATGACTGAAGCCGTGAAGGCGGGTAAGCTTAAGAAAGGATCTCTGGTGGCCAGTGCCGTTTTTGGCTCAGGGTTCACTTGGGCGAGCTCAATATATCGTTGGTGATCTCTTTCTCAAAAAAATGGAAATGGTCTCATATCATCATCATTAAAAATCTTATGCCAGCCATTTTTTGAATGAATTAATTAGTTGCAATTATAAATAGTTAGAAAATTCTCTTAAATTAGATTTTTTAAAATCTCTTTTGAAGAATTTTCAACTTCCTTGTGAAGTGAATTTCCATGAGCATCCATTGTCACGACCACCGGGAAATCTTCTACTGTTAATTCCCAGATGGCCTCCGGAAGACCAAATCCTTCCAGATAAAGTCCATCAACTGATTTTATTTTTTCAGCGAGAACCTGTGCGGCACCTCCTACGGCGTGAAGATAGACACATCCGTGCTCCTTGCAGGCATCGAGAGTTTTTTGTCCCATGCCACCTTTACCAATCACTCCAACGATTCCGTGATCGCGGATCACTTCCCACTGATAAGGTTCTTCCCTGATAGAGGTGGTGGGGCCAGCAGCGGTCACGGTCCATTTGCCAGTCTTTTTATCTTTGAGTGTCACTGGGCCGCAGTGGTAGATAATTTGGTTTTTAAGGTTAACAGGAGACTTGTTCCCTTCATGAAGGTATTTGTGAACGGCGTCTCTTCCAGTAAATAGTTTTCCCGAAATGAGGACCATATCGCCAACTTTAAGTTCACGAACTGCATCAGGAGAAAAGGGGTAAGTTAAACGTTTCATCGATTACTCCTAGTAAAGCCATTTCTTGATGATATGTTTTTTTGATTCAATAACGACACCCTGCCGTCTGAACGCCCAGCACATATAGGAGATAGAGACAAAGAATGAAGCTGGTACTCGATTGGAATGAGTCATCTTGCAGGATAGAAGTGTGGTTTTGCCGCCAAAACCCATAGGGCCTATGCCCAGTTTGTTGCAAGTTTCAATGATTTCTTTTTCTAGTTTTGCAAGTTCGGGAATTGAGTTTTCATCGTCAAGCTTTCGAAGAAGTTGTTTCTTTGCCGCATAAGCTGAGTCCGCTCTATCACCACCTATGCAGACTCCAAGAGCACCGGGACCGCAGCCTTTGCCTTGAGCCTTGTAAACAGCATCAATCACAACTTTTCGAACTCCTTCTAAATCCCTCCCCGCGCTCAAAGTAGTATCAGGAAGTGAGTACTGGGCAGAAACATTTTCACAGCCTCCACCTTTTAAGACCAATTTAACTTCGATGTCTTTTTTATTTGTTTCATAGAAATGGATTGAGGGATGTCCTTCTCCTAGGTTAGTACCAGCATTTTCCCCAGTAAGGGAATTTACTGAATTCTGGCGAAGGAAGCCTTTTTGGGTGGCCTTAACGACAGCTTTTTTTATGAGTTCTTTGAATTCGTTCTGGAAAAAACCGGGTGGGTGGTAAACAAAGAAGATAACCGTACCTGTGTCCTGGCAAAGAGGCTGAGATTTAAATTTCGCCAGATCCATGTTGTCTTTGATGATATTCATAGCATAGGAAGCCGTGGTGTTTTTTTCTTCTATCGATCGCGCCTTTATCAGTGTCTTGGCAACGTCATCTGGAATAACTGTTGAAGTTATCCGTATGAGCTCAAGAAGAGATTCAATTATCTGGGATTTAGGGTCATTTTTTTTAACGAAGGTTTTCTTAACCGATTTTTGTGATAAATTTTTCGTCTTAGGCTTTTTCCCCACAACTTTTTTCGTCATATATGCTCCTGAATGATTACTCTATTCTACTTGGAAGATAATTCATTTTGAAGAAAAATAACTTCTGCCCTTGACGAATTTTAATCCTTCACCATCTTTGAAGTATCAAACAAGTTGCCCTAAAGAGGAGGATATATGTATCAATTTGAATTTAACTCGTTTAATCGCTCCCTTAACCATTTTCAGGATTGGGAGAAACAAATTGAAAAAGTTTTTTTTGGCCGTCCTGGTATCGACGCGGGGTTTTCTTCGGCCTGTGAAATTTTTGAGGAAGACAATACCATTACGTTAAGCCTTGACGTCCCAGGTCTTAATCGTGATGATCTCGACATTGAAGTTAAAGACAACCATCTTCATGTTTCTGGCGAGAGGAAGTTTGAGTCCAAAATCGAGAAGAGCAACATTCTCAGATCCGAACGTCGTTATGGGAAATTTTCGAGAGTTTTCACTCTTCCGCTACATGTGAAAGCCGATTCCATCATTGCTCGATTTGAAAACGGAGTGCTGGAGCTTTCGATCCCGAAAGGGGAGAAGTCCCAACCGAAAAAGATTTCAATTTTAGACCGAAGGAAAGAAGAGGTTACCAGAGATCTGAAAAACTAAATTAGCATGCTTCATTCCATGTGAAGGCTCCTTTTTTTAGGGGCCTTTTTTTCATTAGACATGTGACATGCTCTTAGTGTTAAAAAGGATAGTATATGCATCAGATGAAAGTTTCTTATGAAGGTTCTTTAAGAACCGAAGCTACCCACCTTGAATCTAAAAATATCATCATTACTGATGCCCCCAAAGATAATCAGGGAAATGGGGAAGCTTTCTCTCCCACCGACCTCATGAGCACATCTCTTGCCAGTTGTATGCTTACCATTGCTGCGATGAAGGGGCGGGCGTTGGGGATTGAGCTTCAGGGAGTGACGGTAGAAGTTGAGAAGAAGATGCAGGTCCAGCCTCGGAAGGTTTCGGAGATTGTTCTCCGTTTTGATTGGAAGGGGCTGGATCGGAAGATTTCAATGGAGCATCTTCTTCTTTTGAAAGAGGCTGCTCTGAATTGTCCTGTTGCACTTTCACTTGATCCTTCGGTGAAGAAGACTTTAATTTGGTAGGAAGTTGTTCCAAACCTTGCCCATCATCAACTTCTTCTGGAGTTATGATAGAGGGGATCGAATGTAATACACGCTTTTGTATTTCCTCAGGAGATACTGCTTTGTCTGACCCAATAGTGATATGATCTTCCAAGGGAATGAGATTTGAAGAACTTAAAATAATTGCCTCATTAAGTATCATATCCCTTGAAAGAAGTGCCGCCTTCAAAGCTCTTTGGTTGTTAACAACGCCACCAGAACTAAGCCTCATTTTTAGGTGCTCTTTGGGGTCACCTGTTTCCAAAATAATCCGTCTGATCTCGGCTGCCTTGAGGAGTGAGTTGGTATTTTTAATTTGTGCCGCTAGATTGGATACATAGGGTGCGGCCATGGAGGTTCCACTGGAAAGAGAATAGATATGTGTTCCATCCTGGGAATAAACTTTTGGTACAATTGATGGAATGGCGACTCCGGGCGCTCCAACGTCAACGTGACGAAGTCCGTAGTTTGAGAAAGTCGCAAGGAACTCTCCATTCAACGCCGCTACTGAAATTGAATTTGAAGTCTTAATTCGGGAAGGGTAGTGATGAAAGGAATCGTTATCAAGGCCTGAGTTTCCAGCGGAGAAAATAAAAAGGATATGAGGATAACGATTCAGGATCTTTTCACCATTTTCATAAAGAGATTGAAAGTATTTATCGACTAAGGATTTTAGCTTTGTGTCGTCAATTTCTTTTCCAGTGATTTCTTTATATCTTTCTCGAAATTTTGTCATGATGTTCTTAAAGGTTATTCCGTATGAAGCGTTTACGATTTCGATCTTCTTTTGTGCGATGAACTTACATATTCGTGAGAACTTTTTTGTTACACGCTCAATAGACTGGTGTATATCATCTTGGAATTTTTCTTCAAGAGTTTTACCTCTAAGTGATACGGATCCCTCGCTTCCTTGAGCCGTTTCTACACCAACAACCGAGTTCGGAGTGTTAAGTCCTCGGATGGGAAAAATTGAAATATTCTCGCCCTCTCTAAGGGCGATACCAGCAACGATTGTTCCATGAGAATGTTTTTTAAAAAGTTTTACTTTTTCCATGAACGCTTTGTCGGCAGTTTTATTTTTGAACCATTCAAACTCTTCAACCATCAAGCCTTGACGATGACCTCGGGCCCTAATTTCTCGGTACTGGAGAACATCTTGAAGGGAAGATTTGTCACCAATGACTGGTTTTTTGAGGTGACTGTTGTCAAAAAAGTTCAAACCTTGGAAATCAATCATTTCTTCGTCAGTCTCTTTTTTGAGAATTTTCGGACGCAAGTAATCATGATCTAGATCAAATCCAGTATCGATTATTGCAATAGTCGCCCCTTGAGAGAGGCTAGTGATAAGTAGAAGTAAATAAAGAAGACGGATCATGAGTGAATTGTAGTCGTAAATGCGCTAGATGGGCGAGGAAAAAACGGGCCTTTATGGCCCGTTTTGAAAGGTGATTTACTTCTTTGCAGAGATTTCTACGGCCAGAGTAAATTCGTCATTAATTGCCTTATCCCCTAATCCTTTAAAGAATGAAGTCGAGCCGTACTTAAGGCCCCAATTTGTTCTATTAAGTGCTAGGTTGGATTTTCCAGAAAACTCAGTATCCGTTTTTTTAATATCTGTGACAATGAAAGAAACCGGTTTTGTTTGTCCCAAAAGCGTCAAGTTACCCTTAACTTCAAGTCCCTTTGCCGTCTTTTTAGAACTATTGATCACTAATTTTGATTCCGGATATTTTGCCGTGTCAAAAAAATCAGGGGAAGTCATGTGACCCACATATTTTTTGTTATATTCAGGATCAGTGATATCTGTGCTTGAGAGTGAATTCATGTCAGCTACAAACTCTCCATTTGTAATCTCATCACCTTTGACGGAGATAGACCCACTCTTTAAAGTAATTGTACCAGTATGTTCACCGGTGACTTTTTTTCCAACATAAACGATTTTGCTGGAAGTTGGGTCTACTTTATAAGTCTGAGAGAAGGCACTCATAGAGCTGAGTGCTAGAAGGGTCGCGATTAAATTTTTCATCTGAATCTCCTTGTTGTTGTGAGTAAGAATGATTTTTAGTGCTTCCATCATGAGTTATCTTTTGATAAAAAAAAAGACAGTATTTTTCATTAACTATATAAAAAAAAATTATACTTATGACTTTTGACCAAGTCCTCGTTTTTCATGAGATTGTAAAGCTAGGGAGTTTTAAATCTGCTGCTGCCGCACTGTATCGAACCCAGCCAGCGATCAGTTTTTCTATCAAAAAACTTGAAGAGGAGATGGACGTTGAGCTTTTTGATCGGTCGCTCTATCGGCCGACTTTAACCGCCCACGGTCGTGCTTTCTTTGAGCGCTCTCAGAAAGTTCTGCAAGATATGACTGAGCTCGAGCATTTGTCTCGCAGTTTCCGTAATCAGGAAGAGCCTGAAATCTCCGTTGTGCTTGATGCTATCTCTCCTTTACCCAAGCTTCTTCAACTCTTCCGACGTTTTAGTGATCAATATTTAAACACTAAATTTAATCTAGAATTTGAGATCTTGAATGAGGCGGAGCGAAGAGTTGTTCAAAAAGAATCGCAAATTGGTATTACTCATTTCATTTCCGATACAAACACACTTGAGGTCGTGCCGATTACCACGGTTAAAATGATTCCAGTGATGAGCCGTGAACTTTTCAAAGTGAAAAAAGTAAGAGCTCAGTCAGACCTTTTGAAGATTGATCAAGTCGTAGTGAGTGGAAAATCTTCTACCACAGAAAAGAGCTTTGGTCTCCTTGATGGTGGAAAAAAATGGCGCATTAGCGATATAAACGTTAAAAGAGAAATCATCCTGGGTGGATTGGGTTGGGGTCACCTCGTTGAACACCATATTTCACGAGAAATTCAGGAAAAAAAATTAGTCGTTCTTGATTTTGAGGACATTCGCCCAAGGGATTTAAGTATTAACCTCATTCGTCACCGTCGACATCAGTTCGGGGTCGTGGCCAAGGCGCTTTGGGAAAACCTTATTTTTCTCTCAGCAAAAGGCGGAAGAAGATGAGTGCTTATTTACTGATCTTTTTTTCATTCATTTTTTCTTCCTCGGCCAGTGTCCTTGAGGGGCAAGTGCTTTCTCCGGACTACCAACAAAATCCCACTGAAATTCGGTGGCGCCGGATAATAACTGAGCACTTTGAGATTATTTTCCCCTCAGGTATTGATAGGGAGGCCCAAAGAGTTTCGCATCTTCTTGAAAAAGTTTTTCCCTATGTTTGTCGTTCAATGGAAGTCTTGCCACCGAGGATTCCTCTGGTTCTTCAGACTCAGTCCGTTCAGTCTAACGGGTTTGTGTCTCTCGCTCCGAGGCGTTCGGAGTGGTTTATGACTCCAGCGATCGACCCGGAACTTACGAACACTGAATGGTTAAAAACTTTAGCTATTCATGAGCTACGGCATGTGGTCCAATTTGAGAAATCAAGAAGAGGATTTAATCATTTTTTGGAAATATTTTTGGGCGAAGTCGGACAAGCAGTAGGACTTCTTCTGACACTTCCCCCTTGGTTTTATGAAGGGGATGCAGTGGGAATTGAAACCGCTCTCACTAATGGGGGGAGGGGGAGACTTCCCCTTTTCGATCGTGACTTAAGAACCCTTCTCTTATCCGGTAAAAAATGGAATTATGACAAGGCGCATCTGGGCTCGTATAAGGACTACATACCGAATCATTATGTTTACGGTTACTTTTATACGACCTGGTTAAGAATCAAGTATGGAGACTTTTTTCTTTCAAAGCTTGTGAATGAATCTTCCCAAAAGAGCTGGAACCCTCTTAGCTTTTATAATTCTGTCGATCGATTAACAAATCAGAAATTTGAAACCTTCTATGAGTCTGTGATGAGGGATCTCTTTCTTGAGTGGGATGATCGTCGAAGACAAATAAAGTTGTCTCCTAAGGAACTTTTGAGTGGAGTGGATCGTAATGGGTGGACAAACTATTATTATCCACAAGAGATGGATGATGGAAGAATCCTCGTCCTTAAGAAAGGTCTTTCTTTTATTGATGAATTTGTCGCATTTGATGACAAAGGTAAGGAGGAGAGTCTTTTTTATCCGGGTATTTTACACAATAAATATCCCTATAAATTGAGACAAGGCAAAATAGCCTTTTTTGAAAATGAGTACGATCCTCGCTGGGGTTATCGAGACTTCTCTCGGCTCAAAGTGTTTGATGTTAAAATGAAAAAAATTGTTCTTGATAAGAGAAAGACCAAGGGGCGACTCGCCGTTTTAGATCAGGAAGGGAAAAATATTGCTTTTATTGGCTGGGATGAAGGCCAGGGTCAAACTATCATTGTTCTAGATCAAAAAGGAAACGAAGTCAGAAGGATTTCCTATCCTAGAGAGAGGGTCATCACTAGCATTGATTGGTCCTCTTTAGATTCTTTGGTTTTAGTCGTCCGAGACCGCCTCGACCTTAAGTCTATCGTAGACTTTAATATTGAAACGAAACAGGAGAAAATTCTTTTCGGTCCAACACAGACGAATATTGGTTTTATTGCCGTAAAAAATGAAAAAATATTCTTTGAAAGCCCAGAATCCGGAATTGATAATATTTATCTTCTGTCACCTGAGGGACCTCGACAGCTGACTACCTCGGAATTCGGTGCCTATGCTCCAGATCTTTTGAAAGGGGAGTTAATTTATAATGACTATTCCGTTGATGGTATGAATGTCGTGCGTAAAAAAAGCCCATCGCTTTCAGAGGAAAGATCAAGCGGTAGTTTCTATCCTATTTTTGAAAAGTTTTCTAAGTCAGAAGACTTTTATGGTCTTTCTCAGCAGCCGGATGATAACAAAGATTACCCAATAGAGATTTACCCACAATTTAAAAACGCCTTGAATTTTCATAGCTGGGTGATTCTCGCACCACCACTAACGAACACAATATCCCTAACGGGGATTAGTCGTGACATTTTAAACAAGCTTTCTCTCATGGCAGGAGCAGAATACAATTTAAACGAATTAACTACCAAGGGCTTTGTGGGAGCAACTTGGTCACATCTTTATCCAGTCCTTGATCTCCAGGCAGCCTATGGTGGACGACAAATAGATGAGGTCTCCTCTTCAAATAAAACTCAAGACCGATGGGAAGAAGGGTCTTTTGAATTAGGCATGAGTATTCCGTGGAGATACATCCAGGGTCGATTTATCCATCGTTTTACTAGTCGAGCTTTTGCTAAGGTCATAAAAGTGACAAACAAATTTTCAGACGATCTGACGGAGTTAAGTAATAGTACTCTCTCCTCCCCTGGGTTGGAATTTTCATTTTCTGCTTTTGAACGTCTTTCACTTAGGGATGTGTATCCACACTGGGGTCTTTCTTTTTCAACAAAGGCAGAAGAAGGGAAAGATATTAGTGGAAAAGGACAACAAGGAGCCTACAGAGGTGTAGACGCCAGAATTTTCGTGCCAGGTTTTTTTCTTCATCATTCTTTCTTTCATCAATTTGCTTTTGAGAACCAGCGACCCCGAAATTACAGATATGCTTCAGAAGTTCTTTATCCAAGGGGAACCAGCGCAATATTTTTGCAGGAGTTTATAAAGTATTCAGGAAACTACCTGTTTCCACTTTACTACCCTGATTGGAATTGGTCGCGATATCTTTATCTCAAACGAGTTTCAATTAATCTTTTTTATGATGAACTCAACGGAAGACAGGGCACCAATTCATACAGAGCTGCTTCAACAGGTTGGGAAGCTATTTTTGATCTCAATTTGGTTAGGATTTTCTTGCCTCTAAGCTTTGGCATTCGAGGGAGCTATATCTTAGATGGTGAACAAAAAACCTCCAACTACGAACTATTTCTTAATTCAGTAGTTGGGACTTTCTAATGAAAATAAATTCTTTTCTTAAGATGATTAGGGATAATCATATGCTTATTGAGTCAAATGTTAGCGATATTCCTGGTCGTTATAAGGGACTGACAATTGAGGCGCTGTATTCATCTTGTGAGGACCTGGTTACCATTTTTAGTTGCCCAATAATCAGTGGGGATTTCGTTGACCTAGGATCTGGAATTGGACACTCGGTGCTTTTGTATAACGAGCTCTACCCTAATAGAAAGGCGATAGGAATTGAAATAGAGGATGGGCGAATTAAAGTTGGTCAAAGCTATAAAGACGAAAACCAACTAGTAAATGTTTCTTTCATAAAAGCAGATCTTCTCAGTGTGGAGATCCCAATAGGTCAAATTTATTTTCTTTATTTCCCTACAGGGCCGGTTTTGGATCGGGTGTTAAGTGAGCTACAGAAAAAAGATCATGAATTTCATTTGGTTGTAATTGAGTCGCATGGTGATCTTATTCCCCGAATAGAATTAGAAAACTGGCTCCGCCTGGAGACGGAAGTTTCACTAAAGTCTAGTCGTCACTTTGATAAAGCTAAAATCTATCGACGAATTTTTGTCCCGCGCTCGCCTGAACTTAGACCATTCGACCTGAGTTTTAAAAGATTTTACTTACTCATTAGAAATGAACAAGAATCCTGGATCGGTGAGTCTTATGGAATGGAGTGGTCAAATAGCAATTGTTTTGAGCTTCTAGTTCCCCCGCGAAGAATTTACTGGGACTCTGTAGAGGGAATTCTTTCCTTTACTGATTTTTCACCTTTGGGACAACTCCTTTTGGAGCTCCGAAAGAACGGAGAGTTGCAGATTTTTACCCAAGATAATGAGTTTCAGGGTCTCATCCGAAAAATCTTTCTTGAGCCTAAATTAACCATAGAAATTTCCAGTGGTGAAAAGCTACAATTGAAGGACATCTCTAAAATCTATCAGGATTCACGCTTATGCTTCGATGCCTCTTTTTCACTTTTTTCTTCATTTCTTGTACCTTAGGAGATCAGAAATCTGGTGGTGAATTGAAATATCTTTATCAACCAGAGGAAGAATACAATCAAAATAAACTTTATGACCTTTCTTCGAAAATCGTTTCGACTTCTTTTCGGAATCCTCCGTTCGGAGAGCTTGAGAAATTATTCGGGCCGGGACAAAAACCTTTAAAAAAAATAGCTCTTGTGGTTTTTGAATCTGAAATTCAACCCACAAGAAGTGGTCTTTCCGGAGAAAATCTCATATACCTCAGTGAAGCGGGGAAACAGCTCCTGACAGAAGGAATGTTTCGAGTTTGGGAAGATTCTTTGAGCCTTCTTTCGTCAGAGCCTATCCTGAGTTCAAAAAGGTCAATTTTTGAAAGTAAATCTTTCCGTTCTTACGGCACCCAAGAGAAAGATTATATTTTGGTACGCAGACAGACACTCGCTCCTGATGACATTTTTTTCCTTGAGAGCGGTAAAATTGCTACTACAAAAACTGTTATGAATCCAAGGGGGATGCAGGACTTCTCCCTTCTCCTTGTTCCTGCCTATGAGCTAATGCGAGGTCCAAAGTACTCAGAGCATAATAAGCACTTTATTAATGACTTGTCGAAAGAGCTGGGTCTTGATGCAGTTCTCATCGTCAAATCGGATCTTTCATGGACGAGGTCCCATCTCGATAAACACTCTGGAGATTCTGTCTCAGAAGCAATTTATCTTAATCTTGAAAGTTCTATTCTTATTCCTTGGCATAGCTACCAGGAACGTCTGGAGAGATTGGGTTCAAAAGAAATGGCTAATGTGACAGTCTGTTTTCGATCCTATCATGGTAAGCTTAAGATTCCGGCCAATTTTTCTTATCCAACTAATGTGCATACATTCGAGGCTTTTCAAAAAAATTTACTTCTTCCAATGATGAAGAGCTATAATGATTTGACTCAAATGATGATCTTTCGGCTACTAGAGGATCTCAAGAAGACATGGTGATGGACAAAACAATATTTCAGAGACAAGTAAAGTTTATCCTAAGATTTGGTAAAGCATTACATTCTGCAGGAACTCCAGCTCATACACTTGAAGCAACAATGCAAGATATGAGTCAACAGATGGGACTTGAGGGTACTTTTATCTCTCAACCTACGGCGATCCTTTCGAGTTTCACTAAAGGAGAAGAGGAGATAACAAAAATCGACCGGGTTGAACCCATGGGAGTCAACCTTGGAAAACTTTCCGATATTGATAAAGTTTCCCGACAGGTCATACGTAACCAGATTTCTTATGAAGAAGGTTATGAGCGACTTGAGACCATATTAAATAGTCGAAATCCTTTCGGAAAGAGAATCAATCTTCTTTTTTTTCTTTTTTCTGCCGCTGGATTCATGATTCTTTTTGGAGGAACCTGGTCTGATTTGATTGCCTCTATGATTGTAGGCTCCTTTATAGGGTTTCTTTCTGTGATTAGGCCCACAGGGCTTGTTGGTCAATTATTTGAAGCCTTCGTTGCTATTGTGGCTTCATTAACAACTTATCTTCTTTCTAAGCTTTTTCCTGGCCTCAATGTTGGAGTGATAATAATTTCAAGTCTCATAATTTTCATGCCAGGCCTCTTTATAACTATCGCTATTGCTGAGATTGCCACAAATAACCTCGTTTCCGGAACTGCAAGACTAGTCGGCGGCGTCATGATTCTTTTAAAACTTACTTTCGGTGTTTTTATTGGAAATAAGATTTCCACTTGGTTTCATTTTCCTCCACTGAATTTAGAACTTGGCCTGATCCCCTCTTGGATCACCTTAGTTTCACTTCCCATCACGGCTTTTTTATCAGTAATTAATTTCAAGGCGAACAGAGCAGACTGGAAATGGGTAACTCTTGCTGGAATTTATGGTTATGGCTGTTCTAAATTTGGGTCACATTATTTAGGTCCTGAACTTGGAATGTTTTTTGGAGGAACCTGTGTTGGTGCAATGAGTAACATCTTTGCTAGACTTTTAGATAAGCCTTCTTCTATTTTTCAGTGGCCTGGGATCATCCTACTCGTGCCCGGTTCTGTGGGTTATCGTGGTATGACGTCTCTCTTTCAAAGAGACGTTGTAGCAGGCCTTGATACTGCCTTTACTATGATCTCACTCGCCATGGCATTGGTCGTTGGAGTCTTTGTTGGCAACATTATTGTAAAACCACGTCGTTCTCTTTGATTTCATTTAGGTCTAGATTTACCTCTCTATCATTTGACTGAATGTAAGTGGTATTGTTACCAGATTGTGGAGAAATTCCACGTTTACTTTTATAAAAAGACCATAAGGTTGGCACAGATAATGCTTTGGATGTCTTGGGGAAATTATTCAAGGAGAGCATTATGATTGAAGGTAAAAATAAAAAACAAGATGAAGAATATATAACTTTTTACGATCAAGTCGATACTAAAGCAAGCGGTACACTCAAAAAAGTGATTCAATCAGGTGGAAAGATCGACAATTCAAGTTCCACAGATAAACAGACAAGTGAACAAAAGGATGGAAACAGGTCCCCTTACAAAAGGAAGTTGATAAACCTTGCCGAAGCTCAAGTCAGAGAAAATGAGGACGCCTCACTTCAAGATGACTCTTACACCTTCGATGAAAATAACACTTCCGATGATGAATATCATGATGTCGATGAGGATTTTAAATTCGAAGATACAGATGTCGACTATGATAATGACGAGGATTTTGTGAGGTGAAGGATGTGCCGGAAATACTCCTCTCCGGCACGGAGTTGTTAGAATTTGTAAGTCAATCCAGCATAGAAATTGCGATTAAGCGCCCAGACCACGCCATCTGAGCGAACTCGTGAGTAATACTCTTTATCCAAGAGATTATTGATTCCGGTAGAGAGGATCCAATTATCTTTTAGATTGAAGTCAGCGGTAAGATCAATCACTGTGTATGCAGGGATCTCAAAATCATTCGGATTATGAGTACCTGCCGTTCCATTCCCATTGTTGTCATCAGCAAAGTGGCGCGAGACGAGGACACCCATAAGGGCAACTTTGATTTTGTTTTCTTTGTTGTAGATTAAGCCGATTCGGGTCATTGATTTCGGAGCGTATTGTGGTGTCTTATCTTTTAGACTCCCCCTCGTGTATCGAGCATCCAGGATACTGATGTTTGCGTAGAGATTGAAATCTCCGAACGGCCGAAGTTGATCGATGATGTTTGAAAGCTTGAGCTCTGTTGCTGCATCTATCCCTTTGTGTGTGCCGGCGCCTGAGTTTTGATAAACGGTGCCTACTTTAGCAATCTTATTTTCGTAGCGAATAAAGAACGCAGAAACATCCCAGTTTAATTCGTCTATCTGGCCTCGATAACCGAACTCGGAGTTTAACGTTTTTGCAGATTCAATGTCTGAAGCCACGGTTTCATTAACAGCCATAGGGATGGCATCGGTCCAGGTCAAAGGTTTGTACGCCTCTGAGACGTTTGCATAGAGCTGAGTTTCGTCTGTAGTATGGTAAGCAATTCCCAGACCCAATAGGGGTACGTTGTCTGTTGTATCTTTTTTCCTCAGAGTTCCAGGTGATTTTCTTTCATCGATCACTTGTCGGATATTTTCAAGTCTCACTCCCGGAGTAACTATCAATTTTCCGAAACAAAAACGGTTTTCCATAAAATAGGAATTGGTGTGAGTCCCCCGGTCAGTTCGACGGGTCGTTGTACCTTGATTGGCATCTGGTCTCTCTCCTGTTTCTTGAACCAGTGGAGATAAGGTATTGTAGTTGAGGTACCCTGCTGAAAATGTATGTTCATCTCCGAAGGCTGAGTAATC
Organism: Halobacteriovoraceae bacterium; assembly: GCA_040382195.1. Classification (GTDB taxonomy): domain Bacteria; phylum Bdellovibrionota; class Bacteriovoracia; order Bacteriovoracales; family Bacteriovoracaceae; genus Peredibacter. Next base: position 29,473 of record JBEIFX010000002.1, on the reverse strand, counting down.
TTTTAAATAGCGGACCTCGCCATTGTAGCCATAGTATCTTTGCTCTGTAATTTGGTTTGTTGTCCCTGAGAAGATTCCACCAAAAGTCGGCTGACCTCCGGCTTGATTCTGTCGCTTTGAATATCTATTATAGGCGCTACCCCAGATCGTCGCTTCTAACAGGGTAGTTTCATCGATCCTGTGATCAATACCGAGTGCGAGCTGAGCACGGTGAACTTTCAGACGGTCATGGCGCTTTGAGGCTCTTCCCAGATCATCACCGAAAACGTTTCTGTTTGCTCCAGTGATCTTTGAGAATCCTCCTGACTCACCATGGTCCGAGTTGTATCCATTAAATGATATCTTGTATTTGTTTTTACCATTAAAAATGTGGTCTCGAATCTGTACGTAATCTGCAGTAAAATTAGAATTAATTCTTTGGGGACCATCACCTTGACGACGGAAATATTCAACGGCGTATGAGTGTTCACCCTTAGATCCAAAGATTGCGTTATTTGTTGTCAGAAGATTGTATGAACCACCGGTCACCCCAACACGCCCAGATGACATTTGGTTTTTCCGCAGTGGGGTGGAGATGTAGTTTACAACTCCACCAGGTTGAGGACCATAATGAAGAGCTGCTCCACCACGGATAAATTGAAATTTGTCCATCATCGGAAGGGCAGGAGAGTAATAATGAGCTGGATAGCCATACATATCTGTAGAAACAGGAATTCCATCTTGAAGTAAAAGTACGTTATATGATTCGTGTGGGTCTCCCAGGCCTCTATAAGTAATAGCAGCAAGAGATTCATTTGGAATTTCAGAAATAAGAAGACCAGGAGTTTGAGAGGTTGCCAGGCGGTAATTATTGGTTTGCAATTTGGGAATTTGCTTTAAGTCAGTTACTGTATTTTTTTTTCCCGAAAAAATTTGTGTTCCTTTATTTTCTTCCCAGTATCCGGAGAAAGAACCTTCTTTTTCTTCTTTGACTTCGATGGTTTCGAGAGATTCTTCCGCTAGGGCGCCTGAGGAGAAAATTATAAGAAGTGGCACCAGTTGACGCATAGGGCTAAGCCTTTTATTGGTTATGTGAACCTTTGTTTGATATATAAAACTATCAGTTTTTTGGTTTGTCCAGAATTTCTGAATTTTTTTCTTCACGATTTCATAAGATGAATCGTTTTTAGTGTTGTGGTGATTTTATTATTTTTTTATGTGACTTACTGAGATTGGTTATTTTCTTTTCAATTCCTAGTTAGAGCTTTCAATCTCACCTTGGCCTAATGTTCCCTTTGCAGCAAAGAATATTTTCATATTAACTTGTAAGTTTTTTCTATAGTGAGTTTTTAAATTTTCCTGATAGCTTCTCCGGGAATTTTCTTTCAAGGAGAATATATGAGATTAGCACCCTTTATTACTTTTATTTTTTTGCTGCTTTCCTGTGGGCAGGACGAGAATAATTCCTCGGTAAGTGGTCAAAAAAATTTATGTGATTTAAATGGTAGTTCTGTCGATTGCACTGCTATCGAGGGAGCAGATGGTTTAGGAATTGATCTCTTAAATGCGCTCATAGATGTTCCTGTTCAAATTGAGGAGACAGAAATCATTTTTCTCAGGGATAAAGCTGTATCTGCTTCAGGAAGAAGAATTACTTGTAAAGCTTCCGTAAGGAATGGGGAGATTTATCGCTATTCCCTTCAAGATGATAAACTGCTTTTGATGACTGAAGAGGGGTCATTTGAGTATTCAAGAATCAGCGATGGAGAGGGCCTTCAAGGAGTGTGGATATGGAAGGGTTTTGTTGATCAGGGTATGCACCTCAGAAAAAGTATTACATTTATAGACGATAATCGAGTGGTTTTAAGACATCACTGCGAGCTCTAAAAAAAACCGGCGGAACCGGTTTTTTTCTTTTAATTTAAATTTTCAATTACTGTCGCTACACCCTGACCGAGTCCAATACACATAGTTGCCAGACCGTAGCGTTTATTATTCTGACGAAGTTGGTGAGCAAGAGTTCCGGTGATTCTTGCTCCGGAGCAGCCTAATGGGTGACCCAGCGCAATTGCTCCGCCGTTAAGGTTGACTTTCTTGTCGGCCACATCCATAAGTCCAAGATCTTTTAGGACGGGAATCGCTTGAGCTGCGAAGGCTTCGTTAAGTTCTATGATGTCTATCTGTTCCATCTTGATTCCCGCCCGTTCGAGGGCCTTTTTAGAGGAGGCTACGGGACCGTGGCCCATGATGGAGGGCTCACATCCTGTGGATGCAGTAGAAAGAATGCGGGCAAGAGGTTTGAGGCCCAAGGCTTTTGCTTTGTCTTCACTCATTACGATCACACAGGACGCTCCATCTGAGAGAGCAGATGAGTTTCCTGCTGTTACCGTGCCGTTTTTTGGATCAAATACAGCTGGCAGTTTTGAAAGTGTCTCAACAGTTGTCTCAGGTCTTATCACTTCATCAACTGAAATCATGGAAGGGATTCCGAGGTCATCGTGTCCGGGAGTAGGAATAAGTTCGTCTTTGAAGCGTCCTTTAATCATGGCTTCGTAGGCCTTACGATGTGAAGCTGCTGCAAATTCATCTTGCTCACGTCTTGTTACACCGTGAATTCTTCCCAGGAGTTCGGCTGTAAGCCCCATAGATCCGGCACCTTTTGAAGTAGTCTTTGCAAGGGCGGGGTTAAAGTCCACTCCATGAGTCATCGGGACGTGGCCCATGTGCTCCACCCCTCCACAAAGATAGAAGTCCCCCTGGCCTGACCAAATTCCTTGGGCCGCTATGTGAATAGCTGTCATCGATGACCCGCAAAGCCGGTTTACTGTCTGAGCTGAAATAGTCTTAGGTATCTCTGTTAAGAGTTGAGCGTTTCTACCAATGTTGTAGCATTGCTCAAGAGTCTGCTGAACACATCCCCAGATAATATCCTCTATCTCTTCGGGGTTGAGTTTTGGATTTCTTTTTAAGATCTCGCGCATAAGATGGGCAGAGAGTTCCTCGGCACGAACATGGCGGAAGTTTCCGGCCTTAGATCTGGCCATCGGTGTTCTAACGGCATCAACGATAACGGCTTTTTTCATATCGACCTCTTAATAATATGTTTTGTTTTCAGCTGCCATGCCTTTCATGAATGGAGTGAACTCATACATGGAGCCTATGGCATGATACTTTTTAGAAATCTCCTCAAGGCTCTTAAGCCCTAATGAGTCGGCATATTTTAAAGCTCCTGCACGAAAAGGAGGAAATCCAAGTCCCAGGAGTAGCCCCATATCAACTTCAACAGGTGAACTTACAATTTTATCCTCTAGGCAACGAGAGGCTTCAGTAATCATTGGAATCATCATGCGCATGCAGATGTCTTCATCAGTCACATCCACTTGGTTTGAAATAACTGGTTTAATCAGTTCATAGACCCCGGGGTTAACTTTTTTTACAGGTTTACCTTTTTTATCGATTTCATATTCATAAAAACCAAGGTTGTTCTTTTGTCCATATCGCTTATTTTCGTACATCAATTCTAGCGCAGTTTTAGTAATGTAGCCCATGCGATCAGGGAAAGCCTCGGCCATAATTTTTGAAGCGTGAACTCCGGTATCGATTCCAACCACGTCGAGGAGGTAAGCTGGGCCCATGGGCCAGCCAAATTTTTCCATCACTTTATCTATGCGCTGAAAGTCCACACCATCCTCAAGTAAGTGTACAAAGGCTTTGAAGTAAGGAAAGAGAATGCGATTGACTAAAAATCCTGCGCAGTCATTTACAATGATGGGAGTTTTTCCCATCTGCGTAGCATAGTTTACCGCCTGAGCTATAGTTTCTTCCGAGGTCATTTTACCTCTTATAATTTCTACCAGAGGCATGCGGTGAACAGGATTAAAGAAGTGCATACCACAAAATTTTTCAGGACGAGAAAGCCCTTCGGCCAGACGAGAAATAGAAATCGTCGAAGTATTACTTGCAAGAACCGTTTCGGTAGAAGTGACTTTCTCCACGTCAGACAAAACTGCTTTTTTAACTTTCTCGTTCTCAACCACTGCTTCGATCACAAATTGAGCAGAGGAAAAATCTGAGTAGGAGAGAGTCGGAGTAATATGAGAAATGACCTTTGCCATTTTCTCTGGAGTTATTTTTTTTCTATCCAGTTCTTTGTTTAAAATTTTTGAAGCCTCGCTCATTCCTAAATCTAGCTGTTCCAGTTTAATATCTTTCATTAGTACCGGAACACCCATAGAAGCGGACTGGTAGGCAATCCCCCCGCCCATGATGCCTGCACCAAGGACTGCACCCATATGAGTCGGCTTTGCTTGCCTAGTGACTGATTTAGAAACTTTTTTCAGGTACTGATCCCCAAGAAAAACTTGGACCAGGCATTCCGCCGTTTTTGTTTTAGCACAAAAAGCAAAGGTTTCACCTTCTAGAATAATAGCCTCATCACGATTAAGACGAGAAGCTTTTTGCATGGTCTCAATTGCCTTCACTGGTGCAGGGTAGTTAGGCCCGGATATCCCCGCAACAAAAGCCTTAGAGCCATCGAAACTCATCATGGATTCTATTTTATCTAATCTTAGAGGAGCTTTCTTTTGTTCCACTCTGGCACTCCAATTAAGTTCACCAGAAATGCATTTCTCTAAGAGTTTAAGTCCTGCTTCTTCAAGTCTTGCTTCCTCTATAATGCCATCAATTGCACCAAATATTAGAGCCTCTTCGGCTTTGTAATGCTTGGCACCAGTAATCCATTCGATGGCGTGATCGGCACCGATAATTCGTGGTAATCTAACCGTGCCACCCCAACCTGGAATGATCCCAAGTTTCGTTTCAGGTAATCCTATAGCGGCTTTCGGGGAGGCAAGGCGATAATCCATTGTGAGAGCGATTTCACAACCCCCGCCTAAGGCAAAACCATTTATCAAAGCAACTTTAGGGAAAGGTAGGTCTTCAAAGCCAGAAAAAATAAAATTAATGCTGGCAATCCAGTTTTTCATTTCATCTTCTGATTTTTTAAAGTGTTCCAGAAATTCAGTCACATCAGCGCCAAAGACAAAACCACTGGGCTTTCCTGAGGTAAAAAGAAGACCTCGAGCACCTTGTTTTTTTATCTCTTGAAGGACTTCGCCTAATTCCTTGAGTGCAAGAGCATTAAAAATGTTGGCCGATTGATCTTTAAGATCAAAGATGACTTTCAAAATATTGTTGGGAAGTGATTCCAGGCGAAACGCCTGACCATTGTACAACATAGTTAACTCCTTCAAGATTAAATTAGAAACATTCTAACTCTTCAAAAGGGAATTTCCTAAAAGAGAATACTAGAGCATTTTTGACAAATCCTCCTTGATACTTTCAGGAGAATCAGTCGGAGCATAGCGCTTGACCACGGTGCCATTCCGGTCCACTAAGAACTTAGTGAAATTCCATTTGATTGCCTGGGAGCCCAATAGACCTGGTTTTTCTTTTTTTAAAAATTGATAGAGGGGAGTTGCGTTATCTCCGTTGACATCGATTTTAGAAAAAAGCGGAAACGTTACATCGTAGCTTAGGGAGCAAAATTTCTTTATCTCTTGTGCGTCCCCAGGTTCTTGGGCGCCGAATTGATTACAAGGGAAACCAAGAACAACGAGGTGGTCTTTGAGCTCCTCGTACATTGCTTCAAGACCCTTGTATTGAGGTGTAAAGCCGCATTTACTAGCGACATTGACAATAAGAAGAAATTTCCCTTGAAACTGAGAAAGAGCTATATCGTGTCCGTCGATATCTTTAACTGTAAAATCGAAAACAGATTTTGCCATTTTTTAGTCCTTCCTCTAGGATTGAGTTCCTATGTTTAAAAAACTTTACCCTAGAAATTCTAAATGAGCCAGAGACGCGCGGGCCACTTAAATCGTTGCCTTAACTGCCGTGTGAATAATTTTTTCTGTGTTTGCAGCCGCCTAAATCCTTTTGAAATAGAAACCAACATTTCTTTGATTGTTCATGTTAGAGAGTTAAAGCTCACTTCTAATACAGCGCAATTCGCCGCAAAAATGCTTCCTCGTAATGCCGAAGTCATTTTTCGAGGTCGGGTCAATGAGATGTTTGATTCGGGGCCCGTTTTGGAAAGGAGGGGAAGACCTTTGTTTCTATATCCCCATGAAGACGCCGAAGAATTAAATGAAGACTTCAAACTTCTTTATCCGGGACCTTATCACCTCATCATTCCCGATGGAAGCTGGCAACAAGCAAGAAAAGTGCGCCAAAGAGAAAGAGGTTTTTCTTCTCTGCAGGCTGTTAGGCTTCCTTCGGGTATAACTGCTGAATACGGATTAAGAAAGACTCTTCATGAAGAATGGGTCTCCACTTACGAGGCGATGTCCCATGCTTTAGGAATACTGGAATCGTTTGACGTGCGAGATCGTTTAATGGATTTTTTTAGGGCCTGGGTCACAAGCACTCAGAGGGCAAGGAGCGGAGATTTCAAATTTAACGACTAAATCTCCAATCTTTTTTTATAAATTTTTTTGGTCTGGGGACATCGTAGGCGGTGATGCCATCTTTGTCTCTACAAAATGGTCGATCTTTCCCTTGATAGCTAAGGGCCCTATTCCAAGCCTTTGATCTTAATTGGTGAGAAATAGATCTTGTTTTTATGATGGTTTGGTACATCTCAAAACTCAACCTTGGTTTTCTTTCCATCGTCATTCGATTGACTTCAACCAAACCAAACTTCGGGCAGTAGCCGTCCGACCATTCTAGGTTATCTGTAAGACTCCAAACATAGTAACCAAGAATAGGTACTTTCTCTTGAATGGCTTTATGTACTGCAAGGAGGTGTTCAATAAGGTAACTCGGCCTGATTGCATCCTGGGCATCAGCGATACCATTTTCAGTTACAATTATTGGTAGTCCAGGAAACTTTTGATTAATTTTTTTTAGGATGTCATAAAGACCGTTGACGTCAATGGCCCTTCCTGCTTCTGAGTACTCCTCTGTAGGATCAATGTCGACTTGATTTCCTTTTAACCACTCTGCACCGTAGTAGTTAAAACCAAAAAAATCCATTTTCCCTCGAATATTTTCAGGGAATCTCCAGTTCATATTTTCGTCAGCAACAGAGGCTTTCAGGCGATTGATGAAATTTTTTCCTGCGTAGTTTGCCATATTATGTGCGACTCCCATTTTGATGGAAGGATAATTTTTATGGGCCCAATCAAAGATTTCAATGTGCGCTTCTGTCATCCGGTCCATGGCCTTGATGCCTTTGCCTCGAAAGTATCCCAAGGCTCCTAGTGACAAAGGAGATCTTTTTTCACCAGGAGGCCAGATGCCCGCAGTATACGCCATGGTTACAAAAATATTACCTTCGTTAAATGTGAGCCACCAGTCAACATCAGCATGATATTCTTTGATCATTTTCTGTGAAAAAAGAACGAAGTCCTTAATTGTTTCTTGATTGTGCCAACCATCTTGGTCTTGAATCCATTTTGGAACCGAATGGTGCATGAGAGTGAGCATCACTCTCATGCCTCTTTTTCGAATCATTTGAAGAATTTCACGATATCGAAGGATCGCAGTTTCGTTAAACTGATTTTTGGCAGGCATCACTCGCTCCCAATCGATTCCCAGCCTAAAAGAATGCACTCCAAGCTTTTGAGCAAGGTCGAGCTCCACCTCTGGCCTAGTCCAAAACTCTAATCGTTTTTCAGGCTGTGGGACGTTTTTCCACGCACGTATTTTTCCTTGATTTCCCCAGGAGAGCCAAATGTCTTTAAGTCCGTCTTCGACTTGCCCGGGAGCGTTTGCGACAGCGAAAATAAAATCCTTGGGGAAGGTAATGTCGCAAAGTGCCAAGGGTGAAATGAAGAGCAGAAGGGTGATGGTGAAGATATTCATAGGCAATTATCGATCCATAAAACTAAAATGAATTGGCACAATGATACCTCTTTGAATGCTATCGTCATAGTGGTGTTAAAGGTTTTTAAGTTAAAAAAAGACGATAAATCTCATCATGCCGCAAGGATGTCTACTTTTTCCTTGTCCAAATAGGCTTTCAAGATTTCCAAAGCATCAGCATGGAGTTGGCAGACTCTGCCTTCAGATAGGTTTACTACCTTTGAGATTTCAAAGAAATTTAAATCCTCAAAGTACTTCAATGTCAGAATGAGCCTCATCGTTCTCGGAAGCTCATCCATCATGACGGTGAGTGTTTTTTTTAGAGTGTAATCTTCGAATTCTGAATTCTGGAGGCTTTCCGAGAGAAAGGTTTCCCCTTCTACATATTGCTTAATGGTGTCACCACTTTCGTATTGTTCCATCCTTATCATGTCCTTGGACTTAAAGGGCAGAACATTAGAGATTTCTGTTTGAGTCGGGACACGGCCAAGCTCTTCGGTGAGATTTGATTTTGCTTTTTTATATTTCTTCTGTTTATTGCGCTCGGACCTGGTCATCCAATCCTGTTTTCTAAGTTCATCTATAATTTCTCCACGGATTCGGAACTCGGCATAAGTCTTAAATTGATTCTTCTTATCTTTCTTATATTTATTCATGGCATCGATAAGACCTATGATCCCAACCATTACTAAGTCTTCGAATTCTAGTACCTGGTGGTATTGATAATGGTAATGTTTTGCCCAATATCTTATGGTGGGCATGAAATTTTTTATGATTTCCTGCCGAGAAGAGTCTTGAGGGTTTTTATTTGAATCCATTGTACGTCCTCCAATGAGTGAAGTCATTGTCACACAGTTCAGGAGGAGGAGACGCTCTTAATGAAAGATTAGGTGGTTACGTCCAGCGGTCCATTGGGCAAGAAAACTTAATTAAAATTTCGCCAATTTTAATTGGCTATAAGGTCGCGGTCCGCTTCTTCGATGGCGTTTGATTGGAGCCATTCAAGGTATTCTTCTTGGTCCATTATTTCATCTCTAAAGATCGCCACTCGCCAGTTGGCCTGATCTTGATCCAAAGGAATGATCTCATCAGCATCAAATACATGTTCGCGCATGTTCTGAGGTATTGAAGCAAAGGAGACTTCATCTTCAAGGCGGAGTATCTTTTTGTTTTTCATTAGGTAGTAGTGTGGATTCATGAACGGCACCCTCCTGGTAAAGAAAAAGAACTCCTCTTGAGTTCCTTTCAAATGGTTTCATGATTGATGAAACTTCACAATAGAGGAATGAATTTTTTTATCTCACAACAGCTTACAAGAAAGTGGTACTCTTATCATCCGCGATTAGCACTCAACTTTTTGCCCCCACCGTGACAGTCTTTCACCACTTGCGAAGGCCGCTCTGGCACCACTTTTTTCCTCATGGGAAGAGAAGTACAGGAAACTACGTTGAACGATCCGGCACAGATCCTGCTTCATGGTTTGATAAATGAGAAGTACCCTCCATGGAGGTAGGAACGTCTCAACCTCATCGACCCGTACTCATTTTATCATCCTTCTCACGGAAAAGAGCGGCGAGTTTACTAAGGCTAGCCTCGCCTGGTTCAAGGAAGAACCAATTTTTATGAATCTGCCCAGGAGTACTTGAAAAGGATGTCAGGTACTACTTTTTCCTAAAACACTGCCACTTTTGGCGCTTGTTATGAAACTGACATGGTCTAACCCAAGTGTCACTTTGGGCAGATAGGTGCGATTGACTCAAACAAAATGTCACCAGTTTCTTCTCATAATAAACTAACGTCTTACTTTTTCGTTACAAAGCAGTTGGCATAAAAAATGCTAAATTCATTTTCACCAGGGGCTACTAGGAAGGTGGCACCAGAGGAAGTTCAAGGATGAAGAAATTAAAAAAAGGATGGAATCAAATGGAAATGATGTTTGTAATAAGTGCTTTAATGACCATGATGGTCGCCAGCCTCGCCCTCCAGTATTCTTCATACAGGCGAATCAAAGTGGTTCTCAATTAAGAAGCCCCGTCGGGGTTTCTTAATTGGTCAGTGATCAATCGTCAAAATATCCTCAAAGAATGCTCCATAAGATTTATCTGGCATCCAAAGATGAATTTCTAAAATCCAGGCATTAGGAATTAGTTGTTCGTCACACTCCGTTATGCCTCCGCGAAAGAAGAGTTGATGAGGAAAATCGCCGATCCGATGACCATCGCTTTCATCATTCAATCGGAAACCGGACTCATGGGCCTTGATCTTGGCAAAATTATAAAGCAATGGCCCATTTTTCAAATGGCAGGCCCACTCATAGGAAGTTTGTTCAAAGATTTTTTTAGAAGTATTTGCAATAAGTTTATGATCATAGAGATCTCCAGTCACAAAAGTTTCACCGTAATCAGCTTCGTGACCTTCAACCACTAATCCAATATCAATGAAGAATATATCCTCTTCTTTTAAGACATATGGCAAAGAGTTTTCTTTGAAATTACAAACAGTATTGGGCCCAAAACGAATTTTCGGAGGATGCCATTGTTTATCAACCGAGTACTTGCTGCATAGCTTATGGTAAATGGAAAGTGCGTCCTCTTCCTGCATACCAGGCCTTATCAATGAAGACAGCTCATAGGTAAGTTCTCGAGCGACATCTCGAGCAAAGTAGAGTTTGGTGAGATTAAAGTTGCCTCCGAAGTCTTGAATTGCCATTTAAAGATTGGCCTTAACGAGATCGGAAGCTCGTTTCCATCAAAACGGCCCTTTATCTGGGGTTGAAGTTCTTTCATTACGGCCCCCATGTCCTTAGCCCCACGTGCCTTGATGTCATTAATAATCGCCACAACTTCCTCCTCTTCCATTGCTTTTGGGAGATAGGTCTTCACAACCTCAAGCTCTTTTATAATCTTGTCATAGGCGGTGGTTCCGGCTTGATAAAGTTCTAGTGAGTCTTGAAGTCTTTTTGCGTGGGCGATGGTCACGGTGAGTTCATCAGTAGGTTTTGTAGCAGTGTTGTTTTTTATGAATTCAGCTTTAAGCATACGAAGAGCATCAAGTCGCTCTTGTTGTTTTGCCTTCATTGCCTCTTTAATGTCGTTATTTACTTGTTCCATCATAGTCATCTTAGACCTACCTTTTCATATTTTCCATGTGAAGTTCTAAAGTCATATCGTTATGTGTTTTTAAAAATTGATAGAGTGATTGCAGCTCATCAATGCTTTTACTCTCAAGTCTGAACTTTTCATCCATGAACTGAGACTTTCCTTTAAAGCCAGATTCTTTGATGAGGCGATTTACGAGCTTCTGGGCATCCTTATCAAATCCAGAGGTAAGTGTCAGGGTCATTTTCTTTGACTTAAGGCCCGAGTTTTCAATTTTTGATTCTTTCATGCCTCGAAAGCCGATGCCACGCTTTCCCATGTTAGTACGAAGGATATCTAAAAGGGTCTTGACCTTCATCTCATCCTCGGCACGGATCTCTATTATATTTTCTTTTTCTTTAAATTCGGCCCTGGCTTCAGAGCCCTTGAAATCAAAGCGCCCGTTAATGACTTTTTCAGTGTTTTTTAGAGCATTGTTAAGCTCCATCTGGTCAATTTTTGAAACCAAATCAAATGATGCCATATTTCCCTCTACCTAATTTGTCCGCTTCCAAAGACAAGGAAACGAGTTGTGGTCATTTCTTTTGCACCCATGGGCCCGTAGGCATGTAGTTTTGACGTTGAAATTCCAAGTTCTGCGCCAAGTCCCAGTTCTCCACCGTCATTAAACCTAGTGGAGGTATTCACCATGAAAGCGGAGGCTTCTAAAGAGTTCAGAAATTCTTCAATAATGCTTTGATCCGTAGCAAGAATCGCCTCGGTATGATGAGAGCTGTATTTTTGAATATGTCTTATAGCCTCTTGGTGGTTGTTCACAATTTTTAAGGAGATCACTTTATCAAGATATTCTGTTCCGTAGTCAATTTCCGTTGCAGATAGAACTTTCTCAGAAAGAAGTAGAGATTTTTGACAGCCGCGAACCTCAACACCATTTTTTATCAGTGTTTCGACAATCGACTTATTCCCTGGATAGTACTCGTTTAGCAGAAGAGTCTCAATGGAATTACAGACACCAGGTCTTTGAACCTTGGCATTTAAGATAACGGGAATGACCATTTCACTCGAGGCAGAACTATCAACATAAAGGTGGCAGAGTCCCTTGTCATGAGCGACAACGGGCATGGTGGCGTGCTGACGAACAAACCGAATGAGCTCACTTCCCCCTCGAGGGACCATAAGATCAATGAACTCATGAAGCTTTAAAAGTTCGGCGACGTCTTCTCTCGTTTCAAGGAGTGATACACTTCCTGGAGGAAGGATGGGTTCGATTGCCTTAGTTACCACATCAAAGAGCTTTCTGTTGGAGTGCTGAGCCTCTTTGCCGCCTTTTAAGATAATGGCGTTTCCAGATTTGATGGCGAGGGCCGCTCCATCGATGATCACATTCGGTCTAGATTCGAAAATCATACCGATGACTCCAAGTGGTATCCGTTGTTTCTGAATTATTAAGCCATTAGGCCTTTTGTATTCCTCTACAATGGTCCCGACAACTTGTTCTTGATCTGCCACATTCTGACACATCAAAGAGAGATTCATGATGGACTTGGAAGTTAAAGTAAGACGATCGATAATCGAAGAAGAAAGTTTCTGACGACGGGCCTCCTCTAGGTCTTTAGCATTAAACTCTAGGATACAATTGATATTTTCTTTAAGACCAGAGGCAATAGCTTCAAGGGCCATCAAACGCTTTTCTTCCGGAAGTGATTGAAGAGAAAGAGTTGATTGTTTTGCTCGTTCTGCGACTTCGTGAACAGTCATAATTTACCCTGGTAGATTGACCATTATTTTAACTCTAAGAAGAGCACTCGATAAGAAAGATTTTCATTTGCTTTGAGTCAATCCTAAGAATGGTCAGCCTTAATGAGTAGGTTGTCTTTATGAATTGCAACTTTTGAAGGAGAATTCTCGATGATTTCCCCAATTTCGGAAGACTTCTTTCCTTTTATGAGGTCCATCTCCCTATGATCAAATTCCGTGATTCCGACTGCGATAGTCTTGTTTCGATATTTCACTTGAATCACATCTCCTCGTTTGAATACTCCATGAACTTTCTTTATACCAATCGGAAGAAGAGAGGTTGTCGCCTTCATCATCGCTATAAAACATCCTTCATCAACTACCACCCAAGCTTCATTTTTCACAAGGGTTGAAAGCCATGTTTTTCTACGAGATGTTTGCCTATCAGGATTTCCTCGAAAGAGAGTTCCTCCCTTTCTTTCTAACAGGCGTGTTACAGGAGATTCTGTCAAAAAAGTTCCAATCATAACGTCTACGCCATTGGGGGTTAGTTTCCTCACCGCCTTTAGCTTGGTGTCCATTCCGCCTCGACCAACACTGGTTTTGGCGGCAAATTTAACTTCAGAGAAATCATCTTTGAAATCCACGACGTCAATTCGGATAGCTTTGGGATCTTTTGGATTCATATTAAAGAGACCATCGGCTTCTGTCAGGAGAAAGAGCTTTTCAGCATCAGTGGCCTCCGTAATCATGACCGCCAATTGATCGTTATCCCCAACAGTGATCTCCTCAAAGGAGACGGTATCATTTTCATTAACGATGGGGTAGACACCATTTTCAATGAGCCGATTAACGGTATTTCTTATGTTAAGAAATCTCCTCCGCTCATTGAAGTCTTCGTGAGTCACTAGAATCTGAGCGCACTGGGCCCCGAGGGCGTGAAATGCATCAACATAGGCCTTCATCAGTAGCGGCTGTCCGACGGCAGCAGAGGCCTGTTGATAAGAAATCATCATTTTTTTTTCTTCCGGCCGCTGGATAAAGCCTCGCCCTGAATTGATCGCTCCTGAGCTCACAAGTATAGAATCGATCCCCCTTGAGCGGAGTTCGACAAGCTCTTGGACAATCGCCTTAATTTTAGATTCTGAGACACCGCCTTTTTCATCGGTGACAGAAAGAGATCCTACTTTTATGACAAATCGAGTTTTCATCATTAAATTATCCCAAATTTTAAAGATAAATCCACTCTTCAGAATGAGTTTAGGGTCATGTTCTTCGGCCTTATGCTAAGGTTTATTTTATTGTGGAGGTATTCTATGGAAGCCAACTCATTACCCAATTCCGTTTCTCCACCGGCGAGTCCTAATCCAGAGGTTTTGCCGATTGAGGTCGATCCGGGAAGTTTTACCACAAAACCAGAAGTTGATTATGGGAACGAGCCGTTAACTCCTATGGATCCTGATCCCGGAACACCTTTACCGACCATACCAGAGAGAGAAGAACCTCCCCACAGGCCGGAAACGGAACCCGGAGTAGGGCAAGCTAGACAACCATCTCGGGAACAGGTCCCGCTATTACCAGGTCCGCTTCGGTGAGACGCTGAATATCTTCAACACTGACACCCGGAGCTCGCTCCAGAAGATGAAATTTTCCACCCTCGAGTCGTAAGACGGCAAGATCTGTCACAACGAGCTTTACACAACTCACTCCTGTAAGAGGGAGAGAACATTTTTTCAGAATTTTTGAGGCTCCGTCTTTCGAAGCGTGAGACATGGCGACAATAATTTTTTCTGCACCGGCCACGAGATCCATGGCACCACCCATCCCTTTTACAAGTTTCCCCGGTATCATCCAGGAGGCAAGGGCACCTGTTTGATCCACCTCGAAGGCTCCCAAAACTGTAAGATCGACATGTCCACCGCGAATCATGGCAAAGGACTCGGCCGAGGAAAAATAAGCAGCTCCCGGTATGACGGTGACAGTTTGCTTTCCTGCGTTGATGAGATCAGCATCCACGTTTTCCTCTAGAGGAAATTCTCCCATGCCAAGAATACCGTTTTCTGATTGGAGCATCACTTCTATGCCTTTTGGGACATAATTCGCCACCAGGGTGGGGATGCCAATGCCCAAATTCACATAGTAGCCATCCTGAAGTTCTTGAGCAATCCTCTTAGCGATCTGGTCTCTGGATAATGCCATATCATCTTCCTTATTTTTTGACTGTTCTTTGTTCGATCCGTTTTTCAAATCTACCCTGTATCAGACGATCTACATAAATTCCGGGGACGTGGATAAAGTTTGGATCAAGTTCTCCCACTGGCACAATCTCCTCCACTTCAACTACCGTAATTTTTCCTGCGGTGGCGATCATTGGGTTGAAGTTAGAGGCAGTTTTCCTAAAAATGAGATTTCCGTAGGTATCTGCCTTCCAGGCCTTAACCAGGGAGAAATCTGCTTTCGGAAAAGCCTGTTCCAAAACATAAGGCCTTCCGTTAAACATTTTAATGTCCTTTCCTTCAGAAACGACAGTTCCATAACCAGTTGCAGTAAAAAAGCCTGGGATCCCTGCGCCAGCAGCTCTTATCTTTTCAGCAAGTGTGCCTTGAGGAGTAAGTTCAAGTTCAAGTTCACCGCTTAAGACCTGATTCTCAAAAAGAGCATTTTCGCCAACATAGGAGGAGATCATCTTCTTGACTTGTTTTTTCTCGAGAAGAATTCCTAGACCAAAGCCATCGACACCGGCGTTATTGGACACAATAGTTAAACCTTTAGTATCTTTTTCGTAAATTTTTTTGATGAGATTTTCAGGTATTCCGCAAAGGCCAAATCCACCCACCATGAGAAACATGTCATCTTTAAGGCCCATGAGGGCGTCGTCATATGACTTTACAACTTTATTAAAGCCCGACATTAACTGCTCCTTTGAGAAAAGCTAGATTGAGATTATCACAGTTAAAAAGCTTGTGCCAAAATGTGCCATACCAAAAGGTATGCGCTACCTTTTTGCCTTTTTGTGCTAGAAATCTAGAATTAGATCGACAATTTCTGGATGATCTATGAAGGGATTTCGAACCTTCTGATGTTTAGCGATGGCTTCATGCCGTTTGATTTCCTCTGCATCAACGGGATCGAGCTTGTGCCATTTACGAATGGTATCTTCCTCTTTCTTTGTGATTGGAAGGTTGTAGTGCGTTGAAAAGTAGAACAATGCACGAGCGACGTTCCCGCGATGGAGAGCTGGTGGGGTATAAACTTCAGAAGATTCACTTACGCCCATGAGTGAATTATTGCATCCCTCGGTATTCATACGATTAGCGGCTTTATTGACGAAGCCAAAAGGAGTATTTCCTCGTACCGAGTTTGCATGAGAGTCAGTTAGATAAAGGTGATGCATATCTGATTTTTGCATCTCCTTGGGAAATTTAGAATTAAACTTTGACTGGGGCCAGGTATGCTCAATATTAACTTTGTCATGCATATTCGAAACTTCTTCTAGGTCTCGGAAATAAAATTTCTTGCCACAATAAACATCGATGACGAATGAGCCTTTACTGTCCTTTTGAAGATCAAGCTCGCCGAACAAGATTTTCCTAGCGGCTTCATACCCTACGATGACTTGCCTGTAGCAGTTTATACCACTGCAAGTCGTCTGAATCTTATCAAACCTTCCAGAGATGGAGATGTGAGACTCATTTAAAATCTTATACATCACAACTTTTTCAATCGGTTTACCAAGGGTGAGGCGCTGGTAAAAGTCTTCTCCATAGTAGGCCCATTGCCGTGGGGGAAGTTTTTGATCTTGCTGAGCGAGAAGAGAACCTGAAAGCACCAAAAGAAAAACAAGTATGACAAAGTGTTTCATTAGCCTTTCCTGAAAAAGTTTAGGAAAACTTTAGGACGAGCTTTTGTAAATGTCACTTAAATTAAACTAATAACATCCATTAAATCTTTTTTAATAAAAACTATAATTAGCGCTGCGTCAGTTGCTTTCTTTTGTGTTTTCATAACTCATGTAGAAGGCCACTTTTTCTAAGGCCTTTAAAAGGGCGTTATTTATGGGAACTCTCTCGTGTATGAGACTTGGATCCAGTGTGGTTAATTTCAGTGACCAGTCTGACATGACTGGCGTTTCCTGCGCATTGAGATTTGAGGGAATAGAGCTTTGCCCGTAATTTTCTTTTATCACCCTACAGATCGAGAGAACAATTTCTTTATTTTTATTATAGTAACCAGCAACACCAAACATTCTGCATAAACTTGGTCGCTCACGGTATCTTCCGCATTTACCCTCTCCATCTCTTTCTCCTGGTACATAGACGTGGCAATAAGAGGACTTTGAAGTTTTGATTTTTTCCATCCACTCTTCTAGTTTTCCTTCATCATAGATTGCCAGTGCCATGGGAATCATGTCCAATGGGGTTGACTCTACTTCAGGATTCAAGCAGCAACGTCCACAACCTGGAAGGCATTGAAGGCCAGTTTGAGTTTGATATCTCGTAAAGGTGAAAGATATTTCCTCGTGAATTTTTTGAAGCGAAGAGGCAAATTCTCTGATATTCATGTAATATGACCCAATTTTATTTTGTTCTAACTAACGTCGAGGCGGAGCCTATCCTAAAGGAGGAAATCAGCCTTCGCTATCCCCAGCTAAGAATGAGTTATTCTAGGCCAGGTTTCATCACATTTAAAGCCGAGACTGAAGGTGCCTTTAATCCTCTTTTTTGCCGTGTTTCAGGTTTGTCGCACGGTAAATTTAGAAAGGAGGAATTGAAATATGGAAAAGCCTGGGTTTATTCTCTTAGTGCGAAATATCCTATTCCTGAGGACCTTCAAAAGCTTTCAGATAAAACTAATTTCAAAAAAAACGAAACAGTGACTTTGATTATGATGACTGGCCCTGATGAATTTTGGGTTGGGTCCTACACGTTGAAATCCCATCATTTTCAGACTCCTGGCGAGGTATCTTCTATTCTTGAGAATGAAAATGCTCCCAGTCGTGCCTATTATAAAATTGCCGAAGCATTTGAAGCCTTTGATCTCCCGGTTGAAAACCAGGAAACGGTTCTCGAATTAGGTTCCGCCCCAGGCGGATCGAGTCTCTTTCTTCTCGAGCAGGATCTTAAAGTTCTCGGAGTTGACCCTGCAGACATGGATCCTCGAATTCTAAAGAATTTTGACTTTAAACATCTAAAAAAACCTTTTGAAACTCTTTCAGACAATGACTTTAAAAGAGGTGTGGATTGGATCATTTCTGATATCAATTTACCTCCAACGGTAGTTCTTAAAGAACTTTTCAGAATTCTAACGTTTCTCGAGCCCCGTGGAATCATTATCACACTGAAAATAAACGACCTGAAACATCTCGAAGTTGTCGCTACCATTAGAGAACAAATGCGCAAACTGGGCTTTCCCAAAGTCGAGCTTAAGTACCTACCCAGTCATAAGAAAGAAATCGCCCTCATCGCTCTTCGCTCATGAATCCTTGAGGGAAAAATTGGTTATAGGGATCGTGCTCTCGTTTAAGATCATTGAAAACTTTTAACTGGTGAGGTCCATGAAATTTCTTGATGTATTTTTTCTTGATAAGACCAATTCCATGCTCGGCGAAGGGTGATCCTCTCCACCGAAGAACTTGGTCGTAGAGCTTTTGAAATTCATCCTGACACTTCTGCGTTTCTTCTTTTTTTGGCATATAATTGTAGTGAAGATGTGCGTCTCCAAAATGACCAAAGAGGCAGTAGCGGACACCTATTTTCGATGCCTGTCGATAAAAATTTAAGAGATCAGAAAAGCGATCCTCCGTAACTTGAACATCAGTGCCTACTTTAACCACTCCCATCTTTGAGTTTTCTTCGAAGATTGCCCTTGGAACTCCTGCCCTTACATGATGAAACTTAGACTCAGATATTTCAAAAACATTTTCAGGTGATGTATTTTGAAGAGAGCAAAGGATATTTTGGTAGATGTCATCAAAAGAACTGGTCTTTATTTCAAGGAATATAACATCTTGATTTTCTCCTAGCCTTTCATCAGTTTTCAAATAATTCATGCAATTTGAATCTAAGATTTCGCATGAAATAATTTCTCCTCGATGTGATTGAACGGCACGAAAAATTTCCAGGTGAGGAGTCATATCCTCCTCCCATTTGGGAAGGAGAGTGAAGACGTATGTCACTGGCTCATTAGTCGTTGTTTCAATCTCTACTTCAGTTACAATTCCCAGTTGTCCTTCAGTTCCGATCATAAGATCAATAGCTTTTTCAAAACGAGGGTAGGGAGCATTCTTAAAGTTATAGTAGGAAGAGAAGTCTTCTTGATAGGCCTTAAGGTCTTTTGAGTTTGACTTAAAGTCTTCATCCCTTTTGAGCTCTTTTTCTACTCCATTGAAGTCCAGATATTTTAATCGCACTACCTGTGATCTCATGTTTCCAAAAGCAAAACACCGTTCACCTGTGCAGGAGGTTGCAATACCAGCAGTGATGAGCGCCAATTGTTCAGTCGGAGATGTTTTTAAATTTCTTCCTTTAGAGAGAAGAAATTTTTTAGCGTCTTCCCACGAAACAGATCCTTCTAAAATCAGATTCCCATTTTCCTTGAGCTCCATCTTGGGGGGAAGCTTTGAAAGATCACAAAGGTAAAAATCCTTGTCATGTGCCCATTGCAGGAGTCCCTCTAGCTTATCATAAGGAATAACGGTGGAAGTCTTGGACGAAAAATAAAAGCTCGCCTGATGCGACTGGAGGTGGCCGATGAGGTCGGACTTAGAATAAAATGTTTTTGGTATATATGCCATATAAGCTCACTTTTTAAACTTATTTTAGCGTTTTTTTTAAGGAGAGGCCATGGAAGTTGTCGCTGTCATCGGGGCCAGTAGTGATCCCACTCGTTACTCTTATAAGGCCATGGAAATGCTAGAAGAATATGGTCATCGTCCAATCCCTGTTCATCCTAGAGAAGAGTTCGTCAAAGGCCATAAGGTAGTTCATCAACTAAATGAATTAATCGGTATAAAAATCGACACTGTCACTGTCTACGTAAATCCCGAGATATCGGATAAATATGAGAATGGTCTTTTTGAGCTTTTACCCAAGAGAGTTATTTTTAATCCCGGTGCAGAAAACCCAAGGCTTTCTAAGGCCTTGGAAGAGAAGGGAATTAAAGTGGAAAACGCCTGTACTTTAGTTTTGTTACGTACTGGCCAGTACTAATTTTCTAAGCACTTGAGAGGTGAATTGTTTTTGATGTAATTCTCAAGAAGCGGCCAGTAGTCTCCATTTTTGATAATGCGCATGTTGTGAAGCACGGCGAAGGTCAAAACATTAGCAAGTTTTAGCATGGCATACGGAACCTCGGATGGAAGTGCGATAGAATAGAAGCGAAGATTTGATAGGTCATCTCCATTAATAATGGCATCCTCGGGAGAATGAATCTTAGGATCCCAAATCACTAAGCTTCCTGAGTTTTTATCTTTGACTTTCACCCCGTCAATCATAACCTGGAGTCCTAATTCAGATTCGGCCATCAACTTTAAAATATTTTTCAATGCAAAGCCTGAAATAGTCGATCTTGCAACTTTCCATCCTTTGTCTCCCCATGCCCTGAAGTGCGGGAAGTTATCAATCATATCTCCAAAGGTTATTGGCCCCGGATCGATTTGTTCACCTTGAAAGACATCAAATTGAAGTCCTAATTCAGTTTTTGCCACTTGCCTAGTCAGCCGTGCCATATGACGAGACCAGCAAGTTAATCCTTGAGTGTCTCTTCCATTAAAGTTACCGGAGAGTGTAATTTCTGAGTGGCCAATCACTTCCTCCCACTTTCGGCCAAAATATCTTTCTCTATTTACGTAAGCCTCTTCCACGAATTTTTTCATTTCTTCGTCCTTAGGCATATCTTTCATGATATTAACGATGCGATAGTCTAGGATTTCCGCTTTACCTTTTCCTTTGAGATCAATCAACATTGCTCCGACATAACCGGAGTGAGCACCCGCTTGAACAATAGGTACTTGTCTTCCTTCAAGGTTACGCGTCATCTGAGGCCTAGGTAGAAGGATATGAGAATGGCCACCAATTACCATGTCGATAGTTCGAGATTTTGTCACAAGACCGATATCATATTCTAAGCCAATGTGCGTAAGAGCAATGGTGAAGTCCACATCGTTTTTTCGTGCTTTTTTAGCTTCCTTGATTCCGGCCTTATGTGGGTCGGTGATGAAGCCTAGGGGTCTTAAAGGATACATATAATGTATTTCATTTGTGGTGAGACCAAAAACTCTAAGCTTCATGCCATCGATATTGTAATCGACGTGATTAGGTAACAAGGTTTTGAGGCCCATAAAGGTTTTTCCAATAATATTGGCAGAAACCATTTTTGCCTTCAGTTTTGCAGCAAGAATTTGCCTTTTCAGTTCGCCACCACCAAGAATGAAGTCGTGATTTCCGAGAACTGTAACATCGACACCAAGCTTATCAAGTGCGCGAAGAGAATCTACACCGTGATTTGAAAAATAGAATGATGAGCCTTCTCCGAAGTCACCACCATCGAAGTGAAGCGTTGGAATACCCTGTTGATCACCTTCAGCTCGTAATTCATCAAGAACTTTTTTCAACTGAGCATAGCCACCAATACCTCCTCTGGTACCCTGGAAATATGAATGGAGATCGTTTGTATGAAGGATCTGAATCACCTTAGCAGAGATCTCTGTATGAATTAAAAGAAATGTCGCCATGAGAAGAAGGTGAAATAACTTCATAGGTGCTAACTCTTTACCAAGGTTTTAGTGGGGTAGTCCCTCCTTATTAGATGGCCTTTTCTTAATTTATGAAATGCTGTAAATATTTCCTAAACGAAATCTAGATGGAAAAACACAAAGCTTAAGCATGGCCAATGCCTCTTACTTTGCGTTAGATATTCTTTCTATGAAAACAGAACTTCTTCTCCCAGTTGGAAACATGGAAATGTGCCTGGCCGCTGTGCACCATGGTGCCGATGCTATTTATGTCGGTGTTCCTTTTTTTAATGCGAGGGGAAGAACTACTGACTTAAGTGTCAATGAGCTCAAGGAGATCATTGATTTTTGTCATCTTTATGGAGTTAAAGTTAACCTAGCTTTTAATGTGGTTATTTTTCAACATGAGATTCACAAGGTTATTGATCTTTTAACGCAAATATTACCTTTGGCGCCCGACGCCATTATTGTGCAGGATTTAGGTCTTGCTCGAATCATACGAACCATTGCACCTCATCAGCGCCTTCATGCTTCAACCCAAATGACCGTCACCAATGCTGATGCTATCGAATTCCTTTCTGATTTGCGGATTGATCGCTTTGTTTTAGGCCGCGAGAATTCACTTTCAGAAATTAGGCTCATTCGTTCCAAGACTGAAAAGGAATTAGAAGTTTTTGTACATGGTGCGCTTTGTGTTGCTTATTCCGGTCAATGCTTTACCTCAGAATCTATAGGCGGAAGAAGTGCTAATAGGGGGCAGTGTGCTCAAAGTTGCAGACTTCCTTATGAGCTTTTGGTGGATGGAGTGAAGCGTGATCTTGGAAATTTAAGTTACCTGGTCAGTCCTAAGGACCTTATGGGTCTTGCTGAAGTTTCTGCCCTAAAGGCCCTTGGTGTAAATTCTTTTAAAGTTGAAGGTCGATTAAAAACTCCAGAGTACGTTGCCTCCTCAGCTCGTAACTACCGCGAAGTTTTGGATGGTGCGCCTCTTGAGCTTCAAAGGCGCACAGTTGAGCTCTCCTCCACGTATTCCCGTGGTTTTTTTCCCGGATGGCTCCATGGTGTCAATCACCAGGAACTAGTCGACGGAACGTTTTCCGCCCATAGGGGTATCGAAATTGGTCGAGTTTTAGAAGTGAAGAAGAGTGTGCTTGTGGTTTCCTCTGAAGTTGAACTTAAAGCGGGCATGGGACTTCTTTTTGTGGACTCACAAGAGAGAGGATCGAAGATATTTACCGTTTCAAAGAGTGGAAAAGATTTTCAGCTGGAGTTACTTCAGAAGGGTATTGTTCCGGAGAAAGGTGCAAAGGTTTACCTAAACTCTAATGAAAGGCTTTCTAAGGAACTGCGCCGAGTTTGGCAAACGAGAGAGAAGCAGAAAAAAATTTCTATCACTTTTCATGTGGAGGGAGCTTTAGGTGAGTTTCTTAGAGTCCGTGGCACTGATCAGGATGGGCATTCGGTAGAGGCCCTATCTTCTAGTCGTCTGGTCAAAGCTTTAGAGAAGCCATTAGATCAAGATTTCTTGAAAGCCGAGCTCTCCTCTTTGGGGACAACGATTTACTTTGCTTCAGAATTTCATTTTAGATTTGATGATAATCTCTTCCTCCATCAAAGAGAAATAAAAGAGATTCGGCGGCTCATCGTCCAGCTGATGAATGAAGAAAGAGTTAAAAGAAAAACGCCTACACTGTTGTCTTTTAAAATTGAACCCATAGAAAATAAAATTGCTCAGGCGGGATTAAATCTTCTTCTTCGAAACTTAGAACAGGTGGAAGGCTTGGTAAATGAGTTCCAGCGATTTGAAAGGTATCGCGCCTTAATTAAAATGGTCATCCTTGACTTCGAATTTGGTAAAGACTATCAGAGAAGTCTTGAACTTATAAAGGCAATAGGTCTTCGAGTTGGAATTGCAACGACCCGTATCCTAAAACCCTCAGAGTATCATAATCTTAACAGCATTATTCGCCTCAACCCAGATGCCATCTTGGTAAGAAACCTTGGGGCAATTCATTATCTCAAAGAGAAGTGTTCAATCTCACTTCTGGGAGATTTCTCTCTGAACGTGACCAACTCTATAAGTTTTGATTATCTTCTAAAAAAAGGTCTTGAGACAGTAAACGTATCCTTTGATCTCAACCAGGAACAGCTCCTCCTTATGACGGAGTTCTCAGATGCTTCTCGCATGGAGGTCACCATTCATCAGTATATGCCGGAATTTCATATGGAGCATTGTGTATTTGCCGCGTTTCTCTCAAAAGGGACTTCATTTAAAGACTGCGGAAAGCCCTGCGAAAAGCACCAAGTAAAACTCAAAGACCCTTATGGGCAGATTCATTTTCTCAAGGCCGATCATGAATGTCGAAACACCTTTTTTAAATCGACGCCCCAGTCGGCGGCTTTTTTATTTCCGGCGCTTCGGAAAATGGGTGTTGGATCTTTTCGTGTAGAGGCACTTGACGAGAGTGTTACTGTACTTAATCACAAGTTAGAGATTTATCTTAGACTTTTCTCAAATGAAATCTCTCATCGAGAAGCTTTTGAAAAACTGGAGATTTTCGAAAGTTACGGTCTGACTCCCGGTCAGCTGGTAAAAGAAGACAAGTACATTGATCGAAAAAAGTAACTAAGCTTCAGCTACTTTTTTTCGGGATGAAACTGATGATTCCCCCAGGGACTTGTGGTGAGAAGAAATCCTTTTAGTAAACTTAAGCCCATTTGCCTCTGCAAGAGATGCGAGTTCTTCGAGTTGCTCCATCACACTATGATCGATATAGTCACAAGCGGTGAGATCAATCGTTAATGACTTTTTCAAGTTTAAATAATTCAGAATGTTCTCTTTTATTAAATAGAAATTACTGAAAACAACAGAGCTAGTGACGGTAATGATAAAATCTCCCTCAACTACATCCTCTTTGAACTCAGATATAAAACTGTCCTTGAGTTTTAAACCTAAGTAGAGCTCTACAGCAAACTGCGCGATGACTCCACAGAAAATTCCTACCAAAAGGTCAACTGCCAGAGTCAGAATTAGGGTGACCAAGAATCCGACAATATTATCTTTACCAATATGGATCGCGTGCTGAATATGCTTGGGATTACCTAGTCTCCAGCCAATCATCACCAGGATAGACGCAAGAGTAGCGAGAGGAATGAGGTTAAGCGCGTAGGGAAACAAGATGACCGCAATTAAAATAACCAAGCCGTGGAAGAAATTTGATTTCCAGGTTTTAGCACCATAGGAAATATTTGCTGAGCTTCTAACGATTTCAGCAATCATTGGAAGGCCGCCAATAAGGGCGCACAGAAGATTACATATTCCCTTCGAAGTTAAATCCCTGTCTAAGTTTGACTTCCTTTTTTCCGGATCAATCTTATCGACGGCAGAGGCACTTAAAACTGTTTCAAGAGATCCCACTAAGGCTAAAGTTATGGCGGCTTTCCAACCGGAGGCAGTCGCCATGATAGAAAAGTCTGGTGTAAAAAACCAATTGTTGATTTCTGCTGGAACCTTTAATAGAGACTCCTCATCAAGACCAAGAACTTTTGCTAAAATTCCTCCAAAGATGACTCCCATGAGAGGGCCAGGTAATTTCTTTAAAAAAGGATGTTTAATCTTGGTCCAAAAAATGAGTAGTCCCAAAGTTAGAAATCCTATGATGGCAACGAGAGGACGATAATTAGCAAAAGCAAAAGGGATCTCTGCCAGAAGAAGAAGGGGATTTTTAGCTTTGGGCACGTGGCCCAAAAGGATGTGGGCCTGTTTGGCAAAAATGATGATACCAATAGAGGCCATCATTCCTTGAACGACGGAGGAAGGGAATAGTGCCCCTTTCCTCCCAAGCTTCACAACGCCAAAAATGATCTGCATGACGGCGGCAATCACAGCTGCCCCCAGCATACCACGAAAACCAAGAGATGAGACCGCCTCTAGGACAATCACAATAAGCCCTGCTGCCGGGCCATTGATTACCAACTGCGCACCACCCATCCATGAGCCGATGAGACCGCCAATGATCGCTGTAATGAGTCCTGCAGAGGCGGGTGCCCCGGAGGCAAGAGCGATTCCAATGGAGAGAGGAAGTGCCACTAAGGCGACTAAGAAGCCGGAGGTGAAATCTTTTTTTAAGGAATCCAATTGGTACATGTTTGTTCTCAAATAAATTAAAAGATCAGAGTTAGAGTGGAAAAGTCTAAACTAAGAGGACCTTCACTTTTTCCTATTTTGATAGGTTCTGCAAGATTTTACGACTAGAAAATGATTAATGTAAATTCATCCGAATAAATGATTTTTAATAAAGGTCCTAAGTCTCTGAAATGGAGAAAGAATTAAACTATATTTTGATCTCAGATCTTTGTATTTCTCTCCAAGAACCAGGGGCGAGCTCACCAAGTTCAAGGTTTGCTATACTTTTCCGGATGAGTCGTAAAGTAGGGTGACCAATGGCGGCAGTCATCTTTCGCACCTGACGATTCTTTCCTTCTGTCAGTCGTATTTCCAGCCAGATATCAGGGACGGTTTTTCTGACCCTCACTGGAGGATCACGTGGAGGTACGAGAGGCTGAGGATCCAGGATTTTCACTTCACAGGGATTTGTGAAATAGTCCTCAATCTTTAGTCCTAGTCTCATTTTTTGCAGGTCCTGAGACCTTGGAATGCGCTCGACCAAGGCCCAATAAGTTTTTGACTTTTGGTTCTTTGGGTGGAGGAGTTTTTCAATCAGGGGCCCGTCGTCTGTAAGAAGCAGAAGTCCCTCAGAATCTTTATCTAGTCGACCAGCAGGATAGACGTTTTTAGGTAGATTAAATTCAATAAGTGATCGAACTCCGTCTTCTGAAGTAAACTGTGAAAGAACACCAAAGGGTTTATGAAAAAGAATATAACGTGCCATAAGTTGATCTTAGCATATGCGAGTTAAAAAAGCTTTAATTCCCCTTGACGCTTGAGGGGTGAGATCATTAAATTCAGGTCATGTCTGATTATGAAATTGTTTTTTCTGATGATCCAAATTTTAAGAGGCGGTGCCTGAAGTGCGGTAAACATCCCTGTGCCTGTCCGAAGGCCAGTGACTTGAATCCCAAGCAGCATACACTGAAGATTCGTCTTGAAAAAAATGGTCGGGGTGGAAAGACCGTAACAGTTATTTTTGATATTCCTGTAAATGAGGCGTATTTTAAAGACCTCGAAAAAAAGTTAAAAAGTCATTGCGGCACCGGTGGGGCCTATAAAAATAACCTGATTGAAATTCAAGGTGATCACCGGGAAAAGATTAAATGTTTTTTGGAAAAAATTGGCTTTAAAGTAAAGCTCGCTGGCGGATGAGAACCAATCAAGATTCAACGAAGCTTAATCTTTGTCTCAATTGCCGACGTCGACTTTTGACCTGTGTTTGTTTTTTGATTCATCCCTTCGCGACAAATTCTCGCTTTATTATCCTCATGCATCCCATGGAGTTTAAGAAAGAGAAAGTTGGCACCGGCCGTTTTTCACATCTTCTTTTGAAAAACTCAGAAATCATCGTCGACGTTTCTTTTGACGAAAATTCTCGATTTCTGGAGCTTCTTCAAGACCCGGAGTACGACTCGTTTTTACTTTACCCCGGTCAAGATAGTGTTCAGCTTGGAACAGACGAGTTAAAATTAAAGCTTATAAAAAAGGCACAGTTTTTCGTCATCGATGGCACCTGGCCCTGTGCCAAAAAGATGGTGAAGCTAACAAAGAAACTCCATCCGATCCCGAGAGTGAGTTTTGAAACGAACAAGGTTTCTGAGTTTCATATCAAGCACCAGCCTCTTCCGGGTTGTCTTTCAACTGTTGAATCCATTCACCAGGTTATAAAAGATCTCAATCGGATGGGAATTGAAAGCACTGACGATAGAGAGGAAAGTCTTTTAGACGTTTTCCGTTATACAGTGAATCAACAACTTTCTCTGGCCAGAGATTCTGAACGACAAGGTTATAGAAGGAAAGCCTTTTCTGATCCGAAGAAAAGAAAGACTTCCAAAAAATGGAAAACAAGACTTCTATTTTTTAATTCTTCATCCAAATAATCAAGTCAGGTGAGTTAGTTCAACCCTTGGTTTTTCTCCCCATGAAGGAGAAGTTGTTAAGACTTTAAAGAGTGCTAAAAGCCTCCACCAGGTGGTGAGCTGTTTATAGCCGAAATGAAGTAGGAAAGTTTCCCAGAGATTTCTAAAAATTGAAGAGGGGTGCTTGTGGCCGACGTAGGTCTTCTCTAAATGATTTCCTATGAGGGTCACTAAAAGATTAAAGCTAAGACCGATACTGGCAAAGAGTAGAATTGTCTCAAGTGAAACCCAGCCATTAAAAAGGGCAAGGGGGGCGATGCCGTAAGCAATTATGGAGATGAGGGGGGATATCGCCTCCACCAGCCAAAAATAAGGGATGGCGATGAGTCCCAGGAACCCATGCTGTGGATGAAGAAAAAGTGATCCATTCTGAGTCAAAGTTTGGATAAGTCCCATTTGCCAACGAATTCTTTGGCGGTAGAGATGTTTAATGGTTCTGGGAACCTGAGTATAGCAGGTGGTAAAAGGAAGAATTTTGAAACTATGGGGTCGACCTTTGTAGGCCTTTCTAAGTCGGACGATAAGATCAAAGTCTTCTGTTATAGATCTTGGACTGAAGCCACCTATTTTGTAGATCGCCTCTTTCTTTAACATGCAAAATGCACCTGAGATGAGCATGGTCGATCCAATAAAACTCCATCCCAATCTTTCACAAATGAAAGTGCGCAAGTACTCTATTCGTTGAAAATTTGTCAGTCTTTGGTTGGCACGTTTCTTAAGCGGAGAGTTATCTTTAAGTTCTTCTGACGAAAGAACTTGGATCACACCTCCGGCCGCAACGAGCTTGGGATCAATCCTAAAAGCCTCGAGGCATTTCTCTACTCCATTTGCCGTGGGAATGGTGTCCGCGTCCATGGTACAAATGATGTCAAACTGAGCATATCTAACACCTAGATTTAACGCCTGAGCTTTTCCGAGATGTTGGGCACCAATAACTTTAAGCTGTGGATGAGTGATAGAGTGAAAAAGCTCTCCCTCTGGGGTTTGGATCTTCTTAAGCTGATACATGACTTGAAGAAGCTTCATCGTCTGATCATGTGAACCATCATTGATGACAATCACTTCTTTATTATTTTGGGGCAGAGAGAGGTAAGTCTGGATTGTTTCTACGATAAGCGATTCTTCATTGTAGGCAGGAACCAGAAAGCTTACTGCCGGCAGATGTTCGATATTCACGACTTCGTCCTTACCGGAGTATTTTT
This sequence comes from Halobacteriovoraceae bacterium, assembly GCA_040382195.1. Taxonomy (GTDB): domain Bacteria; phylum Bdellovibrionota; class Bacteriovoracia; order Bacteriovoracales; family Bacteriovoracaceae; genus Peredibacter. The sequence goes on along the minus strand of JBEIFX010000002.1, from coordinate 770 downwards.
TAATTTTTAACCATGAAAGAATGAGGAGAGCGGCATAGAAAAAATTAACAGTAACAAAGTAAATTGCGCCTCCCTCAAGAAGGAGCATTCCAAAATCTTTTAGCATTTATAACATCCATGTTAAAGTGAGCATTGTTGTATGAAACTGAGTTCTTATTTGGTTATAATCAGTGTGATCAAATGTGAGTTCGGTCTTTATCTCTGGTAAAATAAAATAGGAACAAGAGACCCCTCCAGTAAATGTGTCTAATAACCTCGTAGACCGACCAATTATCCCTTGAGAAGCTTCCATCCCTCGATTGGAGAATATCGATAGTGAGTACTTAGTTTCTAGGAAATAAGTCATCCTTACTCCATAACTTAAAATATCTCTTGTCGTTGCTGGAGCATTAAAAGTCGCCTTGCCTAAAAATACGGTAGGGATCAGAACCCACTGGGGAATTTTTTCAATCTCCATTCCTAAATTTAAAGAGTGAAGACGAGTCACTGAGTAGCGAGAATCTCGATAAATAAAAAAGGGAGTGAGACCTTCTCTCCCCATGAGGTAAGTCTGTAAGGAAGTTTCTGTTTCTGGAAGAAGGTTATTGCCATTCCCTGATTGAAAGCCCAGCTCCACACTCAACCTTTCATTTGGTTTAAGTCCGAGAAGAGCTCCTCCTCTTTTTTCAACTAGATCAAATCTCTCAAGGTAAGTTCCGCTCACACCAACAGAAACTTTTCGGTTTAGGCGTGTTCTTCCCATCAGGTCTTGTTGTTTACTGACCAGATCT
>JBEIFX010000001.1:0-201355 GCA_040382195.1 Halobacteriovoraceae bacterium | reverse complement strand
AGGCCATTATAAGTAAGCATCTTTTGGGATCAAAAATGAAAGTAGTGAATCATTCTAAACGCATTTATTCCCTAGTTTATGTTTGTTATATCAGAAAATTATTTACTCCGATTTTGCATCAAGAAGCTTTAAGTATTGTTCGTGATAAGCTCGGAAGTTTTTTGAAATAGGACTTCGCCGCACATATGTTTAGATGCCAATTTGCTCTTTCATTGAACTTTTGCAGGATGTTGGAATCATTTGTTAAAGACGTTTTTGTGGAGAATGAAACGTGATCGGTGAAACTAGTGTCATCGAACCTGCGTTTAAGTGATGCAAGTATTGGATATGAAATAAAAAAGCCGTTTGATTTTTTATGTCAAACGGCTTCTATTAAAAATTGGTACTCCCAAGGGGATTCGAACCCCTGTTACCGCCGTGAAAAGGCGATGTCCTAGACCGGGCTAGACGATGGGAGCATAACCGCAAATTGCTCTTAGATCGTTGAAATGGTGATCTCGCTGTGACTTGAACACAGGACCCCCTCCTTAAAAGGGAGGTGCTCTAACCAACTGAGCTACGAGACCACTTTCAAACGAAGGACTACAAATTATGGTTTCTGAAGAAATTTGTCAAACACAAAAAAGTCGGAAATAAAGAATTTTTGAGGCCTAAACCAAGATTTTTTACCTACTTATTAGACAAAAACAAAGCCATCTATTACATTCGTGGCCCATGGAAACGAGCTCGAATTTATCTAAAAAAGTGGCCTTTCACACCCTTGGCTGCCGGCTGAATTTTTCAGAATCTGGCTCCATCGCTCAGGGGTTTGTTGATCGAGGCTATGAGATCGTGGAATTTGGCAACCCCGCAGATGTGGTGTTTTTAAATACCTGTACAGTTACCGATGGAGCAGATTCAAGTTGCAGGAATTTAATCCGCAAGGCTCAAAGTTCTGCCCCTGAGGCAAAAATCGTTGTAGCAGGTTGTTATGCCCAAATGGAGGCGGAAAAAATCAAGGCCATGAAAGGTGTGGATCTAATACTTGGTACATCTGAGAAGTATAAAGTCTTTGAATATCTTGAATTAGAAAATGAGCTTCAAGTTCGAATCGATAAGACCTCAGACTTTTGGGCAGCTGCCTCGACTCTTGCTGGTTCACACACTCGGGCTTTCTTAAAAATTCAAGACGGCTGTAACTACGTCTGCTCTTTTTGTATTATTCCCTTTGCGCGAGGTCGCTCTCGGACCATCAGTGTTGAGGATGCACTAAAAGAGGCAACAGAGCTAACAAAAAAAGGCTTTAAGGAAATTGTTCTTACTGGCGTTAATATTGGTGAGTACGAGGCGATAAGTGGAGAAAGTCTCACTGATCTCGTTAAGCGACTCGCGGATCTTCCTGGTCTTTCTCGGCTTCGTCTAGGCTCGGTGGAACCCAACACGATAACCAGTGAGCTCCTTGAGGCTCTAAGGCAGAGTGGTAAGTATCAAGATCACTTCCACATTCCACTCCAGAGTGGATCTGATAAAATACTGGCCTCTATGAGGAGGAAGTATACGACTTCCCAATACAAAGAAATTCTCTCCATGGTTCGCTCTTACTTTCCTCAGGCGGCGTTTGGTGCTGATGTCATCGTGGGTTACCCTGGAGAGTGCGAGGGCCAGTTTTTAGAAACATTTAATTTCCTAAGAACTCAACCGATCACTCACTTTCATATTTTTCCATATTCAAAGAGAAGAGGTACTACAGCTGCAAAACTCCCTGATCAAGTCCATAGTGGAGTTAAGAAAGATCGAGTTCGTACTCTTAATATGCTAGGGAATGCAAAGTTGGATGACTTCGCTCTTGAAATGATTGGGAAAGAAACAGAAGTTCTATTTGAAACGGAAGTGGATGGATTTTGGGAAGGTTACTCATCGAATTATTTGAGAGTTAAATTGAAATCAGATAGGGATCTTAAAAATGTCATTCGTCGGGTTCGCCTGACTTCTTCACTAAGCGGAAAACTTACGGCAGAGATTTAACATCGATCTTCGTTAAAGTTTGAATACTTGAAGTAGAAGTTTTTGCTTTGGTTATTATCCTCAATGAAAGAATAACCGATCACTATAACGTGATTTTTCACGAGAAGAGAAATCGGCTAAGGTAAGTAAGATTTTCTTTAACGAGAGCTAGCAATTTGTAAACGTCATCTGGTTATGAGTACCTCTGACGGAACACAACTTGGTTACGATCTGGGCCATATGCGTAGATACCTACAGGAATACCAAGAGATTCTTGGATGTAGTTTACATAGGTATCAAATTCTTTTGATGTCTTTCCTGAAGCAAAGTCATCCTGAAATGGAGTAAATTCTTTATACAATGGTTTGGCGTGATAAAGATTCATGCCGGGATAAGCGCAATCTACAACCCTTCCATTAAATTCGTACGCATAACAAACCTTCAGTTCTTTAAGGCCACTTAAGATATCTAGCTTCGTAAGCGCGATGGAGGTCAGAGCGGAGCATTTAACCGAATACCGCAAAAGAGGAATATCTATCCAACCACACCGCCGTTTACGTCCGGTCGTTGCCCCGATTTCTTTTCCTTTAACCTGAATTTCTTCACCAAGCTCATCAAAGAGTTCCGTGGGAAAAGGTCCCTCTCCCACGCGAGTAGTGTAGGCCTTAGCAACTCCGATCACTTCCTCAAGTTTCCTCCCGGGGATGCCCGCTCCATTATAAATACCGGCTCCCGCGGTGGATGAAGAGGTTACAAATGGATAAGTCCCATAATCAACATCTAGAAGAATTCCCTGGGCCCCTTCATAAAGGATGCGTTTACCTTGGGAGAGCTTTTCATCAATCAAACTAAATGTGTCGGAGACATACTCTTTTAGAGCTTGTCCTAAGGCATAGAGACGTTCGACTTCTTGTTCAATGGAAGGGAAGTCAATATGGTAGAGATGCTTAAAGAGAATCGCTTTCTCAGCGTTGCCATTAGAAAGCCTTCGCATCAGAGTATCTTTATCAAGAAGATCTTTGACTTTTATAGCTCGTCTTGAAACCTTGTCTTCGTACGCAGGGCCAATTCCTTTTCCAGTTGTTCCAATTTTTTCGGGCCCCTGAGATTCCCGGGCAGCATCGAGGAGTTTATGGTAGTTCGTGATCACCGTTGCAGTTGAAGAAAGTTTCAAATTATCGCCGCTTACTTTTGTGATGTTTTTCAGTTTTGCGAGTTCATTCAGAAAGTTTTCTGGCTCTAATACAACTCCATGACCGATGACTGATAAGCAGTGGGGATGAAGAACACCGGAGGGAATAACATGCAGAACTGTCTTTTGACCATTCACCCAAATCGTGTGTCCTGCATTGTGACCACCTTGATAGCGCACGACAAGGTCGCATTTCTCGGCCAGGAGATCAGTAATTTTTCCTTTACCCTCATCTCCCCACTGAGCTCCAATAATGGCCAACGTTTGCATACGAATTCCTTTAAAAAAGATGAAGAAGGCTGAAATATACTGCGAGGATGAAGAAATTTGAATGGCCCGATAGTTTATTTGAGGAATTGTTAGAAAGACGTGGCATTAAATAAAAAAAGGAGAGAGTTTTTTACTCTCTCCTTTGAGAAATGGTGAAAGCTCATTTTAACAATAAAGAGTCTAAGCAATTGACCTTAATTCCAGCCTGCTTTGCAGAGTGTCGAGAACCCTTTGGAATTCATTTAAAGTAGGAAGATTTCCAAAATGAGTGTTCTCATTCATATTCATTGAAACGAAGTCAAAGATTTCAATGGGGGTTGATTTTTCGGCGCCTTTTTGAAACGCTCTCCAGTCCGACTTTTCCATCTTCCGATAATTTTGGAAGAGGGTTTCGACCAGCTCCTGTTTGGTCTTAACTCCTACGTTAATCACCTGCCCATTCGAATCGATTTCTAGGTACCAGACCCGATAATCATTTTGATTCTTTGGGTGTTGCTTCGTTTCCACTGCGATGGCCAGAAACATAAGGGACCTCCTTGCTCTCTCGATCAATGAGCCGCTTCCCTGCGGCTTTGATGTGTGTGTTTGAAAGGTCATCCATAAGAGTCTCCATCCTGGAAATTCGGATGACCTTTCGTCGCATCCTGCTTATCTTGAGTTTCTCTTATGCCCCTATGTTTGTAATGCAGATTAGCCTAACATCGGCTCATCTCGTTGAGAGTGAAAGTCAGAGGAGCTAGTGTCAGAAAAGGGCACTCTTCAATTGTTGCTGAAAATTTCATTACTTGCCCCGACACTTCATGGGGGCGAAATAGGACCAGCATTTGATTATTTTAGTTAGAAACTTTTCTTTGCAAAAATTTTTTCTCAGGGGAGAATGTGGAGCATAGGAGTCCAGATGTCTGTTGTTCGTTCCACCATCAAAATGGCCATCGCCACTTTTTTCTCCCGCATCTTGGGCCTAGTTAGAGAACAGATCATGGCCGCCTACTTTGGAGCGTCAGGTGTGACAGATGCTTTTTTGGTGGCCTATCGTATTCCTAATCTTCTTCGAGACCTCTTCGCTGAGGGCGCGTTTTCTTCCGCTTTCGTACCGACCTTCGTTGAGGCCAATCAAGCTTCCCAAGATGAGTCCAGGGAACTTATGTGGTCACTTTTTTGGCTGTTGTTTTTTATTACCGGCTCAATTTCTTTTGGTATCGTGATTTTTGCTCCCGAGCTCATCTCGGTCTTTGCACCGGCATTCACCAATGATCCAGAAAAATTTCAGATCACAGTTAATTTAACACGAATTATGGCTCCGTTTTTAACCTTTGTCTCACTTGCCGCTCTTTTTATGGGTGCCCTCAATTCATTAAAAGTTTTTTTTATTCCAGCTCTTGCTCCTGCGTCCTATAACGTCATGAGCATCCTTTGCATGCTAACTCTCTCTGGTGTTTTAGCGCGAACAGGTCATCATCCGATTTATTCATTGGGAATCGGCGCCATGCTAGGTGGCTTCATGCAGGCAGCGGTACAGGTTCCACTCATTTGGAGAAAGGGTTTTAAACCTCTCTGGCCTAAGAAATTCTGGACCGTTCGCTCAAAAAAAATAGTAACTCTTATCGGGCCCGGTCTTATTGGCTTTGCTGCTACTCAGGTAAACCTTCTTATCACCACTATACTTGCCACACCCTTTATTGGGGCCACATCGTGGCTTAATTACAGCTTCCGGCTCTTCCAGCTTCCAGTGGGAATTCTTTCTGTCTCAATCGGTAACTCCAACCTAGTGCATTTTTCAGAAGCTTGGAAGAAGGGGGACAAGAATGGTGCTAAAGGCCAGCTTCATCAGAGCTACTATCTTTCGTTCCTCACTGTGATGCCTGCGTTAGTCATCCTTTATAGTTTATCAGATGAAATCGTGAACCTCATCTTTGAGCGAGGACAATTTACGAGAGAGAGTACACTCAGGACCGCAGAGGCGCTAAGGATGTATGCTTTGGGACTGCCTTTTTATGGCCTCTACAAAATCTGGGTTCCCACTTTTTATGCTCTCGACCGACAGAAGATTCCGGTCATTGCTTCAATGGTGTCAATCGCTTTTAACATCTCTTTTTGTTTATCTCTGACACCGCTCTTTGGATTTAAAATCCTCGCTCTTGGAACGACATTGTCAGTATTGGTGAATTCTGCTTTTCAGAGCTGGGTGTTAAAAAAAGATCTACAACTTTCTTGGAGATTCTTTTTCTCAAAAAGAATTCTGAAGCTGATAGGGGCAGCGCTTTTTACGGCGATCATCGTCGAAACTCTGCTCAAAGTAGAATTTTTCTCTCAACCTTTCTTAAGCAAGTGCTTTTATTTAATGGTTCAGATATTTGCGATTGGTGCACTTTATGTGAGCTTTCTGATTGTTTCTGGGGAGCGGGCGGCCGTCAGGGTGCTCCTTGAAAAAATCTCGAAAAAGTTTCGCCGGAGTCAAAATAAATCAACGCTTTAACTTGTATCTGACCTCCTTTTTAGATATCCTGTCATAGAAATACCTATTTAAGGAAGTTTTTGATGAAAACTGATTTTGAAACGCTCAAGGCCCTTTCGACCTATACGATCAATCACCTCAAGCAGGCTGAGTTAATCGACTTTGCCGCCGACGCCCGCGCTGATTTAATCGAGGCTCTTGCCACTGAATACGGGGTAAGTTTTGCAACTGACGAGAACATCAAAGAACAAGCGATTGAAGAAGTAGAAGAAAAATTTGGAGATGATATTCCAGGTGACATCACGGAAACTGAAATGTTCAACCACGCTCGTAAAGAAATCATCAAGTCTTTTAATGGTGAAAACATTGGTGGGCTCTACCTCATGGAGTCACTTCACAATATTGCCATTCGAGTAAAGAATTTTCTCCTATCGAATGACCTCATTGAAGATGTCTTTGCTTCTGATGAAGAACTTATTGATTTTGTAATTGATAGAATTCGCGGATTTGCGCCAAAACGCAATTAGTCTAGCCGGAGCTAGGCCTCATGGATGAAGCTTAGTTCTGATAGGCCCTCTTCAAAATAAGGTCCCTCAACTAAACCATTAAGCACAGAACTCCAACTTTCAAAAATAAAATAGCCTTTTTCGTTTAGACCTCTCATTAGATAAATATCGTAATAGACTCTTTCCACCCCATTCTGAGAGGCTTTTCCTTCCACCCTAATAACTTCCTGAAAGTACTTTTGAACAGCTGAGTCTCTGAAGAGAACCCTCGAGTCTGTTTCAAATATTACATCCAGATCGAATTCAATCTTTTCCTGGTCAAGTTTTTCCTCTAGAAGCAAGGGCATCGATTTTTCTTGATGGTCTGGAAAATAAGAAAAGAGAGCGTGCCATTCATACTTAGTGTCAGTTCTTTCAAAGCGAAGCTCGAGAGGGGTCTCTTCGACAATTGTCCACCAATTGGGAATCATCAAGGAGAGGTTTCCAAAAGTTACTTGGTAACAATCCTCTTTAAAGATCGACTTTTCTTCTCCGATAATTCGCATGGTATAGAAGGCAGCACCAAGAAGGAGGATTAGAATAAGCCAGTCCATAAAATGAGTTGTAAAAATCTCCATAACATCATGAGATTACATAATTTCCAGAGAACTTACTAGTCCTGGATAAATTAAAGTTTTAGATACTTTTCTCCGATAACCAAATGATCGTGGGCCAGGGATTGGGATCTTTTTGCCTAACATAGCCCTCATACGATCAGATGTTATTATTATATCGTACGAATCTTCTCTCCTGGTTGGAGAGTTAATTATTGGGTAGGACAATATGAATAAGTTTATCCCTCTTTTCTTAGGTCTTATGTTCCCTCTTGCTGGAGCGCTGGCCGACAGTTTCACCGACCAAGCCGTGGAGTTTTGTCGCTCTAAAGGTGGCTCTTATGCCATGGGAAGCATGGTGGAAGAAGGGGACAAATATTGCAGGCAGGTGACCTGTAAAAAGACCAACTCCGATAAGTATGTTTTGAATGAAGGTGATAAAGGACCTGAAGCTAACGTCGAGGCGACTAAGCGGGTTTGTATTGCTAAGTCCATTGTGGATGGAAACTTTGATACTAATGGAGCAGGAAATGGAACTGCCTCAGGGGCTAACTCTGGATCAAACTCTGGCTCTAATTCTGGCTCTAACTCTGGATCAAACTCTGGATCAAACTCTGGAGTGGGGAGCGGAAATAATTCAGGTTCTGGAAGTGGTGATGGTGCTGGAAATGGGGCCATCATTTGTGAAGAGCTAGAAGGTGAGGGAAGAATCCAGCCCGGAGGCCTGTGCTACGAAGAGTGTCGTTCGAAGAGAACATGGTACACTCTTGGTCTCACTAAAAAAGAAGGTTTTGAAAGAAAGTCATGCGTCGAATGTCTTCTCAAATATCCAGGCGTTTACAAAGTTAAACGGGAGTATCTCCCAACTGACGGTAAAGGCAAAATCATCGGTGACCGAAGTGTTGACCTTGGAAAGGGCGTAACAGTTAAAACTGGAGTTATTGTTTGTCGAGATGCTAAAGGGAATATTGTCTCTGTTACCGGGACTGTTTGTCCTACAGGAATGACCGTCTATTCTGGAGGTTCAGTCTCTGGAGTGGGTGGAGGAGCTGGAGGAACAATAGTCATTTCTGGTGGCGCTTCAGGAGGAGTCGGAGCCGGTGGCGGAGTCGGAGGAAACGTTCAGCTACCTTCATACTGTCACTCAACAAAACAAAAAGACATTGAAAAGTGTCAGGATTGGATGCAATCAAATAGACGTTTCTTATGTGCCTCAAGTGCCAACCCATCTCTGTGCATGGGTGGATCAGACGTCGATATCATGTCACGTTATGATTCTTCAAATTGTGTGAACTGCGCACCAGGTTCTCGAGGAAGACAAAGTACTTTGTCTGGGATTGCCGAAATCGTAGGCGCTATTGCTCCACCTTTAGCGATGTTTGGTTCTGCTTACGTAGGTGCCAAAGCTTATCAAAAATCAAATGAAGCTTGGGCCGGTGCTGCAGCGGTAGGATTTGAGCAGTGTCAGCTTGATCACAACAACTATTATCAATATCTCTCTTCAAATCAACTTCCAGGTCTTACTCCGGCCCAGCAGCAAGCCATGGGCTGTAACGGATTTGGACTAGGCGGATATGCTGGACTTCAAAACCCAGCTCTTGGGGGCTGGTATGGAGCAGGTTATACCCCGGGCTTTATCGGCGGTATGATGGGACCATATGGTGGTTATAACCCATACGGAATGGGAGGCATGATCGGAGGCTCCCTTGGTGGGGCGATCGGTGGAATTGGTATGTCGGGTGGATATGCAGCTGGATATGCTGGTGGCTATCCGGGTGGGATGGTTGGTGGCCTAGCATCTGGTGGCTACGTTGCCGGCGGTTATCCTGGTGGTTACGTTGGTGGTATTGCTGGCGGAATGGCCGGCGGTTATCCTGGTGGTTATGCTGCTGGATATGCCGGTGGCTATCCGGGTGGAATGGTTGGTGGACTAGCATCTGGTGGCTACGTTGCCGGCGGTTATCCTGGCGGTATGGCCAGTGGAATTGTGGGTGGAGTTTCCATCGCAGGTGGATTTTCCGGTGGCTTCAATGGAGGCTATGCAGGTGGATATCCTGGCGGAATCGCCGGTGGTTTCAATGGGGGCTATGCAGGTGGATATCCTGGTGGAATAGCTGGTGGAATTTCCATCGCAGGTGGTTATGCAGGTGGTTTCAATGGAGGCTACATGGCAGGAGGTTATACTCCTGGCGGGTACGCTGGGGGTTATATGGCCGGTGGCTATAATGGTGGATACGCTGGTGGATACGCTGGTGGATACGCTGGTGGATACGCTGGTGGATACGCTGGTGGATACGCTGGTGGATACGCTGGTGGATACGCTGGTGGGTACGCTGGTGGGTACGCTGGTGGTATGGCCGGTGGCTACGATTACTCGGCAAGCCAACAAGCTGCTAATTATGATCGTTTAATGCAACAACAAGGAACTTCATTCCAGATGGGCATGGGGGGAATGGGTGGATATGGTGGAGGTTATGGCTCTGCTGGTTATTATCCAATGAATGCTGGTTTCTCTCTTGGTGGATCCGTTGGATTCGGTGGTGGCCTTGGCGGTGGATGGTAATATCAAAATCAAAATAATTTAAAACAAAATAGGGAGATTATTGCTCCCTTTTTTTATTCTTTTTAATTTACAAATTTACTTATTGTGAACGAGAGTTTTAATTTCATGGCGGAAGATTACTTCGATTTTGTCATCAACTACCTTCTCTACAATTCCTGGCCCAAACTTAACATGGTCGATAATATCGCCTTCACTAAATTTATTATCCATAGCATATGGAGTAGATTTCTTCTTGGTATTGGACATCTTCTCCATCCAAAGATCTGAAACTGAAATGACTTTTGAAGGCCTTGTTTCTGTTCTACGTGTACGAGTTTTATTAAGCTTGGAAGAAGTGGAAGGGTCTTTGTAAGCGTGAATTGTCAGACAAGTGTTACATTTTACTTTAGCAATATGCTTCGAATCCTTCATAGCGACAATGGTATGACCAAGATTGAGTTTACATTTAGTGCAATAGGAGAGCACATCTTTGCCTACCGTTAACTGGGACATATTTTTCCTTTTGATTTAGAATCAGAGAGGGTGAAGACAACCAAACTATTATACTGATTGTGTCTCTTAACGTAAAGAGAACTCCCTATGAAGAAGACTGAAGAACTCCTTGAGAAAGCCAACACCCTGCCTCAGCAGCCAGGGTGTTATTTGATGAAGGACAAGAATAGTCGGGTGATCTACGTCGGTAAGGCCAAGAAGTTAAAATCACGAGTCTCAACTTACTTCAATAATTCGGTAAAAGGATACAAGACTAATTACATGGTCAGTCACGTGAATGACTTTGAATTCATTCTGACGAGGTCTGATGCCGAATCTTTTGTGCTCGAAAACAATCTCATCAAAGAGCATTCTCCAAAATACAATATTCGTCTTCGTGATGATAAGAGTTACCCCTATCTTTTGGTAAACTGGAATGAGCCTTTTCCTCGTCTTGAGTACGTGAGAAGGCCAAAGAAAGCTAAAGGTAAGGAGCTGTTTGGTCCTTATCCTACGGGATCGAATATTTCCATGATTTTGCGCATTCTTACGAAGTCTTTCGGTCTGAGAGATTGTAGCTTAACAGAGTTCAGATCCCGTAAAACTGCCTGTCTATTGCATCAAATGAAGCAGTGTCATGCTCCTTGCGTTCAGTTGATTTCGGAATCTGATTACCAGGGGGAACTTAAGTCTGCCTTAAGTTTTTTCCAAGGACCTCAAAAAGCGAAAAAAACTCTTGAGAAGCTACAGGAAAAAATGCTTAGTTATTCAGAGGCAGAGGAGTTTGAGATGGCCAGCGTCCTGCGGGATCATATCCAGCTTTTGGGAGATTTTCTGACCAAAAGCTTTGACCAGAAGGTCGAGAGTCTTCATGATGAGAAAAACGTCGACGTCTGGGCATACTGGAATGGTCCTGATGAAGTTGATCTCTCCCTCTATCTTATTAGATCTGGCCTTCTTTTGGGGCAGAAAAATTTTCATTTTATGAAGGGTGAATTTATTGAAGAACTCCAAGATGAGATTCAGCAAAAAATCTTGCAGTATTATTCTGACTCTGAAGAATTAATTCCAGATATGATTGTTTTAGATTTTGAAGAAGCGGAGATTGAAGATGTCTCCATAGCGATGAAAACATTTGGAGAGATCAAGGTCCTTTCTGGAAGAACAAAGAAGTATCGTCCTTTGCTAGAAATGTGCAGGAGGCACGCTGAAGAATCTCAGCGGGTTCGTATTACAAATGCCGATAGTGTCTACCTTGGCCTGAATAAATTAAAAGAACTCTTAAGCCTCAATGAACGGCCACAGGTTCTAGAGTGTTATGACGTGGCCATCTGGCAGGGATCTTCTCCAACCGCCTCCCAGGTCGTGTTTGAAGAGGGAAAACCAAACAAAAAGAAATATCGTTACTATCATCTGGAAACAAGGCTTGAGGGAAATAATGATTTTGCCATGATGAGAGAGGTTATTTCCCGGAGAGTTGATAATGGTGAATTGCCCGATATCTTGGTCATTGATGGAGGGGTCGCTCAGGTGAATACTGTCTTGGCAGTGCTAAGAGAGATGAACCTTGAGATTCCTGTGATTGGAATCGCAAAAAGCCGAGAAGTCTCAGGATCTTTTAAAAATACAGAGATTCAAAAGACGCACGAGAGACTTATTATTCCAGGAAGGGCCAATCCTTATATCCTTTCCAAGTGCCCGCCTCTTTTTAAAATCATTGTCAGCATGCGTGACGAAGCCCACCGCTTCTCAAGAAAACTTCATCATAAAGCAGAAACCAAACGTGTCCTTTCAACGTGGTTAGACGACATCTCAGGTCTCGGAGATGAAACGAAAAAGAGAGTCCTCTCCCAGCTAACAATGTCGAAAGAGGAACTTGGTTCTTTTACTGTCAACGATCTTATGAACTATTTTGGTATCAAAAGTCCTCAAGCAAAGTCCATTTGGGCACACTTGCATGAGGACGAGAAGAAAGTAGATTAATTCAAGATATGGATTACACGTCGGTTGCCACAGCCGCAGTCCATGCATCTGGCCGTTTCCTGAACCAGAAGATTTTTATAATCGGGCATGTGAGAAAGTAATAGTTTTGAGCCACATACTTTACATTCATCCATCGTTTTCTTCACTTGAACGGCATCGCCGAAATATTCTTCGAAACTTTCAAATTTAAAATCTAACTCAGACATAGTTTCACCTCACTTACAAAAGTCATTTCGGCGGTCGAAGTAACGAAGTTTAAGAGATTTTGAGGCTAGGAAATAAGGTCCACTTCGTGCTAGAAAGGATGGATGGATTCTTTGTTTAAGCAAAAATTATTGGGCCTTCGATCCCCTCAACCCCCCCGGACTTTTCGGCAAGCTCTTATGGGAACGAGCTATTGGAATGAGACCTCGCTCCCAGAGGTGAAAACGGTAGAAGAAATCCAGAAAGAAAACTATTCGGAGAAAATTCAAGTCATTGAGTCTCTGGAGAGGTTTGCTCAAGAAAAACTTGAAAAAGAAAAGACCCCAGTCTTCAAGATCGACGGTGGCGAGATACTTTTTAAGGAAAGGCCTGATTGGTCAAATGCTCCTAAGGTCCAATCTACCGAAGAGCTCAGATCACTTTTGAATCTTGAAGGAGAGTTCCTTGATATTGTCCTCTCCAACAAATTCCCAGATGAAGTTAAGGTAGTGTTCGTTTCAGAAAAGTTTCGTTCTTGGAGCGAAGCCAGAAGTGATCTACAAACTGGTTTCATTAATGAGCTCATTATCGCTTTTCCTTTGAAGACGGCTCAACTGTTTGAGCGCATGATTACTGCGATGAAGCTTGGGCCCAGGGAAGTCATTATCTTTCCAGTTGAGGGAAGTGATGGAAGAGACTTTTCTGATGACGTTTTAGCTCTGACGGCCTATTTTCGCCCTACATTGGTTATCACCCTCGGTGCTTCGGCCACGAGCAAGATACTTAAGTCAAATGATCGGCTTAGTGTCATTCATGGCCAGTTTTTTCCTCGTAAGATCTCCGCTGGGCAACTTGTTCAGATTGTTCCCCTTTTCCATCCCAGCATCATCGAAACAAATCAGAATATGAAAAAAACTGCTTGGGCCGACATGCAGAAAATCATGAAGGACCTCAAAAAGCTTCCATAGTTCATTGCGATTATGATTTAATAGTTGAGGGAATTTAATTTCCAGGAATAGGGAATTAACGTGAAAACAGGAAGTCTAATTTTATTTTTAATTTTTTCAGCTTCACTAGAGGCCAACGTTCCTTCAGTAAAGGTCTTAATTGCCAAATCATTGAAGAATATTGTTGTTGAAGGAATGGATCTTAAAAAGATGATTCCTCATCAGAAAAAGCAAGAGCAATACTCAGGCAAAAAAAAGATTTCATTTAACTGTCAAATCTCACAAAAAGTTAAGCATCTAGCACATAATTCTCCTCTTCTTGTGGTCGCCCTAAGCTCTCCTACTGGTCTTATTTCATGGGAAAAGCAAAAGTACTCGGGAGAATTGCATTTGCTCTCCAATCCTGGTGCTGAAAGCTGTGATCTCGTCAATTCTGTACCTATGGAAACATACCTTACAACTCTTCTTGCCAAAGAAATGAATGGATCCTGGCCAGTGGAAGCATTAAAGGCCCAGGCCGTTGCAGCGAGGACTTATGCTTTTGATAGAATTCGACGTGGAATCGATTTGGATGCTGCAGAAAAGCTTTACCACCTAGAGTCGTCGGAGAGGGATCAGGTCTCAGGCACCCTATTTGATATTACTAAGAACACTCTTCAGGCCACTAGGGAAACTGAGGGGGAAATTTTAGTGGGTCCAAGTGGAAAGATAAGTCCTGCATTCTTTCATTCAAAATGTGGCGGAAAAACATTAAGGCCAGATCAGGTCTGGGGTGGCGTCGAAGAAGGATATCGTTCTGTCGCCTGTACTTTTTGTCAGTCAACGGGCATGAAAGACTGGAGACATCAGATTAAACCACAGAATCTTGGCCAAATGGTGGATAAAGTTTTGAAGCGCTATTACAGCGATGGGGTTCTGGGTGCTGATGTAAAACTCATGCCCGATTCGGTTCACAACTCAGAGCTTCGCCTCTATGCCGGTGACCGACTGCATATTATTAAAAAAGCCTATCTAAGAAATCTTGCCGGCCGCGAGATTCTGCCGTCTAATAATTTCGTAATAGAGACCAGAAAGAATGAATTTCTTGTCCGTGGACAGGGCTACGGACACGGAGTAGGTCTTTGTCAGCTGGGGGCCCTCGAGCTTGCAAAGCGAGGCTACGATTACCGTCAAATACTTTCATTCTATTTCCCACGTCATAAGATGAGAAAAGTTTACTAGTCATGAGACAAATTATTTGTTGGTTCATTTTAATTATGAGCCTAGAGGCTTCGGCGACAGTGGTATTGATCGATCCCGGCCATGGCGGTGAAGAAATTGGTGCCTCAGGTGTTCTTGGAAAAAATAAAAAAATATTTGAAAAAGATCTCTCGCTCAGATTGGCCCAAAAAATTAAAAAATACTTAAGTCGATCAACTTCAACTTACCTTACCCGAAGCCTGGACCGGATTGTCAGTCTTCAGGAGCGAGCGGATATGGCCGATCTCTTGAAGGCCGATTTGTTTCTTTCGGTCCATTTTAACTCATCGACAGATCCAAGAAGCAATGGTTTTGAACTTTATTACCTTGATAATAACTCCAATGTCGCTGCCCAAAAGGTCGAAAGGGCGGAGAATCTCAATCTGAAGGGTGAAGAGCTCATTGTGAATCAGATTCTTGTTGATCTTGTAGTCCAGCAGACAGTTGCTCATTCAAAGCAGTTGGCGAGCTCTGTTCACAAGAGTATTCGTCCAGTCGTTAAAAATCATCACTTGATGGACCGTGGAGTAAAGTCTGGGCTTTTTTATGTACTGGCACTTTCCAAAAGACCAGGCCTTCTGATCGAAGCGGGTTTTGTATCCAATCAAGATGAACTTAAAAAAATAAATCAGGAAAAATATCTAGATGATCTGGCGAAAGCTATCGCTGATGGAGTGCTGGGATTTATTAGGAACAAAAAATAAGTAGTGGAGCCTATTAGCTCCACTACTTATTTTTGATATATCATTAATAATTATCGACAGAAATTAAACTTGGACCTCATTGATGAGCCGCCATCGAGCCATCTGAATTCGGCTGTAGCTCCACCTGGGAAAACCATCGTGGAAGCGGTGATTGGTTTGAAAAGACAATTAGAGTAAGAACCAATTTTTACTCCCATGAGCTGGCCCTGCCCTGAGGGAGAAAATGATCGAGGACACATGTATCCTACAAACAGAGGCGGTTGATTAACGGCTTGGCCAACGAGAACTGCAACATCACCAAAAGAAGTCACCCCTACATACATGTCTCCGGGTGGAATTACTGTCGGAAAGCTCGTAAGAGGAATTTGAATGGGGATTCGCTGGCCAGAGTAGGGTTGGTTATATCCCATCATCCCACCAAATCCTCCCACGCATGGATTTTGTTGGAGGACCTGATTCACACTCATACCCTGGTAGCTGTAGGGCGAATTAATCGCCTGGTAAGGGTAACCACCATTCGTGTAGGGGTTTCCATAGTTCCATGCACTACCATTTTTACCTGATTCGTTATTCTTTCCGCAGGCAAATAGGATAGTCAGGAGCGTAAGATGGAAGAGACCTAGACCTAACGATTTCATGAAAAAACTCCTTCGTCTGAGACGATTCAAGCATCCTATCGGATAACTCCTGTCCAGGACTTTAGCTTTTTTTCAGAATCGGAGAAAAATTGTCAAAAAGATGGGCGCAAACTGCCTAGTTTTAATAACTTATAAATAAGTCTAGGATAGCCATATGTTTACTCATTACAGTCGAACATTTATTTCTGATCTCAGAAAAGTTTTTAAATCTGAAGATAGTCGCTTTATGCTTTCGGTAGGGCTAAAGGTTTCCAGTATCTCCCTCGCCATCTCCGTTTTCATCTACTGGTTTCTCTTCGAAGTGATGCGTCTTAATTACTCTTTCTTCCGTGCCTATGGCTTTCCACAATTCCAAGACGAGAATCTTTTTTTTGATCTTGTCATTGGAGAGGCTTTGGATAACCTTCCAGTACTTTTTCTTTTTCACATAGTTTTGTTTTTCCTTGGATCTTATGTCGGATGGATTATCCTGAGGCCTTTTTCAACTCTTGGAGATTACTGCCAAGCTGTGCTGGAGAATCCGAATACCGTCTACAAGGTGGAAGAATTTACTACCTACAGATTGTTCACAAGGTTTTCTGAATTTTTTTTCGAATTTCTTCGTGAGACCAGAAAGAGAAACAAAATCCTTTATAATAGTATTCCTCCTCAATATTCGAAGATCCACAAACCGGTGATGGACAAGATCTTCATGCTTCACTTTGGCATTCTTCTCATCATTATTGCTATCGTGAGTGCTTTTTTTATCATTAAAAACACTTCCACCGTTTATGAATCAATGGTGGAGTTGGCGATCAAGACTTTGAAGGATCAGCAGTCAGTAAGTCGCTCCTTTTCGGAGCAGATCTTTATTCAAAATGACATTGTTTGGCTGACAGTCATTCTTATTTCTATTTCCTATATTCTTCTCGGATTTCATCTCTACGCCAAAGTTTCTGGTGCAGCGTTCGCTATTTTTTCCACGATGCGTTCATTTATGAAGGGGGACTATTCAAGTCGGGTACATCTTGTGGGTTATACCTATCTTCGGGATTACACGCGCCGGCTCAATAAATACCTTGATTACATTCAAAATAATTTTGTTAAAGATGAACCCAAGAATTAGAAGTTTGTGTTAATTTATTAGAATCAACCATATGCTAAAAAGGACTTGTATGAAAAGAATCCTCTGCCTGGCCGCTGCACTTGTCGTGGCCTCGGCTTGTACTTCAAAAGATGAAATCAAAAAACTCATCAAAGAAAATCCTGATATCATCACAGAGGCTATTGAGGCCAATCCTGCGAAGTTCATCGAAGCATTAAATAATGCAGTAAAGGTGGCCCAAGAGGGAGAAGGTAAGCGCCGTGAGGAGGAGGAGAAGAAAGCATTAGAAGATTCTTTCAATAATCCGCTTCAGCCCCAGATTCGTTCCGACGAATCTTTCCGGGGAAATAAGGATGGTATCATCACTTTAATTGAATACTCAGACTTCGAGTGTCCTTTCTGCTCTCGCGGTTTTAATACTGTGATGGAATTGATGAAAAAATACGATGGAAAAATTCGATTCGTCTACAAGCACTTGCCTCTCAGTTTCCATCCGCAGGCCATGCCAGCTTCTCAGTATTTTGAGGCCATCCGTCTTCAGAGTCCAGATAAAGCCTGGCAGTTTCATGATCGCATATACAAGGAGCAACGTAAGCTTCAGAATGGAGAAGCTTTCCTGAAGTCTCTTGCTAAAGAATTAAAAGTAGATATGTCCAAGCTTGAGAAGGACGTTAAGTCTGAAGCGGTCCAGAAAAGGATTGATGAGGACATGGCAGAAGCAGCCAAATTTGGTTTTCAAGGGACTCCGGGATTTCTTATTAATGGAATCCCTGTTAAAGGAGCCTATCCTGCCAGTCACTTTGATGGTCTTATCGAAGAGCTAAAAAAACGCGGCAAGCTTTCTCTCTAATTAGAACCAAAAAGTTTTTCTCAAGGCCCTAACTTGTTTAGGGCCTTTTTATTTGGCACGATGGTACCCACGAAGAATTTCGAATTCTGGTTTCAAACCCTGGCGCTCGAGTTCATGAAAAAGATTGATGACTTCTCCATGAGTAGACTGCAGATACATAATCTCTAAATCTTCGCGGAAAAAGTGTTCGATATGACCTGCGGTAATGAGTCTAACTCTTAAATCTTCATTTACATTTTTTAGTTTAATAATCGAACTTAGAGGGTAGAGTTTATCATTTCTTTCATCGATAACAACGTTGGCCCCATCTACAGAGTTTCCATCAACCTGTAGGAAGACAAATCCGCGCGCCTCTGCTATTTTTTTCTCTTTGAAATCTTTCGACCGCGTAACCTTTACTGCAAATACATCCTGAACGATTTTAAATCCATCTGGAAGACCTTGGTGAGGAGTCTTTTTAATTTCAGCTGAATAAGATGGGATTCTTTGTGCACTAAAGTTAAGGGCGTCTATCCTTGGTCTTAGTTGAGGATGAATAGGTTTGGTTGGTTCGTTGATTTCCGGAACAGACGTCTTTGTTACCAGTTTAATCGAAGGAGCTTCATGGACGTGCCGCTTATCGAATAAATAACTCCAGGTTGCCAAAGAAATAATGACAAAAAGAGATAACCAGAGAAATTTCGCTATCCTCAATGTCCACTCACTTTAATCTTCCAATTTGTAAGTTTCCCCGTATCACCAGTTTTCCCGTCGATTACTTTCAAAATCCATGCACCTGAAGAGCTCTCATTATAAAAGGCATTACTTAGGAGTGTAAAATTTGAAAGGCCTGAGTCTTTAATGTTGCTATTAATTAAAAGAAGCTTGCTTTTTGTTCCTCTGGGAGATGTAAGTTCAACTCCGAGATCACCAATGAATTCATGATCAGTGGTCATTTTTATTTGAACTGCTTCAACGATGTAGTTATCATTAACAGTGATCGCGTGTGAAACTCCGATCTCCGATTTATCCGGAATTGAGAGGTTCAGATCTCCCGAGTTATGAAAGTCACTTTCTTTAAAGGTCCCAAGCTGAGAGGAATAGTTTTTTGCCATTGTTACAGCGGCATCGGCGTCAACCCGCCCAAAGCCATATGTATTTGAGAACTTAATCTTAGCGTTGTTTTCCACAAATACATCATCGTACGTGTGACCTGGTAGATCCTGATTCAATGGATGTTTAAGGATACCGGTGTAAAATTTTTCTTTGTTCGCCGTCATGGCCAGTATGTGCTTAACATCTCTCCAGCTTAAATCAGGGTTAGCTTCAAGCATAAGGGCGATAACTCCCGCTACAATAGGGGTAGCCGAAGAAGTGCCATTCATTGTACTGGTGTAGTTACATTTTGAATTGAGTGTCGAATTCCCCCGATTAAAACCCGGTACTGTGCTATTTGAGGTCGAATACCCTTTTTTACAGCCCTGAAGATCAGTGGTAAGCATGGCTGGGTCATCGTCACCATATTCACCTCCGGCAGCAGAAATCCAAACTCCGCTTCCGGGTGAAGAGTAAGAGGAGATATTTCCTTTAGCGTTTAAGGCGCCGACCAAGATGACGAAGGGGTGATTGTGGTCTTCACTGGTATTAGTATTTCCCAGAAAGTATGAATCATCACCTGAGTGGCAGTAAGAATTTAGAGAGGCATACTCATTTCCCGCAGCCTGCACGTAGATCGCCCCTTTGCCGGATCTCAAATTCTTAACACCGTTTTTGTAAGCGAGAAGAACTTCAGCTGTAGCAGGGAGGAACTCGCATCCATCATAACCATAACTGTAGTTAAAGATGTCAAAGTCTCCTATCATTTGATCAAGTGTCTTGGCCTCATAAGATGAATCACTGTCATGAAAATCACCGATATAGAGGAAGGCTCCAAACTTTGCTTCCGGGGCCACTCCTCTCGAGCCGATGCCATTCCATCCAAACGCGGAAAGAAGGCCAGTGACCGCCGTTCCATGGGCTTCCCCATCACTCGGGTAGGGATTTCCACCTCTCCAGGTGGTAGCATCGTTGCTGGAATAGTTTCGATGGAGTCCGATCAATTGATTATCATAGAGATCGGGATGATCTGTTTCAACTCCAGTGTCAGAGACTGCAATTCTTACTCCTCTGCCTTTGATTACTTTTTCATGAACTTCTTTAATATTCATGTCCTCACCAGCTTTACCGTTAGATGAAGAAAATGTTGTTTGACCTGTATTTTCTAGATGCCAGGCAAACTCGGCGAGAGGATCCATGACTCCAGATTGAGGGATTTCAGGTTTTTCATTAGGTGAGGGCTTAGAACCACTGGAGGGAACGCAGGATAAGGCCAAAACAATTAAAAATAATCCAACGATTGATTGACACATTTTAAAGGAAATCCTCATCATTTATTTTATGCCTGATTCTGACAGAAGTGGGGTAGAGAATTCTTTTATTTCCTCGAGGAGTATTATTTCAGAGTAAGGCAGTAAGGTAAAAATGGGCAGAAAATGCCGCCAAGTCATTGTTCTGACAGTTCAACGTGCTTATTTCGGCAAAAACTGCCATCTCCCGGGGCCTCACCTTGATTCGTTAAAGAATGGAAGTTATAATTTTGACAAGGCTCAAGGATTGGGCGTTTTTTCTTAAAGGTTAAAATGGCGGAAGAAAATAAACCAGGAACGGTTGCTAAAAACCCCCTGCTCATCATTCTAATGATTACAAATATCCTTGCGATGGGTGCAGTTGCCTACTTCCAGTGGCGGTTTATGGATATGGAGTCGAAGAGACCCGATCTTACCCAGTTACTTAAAGAAAAGAATGACACTACTCCTGGTGAAACTTCAGATGAACAAAAAGTCACAGAAGTTGTTAAGAAAGAGAATCTTCTTCCGCTAGATGGTTTTACTGTCAATCTCGCTCAGGGAGATGGTCCTCGAAGATATGTCAGACTGGATGCCGTCCTTAAAATGAGTGATGATGCAAAGGCTGTAGAATTTGAGGCTAGAAAGCCTCAGATACGAGACACTGTGATAAGTATTTTAAATACAAAGAGAGCTGATGACCTTTTAAAAAAAGAGGGAAAAAGTTACTTGAAAGAAGAAATCAAAGCTTCCATAAATTCCTTTTTGGTTGATGGAAGAGTTGAAGATATTTATTACATTAGCTTCCAAATTAACTAAGAGCAGGATGCTCTTAAGCTAATATCCCAGGAGGGGAAGGTATGGCCCAAGTTCTGAGCCAAGATGAAGTAGACGCTCTATTAAGCGCGGTCAATGACGAAGGCGATGGGGCGGCAACTGGTGGAGACAAGTCTCAGGCCTTCTCCGGTACTCAACAGTCAGATGTTAATATTCAGTCCTATGATCTGACTAATCAGGACCGTGTGATCCGTGGTCGGATGCCGATTCTGGATATTATTTATGAGCGCTTCATTCGTCAGTTTCGAGTTTCGCTCTCAAACTCTTTACGTAAAATTTCTACGCTTTCAATGATATCGACAGACCTATTAAAGTTTGGGGAGTTCGTAAACACGCTTCCAATCCCATCTTGCATGTGCATCATGCGCTTCAACGAGCTCCGGGGTCCCGCCCTGCTTGTTTTTGAGTCAAAACTTGCCTATGCCATAATAGACTCCTATTTTGGCGGAACTGATCGGCCTTTTACAAAGATCGAAGGGAAAGAGTTCACTTCAATTGAACTCTCTTTCATGAAAAGAGTCATGGACATGGCCATCAATGATCTCGAAGATGCATGGGCCCCTGTTCACAAGATTGATGCCCAATATGTAAGAACTGAAATTAACCCTCAGTTCGTCGGAGTGGTTCCTCCTTCTGATGTCATCATCACAACAACTTTTGAAGTGGAGTTTGAGTCAGCTTCGGGGACGATCATGATGGTCATCCCTTATTCAACAATCGAGCCTATTAAACAGAAACTTTCATCTAGCTTCCAGACAGACAACGACGTTGTAGACACTCTTTGGACCCGTTCGATGCAGGAGCATGTTCAACACACTCAGGCCACTGCTGTCGTTAAGCTCGGGGAAACAGAAATGACGATCGGAGATCTTATTAGTCTACAGGTAGGAGACATCATTCCTCTCTCTCAGGAAGTTTCCGGCGAGCTTGATATTGAGATTGAAGAAGCCAAAAAGCTTAAATGTCTCGTTGGAGTTTATAAAGGCAACCGTGCTGTGCAGGTTACTCGTAGGAATTCATAAAAGGAAAAGATATGGCATCACCAGAAATGACAGAGAACAATCGTGAGGCAATTCGAGAACTCGCCGATCAAATTAAGGCGGGCGATGATGCTCTTAACAAGTTAAGGGTACAAAATCTCGACTTCATTTTGGATATCCCTTTGAAAGTAAGTGTGGAACTAGGAAGAGCAAAGGTTATCATTAAGGACCTACTTCAACTTGGTCAAGGGTCAGTCTTGGAGCTAGATAAGCTGGCGGGAGAGCCCTTAGAAGTTCTAGTCAATGGCAAGCTCGTTGCAAGAGGAGAAGTTGTGGTGGTCAATGAAAAGTTTGGCATCCGACTGACAGATATTATTAGTCCTCTCGAGCGTATCGAGTCGTTAAAATAAGTTAGTAAAATGACAAGTAAACCAGGAAGGATTACTTTTATGATTAGGAATATCGCAATACTCGTTTTTTTGATTCTGGCATCCTTAAGCACCCAGGCAGGTGTCAAAGTGACCTCGCTAAATCTTAAAACAAATGGTCCCACTGGTTATGTTCAGATAGCTCTGGAAGGTAGGGCCAAGGAATTACCGGACCTTAGAGTCTCAGGAAACACTATTGAGATGACTCTCTCCGAAGCTGATTCCTTTGATGCCATCACAAAAAATGTAAGTGGGGCTCAGCTTTCGGCCAATGTGCTAAGCGGGAAAGCAATCGTAAAGGCTATTCTTCCTTATGAACTCAATCGGGAAGAAGTTAATCTTGATCTAAAGAGCAAAACCATTGAGATTGTATTTCTACGGGGCAAAGTACCAGCTAAGCTACAGGCTAAAAGTCCAGAGTTGCCTCAAAAGCCAACAGTCGCTTCTGGCGAAAACAATGTAAATAAAATTCTAAGCAAAGTGGAATCAACAATTCCTAAAGAGGCACTGGACGAAAATTACCTAAATAAGCTAATGAAAGATGAGGCCAGTAAAACAGCTCGTCGAGACACCGATATCCCTCCTCAAAAACCTGAAAATGATGAGGTGAAATTTAAACAGTCCGCTATAGCAAAGACGAAAACTCAATTCAAAACAGCAACCATGCAGCCTGCCCCAAACGGAATTCAAGGAATTTCTATGGCCGGATACGCTCTTAAATTCACTGTTTTTCTGGCCTTAGTTCTAGTCGTGTTTTACGGAGTTGTTCAACTCTTGAAGCGTGGTGTTTTTAATCGAGGGAAACTAGGATTTTTAAATAATACTCAGATGATTCAGGTCCTTTCCACGACTTATGTTGCACCTAAGCGATCTCTTATGGTTGTGAAGGCCCACAAGCAAATTTTCCTTGTCGCCAACTCGGAGAATGGTATTCAGTTCTTGTCAGAGATGAATGATACAACAGGACTCATTAAAGAGGGCGAAAAGATTGTTACTGGCACGAATTTTGATCTAAATCTAGGTTCAGCTTCTCTCTCACCCGAAGAAAACAATATCAAGCTAAAAGAAAATATTACTGAGTCCACTCCTATCTTGGAGGAAAAGGGAATTGCTGGCATCATAGCTAAAGATGTTGTTAAATTTTCTGACGAGCTTAAGAAAAAGGCAAAGAAGTTAAAACCGATTGAGTTTAATTAAGATGAATCGACATCTTCTGCCAGCTATCGCAATTTTCATCGTAATGTTCTCGAGTACAGTCTTCGCTCAACAGACCAGTCTTCCCGGTGTTGCTGTTAATTTCGGACAGGGAACAAATCTCGTTGATACTCTTGAGGTCTTGCTACTTTTTACTATCCTGACCCTTGCTCCAGCCATCATCATTCTCTGCACTTCTTTCACAAGAATTGTCATTGTTCTCTCTTTCATGAGGCAAGCTCTTGGGACCCAGAATATGCCACCTAATCAACTCTTAATTGGTTTCGCACTTTTTCTTTCAATTTTTGTCATGATGCCAACCGGTAAATCTATTTACCAAAATACGATCAAACCTTATCAGGCAAAGCAGATTGACGGTACCCAGGCCTATGCTGGTCTTGAAAGAGATCTGAGATCATTCATGGAAAAGCATGTGAGGAAAGCAGATATAGGTCTTTTTTACGACGTTACCGGAGAATTGGCACCAGCTGATGTGAAAGGAGTGCCTACGCATTACCTGATTCCGGCTTTCATCATTTCGGAACTAAAAACTGCGTTTCAAATCGGTTTTCTTTTGTATATCCCATTCATTGTTCTTGATATGGTCGTAGCTTCAGTTCTTATGGCGATGGGAATGATGATGCTTCCACCAATGCTTGTTTCGATGCCTTTCAAATTATTACTTTTCGTCTTGGTGGATGGTTGGCAACTGGTAACTGGGGCGATTCTTCGTTCATTTAATACCTAGGGAGTTGATTGATGGAAAATGAATTTGCCATTGAAGTTGTTAATCAGGCAATAAAAATAACTCTTATGCTTGCAGCTCCGATGTTGATTGGTGCTCTGGTCGTCGGTGTACTAGTTTCAATCTTTCAAGCAGTAACTCAAATTAATGAACAGACGCTTTCATTTATTCCAAAAATTTTAGTGATTGTTGCGACCCTTGTGATTTTCAGTCCCTGGATGATGGAGACCATGGTCAGTTACACTCAGGACCTATTTACTAGTATCCCTGAGCTTATTAGGCGCTAATGAATGTAACGATAGTCGATCAAACGACCTTCCTTGCCTTTTGGCTTAGCTTTTCCCGCTGGTCCGCAGTCCTCTTTCAAATTCCTCTTTTTGATAATGTTGTGATTCCGAACATCGTCAAGATCCTTGCTTCATTTGTTATCTCTTATGCCTTTTTTCCAGGACTTTCCGGAACTTTAGTTTCAGAAATCAACACTGTAGGCATCGATAATATCTGGGTTCTGACGATGTTTCATACTTCGACTGGCCTCATTATTGGATTTCTCGTCAAGAGCATCATGGGTCTGTTCATCGCCTCAGGTAGTATTCTGACTCAGCAAATTGGATTTAATAGTGTTAGCTACTTTGACCCTACTCAAGGCCAGCAGGTGGGTCCTTTTGAGAGACTCATTGAGTGGACCCTCCTGATATTGATTCTTACTTCGGGTGCACTCGCCCCCATGTTCAAGGGAGTCTTTCAGTCATTTATTTCTGTCAATTTCTTAAATGCAGATAAAATGCTCAAATCACCTGAGTATTTCGTGTTATTCTTTAAGTCGGCATTCAGTGCTTCTGTGCTCTTGGCAGGACCTCTGATTTTTGCCAACTTACTCATGAACTTGGTCATGGGAATCGTCGCTAGGACCATTCCTCAGCTGAACGTACTCATGGTAAGTTTTGTCG
This sequence comes from Halobacteriovoraceae bacterium, assembly GCA_040382195.1. Lineage (GTDB taxonomy): Bacteria > Bdellovibrionota > Bacteriovoracia > Bacteriovoracales > Bacteriovoracaceae > Peredibacter. The sequence goes on along the minus strand of JBEIFX010000001.1, from coordinate 176,197 downwards.
TAAATATCGGACTCGGATTACTTCTCTTCCTAGGCATAGTGGAGGAGTTTTTTCAGGTGAGTTTCGATCTTTATGTGCAAAAACTTGGCGAGTGGTATCAGTTTCTCTCGCCCTAACCGTTATCCTAGGAGGGGATGATGGGTCGGTTCATCTAGACCGTCCATCCCATGAAAAATGGCCGAAGAAAACGATAATGAAAAAACCGAAGAGCCATCACAGTATCGCATAGATGAGGCACGAAAGAAGGGTGATGTTGCTTCTTCTAAAGAGCTTTCTTCAGTCATTCTACTCTCTGGATCACTTCTTACTTTAATTATTTGTGGAGTTTATTTTTACGAAACCTTTTCAGATTACCTTGACTGGATTTACCGACAGGACTTTAAAGATCTCTATACTAAAGAGAAAGTACAGGACTTCATCAGCGAAACCGCCTGGGTTCTGGTTAAATCCGTAGCGCCATCTTTTGGAGCTTCAGTTTGCTTAGGGATTCTGTCCCAATTCATGCAGATTGGATTCCTCTATTCCCCAGAAATTCTCAATGCCGATATTGATCGAATCAATCCGATTAAAGGCTTCTCTCGTCTTCTATCTAAAAAAGCCTTGGTGGAGGCCCTCAAGGGGATTTTTAAATTTACTGTGGTCATCATCATTACCTACGTAGTTATGAGAAATAATATTGGCTCATTTTTGGGCTTTCTCCACTCAGATGCGATGGCTTCCCTGTCTTTCGGTAAGTACTTGATGGTCAAACTTGGTTTTTCCATTCTCCTAGGCTTGGGCCTGATTGCGATTGTCGATTTTGCTTGGGAAAAATGGTCCTATCGTCAAAAAATGATGATGACCAAACAAGAGGCGAAAGAAGAGGCTAAGGAGAAAGACGGTAATCCGGAAGTGAAAAATAGAATCCGCCAGATCCAACGTCAGATGGCCCAGAAACGCATGATTGATGATGTGAAGAAAGCAGATGTAATTGTTACAAATCCAACCCATATTAGTGTAGCATTGAAGTATGATGGAGAGACGATGGTGGCCCCCTCGGTAACGGCAAAAGGTGCCGATCACTTGGCCCTTCGCATCCGTGAGATTGCAAAGGAAAATGACATACCGATTGTTGAAAATATTATGTTGGCCCGGACGTTGTACAAAACGGTGAAGGTGGGACAAGGAGTTCCTAGAACCTTGTATAAAGCCGTCGCAGAAATTCTTGCATTCGTTTATAAACTGAAACGAAAGAAGAATGCTTTAAAGTGAAGACCCAGGAAGGGTATTGAGGTAAACCATGGATCGGTTTTTTGAAAAGCTAAGATTGTTTACTCAGAATTCTGAGCTTACTGTAGCTTTGGGATTGATTGTCATCCTCGGGGTGATGGTTGTGCCTCTTCCACCTTTAGTGCTGGATCTCTTCCTGGCTTTTTCAATAGCTATTTCTATTGCTATCCTCCTGATGTCCGTCTACGCTCGAAAGCCCCTGGATTTCTCAACATTTCCCTCTATCCTTTTGATTACCACCTTACTTCGTCTATCTCTTAATGTGGCTTCAACGAGAAACATTCTTCTCAACGGGGCGTCAGACGGAACTAAAGCAGCCGGTCACATTATTGAAGCCTTTGGAGAGTTTGTTGTCGGAGGAAATTACGCCGTTGGGATCATTATTTTCATCATCCTGGTTGTGATTAACTTTATAGTTATCACTAAAGGTGCTGGTCGAGTCGCTGAAGTGAGCGCCCGCTTCACTCTCGATGCCATGCCTGGAAAACAGATGGCCATAGACGCAGATTTAAATGCAGGGCTGATCGATGACAAAGAAGCCAAACGCCGTCGTATCGAGGTGGCCCAGGAGGCGGATTTCTATGGTTCGATGGATGGTGCTTCCAAATTCGTTCGAGGTGATGCCATTGCGGGGATTCTTATCACGGTCATCAACATTATCGGTGGGATTATCGTGGGGGTTGCACAAAAAGACATGAACTTTGCTGATGCGGCAAGGACCTTTACTCTTTTGACTGTTGGAGATGGCTTGATCGCACAAATCCCTGCTCTGATCATTTCTACTGCAGCCGGTATTATTACCACTCGGAATTCAAACTCAGAAGCACTTGGGAAACAAGTCAACCAGGAATTTTCCGCTCATCCGAAAGCTTTTTATCTTACAGCCGCCGCGATAGGTTTTTTTGGCCTCATTCCAGGATTTCCTGCTTTTCCTTTCTTCATTATCGCAAGCCTAATAGCTTTTGCAGGCTTTAAAATCGAAAAAAATAAAGAGCTGGCAAAGATCCAGGCCGAGACCGGAATCGTCCAAGATACAAAGGCTAAAGCAGATACTCTCGAGTCTCTTCTCCCCGTAGAAATGGTGCAACTTGAGGTTGGCTACGGAATTGTGAGCATTGTCGATGCTGAACAAAACGGTGACCTTCTCGAAAGGATCTCTCACATTAGAAAACAATTCGCGCTGGACTGGGGAATCATTATTCCCTCGGTAAGGATCAAAGACAATCTCGAGCTTCGTCCAGGCGGCTATTCTGTTAAGCTTAAAGGAATAGAGATAGCTAAAGGTGAACTCCTTCCTGATCATATGATGGCGATGGATCCTGGAACTGTTATTGAGCAGATCGAAGGTGTTGAAACAAAGGAACCTGTCTTTGGCCTTCCAGCTCTTTGGATTACTGATGACCGGAAAGATGAGGCTCAGTATAACGGTTACACAGTTGTTGATCTTTCGACTATCGTGGCTACACACCTGACAGAAGTACTTAAATCGAACCTCTCTGAACTTTTCGGACGTCAGGAGCTGGTTAAAATTCTTGATAACTTTAAAGAAGAGAATCCCAAGATTGTTACAGATCTCGTGCCGGATATCATGCCTCTCGGAACAGTTCTGAAAGTTCTTCAGAACTTACTTCGTGAGGGGGTTTCTATCAGAGACCTTCGCACCATTTTAGAAACACTCGCGGAGTTTGGGACTTCCTCAAAAGACCCTGATGCTCTAACTGAATATGTCCGTCAGGCACTCTATCGAACCATCACTGAGCGGATTAAAAGTTCTCAGGGAGATGTCCCCCTCTTCACACTGGATAGAGGTCTAGAGGAGACAGTCGCTCGTTCTATCATTCATACTGATCAGGGAACTCAGCTCAATTTGGATCCCAAAGTTACGCAAACGATTCTGGCGACGTTGAATGAAAAGATTGAGGAGGCCACTTCTCAAGGTGAAAAAATGGTTATTCTTTGTTCCCCTGTGATACGACGTCATTTCAAGAAGTTGACAGAGAAATTCATTCCCAACATGATTGTCGTAAGTCATAATGAACTTAGTCCAGAAGTAAATATAAGATCTCTCGGCACCGTGAGGTTATAAGTAAATGTTTGTTAAAAAATTTGAAGCAGACACCCTTGAAGAAGCATTAAAAGCTGTCAAAGTTGAACTTGGGCCTGACGCAATCATTCTTAAAACAGTTACTAATAACGGTATCAAGGGCGCCTTCAAGAAAAAAAGAATTGAGATCACTGCTGCGATTTCAGAGAAAAGCTTCGAGAAAAAAGCAAAGGTGGATAAAGTATTGAATGAAGATCAGAAGGAAGCTTTCTATCAAAAACCCGCTTCCGTTATCAAAGAAACGATCACGAAATACAATGGTCCAGAAACGACTTCGGGTTATGGAATGATGGGTCTTAATAAGGTTGTAAATACTTTAGCAAAAGGGTCTGGTGGGCTGTCTGATATTACTTCCAAAACATCGTCACTCATAAAAAATAGCCTCGATGACTTTCTTACTGATGGCACAGAGGTTGATGTCGAAGATGATTCAGCAGATGAAAGTCCGGTTAAAAATTTTTCCACCGCTGGCAAGTACTCTGATCCGCCTCGTGAAGTTTCCGCACCTCAGCCTAAATCGAAAATTGAGGCCAAGAGAGATTCTCCTGAGGATATCGTTGAGTTGAGTCGTGGACAACCTTCATCACCTTTCTCTTTATCAGTCAGTAGGGAAGCTTACAATGAGTTGAAGCAAGAACTTCGAACCACACAACATAAGCTTGAACTCCTCGAACAGAGAATTTTGGAGCTTGGTCAGAACTACCAATTTAATCAAAAACATCTGACCGAGGCTAAGGGGCTATTTCAGCTTAGAACAACACTAAAAACTCTTGATGTGGATGAAATGCACATCCTAGATCTTATTAAAAAAGCAAATTATGAACTTTCAAAAGAGGAGCTTGAAAATGCTGACGTCGTTTTCGAGTTTGCTTTGCAGGAGATGGCAAGTTCCATAAATACGGCGATTCCTCTCTTTGCCAAAATTGAGTCGGGTGAACCCGTCCTTACAGTGCTTATTTCAGAAGCTGCTTCGGGCCAGTCCACGATGGGGACAAAAATTGCTGTTCTTAAAAAAGATGTTGTCTTGGTACAATTTTCTCAGGATGCTCAGGCAACCAATTCCACTGATTTTGCGGCACAGGTCTTTGGTATCAAGGTTGAAAAAGTACAGAGTTTCTCAGAAACAGTGGGCACATGCCGAAAAGCAATTGAAGCCGGAAAATCTGTCCTTGTCGATGTGCGGCTAAATAATAAACATTCCGATGAAACAAAAAAATTCGTTGAGACTCTGAAGCGTGGATTTCAGCATGTTGAGGTCCTCTGCACACTTTCTGCCATTCATTCGGAACTTTACAACCGAAAAATTATTGCCCGTTACAAAGACATCGCTGATGGTGTTATCATTTCTCATGTGGATCTTTGTATGAACTTTGGAGCGATCTATAATGTTCACAAGTCCCATAACAAGTTGCCGCTGAAGTTTTTCGGAACAGGTCAGGTCGTTCCGGACGACATTGAGGGCGCAACAGCTGAAAGATTGATGGCAGGTCTTTTTCAGTTCTAGATTTTTAAATCTCTTTTCGTTATTTAGGTCCGACAGGATGTTAGACCAAGCGATTGAGATCTTCGTGCAAGAACAGGAGGTTTATGCACAAGACGAGTCAATGGTTACAGTCTTTTAGTTCAAATAAACAATCCAAAAATAGTGCCCACAGAGCTTCTGAAGTTGGTTGCACAAAAATAGCAGTGACCGGTGGAAAAGGCGGAGTGGGTAAGACCTCTATTGCTTTGAAAACCGCCATGGAACTTGCCGGTGCGGGCTACCGAACTCTTTTGATTGATTGTGATTCAAACCTATCGAACACAGCAATTAAACTTGGTCTTCCTCTAGATAATAAATTTGAAAAGCTTCTAGCCGGAGAGGCGACATTTGAAGAGTGTCTGATCCGGCAAAATAATTTTCATCTGCTTCCCGCTAGCAATGGTTCAGTTTCTGTCTTTGAATCGAAACTTAATTTTGATGAAATTGTTATCGACATCATTTCATCCCACGAAAGTGAATACGACTACATCCTCCTGGATTGCCCTGCAGGAGTTTTTAGAGATTCTTTAACCCTGAATGCTTACTGTGACCACCGGTGGGTCGTGGTAACTCCCGATCGATCCTCAATCACTGACTCGTACTCTTTGATTAAGCTTCTTTCCCAGCGCTTTGGCATCAAGGAAAACCACCTTATCGTGAACATGTATCAGAACGAAAAACAATTTCAAAAGGTCGTCCTTACCCTGAGTGAAACGATCGAGAATTTTCTGGGCGCGCGGACGATGATTCTTGGTGGTATCCAGAAGTACGACGTCACGGCAGAAGGATTTGATACTTTTTTCCTCTCTGAAGACAAAAATGAATTTAACTGGAACTTCGTTAAACTTTTATATGGGTTCACCGAAAAAGCTGGTGGACCACTGATGGCTCAACGAAAGAGCGCAAGTCAGCTGGCCTTTGAACACGACGTTCAATAAACGGTAAAAGCAGGGAGAGCTCACAAATGTCATCACTAACGGCCAAATTAAAAAATCTCAAAGACTACCGCTCAACAGTTGATCCTAAAGTTAAAGATGAAATCATTCTTGAGTACGCACCTCTTGTTCGTTACATCGCTCAAAAAATTGCCTCACGTCTTCCCCCGAATATTGAGCTAGATGACATGATCTCTTGTGGAGTTATCGGTCTCATGGATGCCATAGAAAAATTCGATCCGACTCGTGACAATAAATTTAAGACCTATGCAGAATTTAGGATCCGAGGTGCTATCCTTGACGAACTTCGTTCTCAAGACTGGGTACCTCGTTCAGTAAGAGAGAAGGCTAAGGTTGTCGAAAGAGCATATGCTCAACTTGAGAAAGACTTAGGCCGTTCAGCGACAGACGAAGAAATGTGTGAACATCTTCAGTGTTCAATGGATGATTTTCACGAATTGATCAATAAATCAAAATCAGTTTCTCTAATGAATATTGATGATGCCACGGCCATGAGTAAGGGTGATAAGAAGCTCATGGTTTCTCTCATGGAGACTTCCCGTGGTGCTAACCCGCAAACAGCAGTAGGATATAAGAGGTCTCAGCAGATCATCAAGGAAGGTATTAAGACCCTTCCTGAAAAACAACGTCTTGTACTTTCACTTTATTATTTTGAGGATCTTAACCTAAAAGAGATCGGCCAGGTTCTAGATGTGACGGAATCGAGAGTTTCTCAGCTTCATACCCAAGCGATCTTGAAACTTAAGGCCAAGCTTCGTAATCAGTTTGAGTCTTTTGAAGATCTCGCCAGCTAAGACTATTACACATATGATTGGATAAGCCCGAGTAGTAAGCTCGGGCTTATTTTTTTCACGCGAAGCTTTCCAATCCATGCTTTTTTGTCAGACAATTAAATATTCGAAATGACTAAAAAGGGTGACTTCAATGGATTGGAAAAAAACCTTTAATCGCGGACAGTGGATGATTCATGGAATTTTCGTCGTCATTATTGCTCTTGGAATAGGTGCAACAATCTTTGCCCTTCGCCTCAATCACCTGCAGAGCACTGAGGAAGAACGTGGCCTTCAAATTAATTCGCTCATTCACCATTTCAAAAAAGATTATAGCTTTGAAAAGATTGGAAAGCTCCTCTCTCGGGCCGAATCAGACAATGCCAATGACAAAATGCAAGAGTTCTCAAAGAAGCTTGCTGAGACAGAGCAGCTTCTTGAGATAAAAGCTTCGAAGGGTCTTTCTCAAAGCTTGCGAACGTTCCATCGCTTGATTAGTAACACTTCAGGTATGTCTGATCCTTCTGACGCTTTGAAGGTTTTAAAAAGTAAGGTCAATAGTCTGATCGATCTCGCTAATTCAAAAAAATATATTAATATTGCTCTCGTCGCAGAAAGAATGAAAGAGCGCCTCCATCAACTTCGTCCAAAAAATGTCGGTGACTCGATTCAGATTAGATACCTGGACTCTGACCTAAGCAGGCTCGAGAATTTAGTAACGAACTCATCATTAAATGATACTGAGAAGTCTGTTCTAAATTCACGATTTGAATCAATGAAAAATGAGATTGCACTCCTTACGAGTGTAACCTCACAATCAAGAGATCTTAAGTCAAATGTGACTCATGCATCTCTGGCGCTCTCTCAATGGTTGATCAGTGTTGAGAAGAAAGCTTCTGATCTCCAGGGTATGCGTTTTGAAAAGCAAAACCAACTCGTGATCCTGCTCGCTGTACTTGTCGCAGTCATGAGTTTCTCTTGGTTGGGTATTGCTTATCTCTTCCGGTGGCAGAAGGTCCGGATAGGAGAGCAGGTCGAGACTGAAGTTAAAACGGTGATTGAAAAAGGTATAATGGGGGATCAACGATTTATGGTTGATCATTACTCTGGGCCCACGAGAAATGACATCGTTAAGCTTCTCGATCAGTTAAAGCTCAAGCTGAACCTGGGATCGATGCTGCACACGGGTTTACCCTTCGCAGGTTGTATGATTGATACCAACTTCAAAGTCACATGGTTTAACCATCTTTTTTTAGAGCAATTCTACCTTTCTGAAGAAGAAGTTAGATCAGATGCTTTCAATTGGGATTATTTAAGAGATTTTTTAAACCTCGAAGAAGATCCAATCTACCAGGCCCTGGTGAACAAAATTGCTGGGATTTTCCCCATTAAGCTGAAGCAAGACGAGTTCGCTACTTCTCAGCCATATGAAATGTATGTCACCCCCATCAATGTAAATCGTGAAGATCGGGTTATGGTCTTCTTCTATCCTCTCGTCTCAGTAAAGGACGCTATTGCTGAACAGGTGACTCTTTCAAGTGAAGCCCTTAAACAATTTGTCGGGCATTGGAATAATGACACTCTTGACGAAGATCAACGACGCCTACTTGAGCGGGATTTTAAAAATAATGATCTCTCTGAGCTCTTTGAAGAACTTTTGAGCATTCATACTAGGATTACCGCTGAGAAAAATGAATGCTTCAGAGTCATTAACCATCTCGAAAAACAAAACTCTTTCTACCAGCAGACGATTACGGGAATGAGGCAGATTGAGGAAGAAAAACATGAAATCATCCGCCAGCAGTTTCAGCTTACAAATGAGCTGAAGGACACTTTTATTGGTTCTGTTGAGCGTGCGGATGCGCTTTTAACAATAAACCGATCAATCCTGCAGCAGAACGATGAACTCAAAACTGAGTCCCTTCGGGCCTATCAAATGGCTGGTGAAGTTACAAAGAAAGTAAAAGAAACTCAGGATATTTTGAGTCAACTCGAAGGAGTGAAGGCGGATTATAAAAAATTGAAGCTTGAACTTCTCGAGGTAAAGGCTAGACTTATTTCGATTAATAATAGTTTGTTCGCCCATCTTCCACCGTTTGACGAGGCTCAACAAAAAATGGCAAATCGCTTTAAGGATGAGCTTGTCAGGCTTGACTTTAATGCCACGGCCCTGGATAAAAAGCTATCTCAGCTGGATGTTATACTGACGAAGCTTCACATGATGTATGAAAAGGTTCCTCACGAGCAGACGAACTTTAATTTCATTACCACCCAAAAAGATCATGAGGCTAAGGAAACACTCCTTCAGCTCCAAAAATCTTTAAGTATCGAAGAGGCAAAAATCATCGATGCCTTCCAGAACCTTCATGGTTTGATGAGAAAGGATCTGATTAAGGTTCAAGAAGCGCACCATCTTTCCACGCATAGTCCCGAAACGTTTTTTTCTTAGATGAAAATTTTTAGAGGACAAGTTCGAAAGTTCTTCTCCCAGAGTATACCTCTGGGGGATCTCCTGTTCAAACTCACTCCGCTTCGTCCAGAAGAGCTAGTGGAGGTTGCCAATAAGGGCGGTGTCTGGATTCAAAAGAGAGGAAAGGGAAAAATTCTGAGGATCAGGAATCTTAAAGAGAATGTCTCACCTGATGATGTCATCTCCGTTTACTATGATCCAAAAGTTCTGGCGCTTCCGGAAATAAAGCATCTTGATTGCTTATACGAGGATCTCAATTATGGAGTATGGGTTAAGCCTGCAGGAGTTGTTCCCCAAGGATCTGAGGCCAGTGATCATGCTTCAGTCCTTCGTTATGTGGAGAAGTTTAAAAAAAAAGAAGTTTATCTTATTCATCGTCTTGATCGTGAAACTTTAGGACTTATGATTCTCGCCTACCACTCAAAGGCAGGGGCTCTCCTTAGTGGTCTCTTTCAGCGTCATGAAATCAAGAAGTTTTATAAAGCTGAGGTCTTGGGCAGGATGCATCCAGGTCATAAAGAAACAATTACCGCTTCTCTTGATGATAAAGAAGCAATAACTCATATTAAAGTTATTAGTGCCTCAGCCAAAACCTCAAGTCTCGAGATAAGTATTGAGACCGGCAGACTGCATCAGATCCGGCGTCATTTAGATCATATTGGTCACCCAATTATTGGGGATCCTAAGTATGGAAGAGGAAATAAAAATAAGGAAGGTCTGAAACTCGTAGCTGATAAACTTTCTTTTATTGATCCCTGGTCAAATGAAAAGAAGGAATTTTCTCTCAAAATCTAATTTGGGGCTTCAAAAGATGGTAAGCCTATTCATTTTCCCAGAGATATGTGTCTGCAGACAGCAAGATTTAAAATTTCTAAATACCTTCCATAATTTGCATCAGGAATTCCTGAACTTCTGTCCTTAGTTCTTCAACATTCGCAGAATTATCAATAACAAAATCGGCCCATTTCTTTTTTTCTTCAATGTCTAGCTGCTGATCAATAATGAGGTTCGCTTCTTCAATTGAAGAACCGTCTCGCGATACAATCCTCGATCGTTGAATCGATCGCGGGGTGTATACGACCAATGTCAAATCAACCTTCTTATCAAGCTTTTTCTCAAAAAGGAGAGGGACGTCATAGATGAGGAAATTCTGTTCTTTAACTTGTTTTGAGGCTTTTTTGAAGACTTCAGGTAATCGGTTGTAGATGAAGTTTTCAATTTTATTTTTTGATTCAGGATAATTGAATACGATCTCTCGCAAGGATTTAAAATTAATTCCATTATTCCACGCTTCTGGAAATTCTTTTTGAACGAAGCTTTTTGCCTCCTCCGTCTTATAGATGGATTTCACAAGAGCATCAGCATCTATAACTTGGAGACCTTTCTCTGTAAGAATCTTAGAAACCGTACTTTTTCCTGTAGCAATTCCTCCAGTAAGACCGATGATCGGCTTATCAATACAATAGAGACGGTTATCTTTGTCCAGGCGCTCAAATGATTTTTTTAGATTGATCATAACTTTTTCACTCTGATCCACAACTCTTCCAACTCGGACTGGAGGGTCTCTGAAAGGGTTCGTCCTGAAAGTCGAACTTGATCTTCGACTTTCTTAAATCGATTGATAAACTTTTTGTTAGCTTCTCTTAAACATTCTTCAGGATTAAGATCAAGATGCCGGGCCAGCTGAGCGATGCTAAAGAGGAGATCTCCAATCTCTTCTTTAACCAGCCTTTGATCTTTTACAGACTTAGATAGTTCTTCTTTTACTTCTAATAATTCCTCGTCAACTTTGGAAAGAACCTCTCGGTAATTACTCCAGTCAAAATTCACTGTTGTTGACTTTTGTCCTATTCGATATGAGGACTCAAGGGCAGGCGCCTGCAGAAATTTTTCATCGATCGTGTAAATTTTCTTACCTTTCTCAGCGGTCTTAATTTTTTGCCAATTTTCTACCACTTGCTGTGGAGTGAGATTCTCGATTGTTTGGTTGAAAACGTGAGGATGCCTTCTAATGAGTTTGTCCGCAAGCTTCCTTGCAGAAGACTCCAGACTGAACTTCCCATTTTCTTCGGCCATCGAGGAATGGAGGAGAACCTGAAAAAGGACGTCTCCAATTTCCTCCTCCATTAGTTCGGGATCTTTTCGCTCGACGGCTTCGACGAATTCATAGGCTTCTTCAATGAGATACTTTAAAAGAGTCTCATGGGTTTGCTGTAAGTCCCATGGGCATCCAGTTTGGGGATGGCGGAGGGCCTTCACTACATTAATACACCTTTCAAGTTCTGGGTGGGCCATAAAATCCTCGTATCTTGCACTCAATCTCATAAAAGGGTACCATGGCCATCATGAAGAAACACTCCTTCCTGACCGTAGACTTTTCGACTACAGTAAAATTAACGGCTTCTGAACAAAAGAAAATGTCTCATTGGCTGTCGATCGCTGGAGAAGTTGTGCAGGTTCTTTTTCAGAAAAAGATTATTCCTGGAAAGGGCGTAAAAATACTTCATGTCTCTGTTCTTATTTGTGGAGATAAAAGAATCCGAGAGCTAAATCGACAATTCAGAAACAAAGACAAGGTTACCGACGTCCTATCTTTTCCGGCGCTTGAGCCCCTACGTCGGACTAAAAAGCTCTCCGAAACACTTTTCCTTGGTGACCTTGCCATTTGTCACGCTCAGGCCAAGCGGCAGGCGAAAAAATTTGGAATTTCCTACCTTGATGAGTTCATCCATCTTTTTTTCCACGGCTTGATTCATCTACTAGGTTACGATCATGAATTGTCTCGTAAAGAAGAAATGATCATGCAGAAGTGGGAGGATAAAGCATTGAAAATCTTCTCCATAATAAAGAAAGGGCCCTGAGGCCCTTTCCATTAGATATCTTTTCTCTTCGCCGCTTTTTGCAGAGCGGACTTTAAATTCAGTCTACCACCTGTCACAATTTTACCCTGAAATTCTGGTACTTTTGTTACCGTTTCCATCAGGATCTTCTTCACCGTAGTGTTCTTCAGATTAGGGTAATAACCCATAACCATCGCTACAACTCCTGAGGCATTAGGAGCGGCCATCGAAGTCCCTGAGGCCATTGAATATTTATTACCATTAATTGTTGAGTATATATTTGAGCCAGGAGAAGCGACGTCTACAGTTTTAGGTCCGATGTTTGAAAAGGATGAGAGGTTGCCAGCAGATGTCGTTGAGGCAATCACAAGAAGATTTTCACTGTCAAAAGAGGCGGGAAATTTCGCGCTAATATCGTTGTTGGCCCAAGACATTGGTCCAAAAGAATCATTCCCGGCAGAAGCAACAACGAGGACACCATTTTGAGAAATTTGATTGATAGTATCTCTAACAACCATTCCACCTTCATTCACTTTTTTTCCAAAAGAGCAGTTGATGACGGAAGCGCCATTTTTTGAAGCATAAAGGAAAGCTTCGACGATGTTTGAATCGAGCTCATCTGAATCATCAGGAACAGTTCTGATGGCCATGATTTTTACATTATGAGCTACACCAGCGATTCCAATGCCATTATTCTGAGTGGCGGCAATCGTTCCTGCAACATGAGTTCCGTGCCAATGAGAAGCCATTGTATTACTAGTGGCCCGTCCCTGTGAATCACGAATGAGAGTATTGATTCCATGAATATCATCAATGTATCCGTTGTTGTCATCATCAATTTTGTTTCCTGGTATTTCATCTTCATTGACCCACATGACATCTTTTAGATCCTCATGATTGTGGTCGACACCTGTATCAACGACAGCGACAACAATTTCTTTTGCATCTTTTGAAGGAAGAGATCCATAGGCTCCGTTAACATCAAGACCTGATTTCTGATTGAAGGCCCAAAGTTTTTCGGCATCTGGATCATTAAATGAAGCAGAGAAATCAAAGTTTTGAAGATGTTTGAGTAGTAATCCGGCATTATCGAGAATTTCATGCTTAGGCAGGGAGCTTTTTCCGGCATAAAAGTCTTTTTGGATGTATTCGACATTACTCGCCTTACCGAGTTCCTTGGAAAGAAGGTGAGCGTTTCTTGTTTTCACAAGATACAGATCTCCGAAAAGTTTTTTTGACTTCTTGATAAAGGAGGACTGGACCAGCTTTTCGCCCTTTTTCATTTTTATAAAGAGGTGATGGGGATGGTAGTTTGCGGCAGAAGCGCTCGATAGTCCATTGAAGGCCGAAATTGTCATTAAAATTCCAGTGGTTAGCTTGATCATGGATATTATTCCTTATAGTGGAGTAAAACGATCGGGCGATCCTATACTCCAGGTTTAAAGTGGGCAAATAAAAATATCTGTCATTTGAAGACTTTACAGGTGCATCTTGGCCATACGGCCCCTGTGTAAGATTTGCAGGAGTGCTTAAGAGGATGCTATTGCCCTGATACGATGCGCAAATATTAACCTGTCTTTTTGATGATAATTAAGGGTACAGGATTAATTAAGGAAGGATCACGTCGTGCTTAAGAGCTTTAAGAAGTGGACTTTGGGAACTCTCATTATTATTCATGGTCAGACCTTCGGGTCGATGGATTATATTCAAGGTCACCTTGGGGCGCTCAGCAATCAAGCCTCTGATCAAGTGGGGAACGTTCCCGGAAATCGTTATAACGCAGATTTCGAATTTAGTTATCAAAGAAGCGTTGACCGTGTTCAATCCAAGGAGTTAGAAAGACGCTTTCATATTGCCTCTCTAGTAAATGACCAGAACCTTTCTATGTTCTCTGTCCAAGAAGCTTTCATCGGAAGCCACATCTCGAGTAAAGATAGAGTACGTTTTGGACGTCAGATTCTTCCATGGTCGGAAATTGATAAGCTCTGGGGGTTTGGTAAGGTTAACAATAGAAGAAATTTTGATTATTTCTCTCCTGGCCAGGAAGGTTTGACTGGTCTTCTTTACGAACGGAAATCCACAAATGGCATGAGATACCGTGCCTTTGTCTCAGGACTTTATGTTCCGGAAATGAATCCAGGTTTAGATATTGATAAGAAAAATGAATCGATTACTTCGAGACATCCCTGGGCCGATGCCCCAGCTCAAAGAGCAGAAGTTGAAGGGGTTATGATGGACGTTAAGTATAACGTCAACTATCCATCCATTTCTGAAGTTATTTATCGCTACTCCGCCGGGGCCAACATCGGTTGGGAATCAAAGCACTGGACTTTGGATAATTTTGTCATGAGGAAGCCGGAAAACACCTTCACTCCTAGCGTGGGGATCGGAGTAGATTTCGTTCAAAACACTGTGAGCGCCAGCATTGATCCACGAGTCTACTACCATGACATTTATGGTTCGACTTTAAAATATCGTAATCGTGATCTAGAGGCTCACATTTCAGGGATTGCGATCAGACCTAATGAGTTCCCAGATGTAGACGAAAGAGTTCGATATACGGAGATAAAAAACCGCAAGCGTCGTGAAGACTACGTAGGAGGAGGAATATCTCGGTCTAACGATCTTTACACACTTGCCTTCAACTATGTGGCGCGACTATCTCCTTTTGATCGCAATAAAGATGACCTTGCACAGGATCCTCGCTGGAACCAAGCTTTGAATTTTTCTGGTCTCCGAAACTTTGGACAAAAGTTCTCTCTCTCCGCAGATCTAAAATACGACATGCTGACCATGGACCGTCTGATGATGGTAAGAGGGAATTATCGTGTATCTAGAGATCTCTTAATGAACGTTGGTGTGAATATGATTGGTACCCCAGTAGACGGTAAGTCCTATTGGTCACCATATACAAACAATGATTCCATTTATGGTGGGTTAAGATATGTATTCTAAAATGAAAGGACTCATTTTTATTCTTCTGACAGCCTTTCTGATGAATGGTTGTGGAGACCTCGTCGGTAAAAAGGTTCAAAAAAGAAATCTGGGCAGTTCTCAATTTGAGGTTCAATGCGAACTCGATGTTAATAAGTTCGCTGACATCATGACGGAGAACATAAGTTCTCAAATTCGTTGTCTCGGTGAAAGTCTTAATCTTTTTATAAGGGTCGTAAAGTCCGGAAAGCCCGGCTACCTCTCCCGGGTTCAGCTGGAGCAGTATATTGCAAAATATCGTCCTGATGTAAAACCAGAAGTGATAAGAGCTCTCAAATCAATTTTCGATATAGGACACCTCATCACTGGAGAAGACCCCGATTTCATTTCTAAAGAGATTGTTGATAAAGTTGTTAATTTTGCACTTGTATTTAACCAGGAAGCGGCTTTAAATTTTGGCCCGATCTTTCAGAACGAGTCTCCTGTTAGTTATGCTCTTCATCAGAATCACCGAGATCGTATTTCGGCGGCGAATAAATCCATCATCCAATCACTCCGTTCGATCTTTAACCCAGACAGAAACGGCCAGATTCATAAGCTCAATATTGTGACTCTTCTCGAGAGCTTTTCAGATGAGACCAATAGAGAATATTTAGAGAAAGTTAAGAAGGTACTTTTCTTAAAGAAAGTTCTCATTGGCGGAGAGAGTGAAATTGTTACACATTATGAGCTCGAAAAACTCATTCTTAACTTCGATCACTTACTTCTGATAGCTCTAGATATCTATCGCTACAAGTATATTATTCTCAAGCAAGAATCGATTCTTCAGCTTCTAAAACGTGACGTGAATGATCTCTATGATATCATAAATCAGGGAGCCCTGGGGAATCGGGACTCCGAAGTTCTTTTTACCGTGGACGAAGCAATCGAAGCAGCAAAGGTCATGGTTGATCCTGAGAAGTTTGACATCGAAAAATTTCGGGTAATGATCGGTGAAGTTAAAAAAATTGCACTCAAAGGAAACGCTACTGAAGTACTAGGAAAAGATTTAAAAAATCTTTTTGATCATGCCAAATCCCTCCTTAAAACTGGCACTGTCTTCCATCGGATCTATGATAAATTCAAGGCCCAGCTCGAAAGTCCAAGACCGGTCGAGGAAACAATCAACTTCGATGAATATCGGCACACCTATCCTGAGCATCAGGAAGAGTTAAACCAGTTTGAGAGGATCACCAAAAAATACCGATTCATGAAGGGAGAGTTTCTTGCCCCGTACTATCAGCGAGGATTCAAACGGAATGCGGATGCTATTTTTGAAATAGCTCTTTATGAATATGCAATTAAACTTATTTTGTCTGCTTATGGGTCTCCAAGCCCTAATGCCGGATCAGTGGGTGGGTATTCAATCGATCAATTTCAATTGAAGCGCCTGTTCCTCAGATTTGAGAAAGAATTAGTTGAGCTTGGTCTAATACTACCGACGTTAAGTGGTCAAATTGCTGATAACATATCTCTACTGGGTACACTGTTTCAGTATCAGTCTGATGAAAATAAAGTCTTGGATGTGAACGAGGCCACAGAGTTTGGTATAAACCTCTCTTCTGGAATAGGCTTGGCAGATGATATTTTTACTTTTTTAAAAGAAAAAAATTGTACTTTCGATCAGTTTAATAGAGTTGAGCCATCATGCTTTAGAGCTAACTTTTGGAAAGGTCTTTGCACCTATCATAGAACATATTTTCCTCTTATGTTCCAATCGCTTAATTCTCCAAGGCTCTGCAGTGACATTGATAATTCCAATGACTATGCACAGATCCTCAAAAAATCTGTGCAAGCTGCTCGTGGTTGCAACTTTTATACAGATGGGAATAAAGAAGAGATCTTCATGTCGAAAGGAGATCTCATGTCAGTACTTATTGTTATGATGCATGCTGAGACAACCGTGTTGCGATGGGATAAAAATAATAATAATATTATGGATCCCAACGAGGTGGACGAAGCCTATACCATCTATTCGCCAGCCTTGGATGGATTTCTTGAAAAGCAAAACGCCATTATTAAAAAGTTTAAAAAACAAATTTACCAATATCTTATTAAGTATGAACAAGTGCCTAATGAAAAAGATTTTGCGAGCATTTGGAAATTCGTTAAGTTTTTGTTGAGTTTCAACAAAGGTGCCCCAGCGACAAGGAAGACGATCGTGTCAGTTCTTACAGTAATCGGTGATGAAAATAAAAAAATTAATCCCGATAATTTTAATTGTAATTGGCTCCGGGATCCAGAAAACATTCCACAGGATGGATCTATTTCAAATAAACCAGTTGCCAGTCCGAGTGTCGTTAATACGGATCTTTTGACCAGCCTTTCTGGAACCGTGAGATTTATCAATCAATTAAGCGATACAGATGCGCAATCTCTAAAGAACGAAATGATTCTTCTCTCTGACCAAATGGCAATGGGACAAATATCATCAGTGAAGAAGGTACCCTTTATTAATCTCAAAAATCTCTTTTATGCTATTCTTTCCGACAGATCTCAAATGTCATCTATTAGAAAAGCATTTCCAGAAGGAACTGATGTCGAGCGGATTGCCCTTGCAGTGTCCGCAGCTCTAGCTGACCGTTAACAATTTTATTGCGGGGATTTCTTTCGAGAAGTCCCCCTTCCCCTTTTCAAAGCTTTCAACTCTTTGTTACAGTGTTGACTCCAAAGGCAAATTATGGATGACTCACTGTTTCTTAAGATAGCTGATTTTAAATCTCAGTTCACTGACATAAAGGCTACGCTCGAAACCATACGGAGGTCACTTTGACGTCGATCGAAAAGAGAATCGACTAAAAGAGATTTCGGAACTCGAAGCCTTAGATGGTTTCTGGAATGACTCAACTAATGCTACAAAAATCCAAAAAGAGCGCTCTCTTATTGAGGAAGTCCTCCGTTTATATAATAACGTAAGAATTCAAGCCGATGACTTCGAAGTCCTTTGCGAAATGAGTGAGGATGGAGACGAAGGAGCTGCAAAAGAGGCCATCGATCTTTTTCCTAAGCTTAAGTCAGCTCTCTCTGAAGCAGAAAGAAAAGCACTTCTTTCAGGAGATACAGATCCAAATAATGCTATTGTCACGATTAATGCTGGAGCGGGAGGAACAGAATCTTGCGATTGGGCCGGAATGCTTCTCCGGATGGTTCAGCGTTGGTGTGAATCAAAGGGGTTCAAGGCCCAAGTGATGGATTTTCAATATGGCGATTCAGCGGGAATCAAGTCAGCTACCCTTATAGTTCAAGGAAATTATGCTTATGGACTCTTGAAGTCTGAAACTGGAGTTCATAGACTGGTGAGGATTTCTCCCTTTGATTCAAATGCTCGTCGCCATACCTCGTTTGCATCTATTTTTGTTAGTGCGGAGGTAGATGATTCCATTGAGATTGAAGTTAACGATAAAGATCTTCGAGTTGATGTGTATCGTTCGGGAGGAGCAGGAGGCCAGTCCGTTAACACAGCCGACTCGGCTGTTCGTTTGACCCATTTACCGACTGGTATCGTGGTTGCTTGCCAAAATGAGCGTTCTCAGATCCAAAACCGCGCTATGGCGATGAAGATTCTTAAGTCTAGGCTGTATGATTTTGAAATGCAAAAACGCAAAGAAGCACAGGATAAGATTGAGGCGGGTAAAAAAGATATCACCTGGGGGTCTCAGGTCCGATCGTACGTACTCCACCCATACAAACTAGTCAAAGACCATCGGACAGGTTTCACTTCATCCCAGGCAGAAACGGTCTTGGATGGGGATCTCGATGAATTTATGAAATCATACCTCCAGTGGAAATCACTCGGAGGAGAAGTACAAGATACTGGGACAGAAGATCTATGAATAATGACAAACTAACGACCTCGGGGAAAATGATGAAAGACAAACATGTGAGACGCTGGACGGAACAATTTTCTGAGCAAATGGAGGTTCGCCTCGAAAAGCGTCGCAAACTTGAGGAGATGGGATCAAACCCCTATAAAAACGGCGTTAAACCCAACACGTCTTTCGAGTACCTCATCAAGCGCTATGAGCCTCTTGCGAAAGAAGAAATCGGTGAGACTCCTCGATACCACATTGCGGCCCGAGTTCTGATGGTCAGAGATTTTGGGAAAGCGGCTTTTCTTCAGTGTGACGATGGTTCGGGAAAATTTCAGCTCTATGTGAATAAACAGGTAACTTCTGAGAAAGGTTTTCTTGAGTATAAACTTCTAGACTACGGAGACATCGTCTATGCTGAAGGGGATGTCTTTAAGACCATGAAGGGAGAGCTTGCGCTAAATACGAGAGAGCTTACGATCGTAACCAAATCCATTCGTCCTCTACCTGAGAAATTCCATGGTCTCACAGATCAGGAACTCAAGTACCGGATGCGCTATGTAGACATGATTATGAATCCAGAAACTCGCGAAAAGCTAAAAAAGCGGTCAGAAATCATCCGCTATATTCGGGAATACTTCTATAAAGCAGATTTCCTTGAAGTTGAAACACCCATGATACATTCCATCGCAGGTGGAGCAGCGGCTCGTCCATTTAAAACTCATCATAATGCCCTCAATATGGAGCTCTTTATGAGGATCGCTCCAGAGCTTCACTTAAAAAGACTCATCGTTGGTGGATATAATAAAGTTTTTGAGATGAACCGATGTTTTAGAAATGAAGGTCTGTCACTTAAGCATAACCCAGAGTTTACTTCAATTGAATTCTATTGGGCCTATGCCACTTATCATGACCTTATGGACTTCACTGAAGATTTGTTAACGGGAATCGCCAGAGACGTTCTAAAAACCGATCTCGTGCGATTTGGGGAGCATGATATTAATCTTCATGGTCCTTATGCCCGCTACACGATGAGAGAAGCAGTGGCGAAGTTCACTAACTCCACGACAGAAGCGGTGAATGATCGAGGCCATCTTCTGGGCCTCTTGAAAGATACGGATCTGGATCAGAAAAAACTTCAGAATACTAGTTGGGGAAAACTTCTCGTCCATTGTTTCGAGGAACTAGTAGAGTCAAACCTGATTCAGCCCACCTTCATCACTGAATATCCGACTGAAGTGTCTCCTCTCTCAAGAAGAAATGACGAGAATCCAGAGTTCGTAGATCGCTTTGAGTTTTTTATGAACGGCTGGGAGGTCGCCAATGCTTTCTCCGAATTAAATAATCCCACTGATCAGCTCGATCGATTTGCCGATCAGGCAATTGCAAAAGAAGCGGGAGATGATGAGGCGACAGATGTTGATTACGACTTTGTTCGTGCTCTGGAGTACGGAATGCCTCCGACGGCTGGTCAAGGAATCGGTATTGACAGGCTAGTCATGATCCTCACTGACAGCCATACTATTCGCGATGTTATTCTTTTCCCGTTACTGAAGAAAGAGCACTACTTTTCTGAAGAAGAGTGATGAACTCCTATTCTTCGATTTTAAAAATTGTTCTTCATGGTCGCTCGGCTGGCAAGATCCTGCTGGCGACCATTTTTAGTTTTACTTTCTCTATCTCTGTAATCCTTTGTACCTTCGGACTCATGGATGGTTTTGATCACCAACTGAAATCTGGACTTCGTCACTCGTCTGGGGATATCTTGGTCACAAACAGGAAAGGTTTTTTTTCGTTCACTCCTGAGTTGTCTGAATTATTTTCTAAGATTTCACCCATCGCTGTTTCTCCCATCGTCCAAACTGAAGCCTTTGCGATGGCCAATGAATTAAGTAAGGGAGTTCTCGTTAGAGGAGTGGAGGCTGATAAATTCATGCTTGCCACAGGTCTTAAGACTGAAGTTTCACCCGGTGGAATCGTCATCGGAGCTGAGCTATCCAAAGCACTTAAAGTTTCTTTGGGAGATTCGATTGCCTTGACCTTTGGAGTAGGCAATGAAGCCTCGGAGTCGCTTCCACTTATTCAGACCTTCAAAATCACGAGCATCGTAAACCACGGAATCTATCAAAAAGATCTTCGATTTGTGTACCTTGATAGAGAAGATTTGTCTCGATTCCTTGGAATTAAAAACAAGGTGAATCTCATTATTCTTACAAAAGAGTCATTGAAAAAACCTCTGGCTTCGCTCTCATCAATTGAGGTGGCCCAGCACAGGATTGGCCAGGAGTTAACTTCTGATTTCATCGTAAGGCCTTTCTGGCATGAGTATGACTTTCTTATTCAGGCCGTAAAAGTAGAGAAGTTATCCATCTCCCTTATCCTCCAGTTGATTGTTCTAGTCGCAATTTTTAATATAATCTCTTTCGTGATTTACATTATGGAAAGGAAGTCCCAAGAATTTTTTTTCTTGAGAGCGGTAGGACTATCTCTTTCAGCACTCAATCGATTTTGGTTCATCTCGGTCCTTCTGATCTGGTCGGTTTCCTGTGTCGGTGCATATTTGGCGACCATACTTTTCAACTGGTGTCTTGAAAATGTCTCTTTCCTTCAAATCCCTGGGGAGATCTACGTGCTATCGGCGCTTCGACTTCGTCTGGATCTTACCTCTTATTTTACTGTATACGGATTGTCACTACTTTGGATTCTCCTCTCTTCATTCATCGGATATTTAAGGCTGAAGAAAAAACCCATTATTCTGGGCCTACGTCAGGAGTTTAGTTCATGAGTTTTATTTTTCTAAAAAATGTAGAAAAAGCTTTTGGAACCACTAGAGTTCTTAGAGGCATCAATTTTGAAATAGCTTCAAAAGAACTTGTTGCTATCAGAGGAGCTTCAGGATCAGGAAAATCAACCCTCCTCTATCTTCTCGGTGGTCTAGATCAGCCGACTTCTGGAGCAGTTCTGGTCGGACAAAAAAACCTCACTTCAATGAATGACGAAGAATTGGCCGACTTCAGAAACAACAACGTAGGTTTTGTTTTCCAATTTCACTTCTTATTGCCCTCTATGTCATGCTGGGATAATATTCTTCTCCCAGCACGGATTGGAGGCCATCGAATCAAGCAGGTTGAGAAAGACTGCGAGGAGCTCGCCAAAATACTTGGTGTAACTCATTGTCTTTCAAAATTTCCTTTTGAAATCTCTGGTGGTGAGCAGCAACGCATCAACATTATTCGTGCCTTATCATTAAGACCAAAAATTCTCCTCTGTGATGAGCCTACCGGCAACCTCGATTCCCGAAATTCTGAAAAAGTGGCGACTCTTCTGAAGAATCTGTCGGCTGAGTTTGGTGCGACCTTACTGGTTGTGACTCACGACGAAAAAGTGGCTTCTTTTTTTCCACGCAAAATAGTCATTGAAGATGGTCAAATAATTGGCTAGAATTTTCCACTGCGAATAAAATTCAGCAGATAGCTATTTGCGTTAAGGATTTCAAGGTTGAAAAAGTCTCAACTTCTTTTCTTATTTTCACTTCTTTTCATTCAGATTCATTCTGTCTTCGCTCAAGAACTCATTGGTCCTATTAGAGAAATGTTTCGAGTCGATACCATTGAATTCCAGGGAAATCGTAAAGTGGAGTCTGAAGCTATTTTGGAAAAACTTGGTACGCGCCAGGACATGATGCTCGATAACTATCTTCTTCGTAAAGACCTTTCACGTATCTACGACATGAAGTACTTCGAAGAAGTAGAGGCTTACCATAAGATCGCCGATGGGAAGAACGTTCTGCTGTTTCGATTAAAAGAAAAGCCAATCATTAGTAAAATCAGTTTTTCTGGAAATGATGAAATTAATGATGATGATTTGAAGGAGCAGATTAAGACCAAAGAATTTAACATACTCGATGTTTCGACCCTTAAGAATGACGTCCTTTTGCTCCAAAAACATTATGAAGAAAAGGGCTTTTTTCTGGCCCTGGCTTCCTATGTCGTCACGGACAACAAAAACGGCTCCGTGGATGTGAAGTTCAAGATAAAAGAATGGGATAAAGTTAGAGTCAAAAAAATAATTTTTTTGGGAAATAAAAACATTTCTGATCTTGAGCTTAAGAATTTTATGCAGACGAGGGAAGAATCCTATTTCTCCTTTCTATCTGGTTCAGGGAACTTTAAAGAACTCAATTTTCAGACAGACATAGAACGATTGAAGTACTACTACAAGACCAGAGGTTACCTTCAGATCAACATTCAGAATCCTGAGGTGACGGCATCCGAGGATAAGAAGTGGATCTTCATAACCGTCCGCATGCAGGAAGGCCCTCAGTTTACCGTTAATAACATTTCCTTTAATGGGGAGCTCCTCTTCTCGGAGGCGGAGATGATGGAAAAGCTGAAGCTGAAGTCAGAAGACATTTACAATGAGGAAAACCTTCGACTAGACATTCAAGCTTTGACCGAAATGTATCAGGACAAAGGATACGCTTTTGCTAACGTCTTAAGAACTCTGGAAGTTGTTCCTGGAGAAAATAAAGTTGACGTAATTTTCTCTTTTGAGAAAGGGGTGATTGCCTACTTCGGAAAAATTACGATGAAGGGAAATACTAAGACACGAGATAAGGTAATCCGTCGAGAACTTAAGATTCACGAAGGAGATATGTACTCGGGTACAAAACTTCGCTTATCGAAGGAGAATGTAAACCGATTGGGCTTCTTTCAGCCTGAGAGTGTCATCTTTAATACCATCACGAGAAAAGGAACTGACAACATTCTAGATGTTGAGGTCTCAATCAAGGAAAGACCGACAGGTCAGATCTCTCTCGGAGCAGGATACTCTACGGCAACAAAGGGATTTGTACAGGCATCAGTCGCTCAAAATAATTTTAGAGGTTTGGGTCAGAACATCAACGCCAACTTATCCTATTCTGATCGACAGCAAATCTATAACGTCGGTTTCACAGAGCCCTATCTCTTTGATTCAAAGTGGACAGCCGGAGCAGACTATTACCAGACTCTATCCTTTTTTATTCGCTCCTTTGCTTACCGTAAACACGGAGGAGATATTCGGATAGGTCATCCTATCTTCGAATATACCAGACTCTTTCTGACTTATCGTTATGAGGACAACAAAGTTTCTCAGGTGATCAATGAGGGTATCGATTCTAAAGTCGAAAACGGTTCTTCCTCATCTCTTCAGGCCTCGGTTATCCGAGATAAGCGGAATAACATATTTGAACCTTCAAAAGGCTATTACGCCTCTGGCTCTCTCGAATACACTGGACTCGGTGGAACGATGAGATGGCTTAAAAGTGAAGCTGAGGGGCGTTACTATCGACCCATCATCGGTGATCTTGTCCTTCGTTCCAGGGTTAATGTCGCTCAACTATTTAAGACCACCAACCGTGAAATCCCTAGGGTTGAGCGTTTTTCTTTGGGGGGGGCGAGAAATATGCGAGGATTTAACCTAGAAGATATCGGCCCAATTCGAAAGGCGCGAAACACTCAGACCAATCAGCTTGAAGATTTTAATTTCGGGGGGCTCTTTAGTTTACTAGGGACTCTCGAATTCGAGCATCCGATGATCAAAGAAGCAGGTCTTAAATGGGTCGTTTTTTATGATGCCGGTAATGTTTACGAAACGCGCTTCGGAGAAAACGGAAACTTTGCGCTCAGAAGTAACTACGGCTTTGGCTTCCGGTGGTTTTCACCTATCGGCGTATTACGTTTCGAATTTGGATTCCCGATTAATCCTCGAGAAAGGGAAGCTTCGAACCAATTTAACTTTGACATAGGACAATTATTTTAAGAATGATATTCTTTCCTCTAAGGAGTCACACATGAAAACTTTTCTTATTATGCTACTTTTGACCAGCAGTTTTTCTGCGTTTTCAGCCGTCGTAGTCGGTTTGGTTGATATTCAGAAAATCATCACCACAATTAAAGAAGGAAAGAACGTCCAGAAAACTCTAGAAAAGTCTTTCAATGATAAAAAAGCTATTCTCAAGAAAGAAGAAGATAAAATTAAGAAGTTGCAGGAAGACTACAAGAAACAATCCATGGTTCTCGCCGAAGCGGCTCGCGCAACAAAAGAGAGAGAAATTCAGGAAGTAATGATGAAGCTTCAGAATAAAACGATGGAGTTTCAGCGCGAGATTCAGAAAATGGAGCAGGACATGAAAAAGCCGATTCTTGAAAAACTCCGCCCAATTATAGATGAAGTTTCCAAAGGCAATGAAGTTTCGATGACCTTTGAACTCTCGGCTGCGCCTATTGTTTATGCAGAATCGAAGAAGGACCTAACCGAAGAAGTGATTAAGGCTTACGATAAGAAGCACCCAGGGAAATAATCCTGAAAACGGAGATAGGATGAAGCTCCAAGATTTAGCGATTTTCGATCCAAGTATAAAGATAATTAACAATAGCGGGTGGCCAGAAGAAATTCTGGCCATTTCTGCATTTGATAGTCTTAAACTACAGTCGATTGTTTTCATTAAAAATGCAAAGTTTCTTAAAAAGTTTGAACCTAAGATGAATGAAGCGTCCAAGCTTAAAATTGGTGCGATCATCGACGAAAAATTTTTCAACTTGATGAGTAGGGATGTTAGATCAGGACTTGAGGGCCTGGCATGGCTCGGAGTTGCACCTGATGTAGGTGTCACCCTTACATTACTTTCAAGACCATTTTACGAATTAAAGATGAATGGTATTAACACTCAAGTTGATGGACGACAAATGGGCACCACTGACATCCACCCCAGCGCCTACATCGCTCAGAACGTTTTCATTGGTGAGCACGTAAAAATCGGACCTAATGTAGAAATCATGCCCGGGAGCGTGATTCTTCCTCACACTGAAATTGGGGAAGGGTCGAAGATCTACCCGAATGTGACCATCTATCCTTTCACTAAAATAGGGAAAAGTTGTAGGATTCATTCTGGTGTAGTCATCGGCTCTGATGGTTTTGGCTACACCTTCCATCAAGGACAGCACCAAAAAATTTGGCATATGGGTGGCGTCGACATCCACGACGATGTTGAAATCGGTTCAAATTCCTCTATTGACATGGGAACTTTCTCCCCAACTGAGATTCGAAGTGGAACCAGAATTGATAATCTAGTGCAAATCGCACACAACGTAAAAATTGGTAGAGGCTGTATTATTTGCGGCCAGTCTGGAATTGCTGGAAGTGCTGTCCTGGAGGATTTTGTCGTTCTTGCCGGTAGAGCGGCTATTGGACCTGACTCTTTCGTCGGTCGAGGTGCACAGATCGCAGGTGGCGCTAAAGTTTCCGATGGTACTAATATTCCACCCGGTTCAGTAATGGGCGGGCATCCCGCCCGTGATATTAAAGAGTGGCTTAAAGGTGTTGCCTACATTCGGACCATGTCCTTAAAAGAGAAATCGAAGGAGTAAGCTGTGTTGTTAGATAAAAAACAGGTCATGAATTTTCTTCCTCATCGCGATCCATTTCTTTTCATCGATTCTGTGAAGGAAATCATCTTGCCTGATGCTTTGAAGGGTAAGAAAGGTCCTTTCACTTCCGCTGAAATTGTAGGTACCAAGAGCATATGTAGTTTTAAAGTTGATGATTCGGTCAAGGTCCTTGAAGGACACTTCCCAGGATATCCGATTCTTCCGGGAGTAGTGCAGGTTGAAATGATGGCCCAGGCTGCGTCTTTCATGGCAATTCACTGCTTGGAGAAACCGATCACTGAAGCGAAGCTTGATGTCCAACTTCTAGGTGTAAACTCCGCTAGATTCCGAAAGCCTGTAATTCCGCCTATGGAACTTGAGATTCATGCTGTCTTGAAACAAGTTCGAGGGCCTATTCAGATGTACGACTGTGAGATTTTCTCTAATGGCGAACTTATCTCACAGACAAGTGTGATGGCTTCCTTGAAAATTAGTTATAGTTAACGATAAGAGGAAAAAGATATGTCTAAAAATTACGAATCTCACCCCATGGTCTTCATTCACCCTGAAGCGAAAATCGGAAATAATGTTAAAATCGGCCCGTTTTGCGTCATTGGTGCTAATGTCGAAGTGGGCGACGATTGCTTCTTTCACTCAAATGTGGTCGTAGAAGGCCATACTAAAATCGGTAAAGGGAATAAATTTTTCCAGTTCTGCTCCATTGGCGCTCCTCCTCAGGATAATTCCTACAAGGGTGAGCCAACAGAGACAATTATTGGTGATAATAACATATTTAGAGAGTATGTTTCAGTTCACCGTGGAACTCTTAAGCAGGATAAAAAAACCATTATCGGTTCAAACTCTCTTTACATGGCTTACTGTCATATTGCTCATGACTGCAATCTTGGAAACAATCTTACGTTTGCTAACCTCGTTCAGTTGGCTGGGCATGTGAACATTGGTGACCGGGTGATTATTGGAGGTAATACCGGAATTTCTCAGTTCGTGACAATTGGAAAAGGTGCATACATTGGTGGTGGTTCAGTGATCGACCGAGACATTCCAAATTTCTGCACCGCCTATGGAAATCGGATTCGTCTGAAGGGAATCAACATCATCGGTCTGAAACGCCAAGGACACTCTAAGGAGGCGGTTTCTGAGGTTGTCGATTTCTATCGTACGATGGAGGCTTCCGCTCTCGCTCCCCGAGCATTCGTATCTCATCCGGAGCTAATGGAAGAATTTAAAAACAATGCGGTTATTCAGGATATTGCTGCCTTTGTGGCAAAATCAGAAATAGGTATCGCTCCATTTATGGCAGGCTAAAAATGAAAAGAGTAAGAGTCGCTGTTTTGGGTTATGGTCATCTTGGTAAATGGCATTGCCAGAAGGTTGCCGCGCATTCGGAAGTGGCAGAGTTTGTGGCAATCGTTGAAAAGTTCCCTGTTGGTCAAGATGCCGCTAGAGTCAACCATCCCAACGTCAAAGTTGTAGCCGACATAAAAGAAATTATCCAAGACATTGATGCGGCTTTTGTCGTAACTCCGACCTCAACCCATTTCGAGTTGGTGAGTTACCTTCTAGAAATGGGTAAGCACGTGTTCTGTGAAAAGCCAGTGTGCTCAAACGACGCTGAAGCGGTTACACTCCGAGAATTGGCAAAAAATAAGAATCTTGTTATTCAGGTGGGACACTCTGAGCGCTTTCATGAAGCCTGGGATTTACTCCTTGAAAAGTTTCGCTCTCTTCCAACTCCCTATACTATCCGTATCAATCGAGTCGCTCCTTTTAAAGGCCGGGCAACAGATGTTGACGTTGTTCAGGACCTTGCAATCCATGACCTCGATCTTGTGCTACATCTTTTTAAAGAACGACCACGCTCAATTACTGCTCATGGTTACAGGGTGCGGACAAAAAATTACGATCACGCAAGCCTTATCCTGGAGCTTGAAAAGGGATGCGAAGTTCATATCGTCGTTGGCCGAAACTCAACCCGTGAAGTAAGAGAGCTAGAAGTTATTTCCAGTGCAGGCATGATCTCGGTTGATCTTTTTGCGAATAAAGTTTTTGAAGCAACCAATGGGCAGTTCGAGGATGGCACTTTTGTAAGAGAGTTTGCTTATTCAAAGAGAGATCACCTCCTGATAGAGCATAAGTATTTTTATGACTCCATCCTAAGAGATGTCGGACCGATAATCGGTTTAAAAGATGGTGTTAATGCGGTCCACTTAGTGGACTGTGCTTTGAAGTCTATGGAACTGAAGAGCAAGGTTGAGGTGAGCTCTCTTGAGTAGTTGCCTCCTAATCGCTGGAGAGAAGTCCGGTGAAGAACATGCGATGACCTTCTTTCCGGAGCTTAAAAGACTCACTCCTGCGGTTGAGTTCTTTGGCGTCGGCGGCGATGATCTTAAAGACCAGGGCATGGAGCTCATTTATCATCTTGAAGATTTTTCAAGCATGGGCTTCTCTGAGGTGATCCATAAAATTCCATTTTATTTTCGTGCTCTTCATAATCTTGAGAGAGAGGTGATCAAGAGGGAGACCAAGACCGCTATTTTGATCGATTTTCAGGACTTTAACCTAAGGCTCGCTGGTCGTCTGAAAAAGCTTGGCGTGAACGTTCTGTACTATGTTGCTCCTCAGGCATGGGTCTGGAAACCGCACCGAGCTGCTCTTCTCTCAAAATATGTCCATACACTTTTTACAATACTCCCTTTTGAAAAAGGATGGTTTCAAGAAAGAGGCGTGAAGCATATTAGGGGTATCCCTCATCCTCTCATGCTGACGTACGTAGAGGAACTAGGACATATTCCCGAGAAACCATTTGGCTCATGGAAGGAAAAGGTTAAGCTCCTTCTTTTGCCGGGGTCCCGAAAATTTGAAGTTTACTCACTTCTTCCTGAATTCATCCGAGCAGTGAAAATTCTAAAAAAATCATTGGGTATTGAGGTACATGTTGTGACTGTCCCTCATGTGAGACGAGACTTCTATGAGCTTTACTCCGAGGACATCGATATTTTTCACAAATCTGAAAACCTCCCCAATGCTTTGAGAGAGTGTCACATGGCGTTTGCGGCATCTGGCACCGTGACTTTAAGCACTGGGCTTTTCGAACTGCCCACCATCGTCTGTTATAAGACCGGGCTTCTGAACGAATTTATATACGATAATTTTATTAAATATCATGGGCCGGTGTCTCTAACTAATATAGTACATCACAAATGGATTTTCCCCGAGCTTTTACAGTCAGCTGTTGAACCTGTAAAATTGGCAAGAATAATTAGAGCTTGGACTTCAGATGAAAAGCTTTATAATGAAGTCAAGTCTACTCTGAAGAAAACAAAGTATCTTCTCTCTGGAGAGGATTTTTCCGTGCCTCATTATATGGCGAAGGTTATTGATGGATAATTCGCTTAAAAAAAACAGATTTAGATTAAAGTCTCTTCTAAAAGCAACTGCCCTGGCACCCATTAGTCTTACCTGGGAGTGGGTCTACCGGGTTCGACGCTCCTTTTATGAGTACGGCGTTTTAAAGAAAAAAATCTTCAAAGTACCGGTTATATCAGTTGGTAATCTCTCATTTGGTGGAACAGGTAAAACACCCACAATTGTATGGTTAGCCGACTGGCTAATTGAAAAGGGACTTACTCCAGTCGTCTTGACCAGAGGCTATAAGGGTCAGCTTGAGCACTCTGCCGGTCTTTTGAAATCTGGTCAAAAGTTCAGACTCAATCCTTTCGACTATGGCGATGAACCTCTCATGATTTCAAATAAAATGAAAAAAGGGGCCGTTATAGTAGGGAAAAATAGAGCGAGGAACCTAATGAAGTATTTTGCAGAAGTTCTTCCTGATGTTGTACTTCTCGACGATGGATTCCAGCATCTGCAAATTTTTCGCTCTTTCAACATTTTGCTTTTTGATGCAACCATGCCTACAAACTTGTATAAGGTTGCCCCACTGGGCTATCTAAGAGAAGGCATGACCGCATTAAAGGACGCTGATGCCATCCTCATTTCTCGTGCTGATATGGTGGCCAAGGAGAAGCTTGATGATCTCATCGTTATGTTGTCTCAATACTTTCATCATAAACCTGTCATGGCCCTTACAAAATTTCAGCCCATCGGAGTTTTTGATGTCCATGACAAGTATATTTTCTCTATTCATGAGCTAAAGGGATTACGAGCGATTGCCGTCACCGCCATTGCCTCTCCAGACTCGTTTTACCGTTACCTTGAGAGCAGTGGAGTGGAAATCACGGAGAGGATGAGCTTTCCGGACCACTATTTCTTTACACCGGAGGATGTTAATGACCTTTTGATAAAGGCCTCTCAACAATCCGCTATTATTCTTTGTTCTGAGAAAGACATGGTAAAAATGAAGCGTGTTTCCCTTGATGGACGCATTCTCTTTACCAAAGTCAAAGTTGACTTTTTGAGTGGGGAACGAGAACTCACCAACCAATTAAGCAAAGTTCTCCGCCTTGATTCTCCCCCCCAGTAACTTAGAATCTAAATAAGGACTATCAAGGAATAAATGTGAAGCGACTCTTACTGGGACTCATCATGCTCTCATCTTGCTCCAATTGGAAGCAGAAAGAGTTTGAGAAAGAAATCTTAAAACCTGCAGATGAAGTATCATTAGCAACCGAACCGACCGCGAAAGAAGAAAAGCTTCTTGAAAAGTTTGAAGTTCAATCCGTCCCGGAAATAAAGAAAAATACTATTTCAGGCAATACAAAGGTTGAGGTAAAGCTGGACAAAAATAAGGTAGGTCCAAAGGTTATTGAAAAAGCCTCCTATACCAAGGCACTTCCTAAGAAGATCGAGCTTTTCCCTCGAGACTATCCAAAAGAGTATCAGCAGATTAATGAAAAGGCTCGAAAAGTATGGGATCTTTATCGCCCTAATCACTCCATTAACCAGAGCGTTTTCCTTGATATCACCTATCTGGGCATGACCGTCGGAAAGATCATGATTAAGAATCAAGGTAAGAAGATGATCAACGATAAAGAGGTCTGGCACTTCCATGCGCGTTTTAAATCAGCCCCGTTTTATAGCAATATTTATGAGCTCAATGACACGGTTGACACTTACGTTACAACAGACAAATTTCTTGCCACTCGCTATAGTCTCATTCAGCGAGAGAGCAAGCAAGATGTCGATGATCTGCAACTCCATGACAGAGACCAATTTAAAACGTTTTGGTTTTACCACCAAAAAAAATCAAATGGTGATGTGAAGGATAAAAAGCTGGAAGGTTTTATTCCCTACTATTCCACAGATCCGTTCTCAGTGCTTTTCCTTTATCAAGGTCTTCCTCTTGTAAATAACGATGTTTATGAGATACCCCTCATCAATAAGGGGAAGATTCTCATGTTAAAATCGGTGGTTGAGGGGCGAGAAGTTGTGGAGACAAAAAAAGGCAGGAAAAAAGCGATCCGCATACATGCCACAACAAAATATTCGGGCGAAACACTAAAAAGCGGAGACCTGACTTTTTGGTTCACTGATGATGTCGAGAGAGTTCTCATTAAAGCGAAAGCAAAAATAAAAATAGGATCAGTGGTCGCCGAACTAGTTGATAAGTAATGAGAGAAAAGATACGGCTGTCAGATCTTTCCGTGATGTACATTTGCCTTTCGGATGAATGGGGTACAAGTGAACGACGCTGTCTCGCCGATGCAAGCTACTTTAGAAATATTGGAGGCTCGTCTTTTATTCTGTGCCTCGAAAAATCTTTAATTGATCGTTCTGCCGAGAAAGAGGACATTCCACGGCTTCACTTCGGTCCTGATCTTTCGAGTTGGAGAGCGAAAACTAACTTTTACTTTCAAATTCAGCACATTCTTCAAAAACACCAAATAGACATCATCCACACATATAACCATCAGTCCCTCTTGCCTTTGAGTCTCGTGCTTCGAGGAATGCCGAAGATCCCTATGATTTTTACCTTTAATGAAGATTCGGCCTACCGAGATAGTCTTCTGGATCGTTGGTTCATTTCGCGTATCGATTCTATTTTTACTTTCTCTACAAACATTCGAAACCTTGCCGCCGAAATCTTTCCCGTGAATCAGCGAAAAATACATGTCACCGGGGCGGGAATTGATTTTCCGGCAAAAATCGCTAAATCGGTGCACCTAGAGGGTAAAAGAAAGATCTTAACCTTTATTCCCCGAACACAAGACGACTTAAAGCAAATAAAGATTTTCATTGATGCCATTCCCCCGCTTCTACATGCCATTTTGTCTACAAATCTAAAACATAGCTTTCTGTTCACCTTCTTGACTGACATCTCCTGGTACAACCACCCCATCTATGAGGAACTCAAACGCATGATTCTTGAGCGTCATCTCGAGATGCATATCAGTTTCGAAACTAGACCTCTAACATCATCGAGCTTCCAGGATTGCGACATCTTTGTAGGTCTTCCAAGACAGGAACTATTTTCCGATGAAGATCTCTACGCCCTAGTTACCCAAACACCAATCCTTCTCCCGAGAACTTCGACCCGCCAGCAACTCATCATGCAAGGAAGATTTGGTGAAACGTACCACCCAGAGGATGGAAGAGAATTAAAAGATAAGCTTCTGAAAGTTTTAATGTCTTATTCCAGATACTTAGAAGCACTCCAGGGAATAGAAGATGAGCTGAGGGAGCAACACCACTTCGAACGGTATGCAGAGGAACTATATACCCACTACGAAAAACTTTGTGCGCAGCGTCTTCGCTATGCACAGAAGCAAAAAAAGCTCGCCTAAATCTATTAGATCATTTATATTTTCCGCTCTCCAGTAGGAGAATTAATGTAAAAAAAGGGGGGCTATTTTATGGCCACCAAACAAACAACTGCCTCTAAACCTAACTTTGAAATCCCAGCTTGGATCAAAGGGTTCGACTTCGAAATGGGAGACGTTCCAGAACAAAAAGCTAAAACTGAATTCAGCGAGATGATCAATTCCGCTGGCGCAAAGAATTTCGCTGAAGGCGAAGTCTTCATGGGCCGCGTGGTTGCTTTGAATGATGAGTTCGTCACTGTCGACATCGGTTACAAGCAAGAAGGTCTTGTACTCGCTCGTGAATTCCGTAACTACGACGGAACCATGAAAGTGAAAGTCGGTGAAGAAATCCAAGTTTACCTTGAGAAGCTTGAGTCTACTATGGGGAACCTGGTTCTTTCAAAAGACAAAGCAGAAATTCTTAAGGCTTGGGACAAGATCTCAGAAGCCTGCGAAAAAGGTGAACCTGTCGAAGGAACTGTTATCGCTAAAGTTAAAGGTGGTCTTTCTGTTGATATCGGTGTCAAGGCGTTCCTCCCTGGTTCACAGATCGATATCCGTCCAGTTAAAAACCTTGATAAGTACATTGGTAAAACAATGGAATTCAAAGTTATTAAATTTAATAAAAAACGTGGAAACATCGTTCTTTCTCGTCGTGCAATTCTTGCTGAAGAGCGCGGTAAAATGAGAGACGAGACACTAACTCAGATCCAGGAAGGCATGATAGTGAAAGGTATTGTGAAGAACATTACTGATTACGGTGCATTTATCGATCTTGGTGGAGTTGATGGTTTACTTCATATCACAGATATGTCGTGGGGGCGCGTGAAGCATCCTTCTAATCTTCTCAACGTTGGTGATGAAGTTGATGTTAAAATCCTTAAGTACGACTCTTCCAAAGAGCGCGTCTCTTTAGGACTTAAGCAAGTTCAAGCAAATCCTTGGGAATCTGCTAAAGACAAGTATATGCCAGGTTCAAAAGTATCTGGAGAAATCGTATCTGTTAAAGATTACGGTATCTTCGTAGAGCTTACGGACGGAATCGAAGGCTTGATCCACGTTTCAGAAATGAGTTGGACTAATAAAAAGTCGGCCAACAAAACCTACAACGTCGGCGATAAAGTTGAAGCCGTTGTTCTAGAAGTTGATGTAGAGAACAAGCGTATTTCTCTTGGACTTAAGCAGCTTATGCCAAATCCTTGGGACGATATTGTTAACAAATTCCCAGTAGGTAAAGTTGTTGAAGGGACTGTGAAAGCGATTGTTGATTTCGGTCTTTTCCTTGACCTCGGAGAAGAGGTTGACGCTCTTATACATGTCTCAGACCTTTCTTGGACTAAAAAGAATATAAATCCTTCTGAAGAGTTCAAAGTTGGTCAGAAAATCAAAGCCGCTGTTGTGACAGTTGACGCTGAAAATCAAAAGTTTTGTCTTGGTCTCAAGCAACTTGAGGAAGATCCTTGGAAGAAAATTGAGGAGCGTATGCCAGTTGGTTCTGTCGTCGAAGGCGAAGCCGTGCGAATTACTGAATTCGGCGTTTTTGTAGAGCTTGAGACAGGAATTGAAGGTCTTGTTCATATCTCTGAAATTTCTGAAGAGCGAGTAGAGAAGCCTTCTGACAAAGTTACCAAAGGTGACAAAGTTAAGGCGATTGTTATCTCTATTGATAAAGGAGCTAAGAAGATCGCCCTTTCGATGAAAGCGGTTGCTTCTGGGGAGTATAAATCTAGCTATAAGCCAGAAGTTGCTCAGCCCTCAACTCTTGCTGATAAACTCAAAGGCTTCAAGGTCTAATTATCAAAAAGCAAAAGGTACCATATACCTTTTTGAAGGCCCGCTTTCCTGCGGGCCTTTTTTTATCCCCTTAGGGTAAGGTCTCGTCTTTTTATGTCTTAAAATTATTCTCAGAGAAACATTGTCCGATAGGTAGGATAGATATAGTGCCTAGAAGCAAGGAGAAGATGAGCACCGACGTAGCTTGGGTGAAAAATCAGAAGCGTCCAAGAATTTCGCTAGAAAAAAATAGATAATTTAATGACTTTTTATAAATGGATTTATTGTTGGAGTTGATTTGGAAGAGAGAGAGAAAAGATAAATATTGGATGAGGTTAGGCTCAATAAATCCTAACCCCATGGATTAAATCATTGGCCTTTAACTATCGTGCAGTATTTATTGTAAAACCATAAAACACTTAGGCTGGAGGCATCGATGCTTGTTACTTCTGAGATCCTTCCATTAATTTTTGCTTGTTCTATTGATGCATCTCCAGAGCCAACTAAGCCTAGAACACTAAATTGACAGGCCTCTCCACGTTTAGAATCTGCTTTAAGAGATGTTCCATTAACTCCATACTTAATATCATGAAAAAGTGCGCCGCCAGTTGGGCCAGTGCTCGCACAACTTACTAAAAGCAATGCTGCAGTAATTAAAAGCAAGTTAACAAACTTCATCACAAACCTCCGAATAATTTAATGAAGTTGTCATTGTAGCAGAATGATAAGACATAATATAAATGAAAAAGGGCTGCCTAACGCAGCCCCTCATAGGAAATTTTGAAGTTGAGTTTACATGCTGTGGTTCTTAACTTCACCAGCACCAGTAATGTGGATGGTATCGTTTCGCTCGAAAGCAGTAGACCAAGAGTTCATCTGGTACTTCATTGTGACCATAATTCCGGCCACTGGTTCAGCCTTAGTTCCATGATTCATGATCCCTGAAAGTTTCATGGTGGCATTGAAATCCCAGCCAAAAGTTGTACGGACTTCTCCTGGAACTATAATCACGTTCGTCAGATACTTGCCTGATCCATTAAATGATCCGCCATATGAATACATGACTTTGTAGGAGAAATTCACGACTTCTTTTCCCATACCATTTTTAACCTTCGCAACGAAATTTCTCTCAACCGGCATTGAGAAGCCCTCAAGTTCAAAAGGCTCTGCATATTCTTTTGAAATAGGATCGCGAGGTACTACACTTATTGGAGCATATTCAGTGATGTTGGTTGGTCTTCCTTTCTTCACGAGTTCATAGATGGCTTCACCAAGGGCCACCATATCACGGGCCAGCTGAATGACTTTACCCGAAGTTTCGACTTTTTGCTCGAAGCTTGGTTTCTGAGGCTCTGTAGCTGGAGGAGTTTGATCTTGTCCCCCCTCACTTCCACCAGTGTCATCAGTCTTTCTATTGCTCAATCGGCTTTCAAGCGAAGATATTGAAAAAGGAGTGACCTCTTCAACTGTAAAGCTAGAGATTTGTTGCTCCAGAGGAATGTTAGAGGCAGCAAAAGCTGACGTTGCCAAAACCAGAGAACTGGCGATTAGAATCTTTTTCATTTTTCCCCCTGTATTGGAGTTAATTGTTTAATCTCAAATTGAGTTGTCTTTTATCAATCGAAGGCACACCTGGTCAAGACATGAGAGGAAGCAGGTTATTTTTACAAGGTAGTATTTATAGAGTTTAAAAATAATACACACTTAGTTGTCCCCGAGAATGGAAGGTCTATAAGATCACCTAATAATAAATTGAAGTTTTATTAAGCATTACACCCGATTAATAGTGAAGGCCCTATGTATCTCTGAATGGTGGAAATCCAAGGGAATCGTCCAGTGAGATATTTCTTTAACTCGGTAGTGTTGAGAAATAATAGGATGAAGCTGAAATTTTCTCTTGTTGGTTGAAAAATAGAGAGTTCCTTGTTGCGCTAAAAGGTTCATACAGTCGCGTATCAAAATGGGATGGTCACGTTCGATGTCCAGATCTTCTTCCATTCTTTTTGAGTTAGAGAAGCTTGGTGGATCGAGGAGGATGATGTCGTAGCGCTCATTTTTTTCTTCACGAATTTTAATTTCTTTTAAAACGTCCGCCTGGTAGAAGATATGATTATTAGGATCGATTTTATTGAGTAGAAAATTTTCGTAGGCCCATTGGAGGTAAGTATTAGACATATCTATAGTCGTCACCGTTCCTCCGCCAAGAGCTGCTGCCACACTTAAAGATCCTGTGTATGAAAAAAGGTTTAAAACCTTCTTGCCTTCACTGTTTTGAAGAAGAAACTGTCTAAGAGGTCGATGGTCTAGGAAGAGACCAGTGTCGAGGTAACGCTGGACATTCACAAGAAATTTAAAGCTACCTTCCTGAATAACAAAAAAATCATTTGAACTCGGGTCAAGTGCTCTGTACTGTTCGTTTCTCTTTTGTTTTTCTCTTAATTTAAAAAACTGTAGCTCAGGGGATATCGCAAGGACCTCTTTGATTACATCTTCAATATCTTTTTGGTGAATAAGGCGCGTTTGTGTTTCCTCTTCTTCAAGTTTCTTACCCTGTTCGTAGATAACTGCCTTGTTACCATAGATATCGATGAGGTAGGGATACTCAGGAATATCTTTATTATAGAGTCGGTAAGCTTCGATCCCATTTTTTACAAGGTAGGTCTTTAATTTTTTCTGGTTTTTAATCAGTCGATTTATAAGAGATGCTCGATTTGATCCCACACTATTGCCTTTCATATGTTAATGGTGCATCCTCGATATACTAACAATTGAACCTTAATTATGTCTTCAGAAACCGATAAAGATGAACAATCAGGTGTCGCAACGATTAACAAAGTTAAGTTGCAGCGTCCCCGCATGTACAAAGTACTAATGCACAATGATGACTATACCACTATGGAATTCGTTGTCCTCGTGCTTCAAAAGTATTTTAATAAAAATTCTTCAGAAGCACATGCTATCATGCTCGAAGTTCATACCCGTGGCTTTGGTATTTGTGGTATTTTTACCTTTGAAGTGGCCGAGTCAAAAGTTGCCAAGGTGACCAAGTTTGCCCGTGAAAATGGTCACCCATTAAAGTGTAGTACTGAACCCACCGATTCTTAGATAAATCACATTTTGTTGCCTTGCCATTTTCGCTTTCGGTGTCATCTTCTTGTATAATGATCTTCGCGAGGAATTTATTATGATTAGCCAAAAATTAGAACAAATATTGAATAAGGCCATCAAACGGGCGAATGAAAAAAAACATGAGTTCCTTACACTCGAGAACGTACTCTTGTCGATGCTAGAAGACGATACTGTGATGGAAGTCCTTGTAGACTGCGGGGCAAACTTGGGTATTCTGAAGACTGACCTTGCAGACTTCTTAGATGAGGACGGGAACTTCTCAATATTGAGTGAAGAAGAAATTCAGGATCTTAATCGAAAACAATTTGGGAATGACCAACTTCGCGAAATCGCCAGAGAAAATGGTATCATGTACCAGCCTGAAATTTCTTTGAGTCTTCAACGAGTGATTCAGCGAGCTGCTATTCATATTCAGAGTTCGGGAAAGAAATCGATTCAGGCGATCAATCTTCTGGTGGCGATGTTCTCAGAAAAAGAGTCCCATGCGACCTATTTTCTCGAAAAACAAGGCGTCTCCCGAATTGATGTTGTGGAAAAAATTGCCCATACATCTGACAAATCAGTCAATAGAAATGAAGAAGCTTCAGTGGAGTCTCCAGGTGATACCTTTAAGCGCGAAGAAAAGTTTGAAAAAGCCTTGAGCGAATTCACTACAAATCTCAACGATCTGGCCAGAAAAGGTAAGATTGATCCGATAATTGGAAGAGAAGAGGAGATCCAAAGAATCATCCAGATTCTTTCACGGCGACGAAAAAATAATCCAATTCTCGTTGGAGATTCCGGAGTCGGAAAGACGGCTATCGCTGAAGGGCTGGCTAAGGCCATTGTAGAGCATCGGGTTCCAAGTGCTTTAAATAAGACAATCGTTTATTCTCTTGATATGGCTTCACTCCTGGCGGGAACGAAGTTTAGGGGCGACTTTGAAGAGCGTTTGAAGCTAGTTCTCCAGGCCCTCGAAAAGCAAAATGAGGAACAAGGATCAATCCTCTTTATTGATGAAATTCATACGATCATCGGAGCTGGGGCCACTTCTGGTGGAAGCCTCGATGCCTCGAACCTGTTAAAGCCCGCTCTATCTAAAGGACAAATCAGATGCATGGGCTCCACTACGTTTGATGAGTATCGGAAGTATTTCGAAAAAGATCAGGCGCTCAATCGACGGTTCCAGAAAGTTGATGTCCTCGAGCCTTCGGTGGAGGACTCGGTGAAAATCCTCTTGGGCCTAAAGTCTAAGTTCGAAGAGCATCATCAGGTGAGCTATTCAGATTTAGTAATTCGGGCAGCGGTTGAGCTCGCTCACAAGCATGTTTCAGAACGAAAACTTCCGGACAAGGCAATAGATGTGATTGATGAGGTAGGAGCCTATCTCAGGCTAAAGCCGGACACGACCATGGGTGCCGAGGTGACGCTCGAAGATGTAGAGTTGATCGTCTCTAAGATTGCCCGCATACCACAGAAGTCCATTTCAGTGAATGAAAAGGAAAAACTTCGTTTCCTTGAGCGAGACTTAAAGATGATGATTTACGGGCAAGATGAAGCTATTGATAAGGTCTCAAATGCCCTTATTCTTTCCAGATCCGGGCTAGGTCAAGTCGACAAGCCCATCGCCAGCTTTCTCTTCACCGGACCGACCGGGGTTGGGAAAACAGAGTTGGCCAAGCAGCTTGCCCATATTATGGGCATTAATTTTGTTCGAATCGACATGTCCGAGTTCATGGAAAAACACACAGTATCCAAGCTAATCGGGGCGCCTCCAGGATATGTGGGATTCGAGCAGGGAGGAGTTCTAACTGATGCCATACATAAAAATCCTTATTCAGTCCTTCTTTTGGATGAGATTGAGAAGGCTCATCCTGATGTCTTCAATATCCTCCTTCAAGTCATGGATCATGGTGCATTGACCGATTCCAACGGCAGGACCTCGGACTTTAGAAATGTGATCCTCATTATGACCTCAAATGCAGGGGCTAAGGAAATGGAGGCGGGATCGATTGGATTGGCAGGAAAATCTGGCGGATCGGAGATAAACTCTACCAAAAGGGACCAGGCCATTAAGAATTTCTTTACCCCTGAATTCCGTAACCGCCTCGATGCCGTAATCGGATTCAACAAGCTCGGGACCCGGAACGTTGAGATGGTAGTATCAAAGTTTCTCATGGAGCTGGAAAACCAGCTGGTTGAAAAGAAGGTCGAACTCCAAGTGACTTCTAAGGCCAAGGCTTGGTTGGCAGCGAAAGGTTACGATGACAAGCTAGGGGCCCGTCCGATTGCTCGCCTTATTAATGATAAGATCAAGAAGCCTCTGGCCCATGAAATACTCTTCGGTAAGCTAGAAAAGGGCGGGATTATCACCGTTGATGAAAAAAATGGGGACCTTGATTTCATTTTTTCCTAAATATATAATTCGTTCTTTCCGATCCTCATGCATATTAAGTTGATCACCATCAAATGAATGCATGAGGGCCTTCAAAAAAACCTCTTCAACTCCCTTGATGACAAAAAAAAGATCAAATTGAATAAAATTTATATTTTTTGTTTGCGTTAGATGAAAAATCTGATTAAGCTTTAAATAAGAAAGGTCAAATACTAGTGTTTAACCAACTATTTCCTGGGAGGAAATTATGGCTAAGAAAGCAGCAAAGAAAGCTACAAAGAAAGTAGCAAAGAAAGCAACAAAAAAAGTAGCTAAGAAAGCTACAAAAAAAGCAGCTAAGAAGAAGTAATTCTTCCAGCTAAAAAGCCCTCGTAAGAGGGCTTTTTTTTTGTCATTATCTTACCTTTTATTCTTTTTTTTCCCTACAAATGGTCTTGTTAAAAGTGCAATTGGTGGCATTACTGAAATGATACGATTCAAGTTAATGAGTCTTGGAATCTGTCCGCGAAAGTTCATCTGGGGGGTAAAGATGATCAAAGCTAAGCGAAAAAATGTAGAAAGTGTGAATAAAGTGAGATAGCTATCCCAGTAATTTGGCAAAATTTTCAAGAACATGGCCCCAAGAATCGACCCCAGGAACATTCCTGTCGTATTAAGAAGAGTAATATAGGTAATAATGCTTGTTCGTTCCCGATCGTCAATTTTTTGATAGTATAAAAGAATAGTCGAAAGTTCAAAACCGGCCCAGAAGCACCCTG
This sequence comes from Halobacteriovoraceae bacterium, assembly GCA_040382195.1. GTDB lineage: Bacteria > Bdellovibrionota > Bacteriovoracia > Bacteriovoracales > Bacteriovoracaceae > Peredibacter. The sequence continues at coordinate 135,262 of JBEIFX010000001.1, read as the reverse complement.
AGAGAAATTCGATCACTACAATCCACCAGAAATTTTGTGAAATGGCCCAGGAAAGGGGCGTTGTTGAAATACCTATGGTGGCAGCTAACAGAATGCTATTGATGTGCTTGGGGCGTGCCCATTTCTGAAGAATTTTGAAAATAAAAACTCTTCCAAAGTAGGCCGTTGAAGTGATTCCCATATATTCTAGGTAGTTAAATTTTAGTTGTCCTAGCATATAAGGATTAAAATAAGGGGCAGAAAAATAGACGCTGGCATGAAACAGGAAAAGGAAGGAGATGAGCTTCCCCTGATCTGTGCCCTGAAGTCTTTTTAGAAATACTCTAAAAGGAACCCGGTACTCTGAACCCTTTGCTAGAGCGTAGTCCTTATGATTACGAACAAATTCATAAATAGAGAGGCATTTTAAAACAACCCCGAATGTAAAGATGCCAATATAGACAGGCAGTACATTACCTTTGGCAAAATAGAGGGCAACTCCACTTAAGATGAGACCAAGAAAAATAGAAAATTGAGCAAACTGACTTCGGATGGAAAAAAACTTCAATCTGAAGTTTTTAGGAACTGTATGACCCATGAGCCGGTTCCAGGGAGGGTTCAGGGATAGGAGGCTTGCCCAATAGATTCCCAAAATACCGATGATGAGGAAGGGAGAATTAAAGCGAAAGATTCCGGCAAGGATTAAAGGAACGAGGGAGAGGCATTGCAGGATGAGAAAGATAATGATCCTATTTTTCAATGAATATTGGGTAAAAAAACTTCGAATACTGAGGAGCTGGAAGAGGACTCCGATGAATTGAGGGGCAACGGTTCCGAAACCGGCCAGGACTTGTGGTATTCCCAAGGCAAGCATAAAAGCCGCAAAGTAGCTTTCCGCTAAGCCAATATTGAGATTCGTGTAGACTGCGTCTCTAAAAGAGGATCTCACATGTTGCTTTGTGGACACCTGGATTTTGCTCATTTGCGGGAGCCTGTGGTATATTATTGTAAAACCTTAGATTATCGGAAAAACTCATTTTCATGAAATACATAAATCAAATATTTTTTAAAGGCCTTATTGTTGTACTTCCCATCACACTTACTTTTTATCTCCTGGTCTGGGCGAGTTACAAAATTGAATCGTTGTTTGGCTCTGCTATTGAGTGGCTCATTGGCCAATGGCTTTATATTCCTGGACTAGGGATTGTGGTCACGCTCCTTTTTATTTTTCTGGTAGGTCTGTTGGTTAATAACTACATTACTGGCCGCTTCTTTTCATGGCTAACCAATACCCTGGAGAAGGTTCCACTGATTAAAGTGATCTACAATCCATTAAAAGACCTGATGGCCCTTATCCCTGGAAGAAGTTCAAATAAGGATCGTCCTCAAAGTGTAGTTCTTGTACCACTGGAGAATCTTGGAATAAATGCTTTGGGAATTGTGACCAGGGAAGAGCTTGATGAGCTTCCAGGAACTGACTTGATTACGGTTTACATCCCTCTTAGCTACATGCTTGGTGGGTTAACAATTCTCATCGAAAAACACAAAGTAAAAAAGGTCGATATCCCCGTTGAGCAAGCCTTGAAGCTTTCTGTTACAGCTTGGATAAAGGCGAGTGAGAAAGAAAAAGAATAGCTGATGATATGTCCTTCATGCCTGAAATGTTCTATTCATCCTTACTCCAAGGATAAGTTCAGGTCGTATTTACTTTGCCTTAGCTGTTCATTAGTCTTTGTCCCACGCGACCAACTTGTGTCTGAAGAAAAAGAGAAGCGGCGGTACGACGATCACCTCAATCATGAAGAAGATAAGATCTATAAAGAATATTTAGACCAGTTAGTTTTTCAAACTTCACCTCATCTTTCTCGACAGATGAAGGGATTGGATTTTGGTTGTGGTCGATCGACTCTTCTGCAAAAACTCTTTCATCGACAGGCATTTGATGTAAGGTCCTATGACCTGTTCTACCATTTTGATGAGAGCGTCTTTGATAGTCTGTATGATTTTATTATAATGTCAGAAGTTATTGAGCATCTTCGAAAGCCACGAGAAGAGCTAGAACGTTTACGGAAATGCCTGAAGCCACAAGGCAAGTTGTTCATCAAAACTTGTCTTAGACCCTCGTGTAGCGATAAATTCGATAACTGGTATTATAAAAGAGACATCACTCACATTCAATTTTACTCTATGGACTCTCTTCAGGTATTAGCAAAAGAGCTTTCTTTAAGTGGTCCACGGGAACTCGGGAATGATCTCTTCCTAATGAGAGATGATTGCTGAAAAATAATTCGATAAATCTAACAGGATTTCTTTTCGAAGTTTCAATTCACGAACTTGAACCCCGGACATCTCAAAAATTCTTTTGGCAATTGAGTTCTCTATAGTTCCTATGTATTTGTCTGAAAGGAAGACCACTTCCTTAACTTTCACAGTAGAGATCATTTTAGCACATTCATGGCATGGGAAAAGAGTCACATAGCATCTTGAGTGAGTCAGGTCTGCTTTAGCATGTAGGATTGCATTAGCCTCAGAATGAACGACATAAGCATATTTTTGTTGATCAAGAGGCACGGTTTTGTTGTTTCCCCAGGGAGTCTTGGACTCATCAATTCCTGCAATTTGACCGTTGTAACCCATCGATAGCTGGTGATTATTGCCATCGACAAACACACAACCGACTTTGGTGTTAGGGTCCTTACTTTTGAAAGAGGCCATAATCGCCTGAAGCATGAAGTACTCGTCCCAGTTGATGTGCGAATTAACGGACTGGAAGTTCACTTGCTGATTCATATAATGCGACCTCGCGAACAGAAAAACCTAAACTTTTTGCTTACTTCGGAGTATCTTTTAAGGGTCCAAAACTGTCAATCAAGGTGATAAAGATGAAATATGAAATCCCTCGTGAAATGTTTAAGCAGCGACTCGAAGATAGACTTAACTTCATTTTCGTGGACCTTCTTCCAGCCGAACGAACACCAGTAAAATTTCAGAACGTGACTCATATCAACTATAGTTCAGGCTTCAAAGAGCAGTTTTCTACTCTGTTTCCAAATAAAAATCAAAACATCATTCTTTACAGCCTTGAAAAAGGAAATGATGCTCCGGCCAAAGCCGCAACAGATCTCTCCGATTTAGGATATCATTTTGTTTACTTCTACAGTGGTAGTCCTGAGGACGTAGTTTTGGACAAGGGATTAAATTAAACGGGAAGTAAAATTGTGAGCAAATAAAAAGGCCCTCTTATGAGGGCTCTTTTGTAATTAGAGTGCAAATCGACAGAAAATGTTGGCCCATCCACCGACGAAAGGAGTATTGGGAGTTGTTTGGACGTAAGCATAACGGTTCGTCCCTAAGGGTAGAAATTGCTCAAGAAAGTAAGTGGTGTAAACCGGACCACGTGATATTTGGCCGAACACCTGGCCTTTGCATATGACTGGGTGATGAAAAGGATTGATTACCTCCGCTGCAACTTGACCTGGTAGAACGACAACGTTGATTCGCGCAGAGAACCACTGAGCAAAGGCACTAGAACTAATCACCAAAAGGATTGCAACGAGAGAAGTTTTGAGTTTCACGAAAAACCTCCAATAGACAATTATTTCTACATTTTGTTATAGGAAGTCCTTGGGCGTATTGTCAACTTGAGTAGCTGACAATTAAAATAAACAAAGGTAAAAATCTAGAAAAATTCATACCTTAAGTGAGATGAGTCATGAGCATTCCCGGCCATTTTCCAAATGATCCAGCCATCCTATGGAGCTATTTCCACGCTATGACTCAACTCCCAAGACCTTCGAAACATGAAGATAAAGTGAGGGAGTTTATTCTTAAAGAAGCCACCAAGATAAGTCTTGAAACTCATGTCGATGAGGTTGGTAATGTTATAGTATATGTGCCTGCATCTCCCGGGTATGAAGACCATGAAGCCGTCATCATTCAAAATCACATGGACATGGTAACTGATGCTGTACCAGATAAAAAAATAAATTTTCAAACGGATCCAATTACCACTTTTCGAGATGGGGAATGGATTAAGGCCCAAGGGACGACTCTCGGGGCAGATAATGGTATTGGTTGTGCCGCTGCCCTTGCACTGATGAGTGACCCCAATGTCCAGCATCCACCTTTAGAGCTTTTGTTCACGACTGATGAAGAAACAGGACTCAAAGGAGCTTGGGGAGTGGATGCTTCGAGACTTCATGGAAAAAAAATGCTTAACCTCGATACTGAAGAGTGGGGAAGTCTGTATATCGGTTGTGCTGGAGGAATTGATTATGAATTTAATAAAAGAGTCAGGACGATTCCTTCCAAGATTTCCGGAGACTCATTCAAGTTAACAGTCGGGGGATTTTTAGGTGGCCACTCTGGAGTAGATATACACGAGCAGAGAGGGAATGCGATTAAATTTCTCATGGATTGGATTTCTTCAATTCCATTAGAAGACTTTGAACTCATTGAGTGGCGTGGGGGAAAGGCCCATAATATTATCCCTCGCGACGCCTTTGCACTGATCAGAATCAAAGACCCAAAGTTAGTCGAGGAAATCGGAAAAAAAGTGGAGGTCCGCTGGAGAAGCTTCCTGCCGAAAAATGACCATGCTTTCTTCCTTTCTATTGAAAAACAATCTGTTTCAAATGTGTCAGTCATTCACCCAGAAGATCTGGCAAATGTTTTAAATTTTATGCTAGCCTTTCCTCATGGGGCCCATGCCTTTGATCTGGAAAGTCATCGTGAATTAGTTTCTCTTAGTAACAATTTAGCAATAAGTCTCTTGGTTCGAGACCAATTTTATCTTCAGAGCTCTCTTCGCTTCTTTGATCGTGCCGAGTGCGTAGGGCTGGAAAATCAGATTAATGCTCTGGCCAGGGGTTTTAATATCGAAAGCTCTAAAAATGGAGAATACCCTAGCTGGAAGCCGGTTCGCGAAAATAAGCTTCTTGATCTCATAAGCTCCAAATATCTTGAGCTCTTTCAAGTCAAGGCTAAGGTTACCGCCATCCATGCAGGGTTAGAGTGTGGTATTCTTCGAGATAAGATAGGGCCCATTGACGCTGTTTCTATGGGGCCCACCATCATGGGGGCACATTCACCACAAGAAAGAGTCCATGTTCCTTCGGTCCAAACCTTCTGGGTGCTTTTAAAAGAAGTTCTCAAATCACTTTAATGGAGAATAGTTATGATTTCTTATGAAAATTACAAGGTCATCCATCTCGCATCTCTCTTTATTCTCTTCACTGGATTATCTATAAGCTTTTATGGGATTGAAAAAAAGCATATTAAAGTTCTGACTGGAATTGGAACACTTATAAGTCTTGTGGCAGGAATGGGTCTCATGGCCCGCTTGGGAATAGGGCACGGAACTGAGTGGCCGCTGTGGATAAAGATCAAAATGACGATTTGGTTTTTGGTGGCTATCGGTGGCGCAGTTGTCGCCAAACGTTTTCGGCGTTTTGGAATTCCCTCTTATTTTGTGTGCCTTTTACTGTTTATCCTTGCAGCGGTTGTAGCAAACTACAAAATATAAGATCGTGGGACCGTTTGTTCTTACGATCTTTTTTTCTTTTCAATCCTTCTCAATCGCATCAAAATATAAATAATGATCCACGCGATTCTACAGATCTTTATTTATATTTTAATTTTTGATGTAGTCATGAGCTATTTCCCACAGCTCAAACACCATAAGTGGGCCCGAATTCTTCATGAAATTGCTGATGTCCCTCAACGCCCCATTCGGGACCTTATGCCGAGAGATCTTCCTCTGGACCCTACGCCTATGATTCTCATATTAGTCATTCAATTCATCATGTATCTTCTCTGAGGAACTTCTTTATGGACGATATGGAATTTCTAGTTTTCGAGACCTTCAAGCACCTGCACGACAACTACGACGTCGCCCAAGAGATCAAAATCGATACTCAGAATTCTTTCAATGACTTCATTAAATCTTACCCAACAAAACCAGGAATCATCTACCACATACAGAAAGCATCAGCAGTTTTCGTCATTAGGACTTTTGTTTCGAAAAATATTAGAGAGGACTACCTTAAAATCATGGAGAGGCCAGAGGACTACCCAAGTCTTCGTCTTACAGACCTAGACGGATCACTTCAGGAGCACCTTAGATTTTTCATCGTAGAAAATCCATCTGAAGCCGAGATCATCCATGATCAGATCCATAATCGTAGGTACCCCTTCAATGAAGAGATTATGTGTAACCTTTCAGACCCCGGTTTTAGCTGGTGGCTGACAAAAAAACCAAAAGGCTTTCAACTTTCATTTACCATATCGGTTTCTTATCACGACGATAACCTTAAACTCGGTCCTCTAGGGGACAGAGAACTGGCTATTCGTATGTTTCAGCGGTTTGAAAATCTGGTAGCCTCCGCTGGTATTGCAATGAACATTCAGAATGAGATGAATCGAGTTCAGTTCACAGATTGTGAAGAGTTCATTATGGAAGAGCTTAAGGATCTTTTCGAATTTGGTATAGTAAATGAGACCTTAAAAGATCTTTTCAAAATCCTGGGCAGGAAGTCTCAAAATCAATCTTTTCTGGAAGAGGTTTGGTATTACTTTAATGAGTTGGGCGCAATGAGAAGGTTTTGGATTCAAGTGCAATACGACCTCACCGCAGTATCAGAGAAAAGTTTCTAGTGCTGTGTGCTTTTAAGGCTTTCTTCGTGTTTCGCGGCAAGGTAACCAGTGACCATGAGCTGAGCGAGCATGCCAAGTTCCTCATCATCACTAATTCCATAGAACGTTTCGATGTGATGAACAAAAATTTCTACGTCTTCATCAGTTAAGTGGCGCTCCACCATTTGCATCATGTTTTCAGACTGCATTTTTTCCAATGAATTGAAGAAAGAAGTAAGAGTTTGATGTTTCTCAGATTTCATTTGGGTCCTTTTGGGTGTCACTATTGCACCACGAAATTTTAAAGTTGTCATTTAGTAAAGTAAATGGGACCTAATGAATTAGGTTTGAGTTTTATTAAAAAATGTTTAGAATCAAAGCTATTGATTTTTTTACGAGGAAGGCATCTGATCTATGCAAGTTTTTCTATTTTTTCTTATGATTCTTGTGATGAATCCAGCATCAGTTTTTGCTCAGATGTCGACTAGACCTTCGCCTAAAGAGACTAAACCTCAAGAAAAGAAAACTTTTGATAAGTTTTATGACCGCCTAAGAATTGGCTACTTCGGCGTTGTTACGACTCCTCACCTCGATGACATCGAACGTGGTAATTGGAGGAATGCCGCTGTTTCTCCTGAGTGGGGAAATGCCCCCAAAGGAGATGGAAAGAACCAAGATACTTTTCCGACCAACGTCTGGAACCAACTTAGTTTCAATTATAATTTTGGAGCGAAGATGAACTTTGTGATCAATCCAAGGTTCATCGTTTCCCTTATTCATGAAAAGGACATTGGGACATCTGCAGCCGAGGATCGCTCCACTGTCTTTTTAGATGACGTTCTTTTGGGTTTTCAGGGAGTCGTTTATTCTACAGTAGATAAGAAATTCAATCTGTGGATTCGTCCGGGCATTCGTCTTCCAAATTCACGCTCGAGCCGGAATTTGGGAAACCGAGGAGACGGAGTGATCACCAACCAACCCGAGCTTGCCTACCTTCCAACTTACGACTTGAATAAGACCTGGCAGGTCGGGATCTTTGGTCAGATCAGAAGTTGGATAATTGAAGATCAATATAATCTAGATCGTCTTCGATTATATACGGCTCCTTACCTTCAGTACACCATAGATGATGTGAGTAGGGTTCAGCTTTACTACGAGAATATCCTTGAGACAGATCGAAGAGGAAAAAAACAAAACGATCGTGATCCTCTTTTTAAGGACTACTGGCAAAATGTATTCATGGGTTATTCTAGAGATTATACCCAAAAATTCAATGCCATGCCTTTTATTGGCTGTTTTGTGAACGATAAGCCTATCACTGACAAATCTGTATGGTTTGGGGCCTGGGTTAGCTACCAAATCAAGTAAATTTTTCACAGCTAAGCCTCTCCAAGCACTTTTTTCATTTAGATCAATTAACGCGGTTTACAATCTTGAGATTGTCGTGCTAGAAGGTTTCCAGTCGTATTTTTGTACCTTGTTCCCACCCGGATCTTATCGTCTATCTAAAGGTCTAAGTGGTTCTCAAGGCTGTTTGAGACCAATGACCTAGGCCTCATCTACATTCAAAGTGCGCATAAACTTTTACTTTCTCGAAAGGAGAAAACGCATGTCTTTTAATGAACTTGGACTCAAAGAGTCCTCCCTCAAAGCAATCGCTAAAATGGGATTTGAAACTCCCTCTGAAATACAATCTCAGGCAATTCCTGTCCTCATGTCTGGGGATGTCGATTTTATTGGTCAGGCCCAAACCGGATCTGGAAAAACAGCAGCTTTTGTTCTTCCACTTCTAGAAAAGCTTGATTTGAAGTCTTCCGCTCTACAGGCCGTTATCCTTGCTCCGACCAGAGAGCTTGCGAATCAGATTCATGAAGAAATTCAAAAGCTCTCGAGCTTTGAGCCAATCCGTTCGATGTCTGTCTACGGCGGTACTTCAGTGGGCCTTCAGATTAAAGATTTCAAATCCAAGAAACCACAAATCGTCGCTGGAACACCTGGGCGTGTGATGGATCTTATAGAGCGGGGTGTATTGAAGTTTGATGCCACAAAATTTGTAGTCCTCGATGAAGCCGACGAAATGCTCGATATGGGATTCTTCGATGACGTGACAGCGATCATCGATGAAGTTCCTGAAAAGAGAATTTGGATGTTCTCTGCCACACTCCCAGGTCCAATTGCTGATCTCGTGAACCGTGAGTTTTCTAATCCTGTAACAGTTCGAGTAACAAAGAAAGTATTAACTGCTGATTCCGTCGAGCAGAAAGCTGTCGTCGTTCGTCGTGAAAACGGTATTGAAGCTCTTTGCCGATATATGGATTACTCTGACAATATGTACGCCATTATCTTTACTCGCACAAAAATTGGCGCCAAAGAGCTCACTGATGAGTTAAATGCTCGCGGATATCCAACCGATGCTCTTCATGGGGATATGGATCAGGCTTCTCGAGATATGACGATGAAAAAATTCAAGGAAAAGAAAATTAATCTCCTTGTTTGCACTGACGTTGCTGCTCGTGGGATTGATGTTAACAATCTAACCCACGTGATTAACTTTGGTCTTCCTCAGGATAACGAATCTTATGTTCATCGGATTGGTCGAACTGGTCGTGGTGGTTCCAAAGGGATCTCTCTTTCTATCATAGAACCAAATGAACAAGGCCGAGTAGGACAAATTGAAAGATTAACTAAGGCAAAGATTGAAAGAGTCTTCCTTCCTAAAGTTAACGAAATTAGAGAAAAAATTTTAGAAAAATCGATCAAGCGTTTCACGGATCATATTGCTTCTTTTCATGATGAAGAGGTTCTACATTATGACTCTTTTAAAGAAAAATTTGATTCCCTTGATAAGGAAGACATCATTAAAGGTATCTACGGCTTCATGTTCGAAAATACTTTGAAAAGATACCAGAAAGCACAAGAGATAGATGTCTCTCCAAAAGGCCAGGAGCGTTCACAGGGTGTGCGCGTCCAGGCTGGAATGCAGAGATTCTTTATTAACCTAGGTACAATGGATGGCGCAAATCCAGGAGAGCTTTTAAAATTTGTTTCTAATTCAACAGGGATTTCCGGAAGAAATCTTGGAAGAATTGAAACCAAAGAAAAGTTCGCATTTATCGAGGCGCCTGCAGAATTCACTGATGCAATGATGAATCTAAAAGGTGAGATGTTTGGAACCCGTCGCGTATCAATAGAGCTTGCTACCGCTCCAGCAGCAGCTGGTCGAGGATTCGGTGGCAGTGGTGGCTATCGGGGCAATCGTGGTGGCGATCGAGGCGGTAGGAGTTTTGGTAGGGGCAATCGCTACTAGGAAAATACTTCCTCCATTATATTAAGTACTTGTAGCATCATGCTTCCCATGTCAAACTGGAAATAACACACTAAATTAGACATGGGCAGCAATGCCCAAAATACAGGATGTATTTTGCGTGGAATTAAGAATGAATCCATCACCAGATGAGTATGAAGAAGTAGAGTCTCCATTTGCCTCAAAGTCATCTGATCGACCTCCCAGAGAGAGACTTCGTTCCAGAAAAAATGTTTTTAATCGTCCCTTTGCGACGGAATCAACTCATGCTCCAACCTATATTGAAACGACCGCCACTCGTAAGTCTATCGGTGGCCCAAATGATAACGAGTTCGTTGGACGTCGGCGAAGTTCTCTTGAAGAAACTGAAATCGAATACTTGAACGAAGAAGAACAAGAAGAAGAACAGGAGGTTCTAGAGACCAGACCGGCACGTACCAATTCGTTCTCCAAGAAAAAGAAAGAAAAAAGCAAAATAAACATTTTGTCTAAACTTGGATGGTCGGTTATCGGTATACTAGTTCTTCGACTTATTTTTATGGATCGCGGAGTTTGGGATTACTTTTCAACAGAAAGAGATATTAAAGAAAAACGAGATGAATTTAAATCAATTCAGAGGGAGAACACTGATCTAAAGTCAGAGATTTCCAGGATTCAGCTCGATAGAAATTATCAAAAGCAACTTGCCAAGGAGCATCTCGGAGTTATCGCTGTTGATGAGTTTCTTATCCTTTTTGCTGGAGAGGCATCAGAGTCTTCAACATCTTCGGCTGCCTCACTGTAGACGTTGAGTTTCTCGAACCATATTTTCTATCTCCAACTTACTCTTGAGGCCACTCCACTTCAAAACATCACCCTCTTTCAATTTCCTCGATACCTCTGAGCTAGATTTCATTTCAAGGACGTGCCTTGCCCATACGGGCCTAGCTCTTGGAATAAGCTGAGGATTGGCCCGACCTTTGAAATGTGGAAGCTTTCGAATGATATCAATGATCTTTAATTCTTTATCTAGATAAATAAGATCTAGATCAAAGTGCGTATCCGGCATCCAAAATTGCCTCTCATCGTCTTGAGTATAAAAAAAAAGCAAGCCTTGGTTGTCTGAAAAATCCTCCGGTTTTACTCCAGAAAGACCTTCTTCCTGTTCGAGTGGAGTCAGGGCGAGAGTGGTTTCAATAGTTTCGCCTGAGGGGGTGATAAGCCGAACTTGTTTTAAAGGGTGAGGGGCACTAATCAGGTTTCGTGACTCACTTTGGCAACTCACTAGAGCATAAAGCAGAACAATTCCAACCAGTTTTCTCATGAATTTTATCCCTGATTCAGGTATTATTTTCGGTGTCTAATCTACAGATACGATAGGAGCCTCTAAATGTCATCGGTTAAAAATTTACCTGGATCTATGCGCACTCATACCTGCGGGGAACTCCGAGAAAGTGACATCGGAAAAACTGTCACCATTTGTGGCTGGATGAATAAGTATAGAAACCTTGGAAGCTTGCACTTTATTGATCTCCGGGACAAATACGGAATTACACAATTAGGTTTTGAGTCCTTCAAGGGTGATATCAACGAGCTCAGAAAGTTTTCTCTAGAATCAGTTCTTCTGGCGGTTGGCAAAGTTACGTCGAGACCAGACTCTGCAAAAAATCCCAACATGGCGACAGGAATGGTAGAAGTGCAAGTCGAGGAGGTTCGATTGCTTTCCCTTGCTGAGGAAGTTCCGTTTCTACCGCACGGATTAGTTCAGGCGACAGAGGATTTAAGACTGCGTTACCGTTACCTAGATCTTCGCTCTAAAAAACTTCAGGACATTTTATCTCTTCGTTCGGATACTACAAAAAAAGCCCGTATGTCCCTTTATGAATTAGGTTTTAATGAAGTCGAAACTCCGATTCTTTATAAGACAACTCCTGAAGGCGCCCGAGATTATATCGTTCCCTCTAGAGTTCACCCAGGAAGAGTTTATGCTCTTCCTCAGTCTCCACAAACTTTAAAACAGCTTCTAATGATTGGGAATACTGACAAGTACTTCCAAATCTGTCGCTGCTTCCGAGACGAAGACCTCAGGGCTGATCGTCAGCCGGAGTTTACTCAGATTGACATTGAAGTTTCCTTTCCTACTCTTGAATACATGAAAAATCTAGCCACCCATGTGGTGAGAAAAATCTTTTCCCTGCCTGAAGACTTTCAAATGCAGTCTATTTCTTATGATGAGGTGATGAGGGACTATGGTTCAGACAAACCGGATGTTCGTTTCGGATTAAAACAATTGATCGTCACAGATCTTTTCAAAAATTCCACTTTCACAACGTTTGCTGAAGTGGCCAACTCTAAGAATGGGATGGTAAAGGCGATGTTCATTCCGACAACTGTTGGCACATTGGCCCGCAAGGAAATCGATGGACTAGTTGAGATAGTGAAACCTTATGGAGGCAAAGGTGTCGCCTGGTTCAAAGTGGAAAATGGTCAGGTGAGTGGGGGAATTTCAAAGTTTATTGATTCTAGTCTTCTTAGTGCTTTTTATGAGAAGTCTCCAGAAAAGGGGGATGGGATATGGTTTTTTATAGCCGATAAAAACTTAAACATTGCTCATGATTGCGCCGATGCTCTGAGAAGATATTTTGGAAAAAGCTTGAACCTCATCGATCACGATAAGTATGCTTTCCTCTGGGTTTATGATTTTCCACTGTTCGATTACGATCCTGAAATGAATACTTTGGGGGCCAAGCATCATCCTTTTACTCGTCCAAAAGATGAGGACATGGAGCTGTATTACTCTCAAGACAAATCAAAGGTCAAAGACGTCAAAGCTTATGCCTATGACATAGTCTGCAATGGTTATGAAATTGGCGGTGGTTCCATGAGAATTTTTGACAATCTTCAACAGTCTCGTATGTTCGAACTCTTGGGCTTTACTCCAGAGGATGCTCAACATCAATTTGGTTTCTTCATCGAAGCCTTAAAGTATGGAACTCCTCCGCATGCGGGGATGGCCTTCGGAATGGATCGATTAGTGATGCTTTTGGCAAAGACAGATTCTATTCGGGATGTGATCGCCTTTCCTAAAACAGCTTCAGCAACTGATCTTATGGCCAGTTCTCCATCAAAACCCAGTGAGGACCAGACGAAAGAACTTGGCTTTAAGTGGATTAAATAGATTACTTAGGCAGCTTTTTTGTAGTTAAACTGTTTCGAATTATAAAAGCTTTGATCTTTGATACGAGACAGAAGGTCGATTTGCGTGAAGTCTTTGTGAGCGATCAGTTCATGATAAAGATAATCATGGGACTTGATCTCATTCCAAGATTCTTTTCTAAAAAGAGTACTCAGACCAAAAGAAAAGCACAAAATTGTAGATTGGCATGCCCATTGTAAGGCGTTCCTGAAACTTAGTTGTTCCATCTTAATTCTTTTTTTCACTAGAAACATGCCATAGGTCTGTCCGTTGTTCATGAGGTAGCAAAAGAAGAAATAACAAAAAATGATTATTGGAAACATTCGAATGGTAAAATCAAAGGTATTATTTTGAATCAAATTTTGACTTATCCCACTTTTTTTCATGAAAAGCTGGGTAGACTGCAAACACATAACACTTATGAAAGAGGCTATTATATAGGAAGACCAAAAATCTGTTCCGTAAGCGACGAGACGTTTTTTTATCGAGAAATTCTCAGACTCATAGGCCGACAGAAGAAAATGAGAAGGGATCTTTCTTGAGTGAGTAGCGAAAGCAACAAGATCCAATGATTTCATAATCAACCTCTCTCGACTTATCGGCATTTTAAGAAGCGAGGTTTAGCAGAAATTAATCAAGACTTTTTTACAGACTTTTGGGCAGTTGCAGTTATTCTCTTAGAGGAGAGCTTAACCAGGTCTAACACAATAACCATAACTTCCAATTTGAGACCCTTCTTTCTAGACGCACTTTTACCAGGCAAGTCAAGATGAGCTGAAGAGCTGGATAAGTATCAAGACATTAGCTTTAATGCCTTACCAGTTGGCTTTTGAGATCATGGAGCTTTTGCAATGCCTGAATGGGAGTCAGATTGAGGACGTCTAAATCCTTGAGGCTTTTTTCGATTTCCAGGAGGTAGCTAGGGACATCTTCTTCGTTGTCTTTGGCATTCTTGGGCTGGAAGAAATCGAGTTGAGTATTTACAAGGGCTGCAGAGGCAGCTTCTTTATCTTCAAGCTCCTTTAAAATCTCCCTCGATCTTTTGAGTACTTCCCTCGGTAGTCCTGCAAGTTCCGCAACGTGGATCCCAAAGCTTTGCGTAGCACCTGCTTCAATTAATTCATAAAGAAACTGAACCTTTCCGTTTTTCTGTTCCGTTCTCACAGTAAAGTTTTTTGCCTCTGGCATGTTTTGCACAAGCTCAATGAGCTCATGATAATGAGTCGCAAAGAGAGTGAGGGATTTAATTTTTTTTACAAAATGTTCTACTAGCGCCCATGCTATTGAAAGACCGTCATAAGTGGAAGTCCCTCGGCCGATTTCATCCAGAATAATGAGAGATCGCTCGGAGGCATGGCGAAGAATTTCGGCAGTCTCAGCCATTTCCACCATGAAAGTGGATTGACCCTTGATGATGTCGTCTGAAGCCCCAAGTCTCGAGAAGAGGTAATCGCAGATTCCAAGTTCAGCGCTTTGGGCCGGAACAAAACAACCAAGCTGAGCAAGGTATTGAATGATTGCCACCTCTCTCATAACAGTTGTTTTACCTGCCATATTAGGACCCGTGATAAGACCGAAGAAGGAGCCCTTATTAAGTTCTATGTTATGGCTGATAAAGCTGTCTTTAATGTTAGATTTAATAAGTGGATGCCAGGCACCGTGAATTCTTACGAGTTTTCTATCACTCCACAACTTGGGCCGAACAAAGTTTTCTAACAAGCTTACCCACGCCAGGGATTGGAAGACATCAAGCTGGGCAAGGCGTTTGGCAACGTCAAGAACGAGATAAGATTGAGATTCAACTTTTTGAGCAATACCTTCGAAGATTTCTTTTTCAAGCTTTGTGAGTTTGCTCATCGCCTGAGTCACTTCTTTCTCAAAAGTTTCTAGCTCTGCGGTCACGTAGCGCTCGTTATTTATGAGAGTCTGACGCCTTATGAAAGTTTTAGGCACTTTAGAAAGGTGAGAGTTTGTAATTTCAATAAAGTACCCTGAAATATTATTATGCTTAATTTTTAAATTTCCAATGCCCGTTAATGAGCGGTACTTTGCTTCGAGTTTAAGAATTTCCTCGGTTGCAGAGTTGGCAAGTCTCGCCAATCGATCTCTGTCTTTATTTGCACCTGTTTTTATGAGATTGCCTTTTTCATAATGGGCGCCCATTTCATCACTAATGGTATTTCTTATTTCTTTTGTAAGCTCCTGAAGAAAATCAGTGTCTTTTTTTGGAAGTTTTTGGAAGAAATTAAATCCTTCTGTCTCCATGGACCCTTCTATCTGTAGAAAGATCTCAAACGCTTGAGCCAGATTGATCATGTCTCCCGCTACCATTCTCTTCGTTGAAACTTTTGCCATAATCCGATCAATGTCCCTCACGTCATTAAGAAGTTGGCGCAGGTTCTTGATTAAATCGGGTTTCGCCATAAGGCTTTCTATAAGATCTAGTCTTTTCTCGATCCCTGCTTTATCGCAAAGAGGTGTTTGGAAGTAGTGTTTTATAAAACGGGTCCCCATGGAAGTTTTGGTTTTGTTCATGAACCCGAGAATGCAATTGCTTTCAGCTTCTTTTGAGCGTGGTAGAATCTCAAGCCCCGAAAGAGTGGAGTAAGTGACCTTCATCGTATCTTCATTGTTGAGCATTCTGAAGGGACGCAAGTGGCTTATCTTCTCGATTGTTTGGGTGGAGGAAACGTAATAGCTTAGGGCCCCTAACGGACAGAGTACGCCCGGTGCCTGAGAAATGATCCCATCTCGCTGATAAGTCGGGATAAGTTTTTGAATGTAGAATCCTGAATGTTTTTCTTCAAAGTATTCTTGGGAAAGGTGAGTCTTAAGGGCACCTATACTTTGGAGATACTCCTCAAGGATAGGGGAATCCTCCCACTGACCTAGATAGGATATGAACTCCTTTGGTCTAACCATCAGGAGTCGCTCACAAAATTCTTCTATCGTTTTAAAAGTTGTTCCGAAAAAATCGCCGGTTGTGAAATCAAGTAGAACGAGAATGAATTGATTTTTTTCTTTAACTCCTGCCGCAAGAAATTTATTTTCGGTCGCCGTCGTCTTGTCGAGATCGTAGGGCATCCCCGGAGAAACGATTTGAGTAACACCTCTTTTGACAATGCCCTTTACTGATTTCGGATCTTCAAGTTGCTCACAGATGACAATTTTTTTTCCTAGTTGAGAAATGCGATCTACATAGGTCGCTGCTGCATGATGAGGAATTCCGGCCATCGGAATAGGAACATCCCCGAGTTTTCCTCGTACAGTGAGAGAGATATTTAACAGACGGGCCGCTTCACGTGCATCTTCAAAAAACATTTCATAAAAGTCACCCATTCTGAACATCAGGAGAAGATCAGGATATTGACTCTTGACTTGATAATATTGCTCCATCATGGGCGTGAGCTTGATGCCTTCCGATACAAGTTGAGTAAGGGTCAGGGACTCTTGAAATATTTGATTTTGCATGGGCATAGGCTATCAAAGTCCGATGAATGACGTCACCTTTTTTCCCTTAATCTTAATCAGGCAATAAGGGTTACAACTATCTGGAATCAGACAAAAGAGTATAATGGAAGGAATGAAGCTTCGGGATGCCAAATCAATAATTATTATTTTCGTCTATATCATACTCAACACTCTCATCATCACAATGAGTCTTAAGATAAAAAATGAGCTCGGTACGACAAAAAAGTCATCCCAAGGTCTCGCTCCGGAGTACACCAAGATTTTGAAACTTGAATATTTTCATCTTAAAGAGGCTCGGCCAATTCTTTCACTTTCAGCTTCCGAAATGGTTTCTGAAGGGGAGGATTTGGCGCAGTTTGCAGCCCCTAAAGGGATCTACCATTTCACTCAAAAGAATAAGTCACTTCATTACCAAGCGCAGGAGGGAATATATCGCAAAGTAAAAAATGTTCTCTCCCTCAAAGGGAAAGTTAATCTCAAGTCTCAGGAAGCGACCTATTCAGCAGATACAGTGAGTTATTATTTTAAGAAAGATTTGGTCATCGCCAAGGGCCATGTGGACTTTGAAGGTGAAGATCCCAAATCTCGAGATCATGTGACGGTTACAGCCGACTCCATGCGATCGATGCCGGCTGCTCAGTTCACTTCATTTAGAGGAAACATCGCGGGTTCCATGAAAAGAAGAAAGAGGTATGAAGGACAGTTGTCGTTTTGGTCTTCCATAATGAATCTTGATGGTGAGAAATCTTTTGCCTACCTGGAAGGTAATGTTCGTATTGTTCGGGAGGGTTACGACATAACCGCCGGAAAAGCCGAAATGTTTCTTGAAAACTATAATAAAAGTCTCAAGTATTTCGTTCTTAATGACGATGTGAAGGTGACTGAAAAAATAGAGAGTCCTGATGGGGATCAAATTAGGCGCGCTTATGCTGAAAGGTTGGAAGGCTTTGGACGTGAGCAAAAGATGGTCTTAACAGGCGCACCGCGAGTGGAAATGGGAAAAGACTTGATAAAAGGATATCGCATCACGATTAGAGAGAATGTGGATTTAGTAGAGATTGATGATGCAATGTCTGATGTTCAATTAAAAAGACAAAAACTAAAGGATTAGTTTAATGAGTGCCAGTTTTCATGCTCGCGATCTTAAGAAAACATATAATGGCCGTGATGTCGTAAAAAGTGTCAGTATTGACGTAGAAAGAGGAGAAGTTGTTGGTCTTCTAGGTCCAAACGGTGCAGGAAAGACGACTTCTTTTTATATGATGGTTGGGCTAGTGAAAGCAGATAAAGGTGCAATAAACCTTGATTCAGAAAATGTGACAGATCTTCCGCTCCATGTGCGAGCAAGGAAAGGTATTGGATACCTCCCTCAAGAGGCAAGTGTTTTTCGTGAGCTGACAGTAGAGGAAAATATTTACGCTGTTCTTGAGATCCGGGACCTCGCCGATAAAGAGATGCAGAACGGTTTGGACAACTTGATCCGAGACTTTGGTCTTGATCACATTAGAAAGTCAAAAGGACGCGAGCTTTCAGGAGGCGAAAGAAGGCGAGTTGAAATTGCTCGCGCCCTTGCCCTCGATCCAAAATTTGTTCTTCTGGATGAACCATTTGCTGGAGTTGATCCGTTGGCCGTAAGTGACATCCAGCTCATTATAAGAAGACTGAAGCAAAAAAATATCGGAGTCCTGATTACAGATCATAACGTCCGAGAGACTCTTGGAATTGTTGACCGAGCGTACATTATGAGCCGAGGAGAACTCCTCGTCAGTGGTACACCGGATGAGATAGTGAATAATGAAACTGCCCGTAAGTTTTACTTAGGGGAAGAATTTAAGATGTAGGGGAAGTTAATGGCGATAAAAATGCATCAAGGGCTGAAGCAAACGCAAAGCCTCATGATCACGCCTCAGTTACAACAAGCGATTAAGCTTCTTACGCTTACGCACTTAGAGATGACGACTCTGATCTCTCAAGAGATGGTTGAAAACCCCATGCTTGAAGAAATTGATGGTGAGGTCGAAGCTGGACCTCAAGAAGAATCTCGTGAAGAAATTGATGTTAAAGAAGCTACCGCTGATAATTTTTCTGGTCCTGAACTCATAGAAGGCTCAAAAGATAACTTTGATTGGGAGTCCTATTCGGAATCTTTTAACAGCACATCTTCATCCTCTCCCAATATGAAGGAGAGTACCTCTCCAGAAGACCTTCCTTCCTATGAAAACATGATCTCTAAGAATCAGTCTCTCCAGGAGCATCTAGAGTGGCAGCTTCGAATGGAGACTCTTTCAAATGAAGAATTAAATTTCTGCCTGGATATTATCGGAAACATCGACGACGATGGGTATTTAGAGATTGCGTTCGACGAAATCGTCGCTCGCCATTCAGTTTTGGAGCGAGATGAGGCCCTTGGTATGCTTGGACTAGTTCAGCATCTTGACCCAGTTGGTTGTGGCGCACAGAATATTCAAGAATGCCTTGGAATTCAGGCCCGGGTTCTACCTGAAAGATCACCATTGGTGGAACTTATCATTGAGAAGAACCTCCCTGACCTCGAAAAGAAAGATTATGCTAAGATATCAAAAGACTTCGGCGTCTCAAAAGAAAAAGTAAAGGATGCAGAACTGATCATCATGGGACTCAATCCTAAGCCTGGCCGTCTTGTATCTGCTGAAGAAACTCAATACGTCGTACCTGATATATTTGTGGCAGAAGTTGGTGGAGAGTTTGTTGTTCAAGTGAACGATGAAGGAGTCCCTAGGCTTCGAATCTCAAATCTTTACAAATCTCTGATTAAAAGTGGTCAGTCAGATGTAGAGGCTAAAGAATTTGTTCAAGATAAACTTCGAGCAGCGATGTGGCTCATCAAATCTATAGAAAATCGTCAGAAGACGATCTACAAAGTGGCCAACTCCATTGTTAGAACCCAACAGGAATTCTTTAAAAAAGGCCCTGCTTTCCTCAAGCCTATGATTTTGAAAGATATAGCTAATGAGATCGGAATGCATGAATCGACTGTTTCACGAGTGACCACTAACAAGTTTATGCATACTCCAATTGGAACGTTTGAATTGAAATACTTTTTTAATGCTGGTATTGGAGGTAAAAACGGTGGAATTGACATCGCTGGCGAGAGTCTGAAACTAAAAATAAAAGAAATGATCGTTAACGAAGACTCAAAAAGGCCTCTCTCCGATCAAAAAATATCTGAACTTTTGAGTACGAAAGACATCGTCGTCGCCCGAAGGACTGTTGCCAAATACCGAGAGATGATGGGGATTGCTCCATCTTCAAAAAGAAAGAAGTAACTAAAGGAGGGAATGATGACATAATAAAAAATCTGTTTATTTAGTCTGCGACAACCATTTATTTTAGAGGCACGTTTATTATGAAATTAAAAATTTCCTTCAAACACCTAGATCACACTCCGGCCCTCGACCAGAGGATTAAAGAAAAATCTGAAAAATTTGAGAAGTATTTCCAGGGAAACACCAGTATCCAATGGTTCTGCTGGGTCCACAATGATGAGCACTGGGCAGAAATCAAAGTTCACGGACCCAAATTTAATTTTTTTGCCAAGGCTTGCGCAGACAATATGTACAAGTCTTTCGATCTAGTTGTGGAAAAGATGGAAAGGCAAATTGAAAAACAAAAAGACATTTTGAGAAACAAACTCCACTCACATCCATATAGTACCCCCAAGTATCTGGAGGTCGAACAGCGTCTTAAAGATGAGCAGGAGTATTACGATAAAGACTACGAGGAAAGATCAGCTTAAAGAATTCCCGATTACTAAAAATGCCCCGGTTAATAACGGGGCATTTTTTTGCCTGTCATTAGCTGCTTTGTATGATAAACTGCAGTTACCTTCAAACTAACCGGAAGCTCGGGTGGAAATCCCACACTGTCCCGCAACTGTAAAGTCAGATACGGCATTTGAAGAAGACATTCCCGAGGAGGATCAAATTGTCTTGGATGATCATTCTCTGTCTTTTTTCATTTCCCTCGCTGGCGGAAACTCATCTTGATCCTATAGAGGTCCAAGCAAAGAAGGATATAAAACGTTTCACTTTTAGTGTTTCTGAGGAGATCTCATCTGCTGAAATGGAATCTCAACCTTTAGGAATTCTTTCACCTCAATTAGAAAAGATTCCTGGTCTGATCTCAGGCCAAAATGGTGGGCCGGGAGGAAGAATCACTTTTTTCTTGAGAGGAACCGAGAGCCGTCATTTATCTTTTAATCTCGACGGCCTTAAAATTAACGACACATCAAACACTGATCGGCAATTCGATGCAGCCTTTATGACCACACCTTTTCTCAAAAGGGTTAATATTTTTAAGGGACCTCAAGCTGTTTTGTTCGGTTCCGATGCGCTGAGTGGGCTTGTCGAATTGGAGACCAGAAAAGGAGAGATGGCACCAGAGGGAAGATTTTCTTTCAGCGTTGGTAGTTTTGGAACTATTGGAAGTTCTCTTACTAAAGACTGGAAAACAACAAAAAGTCAGGGAACAGTGAGTCTCCTACGTCTCCATTCAGATGGAGTTTCTCGTTTGAATGAGAAAAGATATGACGCTAAAGAAAAGGACTCAACCGATATTATGCAGTTAACTTCCTCATCAAAACACAAGTTGAATGAAAAAGTAGAAATCGATTTTTTGTTAGGACAACTCAGAGGTGAGGCCGAGCTGGATGGCGATAAAGATGACAATATCTTCGATCGAAGTCAAAATGATCAATATCTCCTACAGCAAAAAGCCAACATTTTTTTATCCGAAGATCAGGCTTTTTCATTTCGGACAGGTCTAAATCGACATCAGCGATTTAACCGAAGTCTCGCACAAGGAAATGAATTCTTTAACGGCAATCTCTTTCAAAACGAACTTATCCACCGATATGAAAGAGGAAGTCTTGGTTTGATTTCGGGTCTTTCTTCTGAAAAAGAAACTGCTAAGACAAAGGACTTAAATGGGAGTTTTTCTCTCAAGTCTCTCTACATTCAGTCTGCTTTTCAAAAAGACGGTCTAAAGTTCCATGCTGGAGGTCGCCTTGATCACCACTCTCGTTATGGTACATTTAAAACTGGTGCGGGGGGAATATCATTTCATCAATTGAGCCTCCAGTATTCCCAGGGATACAAGGCTCCCTCACTTTTTCAACTCTATGCACCTAACAATATAGGTAATCCAAACCTCACCCCTGAAGTTAATCACTACCTTGAACTACTTTGGGAAAAAAAGAGATATAATTTTGAAACTTCTGCTTCTTTTTTTCAAAATCGTCTTTCTAATCTCTTTGATTTTGTTTTCGGAAGTGGCTACGTTAATCAAAAACGATTTGTTGCGGAAGGTGTAGAGGTTACTGCAAAGTTGAAGACGCGCTTATTTGATTTTTTCTCAAGCTTTACTCATCAGTCTTTTAAAGACTCTACAGGTCCAGTGTTAAGAAGACCTAACAACTCTGCTCAAACAGGAATTTCATTTCTTCCTAAAGAAACAATGGAAATTAATGTTTTGGTTCGATGGTTTTCTTCTCGTAAAGACTTCGAGGCGAAGCTTAATTCCTTTGAAGTTGTTGACATCGCTTTTAAAAAGACTTTTGATCAAAGTGATATCAGTATTCAAATAAAAAATATCCTTGATCGAGAGTATGAAGAAATTTACGGATATTCGGTTCTTCCTCTTTCGATCTTTACCAACTATGGGTATAGATTCTAGTTAATAGTTTTTTTCTCTTGATCTTCAAAGCAGCAAGAACCGTCGTGAGAATCAATCTCCTCTTGAGTACTACTTCGGTACTTCTCCTGTGCTTCCCATGAAAGGCCGAGAGTGTTTAAGAGAGTGTCGGAGAGTGTTGGGGTAATGAGCTTTATATCTAGCCCTAGTGTTTCCATCTCTGCGGCAAATTGGTAGGCTTTATGGGCTTCCTCTATCGGGCATTCAAACAGCAGTGAATCCGATTGAACGTCCCTGACTTGGATTTTAGACTTTTCTTTTTCCATTTCCCGATGTTATTAATCATTTTCACCTTTTGTCAAAGGATACGCTCCATGGGACTCATTCTCTGGATAGATGAAAATAGGTTCGCTACTGAACTTTTAGAAAAGGTCTTCAAAAGCAAGAACTTACCTTTTTATACTTTGGCAGAGATAAAAGATCTTATTTATTTGATCAACGATCTTAAACCTGATTTATTAGTCTTGGATGCACTCACTATCAAAAATTGTGGAGAGGTATATTTCAAGCAATATGAAAGCTTAGAGGCCCTAAATTCACTACCAGTAGTCGTGATTGGTTCCCGAGAAGATCTACCCTTCATTAAAAATAAGATCGGCTTCATCTCTAGGCAATTTGATCCCTTCAAGATTCCAGAGGTCCTAATTAATTTCTATGATGCCCATTAACAATGGGATAAAATAATTAACATAATCTAACTCCATGCTCGGATGTTTTATGAATAAAGATATTCTCATCATTGCTTCAGGAATAATTCTATCTGTTCTGGTCTTTAGTTTAACGCTTTATTTTAGAAGTGGGGCGTTCCATTAATTTGTCTTTGGCGGTCTTGGGTGTCGCTCTAATTGATAGATGAAAAAACAGACCAGATATGAATGACTTCAAGACAAAATGAGCAAGGATCAGATTTTTCTCCACTCGAAAAGTCACCTCAGGACCTCTTTAAAAAAATAACAACAAAATTTTTTTGTAAGTTGGGGCCAATGGCAAAAATCATTTTATATTAGAAAATAGTCTTACCTATTTCCCATTCTTTAGCTTCGGCCGGAGCAAGAACGTAATTTCCTAGACCAAGTTGCTGAAAAATAAAGTCTGGGATACGAACTCTATAAAAAATCCCCTGTTCATGCGAGACAGAGTTGATAATGTTGGCATTACCGCGCAACCTAGAGTGAGCTTCGCCGGCTTCATAGGGAATGAAAAGGTCATAGTGTCCCTGTTTTGACAAAAAGTATTCAATTATAAAAGCACGAAGTTGTCGCATGTCTTCTTCTTCATAAGAGGAGACAAGAAAGCTATTGGGATAATTTCGCATGATAATTCGTGCTCTCACGGGGTCGTTTAATAGATCCTTTTTATTAAAGACAATTATTTGGTCTTTTTCTTCGATCTTTAGATCCTTCAATACCTCTTGAGTTACTCGAAGATGTTTTTGGTAGTTTGGGTCTGAGATGTCGCAGACTATAATGAGAAGATCGGCTTCGAGTGCCGACTCCAAGGTAGTCTTAAACCCCTGGATAAGGGTGTTGGGAAGATTTGAAATAAATCCCACTGTGTCGATCATGATCATTGGGGGCTTCGAATCCGGGTTTAGAGTCCGGAATGTCGAATCCAATGTGGCGAAAAGCTTATTTTCTTCCAGAACATTAACTTTACAGAGTCTATTCATCAGTGAGGATTTCCCTGCATTGGTATATCCTACCAAGGCTGCAGTTACCGCTTGATTCTGTCGTTTTTTACCCTGTTGCTCTCGAGACTTTTGAACTTCATCGAGCTGTTTCTTAAAAAATTCAATTCTTTCCCTGACCATTCTCCGATCGAGTTCAAGTTGTTGTTCACCCTCACCACCAATGGCGGCACCAGAAGCCCTCTGCTTTGAGAAATGGCCCCACATGCTTGTAAGCCTTGGGAGAAGATACTTCAGCCGGGATATTTCAATCTGTATCTTCGCTTCTTTGGTTCTTGCGTGATGAGCAAAAATTTCAAGAATGACAGTATTTCGATCAACTACTTCTAGCTTCGTGATTTCCTTTATATTTCGATGCTGAGAAGCCGTTAGCTCGAAATCAAAGACCAGGACCTGGGATCCCTCAGATCTCGCTGATTCAGCGATCTCTATGAGTTTTCCCTCACCCAGCATGGTGGCAGGGTCTATCTGCTTTCTTTTTTGAACATATTCCTCACCTGGTACAAGGCCTAGAGTTCGAAGAAGTTCCCTCAGCTCTCTAAGGGAGCCGTGAGTTTCAATAACAGTTGAATGGTTTTCAAACTTCTCACAAATAATTGATACGAGAGATGCTCTCTGCCCAAGGGGTAATTTAAAATCTTCTTGATTCATTCAACCTCCACTTGCATGTTATCAAGGAGACGAGTGTTCCCGAGCTGGTAGACGGCAAGGATTGTAACATTTTTTGCTGAGCCTAAATCCGAGGAGAAGTTTTCTGTGTCTCTGACTTCTATGTAATTCCAATTTTTGTCTTTAAGTAATTCATTAATGCGATTATTCACTAGCTCAATATTTTCTCTCTTGCCCTTCATGAGTTCTTTTAATTCACTAATAGTTTGGTAGAGAACGAGCGAACTTCTTTTTTGATCCTGGGATAGATATTGATTCCGGCTTGAAAGAGCAAGTCCACTTTCCTCACGAATAATTGGCATCCCGGCAAGTTCCACTTGGAGAGCTAGGTCTTTTACCATCTGTTTAATGACGTGAAACTGCTGGAAATCTTTGAGTCCAAAATAAGCTTTTCGAGGCCTGATCAGTTGAAACAACTGATGAACCACTGTAGAGACTCCATCAAGGTGTCCAGGTCTCAATTTACCTTCGAGAACATTACTCAAACCACAGACTGATATTGTTTGGGTATAGGACGAGGAGAACACCTCCGCTGGATTTATTGGAGCGTAGATGACAATCTTTGAGTCTTTGTATTTAGAGTGGATTGATTCGATAAGCTTTATATCTTCCTCAAGAGTCCTCGGATAACGATTAAAATCCTCATTCGGACCGAATTGCTTTGGATTCACGAAAATAGAGAAGTAAACGACCTTAAATTCAGATAGAGCTTTTTCAAGGAGTGAAAGATGCCCGCGATGAAGGTTTCCCATTGTCGGGACAAACCCAATCTCAAGAGATTCCCTCTCTCGTTCAATGATGATTTCTGCAGTTAGATAGATAACTTTTACCATGTGATTCGGCCTTCAAACCAATGAACAAGCTTTTCTCCAATTTCGTATTTCGAGAGTTTGACCGGACCTTGTATAGAATCTTTTAAAATGAAAAAATATTCTCCAGAGAGCTTTTGGAACCCCTCCATCTCATTATTTCCAATGAGTCCATTAGCAACTTTGTTTCCAATCATAAGATCGACAGGTTTTCTACTCATCTTTTCTTTAAAAACCTCGACGGTCGTTTCAGTTTCAGCTGCGAAGCTAACAATCTTTTGATGAGTTCGATGTTTAAGCACTTCTTTAAGAATGTCAGCGGCTTGACGAAATGGAAGGGAGTGTCCCATGTTTTCTTTCTTTAATTTTATTTCAGAAGGGTCAAATTCAATATCAGCAATGGCCCCCGTTGATATATAGAGATCTGAATCAGAAAAAAAATTCAGGGCACTTCTCTTCATCTGTTCTGTGGTAGGGGTTCTTATTAATTGGAAATTGGGATGACCCAGCAGGTTTTCAACTTCGGAAGTGCACTGATGCCCAGCAAGCACTGTGACCTTGTATCCCTTAGCTAAAAAAGCTTTTGTAACGTAGATACCCATCTTCCCACTGGATGGATTCGTCAGGTAGCGGACTGGATCAATGGGGGAGGCAGTTGCTCCAGCGGTGACGAGAATTTTTTTATTTATCTTCAAAAGGGGATCATATGTTTCAATTAGGTCTAGCACTGAGGATACTTCGGGGAATTTTCCTTCTCCCACATCACCACAGGCGAGAAGTCCGGAGACAGGATTGATGACTCCGACATTGACCATAGTCTCAATGTGCTGGCGGTGCTCCTGGATACGAGGATTATTCCACATCTCACTATTCATTGCAGGAAAAATAAGAACCGATTTTCGATTAAAGGCAAGAAAAAGTGTAGTTAAAAGGTCATTCGTTATCCCAAGGGCCAGGCGTGAGATTGTATTAGCAGAAGCCGGTGCAATAATGAGTTTGTCCGCCCATTTCGACAGTTCAATATGAAGTACCGTAGTGCAATCTGGAAGTTTAGCCGTATTGAAATCGTCCAGAGGAAGATAAATGTTTTCGACTCCGATATAGCGGAAGGTATCTGGACGAATGAATTCCATCGCCCCTTTGGTCAAAAGAACTCTTACGGTGTGACCTTTTTTCACCAGCTGTCGAGCAAGATCGAAACTTTTATAGCTCGCAATTGATCCAGTTACAGCAAGTAGGATTTTCATATGGGCTCTATCTGAGTAGTCATCCAATAGTGGAGGGCAAAGTGTATCAAATGAGGATCCCCTTCTACAACGGCTTCTACCATTTTCCCCTTAAGAAAATCGAGCCAAAGTGGCATTAGACCACCAGTAATTAAAATATTCTTTAATTTATGCTGAATCACGAGTTTCCTAGCGAATGCTACAAAGGCGGTATAACTTTCCGTCATGGCTTGACTGGTTAATTGAGGAAGATTATCTGAAAAGGATTCGTTTAGTGGAACGTTCTTAAGGAGTTCTCCACTTTTAAAGCATTCGAAATAAGTTTGGAGGCCGGGGATGATATACCCACCCATGAAACCACTTTCCGTAATGACATCCATTGTGACGTAGGTTCCCGCATCAATCAGAAGAGTAGGTGATTTCATCTTCTTAAAGCAGTAAAACGCTTCGATGAGTCTGTCTTCCCCGAGCGTTCTGGAGTAATGAACCGGCATTCCTGAAAATGCATTACCTCGCCAATAGTCTTTAACTCTTGTGACGAGAAAGCCTTGGTCTCGAAGTTTCGTCATCTCATTCTCCCGTGACTTTACTTCACATAGAACAATGCTTGAGTTATGGGCGTTCAAACGATGAGCATCCAGATTATTATGAAATTCATGGAGAGGGGTAGCTTTTAGGAACGACCATTTGTTATGACTTTTTACAAAAAAACCAGCATGAGGATTTGTATTCCCGAAATCTAGAGTGATCAGCCCTTGCATCTATTTCCTTTGATCTTCGAGGTAACCAAGGAGTAGATCTTTTTTTAGTTGGTATAAATCTGCTATTGGAAGACAAAATTTTGGAGGATTATTTTTTCCCATTTTAAAGAGATCGTTAATGACAAGGACTTGACCATCAGTCTTTTTCCCAGAGCCAATTCCAATCGTCGGAATCTTTAACTTTTCCGTGATCTTTGTGGCCAAACTTTCTTCTACCATTTCTAAAACGATAGAGAAGCACCCAGCATGTTGTAAACTTTCAGCTTCCCTAAGGAGCCGTTCTGCTTCGTTTTCGTTTTTTCCATGGGTATAGTATCCACCAAGCTGATGAACCGATTGTGGAGTAAGTCCTATGTGACCCATAACAGGAATTCCAATTTGAGTTAGTCTCTCGATGAGCTTTAAATGATAAGGGAAAGCACCTTCAAGTTTTATCGCTTCACACTTAGTAGATTGAAAAACTTTCGTCGCCGAAAGAATCCCTTGATTCACGGTCGAGTAACTCCCGAATGGCAGGTCAAGAATAAGGAATTTGTCTGGAGCTCCCCGGCGAACTGCTTTGCCGAAAATTATCATTTCCATGAGGTCCACTTCTATGGTTGTTTCGTACCCAAGAATGACGTTACCTAGGGAATCACCGACTAAAATCATATCTAGATCAGTTTCATTGAGAAGTGAGGCCGTCTGAAAATCATAACAGGTGAGAACCTGTAGCTTATTTCGCTTGGAATTCTTAATGTCACGGAGATTTAACTTTTTCATATTTTACCTTGAGATATCTTGTCGAACGTCTTTTGAAGTGCCGAGTTAGACCAACGCTCGCGTATTTTTTTTCGAGTTTCTTCAACGTTGGTTTTTTCTAGCTCTGAATTGAAGGTGCCGTCCTGAATATCTTTTAAAAGTGAATACAGATTTTCTTTGAATTCACTATTGAGGAGTCGCTCGTAGCCGATCTCTGATCCTACCAGAGCATTAGGGCTTATAAGATCAAAGAAAGCTTCGGGGCCTCGGTCAACCATGGCGTTCACGATGAGTTTTAATTCATGCCAACATTCAAAGTAGGCAAGTTCCGGAGAAAACCCTCGTTCGATTAAGCGAGAAAAAACTTCATTGGCTGCGTAGGGAATAAGAGAGCATAGGAGCCCTTGTTCGGAAAAAAGATCAGCTTGAGTTTCGTCTTTAAAGTTTGTTTCGAAAGGTCCAAGATTTATGCCCATTCCCCTTGCAAGAGTCATAAGCCATTCTTCTATTTCTTTTTTTTGTCCCTGGAAAAATTCTAGAGAATAAACGGCTCCAAGTTTTCCGTTTTGGAGGTATTGGCTACGTAATTCTGATCCGATTGATTTAGGGGCGTAGAGGACATGCTGAAGTTGAGGGTATCTAAGATGAAATTGGTGTTTCAAAAGCGAAAATCCGTGAGCATACAGGATAACTGTACCTTCAGCAAAAAGATGAGCATGAGTTCTTAGAAAATCGTTATGAGTTAAATCTGGAGTGAGCAGGGCAAAAGCCGAGTCTGCGAAAAAATCCTCTGAGCCAATTTCAACGACATTAAATCCAATTTGAACCGCTGCCTCAAAAGAAGGGCTGTCTGACCTTAAGGCCACTCGGATAGGAAATCCAGAATCTTTAAGGTTTAGGGCCCAGGACTTTGCCTGGTTTCCGAAGCCTATGATTGTTAGACGCATCATAAATAGGACTAGTTATAAACTCCCTTGAGACGCTATCATAAATGGGTAAGAATTGGCCAAGTTTTAAGGGGGGATTGTGACGGAGAACAATAACCGGGCATTCATGTATGGAGAATCAGTATTTACTACGATGCGAATGATCAATGGGACCCTTCAGGATTGGGATCTTCACTTTGATCGATTTCGAAGGGGTGTTGAATTCTTATATGGACCTTTCTTGGAAGAAGATGCATGGCCCCACATCCTGAAAAGCCGTTTAGAGCAAAAAGTCACTGAGTTATCCGGCAATAAGATTGTCAGAGTAACGGCCTATCGAGAACAGGCCCGGGGGCTTTTGAGAAGTGGGCTTCATTCGGTGAATGACCTACGGCTTCATTTAACTCAAAACCCTCTCGATCCTTATCGTTACGAAATTAAGACCATTAAGCTCAGAACTTGTCCTTTGAATAAGAGACCTCACTGGTGGCCTGCCCATCTTAAGGCTGGTAACTACCTGAACACCATTCTCTCCCAAAAGAAGTACATGAAACCTGGGGACGACGACGTGCTCTTCTTGTCAGAGGAAGATACGGTGCTAGAATCATCAGTTGCCAACATCTTTATCCTACGTCACAACAAACTTTTTACTGCACCTACCGGACCCAATGTCCTCGAAGGGGTAATGAGAAAAAAACTTATTGATGTTGCTCTTGATTATTTTGATGAATTTGAGGAAACGCCAACAACATTTGATCAGTTGATGAGAGCAGATGCGATTATTGGCACGAATTCTGTACGTGGTGTTTTTTTAGTAGACCGCATCGATGATCTTGAAATAATTTATAATGAGCAGTTTTTAGTTAAGTTTCAAATTCTCAGAGATAGGATATTTGCATGAAACAGCTTGAAGTAAATTGCCCAACGTGCAAGAAGAAGTTTAATTTCCATACCTCCTTTTTTAGACCATTCTGTAGTGAGAAATGCCGTTTGATTGACTTAGGTCAATGGCTTACAGAATCTTATACAGTTCCCTTGCAGAAACTAACAGAAGAAGAACAGATAACCCTTGAGCAACTCTTCCTTGAAAAAAAAGATTCCGAAGAAGAAAATGATGAAAAAATCCAATAGCCCTAACCTTGAGGTGATACTAGAACAAATGATTGAGTGGGCGCTGGAGTGCGGGAACATTCTTAATGAACACTTAATCAAATCTTACAAAAAGCCGCTCAAGGTTATAGATAAAGGTAAGCAAGGTATTTCCACGGAAGCCGATGTCCTTTCCGAAAAATACGTCATGGGGAAAATTTCCAAACATTATCCTGGACACAAAATACTCTCAGAAGAGGATGCTTTCGCTCGTCAATTAAAGATTGAAAGAGCGACACGAGAGGATTACCTCTGGCTCATTGATCCTCTAGATGGAACAAATAACTTTTACAACCGTGTTCCTTTTTTTGGAGTGAGTTTAGCATTTGCTAAAGGGGATACAATTCTAGTGGGCGTAGTTTATAACCCTGTAAACTGTGAACTTTTTTATGGAATCAAGAACAAAGGTGCTTTCCTTCTTAGGATGATCGGTCAAAAAGAAGTCCACATTCAATTGAAGAAATCCAAGAGCAATAAGGAATTTAAGGAAGCTCTTATATCGGCCAATCTGGGCAGTAAAAAAGTAGAAAAAGATTTATTAAAAGAATTTCCAGAAGTTAGGGCCATGCGGCGCTTTGGAAGTGCAGCACTGGAAATGTGTTATGTTGCAGCTGGAATGCTAGATGCATATTTGGAGCATCGACTGCAGCCCTGGGACATGGCCGCAGCTGCCCTCATATGTCAGGAAGCCGGAGTAAAACTATCAACTATTACGGGAGAGCCTTTCCACCCTTTTTGTACTTCCATTCTCTGCGCGGAGAAGGCTCTTTATATACCCCTAATAAACACGCTCAATAGTCGCTAGAAAGAGACTTTACTTTGACAGAAATTCTGATGGGTTAGATAATGAAGGTAGCAGTGATTTATACTGCGGACGATATCCATGGAGGGATAGGTGTTTGATTCTTTAATTAATTACCTGGATAAGTTTGGACCGGAGCTTCTGGTCATTCAGTTTGGTCTACTGGTTATTCTATCTACCATCTTTCTTTGGCTATGGTTTGCAAACCGCAGAAGATATCACAGTTTAAAGCACGCCATTCCGGCCAATATCGTAAAGAGTTACCTCGACTCGATCATTCAAAATTCCACGGCGCTTAAATCATCACTCTTCAGGGGAGGGGGATTAGATGTAAGTAGTGTTCCATCAGTAATGCCGTTGTCTAACCTTGGAGGAGGAGATTCGTTGGGGTTAAGTGGAGCGCATTCTACAGCGCTTTTAGAAGAGATTAATCAAAAAAAAGCATTAATTGCTTCATTAGAAGCTCAGCTTTCATCCTATATGAATTCTCAACGAGAACTTGAAGCGAAATTTAAATCAGCAGAGAACAAGATCAGGGAATTAGAGGCTCTTCTGGCCCAAGCAAGAAACAGTGGTGGTGGTGATGAAAGCCTTAAGAGTGAACTGAAGATGCTGACGAAGGAGAGAGATGAATTGCGCGATCGTCTTAACGAATTCGAAATTATCTCCGATGATCTGGCGAACTTAAAGCGTCTGCAGCAAGAGAACCATCAGCTGAAACTAACGATTGCAAACTTTGAAGGTCATTCAACTGAAGCTCAAAAGGATGAGGTTGCCGGTTATGATAATATCCTTTCAGAGGCTGATGTTTCTAACTTATTAAACGAAGCCTCAGATGAAGTCGTTGACTCCGCTTCGGATTCTAAAGAGGCCTTAGAGGATTTTTTATCAGCTGATCTAAATAGGGAAAATTCCGATTCTACTACGGCAGAAACAGTCTCTGTTAATCTTGAACAGAAAGAAGCTGCTAAATCGGAACAAGTTAAAGAAAAAACACCAGAAGATCTCCTTTCTGAGTTTGAGAAAATGTTGGGGTAAAATATGAAGAGCCTTTTATTTTTAAGCGTTCTACTGGTCAGTCATTTATCCTTTGCTAATTCCCTGGATAAAAAGATTAAACTACTTCAGGATCCGAAGGGAAGATCTCTTCAGATGAAGAAAGAGGACTTGGTTCCACTGGAAAGATTCACTCAGATGTTTCTCATGGATTCTCGAACGCCCGGGCTGCAGGCAATGCTGAAGAGAAACGCCTTTAAACACAGAGAAAAAGGTGTACCTACACTCATAAAAGTGATGAAGGAAAGCCGATACCCTGTTCAGAATAGATGGCACGCCACGATGCTTTTAGCGCAAGTCATGGGATCAAAGGCAGCTCCTTTTATTGCAAAATTCGCTGATCATCCTCACTGGATGATGCGAGTCGCCTCTCTCAAGGCTCTTCTTGGTCTAAAACAATCTGATTATCTAGCGGTTTATAGTAAGGCCCTCCGTGACCCTTCCCATATAGTGCGCTTTCAGGCACTGGATAATATTTCTCAGCTTAAAGTTAATGCCCTTGCACCAGATGTATGGAAGATGATGTATGACCAGACAAACTATACTGGGGAGAGAGGCGAGAGGAAGAGAAGTTCAATCGTGAAGTCTATTATCCGAACGATCGGTGATGTAAAATATGCTCCGGCGAAGAAGTCCCTAGCTAAGCTTATTCAAAAGCCTAAATATCAGGATCTCATAGACGATTTGGATTATTCTCTTGAAAAGATCACTGGAAAAACATCCCCTAATAGTGTCGATCAAAGAAGGAAATTCTGGGCCAAAGTGGCTTTTGCGGATGAGAAAAAAATTTAACTAAAGTCCCGATTGCTCTAATTGCTCTTTCTCCCGTGCTTTATCTATTTCTCTGATCTTGTTGTCTATAGCGATGAGCCTTTCGATGCGATAGAGCAAGGTTTTTTCCATGATCCCGTCAGGGCTGACTTCTTTCCAGCCCTGAAGAAAATCCTGCTCAACCAGTTGACGTTTGTATATTGTGACCTTTGTGACTTCACGAGAAGTCCTAAAGCCTTTAACGACGTTAACTACCAGTTTAAACTTAGCGGCTTTTACGGCGTCAGAGGAGCCAAAAGAGTCTGCGAAATTAACTTCCAGAGTGTTATCCATCCACCTCGACTTAATGAATCCCGCCTCCTGGTTTTGTTGGGCAATATCGAACTTTCTCATAACCGTAATAACGGCCTGCCATGTCTGATTGTAATCTGCCTTATAGATCTTTGATGGGATTTCCAGCTCTTCGGTGACTTGTCGGAACTTCTCATAGCTGGCACAGCCACTTAAAAATAGCATTGAAGTGATTAAAAGATAAAATTTCATGACTTTTATGTTATCAATGAATCAGATAAAAAGAAACTTTTGGATCATCTTATGGGGCATAAAAATCTTTTTTCACAGGTTCTCATCAATGAAGCTAGGGCCATTGAGTTAGCTGCTTCCCGCTTTACAGAGGAGAAGGCAGCAAAACTAATCTCTATTTACGGGCTTCTTGCATCGACCGGTGGAAGTTTAATAGTTTCAGGAGTTGGAAAATCTGGACTTATTGGTACAAAAATCGCTTCAACTTTTTCCTCATTGGGACTTCCTTCTTTCTTCCTTCACCCGACGGAGGCCATGCATGGTGATCTGGGAAGGGTGACAAAGGCTGATGCCATCGTTCTGATTTCGAAATCAGGCACTACGGATGAACTTTTAAGTCTATTGCCCCATGTCCAAATTCCTCAGGAGCGAATTATAGCCTTGGTTGGGAAAGTTGACTCCCCTCTAGCTCATCGATCAGGCTTAGTGTTAGATGCCTCAGTCGATAAAGAAGCCTGTATTAATGATCTGGCCCCCACGACATCGACGACGGTTGCTCTAGCGATAGGGGATGCTATGGCTGTTTTATACGAAAATGTGATGGGTGTTTCAAGGGAGAAGTTTGCTATTAATCATCCGGCAGGTCTTCTAGGTAAGTCCCTATCTCTCACTGTCGACAGGTTAATGATTCATGCTTCGGATTGTCCTATCGTTATGGAGACTGCCACTCTACAGGATGCTATCTTGGCAATGACACAAAGACCTGTAGGGATGTGCGCAGTGGTTGAAGGTAATGAATTGAAAGGAATCCTGGTCGAAGGTGATATTCGTAGGGCATTTGCCAAATCTCCCGATGCGATTAGGAAACCAGTGGTGGATATAATGACCAATAGGCCAACCTGCTTAGGAGCAAAAACTCTCGCTTTTGATGCTCTAAAAATAATGGAGAATATTGAGAGACCATTAAATGTAGCTCCAGTTGTGGAAGGGGAAAGATTTATTGGTGTTCTTCGGTTGCATGATCTATTTAAGGCTGGCTTTAATTCTTCTTTAGTGAAGTAGGGCTTTCTTTAAACCAAACAATCACGAAGATGATGAAAAAAAATAATAGGAAAGGATAAATCCCATATCTTTGATAAACTGTTCCTTCTCCAGTTCCTATCGGCACAGAAACATCAAGAGTAGATTTTTCACCGATGTGAAGTCTATTTGACTCTGAGCCATCAGGATAAATGACCGAAGTCAACCCCGTATTCGTACTTCTGACAATCGCCAGTTTGAATTCAAGAGCTCGCCATTTCGAGAGAAAAAGGTGCTGATAGGGTTCGGCAGTATTTCCATACCAGGAGTCATTAGTGTGATTAATAATCAGATGATTTTCTCCCCATTCATTAAGGAGACTTCGCATGTAGTTTGATTCAAGTATTTCGTAACAAATAGGAGTAACAAAACGAATACCCTCTTTAGTTTCTAACTTGGGAGTTCCTGCGCCACGGGCGAAAAGAGACACAGCTGGAACTACAGATACTATTTGGGAGTTGAAGGGACCAAAGGGAAGTGTTTCCCCAAAAGGAATTAGAATATTCTTATGATAAGCAGTCTTAACGGCCCCATCCGTTATCAGGATTGATGAGTTAAAGACGCTTTCAATAAAGTCTCCAGGAGACTTTTCTGGATCCTGATCATATCCTCCAATAAGCATTTCTGCCCCAGTATCTTTAATGATCCGTTTAAAAGTCTCATCCAACGCTGTCTCTTTCCCATAGAAAGTTGTCGGGTAGGCTGTTTCCGGCCAAACGATGAGCTTAGGCTTGAATCCATTCTGGATTGTTGAAAGATTTTCATACCGAATTCGAATTTCCTCAAATGATTCAGTGTCTCCGCTTTCTGACTGCACTTTGAGAAAGTTTCCTACATTCGCCTGCACAACACGAACAGGAAAAGTTTTATCAGTGTATCGATCTCTCAGGGGAAAGAAGGCATTAAAGGCTAAAAAAATGATGAGAGAAATCCATACCGTTAGACGAAACCTTCTGATCAATAGCTGGGAGAATATCTCCAGCGAAAGCCAGTAAGTCATGAAACTAAAGATGACGACTCCAAAAATGGGCGCTAAACCAAGATGAGGAGCGAGGTGGAGCCATGGGCTTCCAGCGAAAGAAGGAAACTGCTGAGGAAAAAATCTTTCAAGAAGTGTTATTACTAATGACGTAATAAGTATGCCTCTTTCTGAAAACCATGGAAAGTCTGGACGTACTTTTTTCCAGAGAGCATAGGCCCACCAATGGGGTTGCAGAATAAATGAAAAGAGGAGTCCGAGAAGGACGCTTACTGGGTAGGGAAGCTGACCAAACTCTCTCAAAGTTTCCGGAATCCAATAGTAGCCAATGACATTCAGACCTAGGTTATAGCTCAGGATGTGCAGAAGTGAACTTCTTAGTGTGGGTGCAACTTCCAATCGCCAAATAAAAAATGGAATGGAAATAAATATTAATGGAAACCAACCAGGTCCTAAAAACGAAGGATAGGCGAGGGCGTAGAGTCCACCTGTGAGGAACGTCAGTAAAAGAGATAGAAGGAGAGACCTCATTCCAACATTGTATGAGATAAATTAACGGTTAGCTACAGAACGATTTGCGGAAGTTTCAATTTTTTGATTGGCTGAATCAGCGAGTTCAATAGCCTTTCCAGCATCAAGTTTACCTGATCCAAGTATCTTTCCTTCAAAATTCTTAACCTTGAGTGATGAAGAAAGAATCAAGTTCTTAATTTGATCATACTTCATTTGTGGGTACTTGGCTTTAATGAGTGCTGCTACACCTGTAACGAAAGCAGTCGCTTGAGAAGTTCCAGTCATGTAACCAGCACCATCTCCAGGTATCGCAGAGCGAATGCGATGACCCGGGGCCGCGATATCAACAGTGTTCTTGCCGTAGTTAGAAGAGGGGATGATGTTCAGTTCATCATCGTGAGCACCAACAGTGATGATGTTAGATAGTCCGTAAGAGGCTGGATAGTAAGCGTGGCGCTTGTCGTCAATATTTGAGCGCTCATTTCCTGCAGCCGCAATAACGAGAATTCCTTTCTTCTCAGCTTGCTTTAGAACTCTTAGCTCTTCTACAGAAGCCTCTGGACCGCCACCCGAGTAGTTGATAACGTCAACGTTGCTATCAACAGCATATTGAAGCGCCTTAATCGTCGCACTTAGGTTCGCTTGACCTGATGCTTTGGGATTGTAGTACTTAAGTGCAAGGATTTTTACGTCAGGGAATATAGATTTAATGATTCCCGCAACGTGAGTTCCGTGTCCATGTGCATCCACAGGAGTGAAGGTCACCTTAGCTCCAGAAAAATCTACGCCGTAGGCGCCACTTCCTGATTTTTTTCCAGGAACGAAAATGTTTCGACGAAGGAAAGAGTGATCGCCTTGAATTCCGGTATCAACTACCGCTACGATCACTTCTTTATTCTTTTTAAAGCGAGACCAGGAGGCTTTGAGGTTTATTGATGCGAGATGCTTATCAGGATCAATGCCCCAAGAGGCAAATCTAGATATAAGGAGTTCCGGATCGTAAGCAAGGCTGGCCCCTAATACGACAGAGAGTTTGAAACCGAGAGCTAAAGTGAAGATGATTTTAGCAGCCTTTTTCATACCCTCAATCCTTACCACATAAATCGTTTTTTTCGGGAACCCAGACGATATCTTTGTAATAATGGAAGCAAAGGGCCTGCCAAGCTTTAGATAGGGGTATCAGGGGGTTGCATGTGATCGACTGTATGATTCCGTGAAAGTTGTCGAAAATCTAGACAAATTTTCGAATAAGCTATTGAAAAGAATAAGAGAAAAAGTAACCCCTCCCGAACACTTGGGCCTTAAAAACGAGAGCAGATCTGTAGAGCCTCTTCTTGCGAAAGGTTTAAACCAGCACCAGAGCGCGCCTCCAAAACGCAACTACGAATACTGGTAAATCTCACGACCCCAGGTTGACCACAGAAGGTTCTCGCATTTTCTCTAGACTCAATACCAAGGCCTGAGTAATCTTTGGCCTCATTAACACAGCTGATAAATGAATTCTTAATCACTTGACCAGGACGAGAACAGAGCTCTCTAGCTTGTTCTCTTTTCAAGTTAATCCCAAAAACACTCATGACTTCTCTTACACAGTTTTTAAATGAGCTCATTTCTACGACGTTTGGTTGAGTGCAAAAAGCCCTGGCCTGATCTAGATCCATATTAAAATGTGAGTGTCTTTGAGCTTCTAATACACATTGATGGATAGATGAAAGGCGAAGAGCAGATGAGGCATGAACAGCAAGAGAGAACAATAGGAAGAGGGCAATGAGGGTCTTCATGATACCTCCAAAAAGTTTAAATTAATGAAGTCTATATTTTTATTTAAAGATTAAAAAGAAAATCAGTGAAGAATAAGTGGAATAAAAAAAGCCCTCAAAAGAGGGCTTTTTGGGATAATACTTTTAAGGTCTTATTAAGCCTGGCGCCATATTTGAGATTCCTCACGCTCTTTCTCTTCCGCATGAGTAATGCAAAGTTCCGCCCAAGGCTGGTTATCCAATCGCTTCATTCCGATCTCTTCTTCACATTCTTCACAGTGACCGAAAGTGCCGTCAGAAATTCTTTCAAGGGCAATATCAATACGACGTAGTTTGGCAAACTCCCTATCCCTTATTGTACACGTAAGCTGCTGCTGAATCAGGGAAGAGGCCAAGTCTGTTTCATCAGAAAGATCTTCTTCAGAAATATGTAAATCTTCAGATTTATTGATCAACCCCACATTTAAAATTTGCTGTCTATGTTTTAAGAGCAGTTGTTTAAAGTGTTCTATCTTTTTCTTATCCACAGATCCTCCTCGGACTTCGTAGTATGCGGGTTTTTAAATAAAATAACGCACAAAGTAAAGAAACTTTCCCTCACTCTTTTATTCTAAAGGTCTTAGGGATAGCGCTCAAGTGATCAGACTTATCGGCAACTTTTTACCAGAAATTCAATCAAAGTCTGACAATTGGGCCACAAAATTGACAAGATTACTTTTAAATCGATAACGTAATCTTATGTTCTTAATTTTGTTGGAGAAAGATGTTGCATAGCTCCACCACTCTTGCCGAGTCCGTAGGTCATATTCCTTCAGGACTTTTTATTGTTGCCGTCCAAAACTCTCATTCTCAAGAGGTTGATGGTTATTTAGCGAGCTTCATTCAACAGGTTTCCTTCAATCCTATTTTAGTCTCTTTGGCCATTAAGCCCGGTCGTCCAGCCTATGACCTTATTAAAGCGGGAAATCCCTTCGCTATAAACATCGTTGGAGAGCACGACAAATCCTACCTGAAACATTTCTGGAAGGGTTACGACCCTGCCAAGAACCCCTTTAGCGAATTGAAGTATGACATTGGTCAGTATGGGGGAGTTATTCTTAATGAAGCAAAATCCTCGATCGAATGCCGGTGGTTAGAATCCGTTAAGCCCGGGGATCATGAGGTCATGTTCGCAGAGGTATTAGCTTCCTATCACCAACATCCGGATTCCAGACCCTCGGTACATATTCGAAAATCGGGAGCCGATTACTGATGGTCTTTTTATCTAAGTGCCATTGGCCTTTCATTTTTATACTGAGCCTGTTTGTCCTGGGTTGTGGCAAAGAAGCCTCTAAATACCCCAACAAAACTCAAGATCTAAGTCGTTCTTCTGAGGTAGAGATGAATACCTACCTTGAAAAGCAAGATGTGAACTGTGAGCCAAATCAAGTTTGTCCCAATTATATCGCGAAGGTCGTCATTCGAGATGGGGACCGCTATCGTTTTTGTACTGGATTTTTAACTAACGAGGGGACTGTGGCTACGAGCGCCAGTTGCCTTCCCGATCTTCTTCGTTTGAACGGTCAGAATTGTAGTCGAGATGTTTTTTTCTACTTTCCGAAGACGTTAAATCGGCATCAGGAGCGGGCAAGATGCTCAAAAGTGTCTCTGGTCTCATCCTTAGATGGGAAAGACCCTGTCTTGTGGCGTGAAAACATTGCCTTCCTCGAGCTTGAAAAGCCTATGCCTCATCGAAGACAAGCACAAATCGTCAGAGAAGGAGTTCAAAATAATAAAGAGTACACTGCATGGATGGTTGATCAGCAAGGTGAGTATTCTGCAATTTTAAAGCGATCAACATGTGAAGGTGTCCATGGAAGCTATGTTAATCCACTGGCCCTCACTGAATCATCTCCAAACATCCTCTTTGCAAACTGTGGGATAACCAATAGTTTTAGTGGTGCTCCTGTCATCGATTCCAGGGGCAAGGTTCGAGCGATCCTTTCAGCGGAAATGGATAACAGAATCCGTACCTATCTGGAATCGACTGGGCTATTAACACAACCTCTTAAGCAGCTAGTCCATGCATCTAATTTCGCCTGCGCCACGACCCCCTACGATATAGATATTCTCGATGAAAAAGAGTGCTTGAAGGATCTTACTTACTCACTAGTGGACAAGAGTCGCGCAGAAATGCTTTCTTTGAACTCACTTTTCAGTGATCTCAGGAGGCGTTATGAGGACTCACTTCAAGGAGTGAGTAAGTTCATTCGTTTTGGAGTAAGAATGATCCCAAATGGAGAATTCCAGGAGACTGAAATCTATCCAAAGTGTTTCAGGCCCCTCAATGAGTGGATAGGTACCATCACAAATACCAGAAACACTCTCGTTGAGGACGTCGTGCTCCCGGTGCGAATTTTCCGACGGACCATGGATCCCAATGGTAGAATCATGGCGCAAACGATTGAAGGAAGTAATAAGGAAACATACTTTCAGTTTTCTTTAAAGTTTCTTCGCAGTTCTAGAAAATCTTCTGTGCTGATGTGGTTTAGAGATGACAATACCAATGTCCAAACTTTTCAGAATGTATCTGAAGAGTGTTCTTCAAAATCATTGTTTTAAATTTCTCCAGCTTTTACCCTGTCTGGCCCTTGCATTCCTTTGGAAGTCATCAACTGCTTTCTCATGGTCTTTATAGCTCTTAGAGAAGATGTGAGTTCCGTCATTTTTACTGACAAAATAGAGAAATTGATGTTCAGCAGGAGCAAGAACGGCTTTGATGGCCTCTATACTAGGGTTAGATATTGGGCCTTGGGGCAGAGCGGGAATCTTGTAGGTATTGTACGGTGTTTCTTCCATCAGATCAGACTTCTTGATGTTTCCATTGTAACGGCTCCAAATCCCATAGACGGTGGTTGGATCTGATTGAAGACGCATTCGCTGTTTTAAACGATTAGTAAATACCCCTGCAATCATCGGTCTTTCAAATTTAGCACCAGTTTCCTTCTCAACTACTGAGGCGAGAATGATCAACTGGTGTTTGTTTAAAAAAGGATGAGTGAAATCAACTTCCTTCGTTTTCAAATAAAAAAGATCTATCATGCTCTTAGCAACAATCTTGGCCGAAGTATGAGGAGCAAAACGATAAGTTTCAGGATAGAGGTAGCCCTCGAGTGAATTCGCTTCAACTTCAAGACGAGCTATCAAGTCCGGGTCTTGAGCGGCTTCAAGAAAATCTTTTTCTGTTGTAATCCCTAGGGAGTCTAAGAGCTTAGCGATCTCATACATATTTTTCCCTTCCGGGATAGTGATGCTTTTAAGATTCGGCTGGCCGTAAATAAGGATGTGAATAATTTTGGCCATGTTTGAACCGCTTGGGATAGAGAAACTCCCCGCACGAAATTTTGTCATAACGTTTTTATACTTTGAATAATGATGAAACAAACGCTTGTCTGAAATAAGCCCTTCTTCAAAGAGCCTTTGATTGATTCTTCCAAAGGTATCACCGTTTCTCACTTCAAAAACCTTATCTGGTCCGGTGTAGGTTTGTTGAAATTTAATAGCATAGTGGCCAATGAAAGCCGCCATGACTAAGAGAGGAATGACAATAATAGACATGATGAGAAGCTTTTTCATTTCATCATTATAAATCAGGAAATCGCTTCTTGCGCCGAATAAAATCTTCTAAAATCACGCTGGCGGCAACGGCATCAATTTGTTTTAAGTCAACTTGGAAATTATATCGAGGAGAGGACTTCATTCGGGATTCTGCCTCGAATGTAGAAAGTGTTTCATCCTGACTCTCGATTGGAAGAGTAAAATGCTCCTTTAAAAAATCGATGAAGGCTAGTGCCTTAGTCGTTGTTGAAGTCTTCTGGCCATCGGTAAGATATGGTAGGCCAACAACAAGAAGCTCAATAGATTCAATATCAATTATTTTTTTTAGTTCTTCAACAACAGTTTCTTGATTTCTGTTCGCCAATCTTCCGTAAGGAGTGGGGAAGGGATCTCTGTTGATACAGAAGCTGGCGACTCCGATAAATTTTTCACCAAAATCCAGAGCGAGGATAGTCTTCATATTAAGGGGGTGATCGAGGGGC
This sequence comes from Halobacteriovoraceae bacterium, assembly GCA_040382195.1. Classification (GTDB taxonomy): domain Bacteria; phylum Bdellovibrionota; class Bacteriovoracia; order Bacteriovoracales; family Bacteriovoracaceae; genus Peredibacter. The sequence continues at coordinate 93,440 of JBEIFX010000001.1, read as the reverse complement.
AAGGAGAACTCAGACATGAAGGAAATTTAGCTTAGACTAAATCGTTCGTCAAAAGGCGGAAGGAGAGAAACGTTCTTATCAAAGGTCTCAAACTTCACTTACACTCCAAGACGACCTAGGGCCTTGGGTCAAGCAATACTTCAGGATCTGGAGCATCGCTTGAAAGAGAACCGCCTCCACGATTATCGGTTAAAGATCTAAAAAATTAATTTTCCAATGAGGATTTTTTTCATTTCCCCTTAATTACTGTCTTCAAGAGCGTTTACTATCTTTCGTATTTCGACCTTCATGCCCCCAAGGTTGGTAAGTTCGACTTCTGGCTCAACTGCCTAAATTGGCGGTCAAATCAATATGAGAAATTTTTTTGATGTCTTTTATGCATCGACATGGTGCTGGCCACGAAAGATTAAGTTCCCCTTAAGACATCTAAGCATCTATCTTCTTGAAATTATGTTTACCAGGACCATTTTCTTCAAAATGAGAATTTGACATCTATGACTTTCGGGTTAATATGAATGTGAATCTGAACTGAATAGTCGAATCAAATTCTCTTAATCGAGAATCAAACTCCCAACAAAAAAAACTTCATGACTACAAGAAAACCACGAAAAACTGTCCAAAATGATGAGTCAACCCCCGAAAACACTCCTGCGGGCACTGAAGCTGCTGTAGAGGAGTCAACCTCCTCTGAAGTGGATGTAGGAGAGGATGTCGGCGTCCCTAATGAGGCAAGACCACGCTACTCAGACCGTAACGAACGCGGGGGAAGCCATCAAAGGCGTCATGGTGGCCAAAGAGATCATCACAACAAGCATCAGCGCCATACTCAGGACCATCATAATTATAGAAATAATTCTAGTAATCAACCAATAGACGCTGAATTTATAACACCGCACATTGATCGTGGAGAAAAAATGCATCTAAGTGCTTTGCGTGAAAAAGATATCGAGGAACTAACTAAAATGGCTGAGGATTCTCAAATTGAGAATGCTGCTGGCCTTAAGAAGCACGAGTTAATATTTGCTCTTCTTACTAAGAAAGCAAAAGATAATGAAGAGATTTTTGGAGATGGCGTACTGGAGATCCTTCCAGATGGTTTTGGTTTCTTACGATCTCCCTCGTATAACTATCTTCCCGGAGCTGATGATATCTATGTCTCTCCATCTCAGATTCGTCGTTTCGGACTCCGCACGGGCGACACGATTGAAGGGCAAATTAGAACTCCCAAAGAGGGAGAAAGATATTTTGCTCTCTTAAAAGTTAGTCACATCAATTTCCAGGATCCAGAGAAGCACCGCTCGACGGTTCTCTTCGACAACCTAACGCCACTTTACCCAAATAAAAAAATTAACCTTGAATCCAAGCCAACGAATTACTCCACACGAGTGATTGACCTCTTTGTTCCTCAAGGTTTTGGCCAACGATGTTTGATTGTTGCTCCTCCGAAAGCTGGTAAAACCATGCTCATGCAGGACATTGCGAACTCTATTTCAGATAACCATCCGGATGCAAAACTAATTGTTCTCTTAATTGATGAGAGACCGGAGGAAGTAACAGATATGAAAAGGAACGTACGGGCGGAAGTTGTGTCTTCTACTTTCGATGAACCAGCTACTCGTCACGTTCAGGTTGCCGAAATGGTTATTGAAAAAGCGAAGCGTCTCGTTGAAGCCAAACAACATGTCGTGATCCTGCTCGATTCAATTACTCGCCTTGCCCGTGCTTATAACACAGTAGTACCGCCTTCCGGGAAAATTCTCTCTGGTGGTGTAGATTCAAATGCTCTGCATAAGCCAAAGAGATTCTTTGGGGCTGCTCGTAATATTGAGAATGGAGGTTCATTGACCATTATCGCAACGGCTTTAATTGATACTGGCTCAAGAATGGATGAAGTTATCTTTGAAGAATTCAAAGGAACAGGAAATTCTGAAATTCAGCTTGATAGAAAACTGATGGAGAAAAGAGTATTCCCATGTCTTGATATCAACAAATCAAGTACTCGTAAGGAAGATCTCTTAATGCCTGACAAAGATCTTCAACGTGTCTTTGTACTCAGACGAGTGCTCAATCCGATGAACACCATGGACTCCATGGAGTTTATACTTGAGCGAATGAGAGATACCAAGACGAACATCTCCTTTCTGGATAAAATGAACGGCTAAAATGAAACGGATCATTAAACGCATTATCCTCTTAATGACAAAGCAATACACCTCTATTGGTGGGCAAGCAGTTATAGAGGGAGTAATGATGCGCTCACCTAATGCATTCGTGGTTGCAGTGAGAAAGCCCGATGGCTCTATTCGACTGCGACGAGATCAGTGGTATGGTCTTACCAAAAAATTAGACTTTCTGAAAAAGCCTTTTCTGAGGGGAGTGCTTATGCTTATTGAGACCATGGCCAATGGTCTCGTTTCTCTTAACTATTCCGCTAATATTGCCATGGCTGAAGAGGAGAAAAAAAAGGCACTCAAAAAAGGAAAAACGATCGAAGAATTTGAAGCTTCTCAAAAGAAAAAAGAAAAAGTGGATATTGCGACCTTTTTGACGATGGGAGTATCGTTTTCATTTGGAATTGCTCTTTTTGTCTTTGCTCCGCATATGATCGCTTTTGCTATTGGTGATTTTCTCGGACAAAAATGGACTCTAGACAGCTTTGTTTTTCACTCTGTCGATGGTGCAGTGAAGGCCCTAATTTTTATTGGTTATATATGGGGTATTTCCTTCATGAAGGATGTTTATCGGGTTTTTCAATACCACGGAGCTGAACATAAATCGATTGCTGCCTTTGAGGCGGGTGAAGAGCTTACAATTGAAAATGCCCGAAAATTTACGACTCTTCATCCTCGTTGCGGAACAAGTTTTGTCTTCTTTCTGATTATGATTTCTATTGTACTATTTTCGGCAGTCTTCACTCTGATTCCCATCGGGGTCAACCTGCCTCCCCTTTTAAGACACGTCGTAGCGGTCTTGTTTAAGGTGGCGCTTATGCTACCGGTTGCAGGTATTAGCTACGAACTGATAAAAGCTTCAGGTAAATGTGCTGATCGGTGGTGGGCGAAGGCGATGGCTGCTCCGGGAATGCTTCTTCAGAAACTCACGACAAAAGAGCCTGATGATCAACAATTGGAAGTCGCACTTTCAAGTATTAAGGCTGTGCTTTTCCTTGAGAACAAGTACAACTTGAAGGAAGCTCAACATAAGGTGTTGTCTCTGGATGAAATAGATATCCGAACTCTTCAGGATATTGAAACAACCAATACATCTCTTAAAGAGTTCTTAGAATAGCAACTCTCAAGGAAAATTCCGTGTTCGATAAATTAGAAGCTGTTGTCAGACGTTTTGAAATATTAACCGAAAGGTTGGCCGATCCAAGTCTATATGATCGTGCTCAAGAGCTTCGCGAGACAAATGCAGAAAGATCGAATATCGAACCAATTGTCATAAAATTTAAAGAATACAAAAAGCTCATCGCTGAGATAGAAGGCAATAAAGACATTATTCATAATGAAAAAGATGAGGACATGCGAGAGATGGCGAAGGAAGAGCTTGGAGTGCTTGAAGCAAGACTTCCTATAATTGAACAGGAACTTAAGCTTCTCCTGCTACCTAAAGATCCTAATGATAATCGTAATGTCATTCTTGAAATTAGAGCTGGTGCCGGTGGAGATGAAGCATCTATTTTTGTTGCCGATGTTTGGAGAATGTATAAGAACTATTTTAACTCCAAGGGATGGCGTGCTGATGTTGTATCGCTGTCAGAAGGTGACCGAGGAATTAAGGAAATTGTAGTCAATGTTTCTGGTGAGAAAGTCTACTCACTTATGAAATATGAATCAGGCGTTCATAGAGTTCAGAGGGTCCCAGATACAGAGGCTCAAGGAAGAGTTCATACATCGACAATCACAGTGGCAGTAATGCCGGAGGCGGATGAGGTAAACGATGTTGAACTCAACATGAATGAGATACGAGTTGATGTATACCGCTCGTCTGGATCCGGAGGACAGTCTGTTAATACAACAGATTCGGCTGTGCGATTAACCCACATACCGACAGGGATAGTGGTCGCAATGCAGGATGAACGTTCTCAACTAAAAAACAAGGATAAGGCATTCAAGATCCTAAAAACCAAGCTCTTTGATTTGAAAGTTCAGGAAGCTGCAGCCAAGGAAGCAGCGACCAGGAAAGGACTCATTGGAACGGGGGATCGATCTGAGCGGATTCGCACTTATAATTATCCACAAGGAAGAATCTCTGATCACCGGATTAACTTCACGATATATAATTTACCATCCTTTATGAATGGAAATATTGACGAAGTTTTGGATGCCTTGATTGCCCATAATCAGGCAGTCCTTCTTCAAGGGGCCGAAGAATAGAAGACTGGCGTTTTTTTTTCTATGAAAACAAAAGTGTCCTGGAAAATAATTATCCAGGCGTTAATCTTCAGCGTTTTCTTCTAGAAGCTAGAGAAATCTTGTCAAAAAGAAATGAGATGTCAGTTGAAGATCTAAAAAGATCCTTCATAAAGGGAATCCCTTTTGCTTATCTACTGGGCGAAGCAGATTTTTATCATCATAAATTTTTCATAAATCAGAGTGTCCTCATCCCTCGCCAAGAGACAGAGTTTCTGGTTGACCTAATTATCAAAGAACATCGTGGGAAAAATCTTCGGATTTTGGATGTCGGAACTGGCTCTGGAGTCATTCTTTTGAGTCTTCTCTTAAATCAGGTTGGTCAAACAGGTATAGGAGTGGATATTTCGGAGCAGGCACTGGAAGTCGCTAGAAGCAATATTAATCATTTGGGGCTATGCAATCGGGCGCTTGTGATTCACTCTGATCGACTCACGAGTGTGGATGGATCCTTTGATCTTATCGTTTCTAATCCACCCTATATCAAACTCCATGAGCACAAGACCCTTGTCCATAGCAAAGTTAATGAATTTGAGCCTCATGAAGCTCTTTATCTTTCAGATGAATTTTATGATTTATGGTTTGAAGGGCTTTTTATAGAGATTCGATCTCATTTAAATGGAACTTTCTACATGGAAGGCCATGAGCTTGAAGTTGAGCGTCAGGCAAAAAAGCTTGCAGAACTTGGATTTACAGAGGTTGTTATTTTAAAAGATCTGACTGGAAGCCCAAGGTTTATTAAGGGCTCTTACAAAGCTTAATCATCGAGACTTTTTACAATTTCCTCACTACAATTTTTAAAACTTAAATAATCGGATGGTCTATGGATAAACTTATCGTAGAGGGCCCAAATACTCTAAATGGTGTAGTTAAAATTTCATCTGCAAAGAATGCAACTTTACCCATTCTTGTAGCCTCTCTTCTGTGTCCATATCCGGTCAAGTTTGAGGGGATTCCTGATCTCATGGACGTCTCAACAATTTTAAAGATTCTTCAAAGTATGGGACTAAAGGTTAGTAAGAATGGTGATGAAATCATAGTTGATGCAACAACGCTAAATAATCAGCATGCTGATTATGTTCTCGTTAAAACGATGAGAGCTTCAGTCCTGGTCTTAGGACCTCTCCTGGCCAGATATGGAGTTGCGTCTGTATCTCTACCAGGTGGATGTGCTATTGGAGCTAGGCCCGTTGACATTCATCTTTTGGGCTTAGAAAAGCTTGGAGCCGTAATTCAGATTGAAAATGGTTATATAAAAGCACATTGCAAAAAACTTATTGGTTCAACCATCACTCTTCCTTTTCCAAGTGTGGGGGCCACAGAAAATATAATGATGGCGGCAGTCCTGGCGGAAGGTAGAACAGTGATTGAAAACGCAGCAATGGAGCCCGAGATTGATGATCTGGCTGATTTTTTAATTGCTCAGGGAGTAAAAGTTGAGGGAGCAGGTACTTCTCGTATCATCATCCATGGAATGGAGCTTAAAGACTTAAAACCTAATCCTAAAGCTTATCGTGTGATTGGAGATAGAATTGAAGCTGCCACATTTATTATAGCCGCCATCATGTCAGGTGGCGACGTTAAGATTGAACGATTTAATCCTAGGCACTTATCATATGTTCTTGAGACTCTGAAGAAGATGGGGGCCAATCTCCAATTGGGGGATGACTATGTCCATGTAAAGAAATCAGAGCGCCTAAAAGGAACAGCTATCGACACGGCACCTTATCCTGGGTTCCCTACAGATGTTCAGGCGCAAATGATGGCATTAATGAGTGTGGTTAAAGGTGATTCAATTGTCACCGAGACAATCTTTGAAAACCGTTTTATGCATGTCCCAGAAATGGGTCGTATGGGCGCTAAAGTCACATTAAGAGGTAATTCTGCTCTTATTGAGGGAGTCGAAGTTCTCAGTGGTGCTCCGGTGATGTGCACCGACCTTCGTGCCTCGGCGGCACTCATTCTTTGTGCGCTTGTTGCCAAAGGACGAAGTGAGATCCAGCGGGTCTATCACTTGGATCGAGGCTATGAGAAGATTGATGAGAAACTCACAAAGCTTGGTGCTAAAATTGTAAGGATAAAGGCATAATCATGAGCGATTGTATCTTTTGTAAGATAGTTGAAGGAAAAATTCCCTCAATCAAAGTTTATGAGGATGAGAAAGTTATTGGTTTTAAGGATTTAAGGCCTCAGTCAAAAATCCATCAACTTTTTATTCATAAAAAACATACCACGGACATCAGTGACATGTCCCAAAATGCATCTTCTCAGCTAGTAGATCTTTTTCAAGCAATTCGTCTTTATGCCGAGGAAGCGAATCTGCTTCAGGAAGGATTTCGTGTTGTAACAAATCAGGGACCCAATGCGGGTCAGACTGTTTTTCATACCCACTTTCATTTTTTGGGCGGTGAGCCTTTGGGCCAATTCGGTTCTTAGAATTGGAGCCCATTAAATATTGCAGCAAGGAGAGTTCGCTGGAGCTGATTAAGTTGAACCGTCCTTGCCATGAAGATCATAGGACTTCGTTCAATTTGAGCAGTAGCTACGAAATACCCCTTAGATCCATTAAATTCAGTGACCTCGAAAATATCATGAAACTTTTCTAAATAGTTCTGCATGAGTTCTTTCTCCTTGGCAGAACCTGAAATAAAATTAGCCTTCTTGCTTCCAGTAAGAAGAGCCTGGGTGAGCTTAGGTCTTTCTTTTCTTTCGTTATTTTCATCTTTTTCCTCTGTAGAGATGACGTCATTGAAGATAATGGAAAGGTCCGTGGCGCCTATATTGCGCTTAAGCCAGTACCAAAGTTCTTCGAAAAAACTAAGCCGATCTTTTTTCCAGAGTTCCCGAAAATGATTAGTGATTTTCCAGATATCCTCAATTGAGTTGAAGTTTTGGTAGACGATCCAACGGTTAAGAACTTTAAGATAGAGATCTTTAAATTGCTGGGCAGGCATTGCCTCGAACGATGAGAGAGAAAGGGAATCATCTTTGGCGTCAAGGATAGGGTAATAAGATTTTTCTTTTTCCAGAAGCCCAACCAGTGAATTAAAATGCTCATTGTCGTCAACGAAAAGACCTTGGATGTTTTGATCAGGAAGATCGGTAACATCAATAATCTTTGCTGCTATGGAATTTTCGGCCCAATCGAGTTCTTTAATTAGAACCTGACTGCCCGACCGGATAAAACCGAGTGAAATGATCATACAAAACCTTCCTTTCAACTATACATATTAACAAAGGCAACTTTAAGTTACAATGGACACATCATGCTTCAACGTATCTTTTTCTTGCTTCTTCTCTTCACCTCCAATGCCCTCCAGGCGCAGGATGAGCGGTACTTCCGTCAAATTTTCTCTGGGGATCTTCCTAAAATAGGAGGACCTTCTTTCTCCAACGTGCTTATGACGGTCAATGGATCAAATTATCGAATAGACTTGAATCGGGATGGTATAGAGGAAATTCTCCAACCCCAAAAGAGGGACGGCGTCGATTGGATCGAAATCAGAAATTCTTCTCAGAACAAAATCTTCGAAGCAAAGCTTTTCGCAATGGGGGGGGCGAGTACCTTATACAAGATTCGCCTAGTTGATATATCCAAAAAGGCAACAGCACTGTTGTTGTTTGTAGATGAGGGAATAACCAAGGGAAAAAGATTTGAGTCTGCAGCAAGATTGTATGTCCTAGCTTTTGAAAATAATGATTTAACAAAAATCAGTTTGACTCAAGGACCTCACTTTTTTCATGAAAAAGAGGGGCAACGAGATATGTACTGGCGTCGAGACTATAATGTAAACCTTTATGACATGGATAATGACGGGATTAAAGAGATAGCAGTACAATACAACCACATTCAACGGATTATGAAATACAAAGGGTCTGGAGCATGGGACAGGTTTTAGGAAACTTTTCTGATGTCTCCACGCCTTTTTGTTTCTTTTTCTCTACGATATTTTTCCAAAACTTCGATATTTGATGCATTTTCCTGAGACGCTTTTTTCTTAAAATAAGACATAATTAGAAACCAGACAGAAAGAGGAAAGACGAGGAGAACGGCAAATCCCAAAAAAGTGGTCACTTCCCAATCTCGAGAATCAGTTTTCCTCATCTTGATGATTGGCCTCATAGGTGGATTTTTTTGAGATTCTATTTTTGCAACATCCTTCTCTAAATTAAATAGGACTTCATTCCCTGATGGAGCGACCCTTGCTTGCTCGATTTCTATCCCTACAAAGTCTTCAACTGCCGGGCTTCTTCCTGATGCAAATACTGAAAAGCATATTAAATGACCGAATAGTACAAGTAATCGAAAAATCATATATAACTCCTGTTATTGTCTATCGGTTAAAGTGATTTAATTCTTTAGCTAAAGAATCTTCTGCATAAGACCGATCAGCAAGTTAGCTTTTTTTATAGGGTGGATCATGAAAATATTTTTCCTTTTTACCTTACTTTCATTCGGCTACGTGTATTCTCTTTGGCGGTGGGGTGGTTTGGATACCACTGTCATGGCCAAGTGGCAGGCCCAGCTCGAGTATGAGAAGAAGGCGCTCTCTTTGGCGAAACAAAATCGAATTCTATCTGCAAAGATTTCTGATCTTGAGTACCAGGTTTCTGAACTCAAAGCAAAATCAAAGTTTCTGGTCTCTGCTTCTCAAAAAATAAGTGTTGAAAGAAAAGTCGCTAGTATTCCTAAAGCTGATACAAATGATCTCGTGAACTATGATGTTTATAAATGGACTCCGGACAAACTCCTGGCAATAGGTGAGAAAGAATTCCACTTTAAAAATTATGAAAAGTCAGCTCAATTTTATCATGAGCTTATCCATCGTTTTCCTAAGCACGAGCTAGTCAGTGATCGAGTTCTTTTTGGGGCAGGTATTGCAGCTTTCGAAACAGGCAAGCGTTATGATTGGTCAGAGAAGTACCTTTCCCGACTGGTTGCGGACTACCCCAAGTCAGATTTCTACCGTGGTGCCAAGCTTTGGTTGGCCCTTTCTCAGTACAATCAGGGTAGTCATGAAAATTTTCTAAAAACTGTAGAAGAGTTTCGGCTCAAATATAGAAACACCGACGAATGGAAGATTTTAAGTAGGTATTATGAAGACATCTCTTATAAAGTTAAGCAGTAGTATCTTTCTCATTTGTCTGTCATTTCCTCTCATGGCTAAACCGTTGGCCCAGGTTCTCAATATCAATGGCCAGGTTTTTATGGTTACGGCAGATGGTAAAACTTCCCTTTTAAAATTAAATGATCACTTAGAGGATAAAACCGAGATCCTCGTAGAAGAGGGGGCATCAGTGACCCTAGGTGACTTTTACGATGCAACCTACGAGCTCACTGGTGGTTCTCATCTGAAACTCTTCAATAGATCGGTTCAACTGAAAAAAGGTAAGACCTGGATTCAAGCTAAAAATGACAGGCACCCTCTGGCGGTTACAACAGCCAATGGTCATATCGATTTTTCTAAAAGTGAGTTTATTACAACATTTGATCATGCCACCAACAAGACTCAAATTCTGGTAGTTAGTGGTGAACTGGCAGTGTCCAATCTTTTAGATAAATCTCTACGCGTCTCGATTCCGGGAGGGGCATTCTCTTATATTGATCCAGAAATAGAGGGCGGCACACCCAGATCCCCAATGCGCGTTGGACCGTTGTCTTGGGAGAGTTCTGTCTCTGATTTCAGAAAAAAGGGAGATCTGCCTGCTTCCGAATCGACTCCAAAGAGAGAAATTGCTTCTGTGAAGGAAGTTAACAAAGGCGAGATTATATTTATTTCTTCTGCTTTGTCAGCTCGAAGACCTGCCTCAGTGATTTCAAAGAAATTTAAACCTCAATGGAGGACAGGAGTTCCTGTTAAATACTTAGGTTTTGAGTCAAGAGGTACTCCCCAAAAAGGATTAATGCCGAGAGGTCCAGCCTCTCTGGCCCCTATGATTAAAGAAAAGCTTCATCTGCAAAAAATAACAGAAATAAAGAAAGACCCAGATTTTACGGAATCTCTAAGAAGGCATGAAGATGAGCAACCACTTAACACTAAAGAAGTTCAAAGCCTTATCGATGAATTGAAAAGCTACTAGTATTTTAAAATTAATAAGTTAGATAATTTCTGTCCTCTTTCCTTCCTTATTTCAGAGGGTTCGTATTCTTAAGGGCGCTGCTTTAAATATTTAAGATATCTTGAGTTTTATAAGGATCTCAACTTGTCTTAATATGGGCCCATGGAGAAAACGATAATGCATGTAACAATTATTGACGACAACAAAGACCTCCTCGAGGTACTAACTAGTTCTTTAGCCGACTCTTTTGCTATTGAGTCTTTCTCTGAACCTGAAAAAGGTCTCGAGTTCATCAGAAATCATCATACCGATGCCATACTTTTGGACCTTCATATTCCTGGGAAGGACGGTTTTCAGGTTTATGAAGAAGTAAAGAGAGCAAAGCAAAATTTACCTGTTCTTTTTCTGACTGGAGACTCTGCTGTGAGTGCTCGGGTTAAAGGAATGGAAATTGGGGCGGATGACTTTCTTTTGAAGCCAGTGGAGACTGAAGAGCTTGTTGCGAGAATTAGAAATCGTATCGCTCTTTCGAAGAGAAATCTGCAGAGCAACAAGATGATTAAGTTTAAGGATCTCACGATTGATCTAGATGGCCATCAAGTCATTTTAAACAATCAAACTGTACGCCTGACTCCAAAAGAGTACCAACTTCTTTTGGTTTTATCTCAGAATCCGAATCGTGTCATACACAAGGATGACCTTATTCATATGCTCTGGAAGGACGTTCATGTTGAAATCAATAATCTAGATACTCATTTTTCAAACCTTCGAAGAAAGCTGAAGCCATTCTCAACTCACATTAAAACGCTCAAGAATTTGGGCTATGTCCTACGCATATAGTTCCCACTTTTAAATTCAGCTTTATAAGCTATCCTTTTGTTAATCAAAGGATAGCTTATGTTTTATACGAAAGAATCCGCGCTCACCTACGATGATGTCCTCATCGTTCCAAACTACTCAGAAGTTCTGCCCACCGATGTCGAATTGAAAACTCGCTTTTCTAAGAACATTTTCATGAACATTCCTATCGTTTCAAGTGCGATGGATACGGTTACTGAATCTCGGACTGCAATTGTTATGGCGCAGGAAGGTGGAATAGGAGTGATTCATAAAAACCTGACACCTGAGGAGCAGTCTTTTGAAGTCGAGAAGGTCAAGAAATATGAATCGGGAATGATCCTCGATCCTTTTACTGTTAATCCTGATCAGCGCATCTCTGATCTCTTTGAACTTCAAAAAAAATATAAAATTTCAGGTTTTCCTGTGGTGGATAAAGATAAAAAACTTTTGGGGATCATCACAAACCGTGATCTTCGCTTTGTCTCAGATCATAGTAAAAAAGTTAAAGAAGTTATGACTTCTGAAGACCTAGTCACAGCGCCTGAGGGTACAAGTTTTTCGAAGGCAAAAGAAATTCTTCAATTACATCGAGTCGAAAAGCTTCCGGTGATAAATAGTGCAGGAAAGCTGTGTGGACTTATTACGATTAAAGATATTGAAAAAACAATTGCCTTTCCCCATTCTAACAAAGACCAGTATGGTCGCCTTCGCGTTGCTGCCGCATGTGGAGTCTCCGACAAAGAGATGAAACGGGCAGAAGCCTTAATAAAAGCACAGGTGGACGCTATTGTTATCGATACTGCCCATGGGCACTCCAAAGGTGTGATTGAAATGGTGAAGGCCATAAAGCATCTGAGCGCTGTAGTAGACGTAATTGCTGGTAACGTGGCGACTTCCAAGGCTTGTGAAGATCTAATCGCTGCCGGAGTAGATGGAATCAAAGTCGGAATCGGACCTGGCTCTATTTGTACGACGAGGGTTATTGCAGGGATAGGCGTTCCTCAAATGCAGGCGATCTTTGATTGCAAAGAAGTTTGTGAGAAGGCGGGGATTCCCTTTATCGCAGACGGTGGAATTAAGTATTCTGGAGATATTGTGAAGGCCTTGGCCGGTGGAGCCTCATCTGTGATGATTGGTTCACTATTCGCTGGAACAGATGAAGCTCCGGGAGAAATGGTTCTTTACCAAGGACGAGCTTATAAAATGTATCGAGGTATGGGTTCTTTGGGGGCCATGGAACGTGGCTCTAAAGATCGCTACGGACAGAGTGCGGTCGAAGAAGTATCTAAACTTGTGCCAGAAGGTATAGAGGGTCAAGTTCCTTATCGAGGATCACTTGCAATCAATCTCTTCCACTTGGTTGGAGGTATTCGTTCAGGAATGGGTTACGTCGGTGCAGGGACCATGAAGGATCTAAGAGAAAGAGCAAGATTTATTAAAATCACGGCGGCATCTTTGAAGGAATCTCATCCACATGATGTGATCATCACTAAAGAAGCCCCAAATTATCGACAGGTTTGATCCATGAAAAGTTCAATCTGGATCGTCGACTTTGGTTCGCAATATACTCAACTCATCACTAGAAAATTCAGAGAGCTGGGATTCACTTCTGAGATTATGACGGTTGAAGACGCCCTTGATCGAGTTTTAAGGGAAACACCAAAAGCACTAGTGCTTTCTGGTGGCCCACAAAGCGTATTCGAAGACCAAACGGACTATTCTCCATTCTTCAAAAACCCAGATCTCCCTATTTTAGGTATCTGCTATGGAATGCAGATCTTGGGTCAATATTTTCAAGGAGTCGTTGAGAAGGGGGTTTTGGGAGAGTATGGACTTGCCAAACTAAAAGTTGAGCCAGGTATTTCAATTCGGGCACTTCCTGAGACAAGCGACGTCTGGATGAGCCATTCCGATCATGTTTCTTTGACTCCTAAACAGTTTAAGCTCATTTTTAAATCTGAAAATGGCCTCACTGCCGGTATTCAACACGAGGAGAAACCCATTTTAGGTTTGCAGTTTCATCCTGAAGTTCACCACTCTGTGCATGGTAAGGATATCCTCAATTACTTTCTTTTAGATATTGCGAGACTAACCCCTGACTGGTCATCCAAAACAATGCTTGTTTCTTGCTCTGATGAAGTCAGTGCAATAAAAGGATCCAAGGTTTTATGCGCCTTCTCTGGTGGAGTTGATTCACTTGTTGCAGCAACTCTCACTCAAAAAATAATTGGCAAAGATTTGTACTGCTTTTTCGTGGATCATGGGCTTTTAAGACCCCAAGACATAAACCATATTAAGCTTCTGCAGGAGAAGACATCTCTTAAAGTGGATATATTGGATGTAAAAGAGTTATTCATTAAAGCCTTGGAAGGGCAATCAGATCCGGAAGCCAAAAGGAAGATTATTGGAAAAACGTTCATAGACGTTTTTGAGAAAAAGGTTCACGAATATCAGAAGGTTCATAACATTAAGTTCGATTATCTCTTGCAAGGGACTCTTTATCCAGATGTCATAGAATCCATATCTCCGCACAAAAAAGGTGGAAAGTCTGTCACTATAAAATCTCATCATAATGTTGGGGGTCTTCCAGAAAGGATGCATTTAAAGCTATTGGAGCCTTTACGCTTTCTCTTCAAAGATGAGGTGAGGACGATGGGGCTAGAGCTTGGCCTTCAATATGATTGGGTCTTTCGTCATCCCTTCCCAGGTCCTGGTATTGGTGTCCGAGTTATGGGAGAATTAAATCGGGATGCTATAAGAAAAGTTCAAGAATCTGATCAAATTCTTTTTGAGGAACTTCAAAATCACAAGCTTTATAATTCGACCTGGCAAGCCTTCACAGTTCTCTTACCCGTCAAGACAGTTGGCGTAAAGGGAGACGGGAGAGTTTATGAAGAAGTCATAGCTGTAAGGATGGTAAACTCGATGGATGGAATGACTGCATCGGTCACAGAAGTTCCGTGGACATTTTTAAACCGAGTTTCTTCGCGCATCTGTAATGAAGTTAAAGGAATCACTAGAGTTGTTTATGACTGTACTTCCAAGCCACCTGGCACTATTGAGTGGGAGTGATATTTATGATAACAAGTGGTTATGAAAATTCTTGCTCTCTTAGCACTCATTGGGTGCACACAAAAATACACCTCATACGACCTAATAAGAAAAACGACTTTCAATAAAGAGAGTTATGAGAGGCCGATTACTGCCATGCAAATCATATCTCAGGGAAGAGATCAATTGAAGTCATGTTTTAACCAGTGGCTTTTTTTTTCGAACGCCGAGAAGAATAAAAACGATGCCATTCCATTTATGATCAAGAGTCTTTGTCCTGGGAAAGATTATCTTTTAGAATCTAAAATGGTGGAAACATGGTGGACAACAATTTTCTTTACTCGCTCTTGCATTGATGTCGAAACTATTTGTGGCGAGCCAAAAAGAACTGAAATTAAGTAAGAAACTTTGCTCTCTCTTCCGGGGTTGGCAGTCTGCAAGTCTCATACTTTCCAAATAATTTGTAGCGATTTTTTGCAACAACCCCATAGACGAGATCCCTTAAAGGGTGAGGGATAAGTTTAAATATAATAACAACTTTCCACATGCCACCAAGATCACTAAGGGCCATCAGGACCGCTGTAGATTTTGAAAAGATTTTTCCATCCCTTAAATAGAAGATACTATCACCCATCTCCTCAGTGATCAGACTTCTTACTGCAGGCGATTGGAAAGTTTCACCCTGTTGTGTAGCAAATCGTAGTACATTTTTTTATCAGCATAGACCATAAAAGAGATAAACCGATCACAAAGACCACAGATTCCATCAAAGAAAATAATCTTTTTATGAGGAAAATTAATATGCTTATCCTATGTAATTTGTTGCTTGAGAGAAATCCATGATCCCTTCAAATTGAGAAGACTTCGTTTCGAGTCTCATTACATGAGTAACTCGAAATCCTGCCTGCGCAGCGGCTTCCAGTTCATCTGGCATGTCGGAGAAAAAATGAATCTCTTCCGGAGAGAGATGAACGGCGTTGGCAATATTTGTGTAGGAAGTTCTCTTTTTTTTGTCACCAATCCTAGTATCAAAATAATATGAGATAAGAGGAGTGAGATCTCCATCAACTGAATAACCAAATATTAGTTTTTGAGCATGTACAGACCCGGAAGAGTAAATTCCTATTTGTGATCCCAATTCTAGAATTTTATTAAAAAAGGGTTTCACATCTGGATAGACATGTCCTTTAAAATCATTCTTAGAGTAACCAAGATCCCAAATGTGGCCTTGCAATTCTTTAAGGGCAGCATGCTTTCGATCTTCTTTTATCCATCGATGAAGGACCGACAACACTTCTGAAAAATCTGGAATTCGTCCCTCTTCTTTATAAACAGTGGCCTGAACTTCTTGAATAGCATCAGCAGTAGCCTTATCTTTTTGGTGATTGGTTATATATTTATCGAGGTTTTTTTCCGCATAAGGAAAGAGTACTTGGTGGACAAAGTTGATATCTGTTGTCGTTCCTTCAATGTCAAAAAGAAAAAGCTTAGTCATAGGTTATACTTTTTTTCAATTCCGCTATTGGTGTAATTTGCAACCCAGCCTTCCTGGGTTTGGAACACTCTTATCGCCTTGACATGATAATTAGGGGCCAGATCAAACCAATGTAGAATTCCTTTAGGAACTGAAATAAAATCACCTCTCTCACAGAGGAGTCCAAACACTTCACCCGTGTTTTGAAAATGAAAAAAGAATTGACCTGCTCCATCAACAAAAAAGCGGACTTCATCTTCCGAGTGCGTATGTTCAGAAAGGAACTTCGCCCTAATAGCCTCTACATTTTGGGTCTTTTTGTGAACACTAATAACGTCAGCGCTCAAGTAACCATTTTTTTTCATATAAGGCTTTAGTTCGTGGTCGTAAGCTTTTAGAATGGTTTCTTCCGAATCAGAATCATTTAGAGGAAAGCAGGCTTGCCACTGCTCAAAAATAATTCCGCGAGCATTCAAGAAGTCTTTAATTTCTTTTGGATCATTGATTTTTTTCCTGAGTGAATCCATTTGAGTCAGGATCGCCATAACTAAAATCTCCTCATCAATAAATAACATTCGAATAAAAACTCAAAAGTTTCAATGTGTCTTTTAGCGCTGGAAATATCTTTACCCCATGAGTAGAGACCATGTCCTGCAATCAAGAACCCATGAGAACCTGTAAATCTGTTTTCCATGGAGCCCAGGATATCAGACATGATCTGGGAATTAGAAACAATAGGTAATTTTTCTTTAAGTTCATGAGTCGTATTTCCTTCCAGGCCCTTGAGGATTTCTAATCCTTCAAATACGATCTGTCCTTCCTGACTCAAAAGATGCGATATAACAGTTCCTGGGACTGAATGGGTGTGGAGCACACAATTTACTTCTGGAAACTTATCATAAAGATAGGTATGAATTTCAGTCTCTGCAGAAGATTTTTTTCCTAGTTGATGAAATGGAGGAAGGACATTCCCCTTATTATTGATTAAAACAAAGTCAGAAATTTTGAAACGACTTTTATCCACACCCGAACACGACATTATGAATTCATTAGATTTTTCGGCCCGAACTGAATAATTAGTTGAAGTGGCAGCAGACCAGCCTTTTTTATTAAAGAACCATATCGCCTCCAATAACTCCTCAATTAGCCCCTGATTTTTACCAGTAAACATTGATTGTTCTCCTGTAATGGACAAGTCTCCTACCGCGAACAAGATGCTTTTAGAAGGACTTTGTACTCAAAGGTCCTTAGTAGGTTGCTGCGTTGTTGCAAATGAAAAATCATACCTGTTGCGCGACGAGTCGTTTTTGGTAAAATAGCACTCACTATACCCTGTTTAGATGCACAGTCTTAATTTTGTCTTTTGCTTTGAAAAGTGGTTATCTTTAGGGACATCCACTCACTATCTTTAAGGATCTTACCAATGAAAAACCCCTTTATCGGGAGTGATTTTTATAGCACAAGAAAAGACAGTTTCACTCATTTGCACTTGCATAGTCAGTACTCATTACTAGATGGGGCCATTCGACTTAATGATCTCTTCAAAAAAGCAAAAGAATACGATATGCCGGCAATCGCTTGTACTGATCACGGGAACATGTTTGGAGGAATAGATTTTTACACGAGGGCATTATCTGCTGGAATCAAACCAATTCTTGGTTCTGAAATATATTTCACCCCAGGTTCTCGTCATGACAGAAGAGCGCCCAAGAACTTAAAGACGCTTGATTCTCAAGACGAAGTCGAGGGCAAGCATCAGATTCATCACCTGATTCTTCTGTGTAAAAACATCACTGGCTATAGAAATCTGTGTAAGCTCCTTTCCAGAGCGTATCAGGAAGGCTTCTACTATAAGCCAAGGGCCGATGTTGAGCTTCTTAGAGAATTCTCTGAAGGTTTGATTGCCACCACAGCGTGCCTTAAAGGAGAGGTCGGTTATAATCTCTTTACTGGACAGGAAGAACGCGCCTATCAAGCGGCGATGAAGTTTCGAGAAATTTTCAAAGATGATTTTTATCTTGAGATTCAAGAGAATGGAATTCCGGAACAAGCTGATGTTAATAAGAAAATTATATCGTTCGCGAAGGATCTCTCGATTCCTTTGGTTGCTACTAATGATTGTCATTACCTAACTAAAGAAGATGCCGCTGCTCAAGAAGTTTTGATGTGTATCCAGACTGGTAAGACGTTTGAAGATGAAAAGAGAATGAAGCTCAGTACCACTGAGTTTTACTTTAAATCTGCCCATGAAATGCGCGAAGCTTTTCATTACATCTCTGAAGCCTGCGATAATACACTTAAGATTGCTGACGACTGTAATCTTGAAATCAAATGGCAAGACGAAAAGGGTAAGCAGATTTACCTTCTTCCGAAGTTTGAAATTAAAACTCAGGAATCAGAGGAAGAATATTTTGCTCGACTCTCAAGAGAGGGCCTGGAAGAGCGATTCACCGGTCCTCACTTCAAGCACCTCGTGATAAAGCCTAACTGGCACACTGAAATTAAACCCCAGTACATTGAGCGACTTGAAGTGGAGGTTGGTCTCATTATGCAAATGGGATTTACTGGTTACTTCCTTATCGTTTCCGACTTTATTCAGTGGTCAAAGGCCAATGGTATTCCGGTCGGTCCCGGTAGAGGTTCCGGGGCGGGCTCTATTGTTGCTTATGCTCTTAAAATTACCAACGTTGATCCTATTCCTTATAACCTACTCTTTGAACGTTTCATCAATCCAGAAAGAATTTCAATGCCGGATTTCGATATTGATTTCTGCCAAGATCGGCGGCAGGAAGTTATTGACTACGTTACTAAAAAATACGGGGAAGAACGCGTCGGCCAGATTATCACCTTCGGGACTCTCTCGGCAAAAGCTGTGCTAAGGGATGTCTCCCGAGTTTTTGCTCTCCCGTATTCTGAGGCGGATGCTTTAGCAAAACTTGTTCCAGAGGAGTTGGGGATTGAGCTCCAGGATGCTATTGAAAAAGAACCAAAGCTTAAAGAGCTCGAGGACAATGATCCCAAAATAAGACGAATTCTACAGATCTCAAAGCGCCTGGAAGGCCTCAACCGTCATGCGGGAATCCATGCTGCGGGAGTGATCATCACTAACGAACCGTTGGTCACTTACTGTCCGCTTTTTAGAGGGGCCAAGGGAGAGCAGGTTGTTCAGTTTGATAAAGACTTCTCTGAAAAAATTGGACTAGTTAAGTTCGACTTTCTGGGCCTAAAGACTCTTACTGTTATTTCTAACGCCTCTAAATTCATCCAAAGGGACTTAAAAGCTGACTTCGATATTGAAGACATCGATATGAATGATAAGTCAGTCTACGAGATGATCTCTAATGGTCAAACTGTGGGCGTCTTTCAGTTGGAATCAAGCGGAATGCAGGATCTTTGCAAACGCATTAAACCTGGCTCCATAGACGACATAACTGCTATCAACGCTCTGTATCGACCAGGCCCTATGGGATCGGGAATGCATTTGGAGTTTGCCGAAATCAAGAACAAAATCAATGGCAAGATAGAGCAATACTCCTTTGAAGAGTTAAGGCCAGTACTTAAAGATACCTACGGAATTATTGTCTACCAAGAGCAGGTGATGAACATTGCCCGAGTTGTCGCGGGGTATTCCCTTGGACAAGCGGATATGCTCCGAAGAGCCATGGGGAAAAAGAAGGCCGAAGAAATGGCTTTTCATAAAGAGATTTTCCGCAAAGGGGCGGTTGAGCGAGGATTTGATGAAGATAAGGCGATAGCTCTCTTCGATCTTATGGAAAAATTCGCGGAGTATGGATTTAATAAGTCCCACGCAGTGGCTTACTCGGTCGTGGCTTATCAGACTGCTTTTTTAAAACACTACTTTCCTGCCCAGTTCTTTGCGGCTCTTCTGGGAACAGAAATAAACAACAAGGAAAAAATTACGGCCTATATCCAGGAGGCTAAAGACTTTGATATTGATATTCTTCCCCCCGATGTGAATGAGTCCCTCTGGCTCTTCAACGTCATCGGAAACACCATACGCTTTGGACTGGGGGCCGTGAAGGGAGTTGGTGAGGGAGCAGTTGAAGAGATTGTTCGCGAAAGAACTGAAAATGGATCTTTTAAGGGCTTTGTTGATTTCTGTGAGCGAGTAAATCTCAAGTCGGTCAACAAGCGAGTGTTGGAAGCCCTCATTAAGGTTGGAGCCTTTGATTCTTGTGAAAAATATAATCGAAAAACACTTCTTGATAACATGGAGTTTATTGTTGCCTTCGCTGAGAAGAAACAGGAAGAAAAACTCATGGGACAAACTTCGCTTTTCGATATGGAGGGATCAAGAGAAAGTTCGGAAGAACAACTTCATATAGCCGAGTCAGCGGAATTTGATGAAAAACAAAAACTTTCTCTTGAGGCAGAGTTGTTGGGGATCTACGTTTCAGGCCATCCCCTCATGAGGTTTAAAGATATCATGGATAAGCTTACATCAATGAATCTTGCCCAGATTCAGGAACTTCCCACAGTAGCTCGTCCTGAGGGGTTCAATCCGAGGCTTGGAGACGAGCACGATCCGTCAAAGAGGAGTGTTGTCATAGCAGGTATGATTTCGGAGTCCAAAATCATCTTAACAAAAAAAGGTGATAAGATGGCATTTGTGACACTGGAAGATCTTCATGGAAAAATTGAGTGTCTTTTTTTTCCTAAGATATTTGCCGAGTTTCAGCAGTTCTTAACCTTAGAAGAGCCACTCATTCTCTCTGGATACGTCAATCTTAGTGAGGACGTTAAAAAATTTTTCCCAACGAAAGTGAGTCTTCTCAAAGATGAATCTGAAGAACGAGTGACCTCCGTGAGAGTTCATCTCTCACTCAATCAGCTTCACTCTCACTCCCTCACTCAAATGAAACAAATCCTATTGAGTTACAGAGGTTCAATACCTCTTCACTTTATTTTTGATACTCCAGAGGGAAGGGCCCGGATGCTTCTGAATGACAATTTCCTGGTAAGTCCGTCTCCACAGATGGCGGCGAAAATTAATGAATTATTGAATGCTAATTCTGTTTCTTTTATCGTCGATGGTAAGGTTGAGGAAGTAAAGCAGTGAGGAAATTTCTCATTAGCGCTCTTGTTTTTTTTTCTTCTATAGTCGCAGGAGAGACAGAGTTAAATCGGAAGGTACAACTCCCCAAAAAGGACATAGCTGAGTCAGAGGTGAAAAATTATCAGATTCATAATGCCATCTGGGAGGTGATCCTAGACAAATCTACTGAATTGAAGTTTGACTCCTTAACTCTCAAAAAGGTTATCGATGAGCGCTTTAGCTCCCATTGGACTAAGATTAAAGAGCGACACCTAAGAGAGAAATATGGCAGAGATTTTCAGCTAACTGAAGAAGTGAAAAATAATTTTTTCCAAGGCTTAGACTCCAGAAAAGAGGAGGAAATCATCAAGTATCTTAAGTTATCTTCCTTAGTTGATGGTTTGAAATTCAAATCACACGAGCTGGGTGCTGACGGTGTTTGGACTTCAGAAGTCGCTTTTAAATTTAATCAAGAAAAATTAAATCTTTTTCTCAAGAGATTTTTATCAAAAGAAGAATGGATTTATGACAGTCTTTTCATCATCGGAGAAATTGATTTAATAAACCTTGAATGGAAGGATCTTGGTCTAGAGAAAGCAGAGGATTTTGTCGCTCCTTTAAGGGCGTCTTGGGTTGATCTTGTACAACAGATAGCTTCGGTTAGTGTAAAGGACGTCGAAGGATGTAGAGACCATTGTCTTGAAGGATTTCGAAATTGGATTAAGGCCTCCCTGGTTGATGGCTCTTTGGATGCAGATTCATATTTCCGCCAAGGTTTATTATTAAAAATTTCTTACTCAATAAAGAAGACCGGATTTCGAGTATTCCTTGGAGAAATTGATCTTGAGTGGGAGGGGAAGTTTGTTCTTGTTGATGGAGAGAGTAAGAAGGTTCTCTTTTCTGCATCCATTCCTCGGTTCCAAAAATCTTTTAGGCCAATGTCGCAGAAGGAATTGAACTCGATTATTGCTGGGCACATGTATAAAAATTCAAAAGATTTTTTTCGCGGACTTGAGGGAATACTTAAACAGTCGAAGCGTTTTAGTCGACTAACGTCGCTAACGCTAACCGGTTACTCTCATTTAGGTGACGTTCTCTCTTTTATGCAAAAATTACGTCAGGAAGGGGATAAAATCTCAATTGATCCACAAATCGATCTCTTTTCTCAAAAAGAGGCAAAGATTCTTGCTTTTTATAAGGGTGAGGAAAAATCTTTTACTGATTTATTGTCTCGCCTAAAAGAGTTAAAATCATCCCAAAGCTATAAATTAATAATTGAACCTTCTGGAAGTGGGTTTTCATTAAAGTTTGTAGCGGAATAAACTTTATCGGGGATGATTATGCGGTTCTGTAGAATTTCTATAACGGGCTTTTTAGTCTTCTTTTTCTTTTCCTGTGCACCCATACAACGGCGGACCCCATTGTCCAGATCGAATCAGTTGAATTCTGTGAAAGAATTTAGTCCGATGAAGAAGAAAATCGCACTTCTGACATTTTACAATGAGGCTCCGATGGGAGGACAAGATTTAGCAATCTTTGCAACCGAAGAGTTTCGTAGAGAGGTTTCACGTTCAAGGGACTTCATTTTTGATCCCGAAGCAGAAGGGATTTTTGGGACCTCTAAGGAAATCTATGCTGGCGGAGGAATTAAGCTTGCCCAACTTGGACGCAAGGCCAAGCTCTCTGGAGTAAACATAGTCATTTTTGGACGCATTAAAGAAGCCCGGGTCAGACAAAAAACAGATGACATCGGATTTGTCAGGAATGTGAAATCTCTTGCGGAGAGTTTGATAGAAATTAAAGTTTACGATGTCCTTTCAAACAAAGAACTTTTTTCTGAAAACTTCGATGGAAATATCAATGATGCCAACTTTCGCCTCTATAATTCGGAGGTCGAAGAAAATCTGTCTTACCGACAGGACTTATTGAGGCATTCCATAAAGCTAGCAATCCAAAAATCAACTCCACAGGTCGTAAAATTAGGGTCTAAGCTTGATTGGATGGGAAGGGTGGCAAAAATTATAGGTACACGTATCTACATCAACGCAGGTCGATCTTCAGGACTTAATCTTGGAGATATTCTAAAAGTCATAACCGAAGGTCAAGAAATTTTTGACCCAGAGTCTGGTGCACTAATTGGAATGTCTCAGGGAGAAGTTAAGGGAACTCTTGAGGTGGTCGACTACTTCGGTCAGGACGGCGCTATTTGTACTCTTCACTCGGGTGGTTCGGTTACTGAAGGAGATTTTGTTCAGCTTTACTGAAAGCACTATTAAGAATTTTTCTTTTTTTCCTCTGCGCTGCTCATTGTCGGTCATCTCTTTATATCTTAGGTTCTAGACCTGAGAGGATGGTGATGGGCCATTTAAAAAAATGACTTGGGTGATAGTAGTACTTTTTTTTTCAATATTTGGATGTGCAACAAATCTATTTCATAAGATCTCAATCAAAGAGATCTGTATCCCACAAGGAATAAAACACCTCTCGAACCCTCGTTTTTCTCAACGAGAATATTTGGCCGCTCCTTTCTTAATAAATAGATTTAGACAAACAAAGATCGGAATGCAAAAGTGCTATAAGGATTTATATGAAAGGATAGGAGAAATTGAATTTACGACGTGTTTCATGGCCGGTTATGACTCTGATGGGAATAGAGATGTTTTTCATTTTTCTTCGAAAGATTTACAGGTGGATGAGGAATTCATCTCTTGCGGAAAGATAGTGTTAGATCTTTTTTTAATCAGGAATTTGGTCAAGAACGCATTCATCATTCATTCTTATCATTTTTATGTGTCCGAAAAATAAAGCAAAAAAAACCTATGTAAGTCATTTTAGAAAGCTATTTTTCGCTGGAGAAGTGAGGGCAAGGTTCGCTCAAAACTAATCTAAGTTTTCAATAGGGTCTTCGATGCCTGCTGCCTGAAACCCCCTAAGTCGTAAAGCACATGAATCACAAATCATACAAGCTTTATCAGAGTTCTTATAGCAGGACCAGCTCAAATGAAATGGCACTCCTAGATCAGTTCCCCGTAAAACAATATCCTTCTTTTTAAGTGAAATGACAGGAGTGACAATTTCAATATTTCCCTTCTTCGTACCTTCTTTTATTAGCAGATTAAAAACTTTATAGTAACTTGGCCTGCAGTCGGGATAACCAGGGGAGTCTTCAAAATTAGCTCCTATGTAGAGTTTCGTTGCTCCGACGACTTCTGCCCAGGAGACCGCCAGGGACAGAATAATTGAATTTCTAAAAGGGACATATGAATCTGGGATGATCGTCGAATCCCCTAGAAATTTTTTAACGTCGATAGAATCATCTGTAAGCGAACTGCCGCCAATTTGTTTTAAGAATGCCATATCGATCGTCTTGCGGTCGATTTCTGGAATTTCATAGAAATTCGCAATATCATCGAATGATCTTCTTTCCCGTGTTGATGTCTTTTGACCGTAGTTCATGTGCAGTAGCGAGACCTTATAATTATTTGCGAGAGCTTCTCCGAGGCATACTAGGGAATCCATTCCACCGCTAAGAAGGACAATTGCTTTCTCCATTAGGCTTTCTCACAGATGGTTACAATTTCCGTCTCAATCAATTTGACTTTCTTCAGAGCATTTGACTTCTTTTCCGTAAGACTTCCATCAGTTTCTCGAACCATGGTGTAAAATTTAATCTTGGGTTCAGTTCCTGATGGGCGCAAAAAAAGTTTATTACCTGAGGCAAAGGTAAAGCTCAGGACATTACTTTTTGGAAGTGGAATTTTTTGGATACTTCGGGTCTTAACGTCTGTGGCCAACGAAGACTCGTAATCTTCTTTGGCAACGATTTCTTCTCCTGCGAAAGAGTCTTCAGGATAATAGCGGAAAAAATCCATAATACGTTTGATTTTGTTTGCCCCCTCAATTCCTTCATAGTCCTTCGACAAAAGAGATTCGTAGAAGAATCCAAATTTTTGGTAAACTTCATCTAATGTATCTACAAGACTCATACCCATTCTCTTGTAATAGAGGCATGCCTCCGCCATAAGGGCAAGTGAACTTACTCCATCCTTATCTCTTGATTCTTTGTGTGGCATGTAACCAAAAGATTCCTCGCTTGCGAAAACGAAATGATAAGGTGATTGTTTCTCCTCTAACTCTCTAAGGAGACCGGCCATCCACTTAAATCCTGTAAGAGTATCCATCACTTTTCCTCCGAAATGCTCGACAATGGCATTTTGGATCGGTGATGTGACGATTGATTTAATCACCAGCGCATGGGGGGGCAAGGTCTTCTTCTGTGACTTCTGGGAGAAAACATAATAGATCATCAGGGCACCGATTTGATTTCCGTTAAGGATTGCTGCTCTCCCATGATGATTTATAACGACACCTAGACGATCACCATCAGGATCAGTGCCAAAGACAATATCAGCTCCAGTCTTGAGCATGTGATTGACGGCCATCTCCAGCGCTTTGGGATCTTCTGGGTTAGGAGATTTTACGGTTGGAAAATGCCCATCGGGTTTAGCCTGCTCAGGGATAGAGTAAAAGTTTGTAAAACCTAATCTTTTTGAAATAACTTGGCAGGGCACCTCTGCAGATCCGTGAAGGGCAGTGTAAACAATTCCAACTTCTGAACCATGCTTTTTGCAAAGATTAAGGTCTTGGATTACTTTAGTTTCGATAACCTCATAAAACTTCTCTTCCACTGTTTCATCTGTCCATTGAATAAGACCTCGGGAAACACCTTCAGAGAATTCAATGTGTTTAACAATGTTCCAATCTGTAAGGTAGTTATATTCCTCGATGATTTCTTTATCTATAGGAGGGACAACTTGCGCACCATCGTTCCAGAAAGCTTTAAAACCATTGTAAATTGGGGGATTATGAGAAGCCGTGATCATGACTCCACACTGAGCATTGAAATACCGAACTCCAAAAGAAAGCATCGGTGTTGGAGTTAGTTGTCGGAAGATAAAAGCCTTAATTCCATTGGCCGCAAAGACCGAAGCCGCTTCCATAGCAAACTCTTTTGATCGGTGCCTTGAATCATAAGAAATGACCGCATTACCGCCATGGAAGTGTTTCTTCACCTTGTTGGCCAACGCCTGGCTAGCTCGACGGACGTTGTACTTATTCATCCGGTTTTGCCCCATTCCCATGGGAGCACGAAGTCCACCAGTGCCAAATTCTAAATCACGGTAAAATCGCTCATTAAGTTCGGCTTCATTTTTTTCAACATCGGCCAGAAGGTTTGTAATTTCTTGTCGATCACTTTCACTGAAATATGTGTTTTTTCCCCAAAGTATAGCCTTGTCTATGATCTTTTGGTCCATTGCCTCTTCCTTAGTTAAAATCCCTACAAACTTACGAATCGAGAAGGTGAATGTCAAAAATGACGCACGGTCAATGGGATCTTTCTTGCTTGATACATGAGCCTTCCACCATTAGAATGAGGCCATGGCAAATTCAAAAAATAAACACCCTAAAAATATCTCTGGTTTTTTCTACTGCACAGATCCTGATGATGATGGTGGAGAAGGGTGTATAGCTTGTAATGTTTGTTATTCTGGAGCACCCGAATTTTTTGCCGAAGATGATAACGGCAATGCTTACGTCAAAAAACAGCCGACAACACCTGATGAAATTGCTCTCTGCGAGGAGCAAATGGATGCTTGCCCAGTTAATTCTATTGGTAAAAATGGCTAAAATCTTTTGTCCAAATTGTTAATTCCCTTTAGACTATTAAGGTAAAGATACTAAAAGGGGAATTCATGAATCCAACATCAGTTCAGATAGTGGCAACTATTATTTTTGCCATTGCTATCGCACACACGTTTCTTGTCGGTAAGTTTGCTCATATCGCTCACCAGTATCCTGAAGGATCAATGGGAGAAAACTTCTGGCATTTTATGGCCGAAGTAGAAGCCGTCTTTGGAATGTGGTCTGCGGTCTTCTTGATTTTTATGATTTTTAATCAGGGATTTCATGCGCCGATCGAGTACCTAGAATCATTAAACTTTACGGAACCAGGATTTGTCTTTGTAATTATGGCCATGGCCGGAACAAGACCCGTCATTAAACTCGCAGAAAAGATCATCGTCATCATTTCTAATATGATTCCCCTACCTCGAAAAATGGCGTTTTACTTTACTGCTCTTGTCGTTGGTCCGCTCTTGGGGTCTTTCATCACTGAGCCGGCAGCAATGACGGTAACCGCTATCATTCTACTAAAAAACTTTTTTTCTCGAGAAATGAGCACAAAATTCAAGTACGCAACTATTGGTCTTCTGTTCGTGAATGTTTCGATTGGTGGAACTCTTTCTCACTTCGCTGCACCTCCAGTCCTCATGGTTGCCGGAAAATGGGGATGGGGTATGGCCCATATGTTCACTAATTTTGGCTACAAGGCAGCTCTGTCTTGTGCTCTAAGTGCTCTGACAATCGCCTTCATGTTTAAAAATGAACTCCAAGGGGACTTCCAGCTTAGACCTGACAATAGTTCCAAAATGCTTCCTCCTTGGTGGGTCACTTTAGTCCACATCATTTTTCTTGCTCTTGTTGTTCTTACCGCCCATCATATGGTGGTCTTTATGGGACTCTTTCTTTTCTTCCTAGGCTTCACAGTGGTAACCAAAGAATTTCAGGATGATGTACAAGTCAAGTCCTCTTTAATGGTAGGCTTTTTCCTCGGAGGTCTTATTGTTCTTGGAAGTGAGCAAAAATGGTGGCTTCAGAGTTTGATTGTAAGTCTTTCTGACTATGTTCTTTATTTTGGAGCAACTGCACTCACTGGAATCACTGATAATGCTGCACTCACTTACCTTGGATCTCTTGTAGAGTTGACTGATTCCGCTAAATACTTTCTTGTTGCCGGAGCAGTGACAGGTGGTGGGTTGACAGTTATTGCTAACGCTCCAAACCCAGCTGGTTATGGAATTCTAAAAGATTCTTTCGGAGCAGAAGGGATTTCTCCGATTGGACTCTTGAAAGGTGCTCTTTTTCCAACTCTCATGGCCATTGTTTGCTTTGTTGCACTACCAAACCTGTAATATAAAAATTCGAAATAAGAGGGCACTCTCTAAAAGCCCTCTTATTAGAAATTTAATTCTCTTACAGGATAAAGCCAGCCCTCCGGAGCTTGTGCCCTTCCAGTCTGCATAGAGATAAGCTTTTCTCTTAAATGCATGCTCATTTTACCAGCTGGTTCTTTTAGATGCTTAACTCCTAGGTCTTTATCCATCAAAGAAGCTACGGGAGCGACCACTGCGGCTGTTCCACAAACAAAAGCTTCAGTGCAGCGGCCTTCATCTATTGCGGATAATACCTCATCAATCGAAAGTTTTCTTTCTTCGACGGTAAGACCCTCGCCTCTGGCGATCTCGATAATAGATTTTCGTGTTACTCCATCAAGAATGGTATCAGTAAGGACAGGAGTCACGAGTTTACCATCAATGACAGAGAAAAAATTCATACCAGACATTTCTTCGATATAACGGTGCTCGAAGCAATCTAGCCACATGGTTTGATCGCATCCAAGCTTAATGGTTTTTGAGTAAGAATTCAAACTTGCAGCATAGTTTCCGCCAGTCTTGGCAAAGCCAATACCACCTGGAGCACATCGAATGTCATCACGTTCTATATAAACCTTAACCGAATCCCCCGCAAAATATGAACCAGAAGGAGAGGCGACGATGATAAAAATAAATTGCTTTGAAGGCCTGATACCCATACCTACCTCACTGGCAATCATGAAAGGCCTAAGATAAAGAGATTCGCCTAGGCGCTTTGGAACAAGGTGCTTAGAATAGGCACTGATGACCTCACAAGCCTCTAGGAATTGCTTCTCGGAAATCTCTGGCATCGCCATTCGACGGGCCGATTGGTTAAAACGCCGGGCATTCATTTCTGGGCGAAACATATAAATATGGTCATTAGGATGACGGAAAACTTTTAGGCCCTCAAAGATTTCCTGTCCGTAATGGAGAACCTTACTGCAGGGATCAAGCTGAAGGGGCCCATATGGTAGAAGATCAAAACGTTGCCATTCTCCATGGTCATAAAGGGCTTCGATCATGATCGGCGCCACATATTTACCGAAACCCAATTGGGGATCATTGATAGTAAACTTTTTTACTCTCTCAACGGCATCCGGATGGATCTCTATTTTTTTCATGAGGATGTCCTTAGTTTTTATAAGTATTTAGCCGATAAACCCTATAGTTTAATAACATGGATTTTATCGGATGAAAAATCTTAGGAATTTATCTCTTTCCACTGGTCTGACCCTTCTTTTCATGGGTCTCTGCATGATCCTTTATTCTACGACAGAAGAGGCTAACTCACCAGCTTTGTATAGAATGTTAATCCTTCTAGGAGGAGATTTTCAAAATGGAGGTTATATCCAGGGATTCACCTATCTTGCCTTTTTTTGGGCGTGGTTGGAGGTCAACAAAAAGCTAGAGATCATCCAGCGCGAAAGAAAGGCTTTTCATTTAAACATGATTCCCACGGGCGAGAAGATTGTCTTTGTGCCATCTGACATAAATGTACTTAAATTTAAATTAATTGAATTAGATAAAAAGGAAAAATACATTTTAAGTGATCTTTTGAAGAAGGCCTGCACCAAGTTTCACTCTTCCAACTCCCTCTCAGAGTTGATGGATATTGTGAGTATACAGATTGAAGTTTCGCAAGAAAAAGCTGAGGGGGATCAGTCGATTATCCGCTATCTGACATGGGTCATTCCCTCTATTGGTTTTGTGGGCACGGTGCTAGGAATTTCCCAAGCTTTGATCGTTGCTAACTCAGGGGATATGAATAAGATCACCTCCCTTCTTGGTGTAGCCTTCGATACAACGCTAGTTGCTTTGGTGCTTTCGATCATCATTATGTGGTTTGTTCATCGCCTGCAAGAGGAAAGTGACCGTTTTCACTCAGATCTTAAAGAATTTGTAATTGATAACCTTATTAATAAGATTGAAATTCAATGACAAAACGCAGGCCAATAGAGCTTTTTTCTATTTCTTTTCTTGATATGTTGAGCGGAGCCTTGGGAGCTGTCATCATCCTTTATGTGGCCATCCCCAAAACAGCTCCTGTCGAGGGCGCTAAAGAGGACATTGTTAAAGAAATTCTTAAGGAGGAACTCGCCATCAGTAAGGTGACTATAGAAGAGTTAAAGAAAGAGCTTCAAGTTGAGAAACAGAAAAATAAATTTTGGAGAGAGCAAAAGAATAAAGCTGTATCTTCGGAAATTGATGCGGATATCGGATTTAAATTTAAAGGTAAAAATATTGTCTTCATTATTGATACCTCCTACTCGATGATAGAGGAGGACCGGATAACTCAGGTTAAGGCCGGGATTAAAATGCTTTTAACTTCTCTGCCGAAAAACTACAAAGTGGATATTGTTCAATTTCCCCTTAAAGAGCGTGCCCCATTCAGGAGCATGTGGGGCACGATAAAAGATTTTGAGGGCATAAATCGAATGGATGCGTTTGATTTTATCTATTCTTTAACACCTTCCGGAGGGACTCCTACCAGGGATACACTTCTGTTTGTTTTAAAAAACTATGAAGATATCTCTGACGTCGTATTGTTAACTGATGGGGCACCTACTTTCCATAATTCTAATCAGAGGGATGACATCTACGAAATCCTTCGACTCGTGAGAGAGAATAACCAGAAAAAAATTCAAATTAGCGCAATCGGAGTAGGATCAACTTTCCTAAGAGATAAAACAAGTGAACAGTATAAATTTCTAAGTCTCCTTTCCTCGGAGCACAATGGGTTCTTTGTAAGTTTCTAATTTAATGGTGGTGGAAGGAGGTGATGTGAGTGGAGAATCCTTCTAATCGGCGCTTCTCTAAGCTGGACAGTTTTATAAACCCAAGGGTCTTGTTTCTCGATAGAGACTTTTTCCGCTTGAATTCTCTTTGATTCATTTAATCCTAAGTAGTGGGTGAGTGCAAGAAACTCCAGTTGCGCAGCAAGAATTTTAATATAGGTTGAGTCTTTACCCAGACTATTTGTTTCTGGGGCGTTGGGAACAGCTTTTTTTAATTCCCGAAAAGCGGCCTGGTATTTTTCCTGATTTTGGATAAGCCACCATTGAAACTCTTGATTGAGAAACATGGCCAACAGATGAAGTGGCTTTTCGGCAAACCTTGTGTTGAGAATAAAAACAGGATGAGATTGTGGAATAACTTTAGACTCGACTTGTATCATTTTAGTAAAAAGAAATGGAGAGAGGTCGTAGACTTGGGAAAGCTGCAGGAGATTTTGTTTGACGAGTGAAGTCCATTTATTTGGATTAATTTCGGAAATCATAAGACCCGAGGGGTGACCTTCGGGTTCTATTCTGCTCGAACAGGCGATCAATAGAAGAAGAAGAATTTTATAAAGAATTCTCTTGGTTAGAGTATAACTAAATTTCATTCCAACCATTATACTTCCAGGCCACTTTTTTTTCTTGAAGAATTGTACCTGAGACTGAACGGATGCTCAACGTGAGGATGGGAAGACTATTTTCCCAATCAAAATCAATCATTCCGTAATTTTTTTCAAAAATCGGATTTGGGTATTTCCTACGTACCCAGGGTCTCAGCGGATAACGAGTGTTGTGAGTCATTCCACTGGAAAGAAACTCAAGTTCTCCATCTTTCGTAAAGATAGAAGAGAAGTGTTTATCACCCGTAAGATATAAGTAGGGAATGGGTCTACTTCTCAGAATTGTCATTAAACGAAGTTGCTCTCGCTTAAAGTCTACCCATTCTTCAGATGAAGGATTTTCTGGAGAAAGTACTGAAAGACCGGAAACGATGAGGTGAAGTGAAGCATCTGATTTTTTAATTTCCTCTTCAAGCCAACGCCACTGAACATTTCCCAAAAGTGGGGCATCATTTTCCAACTTCATAAAATATCTGTTGTCGAGCAAGATGATTTTTATTTTTCTATCAAGATCTCCAAAGTCATAGCTGGTATAAATCCCTTCACGAAGCCTTCGAGCTGAAAAGATTGGCTCTTCCAGGAAGTCCAAGGCAAAGAGCCGGCTTAGTGCCTTTAAGGGATAATTTCCATCAGCATCATTGATACCGAAATCATGGTCATCCCAGGTTCCAATAATTGGAGTGAGGGCCTTGAAAAACTTGTAGTCTTCGACCTCGTTTTGAATTTGGTAGGCCTTCTTAATGTCTTCTGCGTTTTTGGTGTCAGCGTAGATATTGTCTCCACCCCAAATAAAAATATCGGGGGTCTGAAGGATTAGATCCCTCCAAATTGATTGGGTAGCATATTGCTTATTACATGATCCAAAGGCGAGTCGATCCAGCTTCTGAATTTTTTTAAGTTTATCGGTATTTGACTGTTGAGCAAATGCATTAAAGGGTAAGGAGCATAATATAAAGAGGATAAGAGTCTGAGGCATATGCCTATAATCTTAGGAAAATTAATACTTCAAGTAAATGAAAGTTCTCCGTCCTTATAAAGAAGGGATTGTCCTAGATTTTGCTAATTGTGAACGATTTGAAGTTTAGTGATTTTATATTACTGCTGCAAATGGTGCGCCCGACAAGATTCGAACTTGTGACCCCTACCATGTCAAGGTAATACTCTAACCAACTGAGCTACGGGCGCCTGAGTTAGCATGTTAATGAGAATTCGACATTCTGTCACTATGCTTTCTTTGAACTTTCAATGACTTTGAGCAGAAAAAGTGCTAATTTTGACCTCCTATGGAGCCTCGTCTTTCTCGCAAATTCCTCTCTTGGCTTCTCCATCATGCTTTGGAGTTTAAGTGGCTTTATATAGGGGCTTTTTTTTGTCTCTATGTACTTCAGCTTTTTCAGCGCGAGATTCCGGAGCGTATTAGGGATTTGACCATCAAAATGAGTGACGGTGGAGTCGATGATATCTCTGTGTGGGTTTTTTTTGGCCTAGCTTTTGGAATTCTTTTTTTTCGTACCTTTTCTCGGCTTCTTTTCTTTTATCCAGCCCGAGTTCAGCAAAAACATCTTCGTATGGAACTATTGAGTCTTTTGGAGTCGGTACCCCATACAAGATACAAGGGGAAGAGTCAGGGACAAATTTACCAGATTCTTTTTGATGACATTAATAACCTTCGTGCCTTCATTGGGTTTGGACTCCTTCAGATCTCTAATCTCGTCATCGCTGCCTGGGTTCTCATTCCGAAATTTACGAAAACTGACGCCTATCTTTGGCCTGCTTTTTATCCTCTCTTTGCGAGTGTCTTTCTTTACACCATCGTGACTTTTATTAATCAGAGGTATTATAAGAAGATGATGGATATGAAAGGGGAAGTGCAGCAGAATATTATTGAGGCGTATGAGGCAAAGCAAACCATTAAAAATTTTCACTGCGAAGATAGCTTTATTAAAGGATTTTCGAAAATATCTGGCCAAGAACTTTCACTTTTTTTTAAAACCTCAGTCGGCTTTGCCTTCACCGGCCCTTATGTAAAACTTGGTCTCGGTGCCTCACTTCTTTGGGCAGCGATGCTCATTCGACAACACGGCGGAAATACTTCTGATCTAGTATTCTTTTCAGGCTTCCTTTATCTTTTTTTAGAGCCGGTGATGTTTATGTCCTGGGTGGCGGTTGTTATTTCGCAGGGGGTGGCGGCCTGGAAACGAGTGAAAGAACTTTACGGGACACTCATGGAAATCTCACCAGACGAAAGAGTCATTCAAAATTATAGGGGATTGATAAATCAAAACATTATTGAAACTAAGATCGTCCTCTGGGACAAAGAATTGAGCACTCCTTTAAAAAAAGGAATATGGACTGCCATTATTGGAGAAACGGGAAGTGGAAAGAGCTTCGCTCTCTCTCAGATTGCGACCATGCTTATTCTTGATGGAGTTAAGGTTTCAATGGTCCAGCAGGAGCCATATCTTTTTAATGATACGGTTGCCGGAAATATCTTTCTAGGCAAAGTACCGGACTCAATAATGCTGAAGAAGGCATATGATCTTATGAGAATTTTCCAACTTGATAATTTAGCAGAGACGCTAGATGATGTGCTCCTGCTAGAAGTTGGAGAAAACGGAAAAAGGCTCTCGGGCGGCCAGATGAAGCGGCTTGCACTTATTCGCTCTCTTCTATCTGGTGCTCGAATACTTATTTGGGATGATCCTTTCTCATCTGTTGATATCATACTAGAGCGTCGAATTATAAATGGACTCAAGGCTTCTTCTGATTTGAAGGATCTAACTTTTATAATCTCCACTCACCGTCTTACAACAGTGAGATTGGTTGATGAGGTTATTTTCATTGGTAAAGAGCAGGGAATAAAAGTTCGAGGAAAAACTGCTCAAATGTTAAGGGAAGAAGATGTTAAAAAGTTCTTCAAAGAACAAATGGTGGACCTACCTCTGGCTTAAGTCCGAGTGGTTCTTGGTTCTCTTCATTATAACAAATATTCTCATCTCTGCGGTGATTGGATATTTAACACCCCAGTTGATCAGTGCTTTTTATGACTCTCTTGGAAAAGATAAAGAGTTTTATTATCATCTCTCCATGCTTGCAACGCTCTACGGAGGAGAGTACTTAAATCGCTTTCTTTTTACTTTAGGTACTCAGCGCTATGTTCAGCTTCTTCTTGCATCTATCCGAACGAAGAGTTTTTCCTTATGGTTAAAAGCGCCCATAAGGCGAAAGTCTGGTGGCCATGATGACTATCCGATGGGAGAAGTCCTTGCGAGGCTGATGAATGACACTGATGCTGTAAGAGAAGTTGTTAGCTCTGGTAGCTTTTCCATTTTTATCGATGTTATCTTTATTCTTTCCTGCCTAATTAGTTTTTTAAGATTAAATTCGACGACCGGGTTCGCCCTTTTTATTGCAGAAGTCGTCGCCTGCTTTCTTCTTATCAAAGGCAGCAAGGCGATGGCGAAAGTTTTTATGGACGTCCGTCGCATTAATGGGCAGATGGCCAGAGTCGTTACTGATCTTTCTTCCGGTCTGCGCGAACTTTTCTTCAGCCCTAACGAACGCTACGCATCCCGAAGAGGTGAAAAGATTTTTGAGGAGTTCCTCGACAAGCAACTGCATGCCAATATTTGGGATGCTGGATATTATTCCGCCGCAGAATCTCTTTATCCTATCCTTGTAGCGCTTGTTATGCTCATTGTTCCTTTTTCTCAAATTGTCGAAATTGCCATCCTTGCAGCTCTTATTGATCTTATTCAAAAATCCATCACGCCGATAAAAGATATCGCCTCAAAAATCTCGGTCTTATCTCGAGCGGGAACTGGGATTGATCGGATTCATCAATTCAACGAAAGTTTTCAGCAAGAGCAGTATGAGCAATTAAACTACTCATCTCTCCAGGCCGACTGCCTAAATTTCCGTCTTGATCATTTCCGCTATGACCAAGGCTTTGAATTAAATGGAATTGAATTTAAACTCAAAAGAGGAGAAGTGCTAGGTATTTTAGGTGAATCAGGCTGCGGAAAATCAACCCTCCTTAGACTCCTTTCTGGACAATATCACACCTTTGAAGGCGAAATTAAAATAGATGATCGATCGATTTCAACTTTTGAAGAGCCAAAGCTTCGCGCTTTTTCAGCCTATGTCAGTCTTGTGTCTCAAGATTCTCATGTATTCACGGAAACTCTTCGTTTTAATATCACCCTTGGCTCCAATCAAGGTTTTGACGAATTTTGGGAGCTCGCAACAAGATCGATTCCTTACCTTAAGAGGTGGAGGCATGGTCCAGAAGATGCGATTTATCCAAAAAATCTTTCTATGGGGCAAAAACAACTTATTTCTGGACTTCGCGCTCTCTTTTTAAAAAAACCAGTTATTCTGATGGATGAAATTTCGAGTGGCCTCGACTCAGAATTAGAAGCTGCACTTAGAGATTTAATACATTTCTTTCAATCTAAATCAATAACGATCATCGTTACTCATCGATTGGAAACAATTCTCAAGTCCAACCAATTACTTCTTTTGGAAAAGGGGCGAGTGATGGCCCAAGGGACAGTAAGCAACCTGCGGGATGTACCTCAGTATCAGGAATTCATTCGACATCTGGGTAGTTGATCAAACTACTTTGTTTTAATTCCTCAAGCTTTAAGCTAAGATCAGATTCTTAAAATAACTAGGAGTCCTCTCATATGAAAGCCATTTTGGGTGCCTTGACCCTTGTCCTCTTGTCTGTATTTGTTTCTTGTTCTGATTCCAATGGCGGACCAAGCTATCTTTTTAAACCAGCTACTAAGCCAGGAGTTGCTGCAAAGGCAGGTGACCTGGAGATTACAAATGTAGACTTAGGAGATGGTATTGAATCTGAACTCTTTGAAGCGGAGTCAAAAGTTTTTGAAATTAAGTTTAACAAGCTTAAATCGATGCTTCTTCAAAAATACATGGATAAGGATCCTAGGAAAAAAGGTATTTCGAATGATGAATTTCTTGAAAAGTTTATTGCCAAAGATGTGCAGATCTCTGAAAAACAAATAGATACCTTTATAAAAGATCAGAACATCCCGGCAGAGCATATCAATCCTCAGGTAAGAGAAAAAATTAAAAATTATCTAGGGATGGAGAAGAAGAAAGAAGCTGTCGACAAGTGGATTGCTGAGCAGACGAATAAAACTCCAGTAGAAGTTTATATACCAAAACCGAGAAGACCTACATTCCAAGTAGAAGCTGGTAGTGCTCCTTTCGATGGAGGCAAGGAAGCCAAAGTTACGATCGTGGAGTTCTCTGATTTCCAGTGCCCCTTCTGTGCGAAGGGAGCTGATCTCCTAAAAGATCTGAAGAAAAAGTACGGCAGTAAAATTAAAGTTGCTTTTAAGAACTTTCCACTTCCTTTTCACAATCATGCCGAAACCGCTGCCGTGGCAGGTTTATGTGCCAATGAGCAGGGAACTGAAAACTTTTGGAAGATGCATGACCATATGTTTGCGAATCAGGATTCTCTAGACAATGAAGGGTTGAAGAAGGGTGCTAAAAAAATTGGCCTCAAGATGGATGCTTTTGAAAAATGTCTTACAGAGAATAAATACCTCACTCAAGTGAAAAGCGATATTGAGGAGGGTCGTAGAGCAAAAGTTAAGTCTACGCCAACCTTCTTTATCAACGGCCAGCTTGTTAACGGCGCACAGCCAATAGAGGTCTTTTCCGAACTGATTGACGAAGCTCTAAGTAAGTAGTTCCCGCCTAGAATAGTCAACTTGGGTAAATCAGCAAGATTTACCCAAGTTCATCATCCAATTTTGAAAATGATATACTGCTCTATGATGTCACAGATAGTGACTGAAGGAATCTATTATGAGCATGAATGGTATAGATTACACCAAAAAACTGGCCAAGGAGCGAGAGTACTTTCAGGATGCTAATCAGAAAGTTAAAGAAGCCGCTGAAAAACGCATTCAGGAAACAGAAAAGAGGGCCGAGTATATCACTTCTAAGCAAAAGGATACCTTTACCAAAGATCGTGCAGATCTTGAATCAGCCTATCAGTCCAATCTCGATCAATTAAAAGAGAAGTCAAAGTCATCTTTTGATACTTCATCACAAAAATTCAATGATGAGTTAAATCGCGAACGTCAATCTTTCACTGAAGAATCAAATAAGAAACGCCAGGAATTTGACCAGCGATTAAGGGATGTCAAAAGTAGTTATCAAAAGAGCTTTGAAGATCAAGTTTTGCGGAATGAAATGCTTGGTAAACGAACGAAGGACAAATATAAAAAAAATATCAATGAGGTCAGTGATAACTTCAATCACAAAATTGAAGATTATGAAAATAAATTGAGAAGCAGAGCTGCTTCTTTGGGTGCTGATGTCAGTAAAGAACGCGAACAGCTTGTGCGAATTCAGGAAGAAAATCTCGCAAAGCTTAAAAAAGATGCTGCCTTTGAAAAGGATTCATTAAAAGGTCAGCTACGTTATGAAAATAAGATGAAAGATATCGCACGAGAGGCCGAGCATTCTCAACAGCTCAAGTATTTTGAAGATCGATTTAAAGAAGATCAGAAAAAATTCCAAACAAGAGAAGAAACTCTTTCAAAGGACTATGCACTAAGGAATAAAAAATTCGTGGAAGAGCAGCACCGCCAGACAGTAAAAACAAACAAAGAACATCAAGAGCAGATTTCAGATCTAAAACGTGACTTCAATGGAAATCTCCGAAAAATAGAGCTTGAAAAGCGTCGCCACGAGAATGTTTCTGGGGAATTTGGCGAATTTCAAAATGACAATAACGTTTTAAATGAAAGGGCTGTCTCAGAAAATAAGATTAAGTATCTCCAAAATGAACTTGTAAACGCCAAGAGAGATTACCAGGCAAGAAACCTTGAAGATCAGGCGAGCTTCAACGCAACTTTGGAAAAAGAAAGCAATGAAGCTGTTGCCCTTAGGGACAAAAAGCTTAGTGATGCCAATTCAGATAAACTCATGACGATTTCTAGGGAAAGAGAAAAGACGCAAAGAGAAATTGAAAATCGTGAAAACCAAGGTCTCATAGCCAAAAATAATTATGAAAGTCAGCTCATTATGGAACGTAAAAATGCCAGTGATCGGCTTAATCGATTAAAAGAGAATTTTAACAATTCCATGAAGTCATTCGAGCAAAAGCATAATGAGAGTTTAAAGCAGGTGGCCCAAACTACTAATGCTGACAAAAAAGAGTTTATGAAAAAATTAGAGGAAAAGCGAGTTGAGGAAGTTGTCGAAATGAAACGTGCTTTTGAGAAGATGCTCAAATCGACGGCCTATGAATACGAGCAAAGACTGGCAGGTTCAGAGCGTGAGATAGAGTTACTTAATGTAACGATGGATCAGAAGATCCAGATGATTCAAGACAAAAATAAAAACGAGTTTGATTCCCAGCGCATGCTGTTTGAAGATCGACACAATGAGGGCATTCGAAATCAGCAAATGATTTTAGATGATAAGGAATATCAGCTAAGACAAACTATAACGGATTTAAATAGCCATTACCAAAAGAAAATTGACAAGATGCAGATTGAGGGTGAGAGCAATTTAAAGTTGATAACAGATAATTATGAGACTAGATTAAGGAATCTCAATATTGAGAATAAAAAAGAAATGCTCCAGAGGCAAAATGCTCACAGTCGTGAGATAATGCAGCTAAAAAAAACCTATGAAGATGAAAAAATGAAGATGGCTAAATCTCATGAATCTCAAATTGAGAATATCCAAAAAGGGCACCGTGAGCAGATGAACCAAGTAAGTCAGTTTAAAAAATTAAGTTAATCATTAACCTTAGCAAAGATTCAATTATGACAATCCGTCGCGCGAAAATTATTGCGACCATCGGACCAAGTTCAAACACGATTGAAATGTTAGAACGAATGATCAGGGCGGGAATGAATGCTGCTCGAATCAATATGTCCCATGGAACGTATGAAGCTCATGAGCAGTCCATCAAGAACATAAGGCAAGCTTCCATGAACGTAGGGAAAGAAGTTGCCATCCTTTTAGATCTTCAGGGTCCAAAGATCCGAGTCGATAAACTTTCCGAGCCTTTAGAGCTAAAGGATGGTGAAATTTGGGTCATTGGTCCCTCACACCTGAAAGCTCAGTATCCTGAGTATAATTCATGCTTCATACCTACTATTTACAAAAACCTCGTTAAAGATGCTCACGTAGGGGCAAGGATACTTTTCGATGATGGTCTTTTGGAGGCGGAGGCAATAGAGAAGGATCGTGAAGTCTTAAAAATAAAGATCATAGTTGGTGGAGTTCTAAAGTCAAATAAGGGAATCAATCTTCCTTATGTGAAAGTTTCCGCTCCAAGCTTTACTGACAAAGATAAGGAAGATCTTTTGTTCGGACTCAAACAAGGTATTGATTACATTGCGTTGAGTTTTGTGAGAACTTCAGATGACGTTATGGAAGTAAAATTACTTCTTCATCAAATGAAAATCCAAATTCCCATCGTCTCAAAGGTTGAAAAACCTGAAGCCCTCGACAATATTGATAGTATTATCCAAGTGTCTGATGCGATTATGATTGCTCGAGGTGATATGGGTGTCGAAGTAGGTAATCACCTGGTCCCGAGTATTCAGAAAAAGATGATCAAAGCTTGTAATGAGGCCGGGAAACCAGTTATTACTGCTACACAAATGCTAGAATCAATGATTACTAACTCTAGACCAACAAGAGCAGAGGCTTCCGATGTTGCAAATGCGATCTGGGATGGAACTGATTGCGTGATGCTATCTGGAGAGACTGCATCAGGAAAGTATCCGCTTGAGGCGATACAGATCATGGGCCAGATTGTTGAAGAGGCAGAAAGCAAGCCCACAGAGCGTCCTTTCTTACGCCACATGGACATCTCTAGTGTCACGGCCTCAGTCCAAGTTGCTGCATCGATTATTGCCGAGAAGCTTCATGCTCGTTGGATCATTTCTATAACTGAAGGCGGAAACTCCTGCTTAAAGATGACTCGTTTTCGCCCAAAGACACATGTCTTGGGTGTTACAAATTCATTGAATGTGATCCGAAAGATGAGCTTATACTGGGGCATTTCACCGTATTACTTCAATATTCATGAGAATAATGATCTTACCAAGCTTGAAGGACTTATGCTCGATAAGCTGAAAAAAGAAGATCTTCTTCAGCTAGGTGACAAGGTTGTCGTGACCGTTGGAGATGGAAAATTTTTTAGACAAGGAACTACGAATTCAATTCGAGTTGAGACAATTAGAGATGTACCGCGAGCGTTTAAAAATACGGATGAGGATTTGATCCAGGAGGTGTCTTTTGACAGGGGAAAGCTCCTACTTGATACATCGATCTGTGCTTCTTGCCAGGCGTGTATCAATGTATGTCCATTCGACATCTGGACAACATCTAAAGACAATAAACGTGAAACTACAATCGATGTTTCAAAAGTTACAAATTGTACTCTCGATATGGTCTGTGTAGAGGCATGCCCAACAGGTGCTATTGAAATATTCAATTTAAATACATGAAATCCTCCACTTTCCTCGACAATGAGTTTTTAAAAAATCTTGGAGTTGTGGATTGGGGCTACACCACTGAGCCAGTGCCACGATCTCTTAGTCGTTATGAGGAGTGGGTTGCATCAGGTGCAAACGATCCCTTGAACTACCTTAGTGATCAGCGACGAAAACTGAGACAAGATCTAAGAAATATCTTTCCTGAGTTTAAGTCAGCTTTAGTTTTTCTCTTCTCCTATCGTCCAGCAAAAAAGTGGATGCTTGATCAAAATTTACATCAGATTGCTTCGTATGCTTTTGGCTTTCAAGGTCAGGATTATCATCATACTTTAAAAGAACGGCTCACTAAAATAAAAGATTATCATTTTCCTCAAATAAAATCTTTTTTTTATTGTATTGATGCTCAGCCGGTGCTCGAGAGGGACTTGGCTTTTAGGGCAGGGCTTGGTTGGTTTGGTAAAAACTCAATGCTCATTCACCGAAATGAGGGGAGCTACTTTCTCATTGGAAGTATTCTCTTGGATGAAGAAATTCAAATTGAAATAAATGAACTTGAAGTTGATCATTGCGGAACATGTACGGCCTGTATTGATGCTTGCCCCACAAATGCATTAGATCAGGAAACAAGGACACTCACTGCTTCAAAGTGTATATCGACCTACACAATTGAACTCTTCAAGGATGCTCCAGCTCCAAAGGGAATAGAGAATTCTCGTGGAGAAATCTTTGGCTGTGACATTTGTCAGGACGTTTGTCCATGGAACAATAAGCCATTAATCAAAACGACCGGTCGACTTTCGATTGACCCTTGTTTCGAGTTCTTAATCTCCTGGTTCTATGAGTGGCCTAAAGAAAAATTAACTGAATTCATTTCTTCTGAATCAAAGAGGGGCTTGAGAAAAAAACTTAAGGGAACTCCCTTCGATCGGCCAGGAAAAGAAGGGTGGCTTAAAAATCTAAAGATCTATTTCCAACCAAAGTGATCTTTCAAAAAGGCATAAAGATGAGGAGTCGCTGCTCCCGGTTCATGATGAGGGAGTTTTTTGGGCCGCTCCCAAGAGACGAAGTTTCCATTTCTTTCTAGAACTTCGATAAATGCTTCAAGTCCCCCAGCCCCCACAACGACGTCATCTTCACCAGTGATAAGATGAATCCTTTGCGAGGATAAGGTGAGATTTTCTTTTTCGGTTTTTAGCCAGGAGAATACAATTTTGGAATCGAGACAAGGAGAGACAAGTTGGCGCCTTAGAGAAAGAGTTTTTTCATAAAAGGCGGTTTCAAAAAGATGTGTAGCCTGTCTCTGGCCTATACCAATACCTACAGCAACGGCTACTTTGGATAGATCTTGAAATCGAGAGAGTTCTAAGGCTTTTATCGCCGTAAAGGCCCCGAGAGAGTGACCGCCGAGGATGATATTTTTCACATTCGGATATCCACCTCTTCCTATGTGCAGACTTAATAGATCTTCAAGTCGTAGAAAGGCTTCAGTGAAGATTTCGTGG
The DNA here is from genome assembly GCA_040382195.1 of Halobacteriovoraceae bacterium. GTDB lineage: Bacteria > Bdellovibrionota > Bacteriovoracia > Bacteriovoracales > Bacteriovoracaceae > Peredibacter. Next base: position 51,105 of record JBEIFX010000001.1, on the reverse strand, counting down.
GCATGATCCCTAAAATCCTCCCAACTCTTTACCTCATTAAAACTTCCCAGGTAATGACCGGGCTGATCGAAGATAAGGCAAGGAACGCCGACCTCTACAAGTCTTGAGGCCCAGTTGAGGCAGTCTCCCTTATGAGAAGTGTAGCCGTGAGTAAAAAGTGCCCACTCTGTTTTGATCTCTCTACTAGTAGAGGGCAGAAAGGCGAAAGCATTGACCTGAAACCAGGGAAGAGAAAGTTCTAAGGGGATCAGTTTGGTAGTCATCAGAGCACCTTGACTCGAGTTGTCACGCGAAATTTTCCCGACATTATTCGTTGACGAAAGTTCACCAAAACATTAACTTAGAGTTCTCTTTTTTAGAAGTATATTAGTTTATATCCTTTTTGCCCGGTTAGCTCAGTTGGTAGAGCAAAGGACTGAAAATCCTTGTGTCCGTGGTTCGATTCCGCGACCGGGCACCATAAAAAAAGCCAGTGTTTAACCCACACTGGCTTTTTTTCAAATATGATCAATTTAAAATTAATCCTCACCCTGCGCCTTGGTAAATCCAAGGGAGCCATTAAATTCTTGAAGCTTTTCTAAATGAACCCATTTAATTGCAGAATCAGAAACTTTGAACAACAAATCCAGGATTTGCCTGTCTGATATCTCATCCCCTGAATGAGACATATATCGGCACCTCCAGTGATTTACACATTTAGCATTTGTTGTCCCTGGAAAAACTTTTGTTCCACGGTTAGAGATCATTTTGAGTTTGAAGGCCGTGTGCTCTCCTATCTTTTCCATTATTGTCCCTAGGTCAGAAGGAGTGCCTTCATATTCCACAAAAACATCTAATCCTTTAACTATTCCTTTGACAGAGCTTTTTGTCGGAAGATTTACTGCCACTTTCTTCATATCAATAGGAATAACTTTTTTTGCTTCCCCTGTTGTCTTCTCTAAATTTTGAATAATCGCTTGAGTAAACTCAGAGGTAGAGATGGCTTTGGAGTCCCCGGCAATATCTCGAGTTTTGGACAAAGGATTTCCCCATGTTCTTCTTACTGCTTTAACTATCTTTTCAGCGGCTTCAAACTCCCCAAGATGCTCTAGCATCATCACACCGGAGAGAATCGCGGCTGTTGGATTGATGACGTTCTTGCCAGCATATTTTGGTGCTGAACCATGGACTGCTTCGAAAATCGACGCATCAGCACCGATGTTCGCCCCAGGAGCAAATCCCAGTCCCCCAACAAGTGCCGAGGTAAGATCGCTCAAGATGTCCCCATTCATATTGGTAGTCACAATCACGTCAAATTGCTCCGATTTTTTAACCAGCTGATGAGCGCAATTATCAACTATTATGTGTTGAGCCTCGATCTCTGGGTACTCTTTTGAAATTTCTTCAAATACTTTTTTAAAGAGACCTTCTGAAAGCTTCATAATGTTAGCTTTGGTGGCACAATGGATTTTTTTTCGTCCTCGGCTACGAGCATATTCAAAAGCATAACGAATAATTTTTTCAGTACCCGGACGTGTAATAAGCTTTAAGCATTGAGCGACATCAGCAGTTTGCATGTGCTCAATCCCAGCATAGAGGTCTTCTACGTTTTCACGAACGATCACCATATCTAAGTTTTTTCCAGAGTAGGGAGTCTGTACCCCTTTGAATTCGCTGACCGGTCTCACATTTGCAAATGTTTCAAAAAGTTTACGAAGAGTAACGTTTGCTGATTTTTCTCCAAAACCGACAGGAGTTTCCAGCGGCCCCTTCAGAACAATTTTGTTTCTTAAAATTGAGTCAATTGTTTCCTGAGGAACGCCCGAAGGAATTCCTTTTTTAAACACACTGGCGCCTGCCTCAGCGTAATCCCAGTGGATGTTCACCCCCGTTGCGTTAATAATTTTGATCGTTGATTCGATAACTTCTGGTCCAACGCCATCTCCAGGGATTACGGTTACGTTATAAGATTTGTGCATATTTATCTCCTTAATAAGAATAAAAAATTAAATGAAAGTTTTGAGGCATGTTTTGGATGGAATTGAAAGCATCCCATTTTAAGTAGTTTGCAAAAACAAAGCCATAGAACTAAGACAAAGATTTGCATACAATTTCTCCCTGGCAGTAATAGTTTACGATTTCTGAATACTTAATAAAAATAGATAAAACAGCTGTATACTATTGGAGAAAACAATGAATTGGATGAATTATCATCACCTCTATTATTTCTATCAAATTGTGGAGCAGGGGTCTGTCACAAGAGCTGCAATTGTTCTTAAAATTGGGCAACCTACTTTAAGTTCCCAACTTAAGGAGCTCGAGTCTCGGATTGGAACTCTTTTTGATCGGCGATCGAGAAGCCTTGTCCTAAATGAACGGGGAAAACTGGTCTACAAGTACGCAAAGGATATTTTTTCTCGCGGAGAGGAGTTACTAAAGGTTATCGACAGAGGAGAGCTTGCGTTGAAACCAGAGTTGATCCTGGGAGCACAGGAAGGAGTTCCAAAGGCCATCATAAGTAAAACTCTGCAGCGCCTTCGCTCTAAAACTGAGCTTAAAGTAAGAGTCATCGAGGGAGAAGCTCCTCTTCTTCTCGATAAACTATTAGAAGGTGAGATCGATCTCGTCATTTTTGACCATGAACTCACTCATGCCGCTGGCACCACTATTTATTTGCCAATCGGTGAAGAGCAAATTTGCTTTTGGGGAAATCGTAATTTCAAAAATCTTTCAAAGAAATTTCCCAAATCACTAGATGGTGTTCCTATGATCCTCAGCACGACTGGACACCCGCTTCGTCAGACCGTTGAGAACTTCTTTATTGCTCATGATCTTCATCTCGAAATAGCCATCGAAGCACCAGATACCGCACTCATCAAAGAGCTTGGAAGAGCTGGAGTAGGTGTTATAGCTTTAGGGGAAGAAACTGCAAGTGCCTGGGCAAGGGCAGGAAGCTTATTTAAAGTTGGCGTTCTTTCACATAAGCAGAAATATTCTCTTGGTGTTCGAAAGAAGTTTTTAAAAGATCCATTAGCTGAGATAATAGTTAAGGAGTTTAATAAAAAGGTATCGTTTTAACGAAAAAGAATCGTGAGTTCTAGCATCGGCAAAATATTGGATACTGAATCTGAGACATCCGTCTCTGTAGTGTTAGTTTTCTCTTCAGTAATACTTAAAGATTGGTAATTGAGAGAAGCACCGAATCCAATTAACCGTGATAGTCGGAAGCGATACCCAAGTCCAAGGCCAATTCCTGAGCCAGTGATGTCCTGCTTCGCTCCGCCTTTTTCCCTTTCACCTTTAGCGTAAGGGTTCCACTCAGCTGTGAGATACAGATTATTGTCATCATTCATGAACCATTGAAGCCTCGGCCCCATTTCTAGGATGCTATAAGTGTCCTCGGAGGATGAACCTTGTTTTAAAGATGAAGACCAGGAATTGATGTTCCATCCAAAGAAGATGGTCTTATTGCCATTCACTGAAGCTGCAATAAAAGCTTTATTGTAGCTTCTTGATTGGCTCGACTTACCACTGCCGGAATCATCTTCTTGGGAGGAATAATTTAATCCATATTGAAATAATAGATTTGCCTTGGCTGAAAATGGAAGCAAGAGGAAATAAAATAAGATGAGTGATTTCATTTTGAATCCAGGAAACGTCATTTTTTTAATTTTCCCATAGTTTTTAGATCGTTAAATAGAAAAAATAAACTCATTATTGTTGTCGGACAAAGTCTCGAATAGCCTTCCCAGAGGAAAGATTAAGAACTTCTTTTACAATTTTCTGCGCCTCAGTAAAGTTCATTTGAAGGAGATTCTTTTTGGTTTTGAGAAGACTCCCAGGGGCCATACTAAAATGAGTTAGTCCCATACCCAGAAGAATTTCTGTAAGGGCTTCGTTCGCTGCCATTTCTCCGCACATGGCGACTTCGATCTGATGATGTTCGCCTGCCTTAATCACGAGGTCTATTAATCGCAAAACTCCAGGATGAAAAGGATCATACAAAGCATGAATATTTTCATTCATACGATCTACGGCGCATACATATTGGATAAGATCATTCGTTCCGATGCTGAAAAAATCTACATGAGCGGCGAGAGCGTCTGCGATAATGGCAGCCGCTGGGATTTCGATCATGATCCCAACTCGTATTCTGGAAGAAACAGAGGCCCCTTCTTTTCTAAGCTCTTTCTCACATTCGTAAAGAACAGTTTTTGCTTCTTGAATTTCTTCTAAAGATGAAATCATCGGAAACATGATGCTGAGATTTCCATAAATAGAGGCACGAAGAAGCGCGCGAAGCTGTCTTTTGAAAAGAGGAATGTCTTTCAAGCAGTAGCGAATGGCCCGAAAGCCAAGAAATGGATTTTCTTCCTTGGGAATCTGGAGATAGGGAAGATGTTTATCTCCACCGATGTCTAGAGTGCGGATGACCACGGGTTTTTCACCCATGCCTTCAAGAACTTTTTTATAAATCTCATATTGTTCATCTTCTGAAGGAGGTTTGTCCCGATCCATGAAAATAAACTCCGTCCGGAAAAGACCAATCCCATCTGCTCCATTTCGAAGAACCGAAGAAAGATCTAGGGCGGAAGCAATATTTGCCTCGAGGTGAATCTTTCTTCCGTCTTTCGTGATCGTGGGCACTTCTTTTAGGGTGAGAAGCTCAGCTTTAAGAGATACGAGGAGATTCCTCTTTTCTTGAAAAGTCTTAATAGTTTCTTCGTCGGGATTAACAAAAACTTCACCAGCTTCGCCATCGATCACGAGAAGGTCTCCACTCTTTATTGATCTCGACGCACCCTGAAGACCGACGACTGCTGGGAGCTCCATTGTACGTGCCATGATCGCCGTGTGAGATGTTTTTCCTCCGATCTCAGTCACAATCCCTAAAGTATGCTTAAGATCAATTCCTGCCATTTGAGAGGGGGTAATGTCCTTAGCAACCAGAATAACATCCTCTAGGAGATCACTTAAATCGACAGTATTAATCGCTAGTAGTTTTCGAATAATTCTCGATGAAACATCTCTAATATCCAACGCTCGCTCTCGCATGTACTCGTTGTCCATCGCCTCAAACATTTCAATGAAACGGTTTGTCACTAAATCTACGGCATAGGAGGCAAAATAAGAATGCTCTTTGATTTCTAAATGGATTCCCTGAACTAGCTCTGGATCCTGAAGGATAAGTCCGTGCGCCTCGAAGATCTGTGCCTTCTCCTCACCGAGTGAGGAGCGAGTCCGTTGATAGAGAACATCTAGCTCTTCTTTGGACGTCTTAAGAGCAAGATTAAATCTCTCGATCTCTGCCTCGTGATCGATAGCTTTTCCGATTTCGAGTTTGATATTTACATCCTCCAGCACGAGAGCATGAGCGATCGCTATACCGTGAGAGGCACTTTTTCCAATGAGCATAATTATATCTGGAACTTGTTTTCAATGAGGAAGCCAAGTTTCTTCAGGGCCTCTATCTCATCATCGCCGATTGTGACGACGGTGAGTTCCGAGTCTTTCTGAAGACCCAGGGACATGAGGCCCATGATCGATTTCCCGTTCTTAGTCAAACCATTGGCCCTGACTTCAACGCTCGATTTGAATTCGCTTGCGACTTTAACAAAGGCTCCAGCTGGTCTTGCGTGCATACCTTCTTCATTTAGAATTTTAAATGTTTGTTCCATGGCTTATTTCCTGATTTGAATGACGGCCGTATTAGTTAAATGCTGGCCAGTGGTTTTTAAGAAAAGAACTTCCTTTAGATCCCCAGCGTTGGTAACGACAACTGGTGTTAGGGGAGATCTTGCCTTTTCTTTTACAAGTTTTAGGTCAAACTCGATAAGTTTATCGCCGATCTTAACTCGGTCTCCGTTTTTGACAAAGCCTTTAAAACCCTCTCCGTTCATTTTTACCGTATCTATTCCAACGTGAATAAGCACCTCTGCTCCATTGTCAGCAGCGATTGCGACGGCGTGATTAGTTTTAAAGATCGTCCCAACGACTCCATCACAAGGAGCATAAACAATTCCCTCAATCGGATCAATAGCAATACCCTCTCCCATCATTTTCTGGGAGAACATCTCATCAGGAACTCGAGAGAGATCCAAGAGGGTTCCTTTGATCGGGAGGTGAAGATGGGTCTTATCAAACTGAGGGACTGAGCTCATAATTTTTTTGATCTCTTCTTTGAGCATGTCAGACTGAGTACCGAATACGACCTGAATGTTACCTCCACCGGCATTAACACTTCCAGTGGCACCAATTGCCTTTAATCGATTGAAGTCAACTTTTTTTGAATCATTCACAGAAAGACGAAGTCTAGTGATACAAGCATCAAGATGGCGAATATTTTCAGCTCCACCAAGAGCAGCCAGTACATCTGCGGCTTTTCCTAGGGGGTCAAAAACAGCTGCTGCATCATCAGAGTCAGCACTATCATCCTCACGTCCGGGTGTTTTGAGATTCAACCAACCAATTGTGAAGTAGAAAGAAGTAAAATAAGCGATTGCCGTTAAGGGGCCTAAAACAAGAAATAGAAGAGAAGAGTTTTTTTGATTAAAGGCTCCAAGAAAGAGATCAATCAGTGAAGCGGAGAATGTGTATCCGAGATGGATGTCCAATAATGAAGAGACAAAAGCAGAGATAAAAGTGAGGATTATATGATAGAGGAAGAGAACGGGGGCCACAAAGATGAAAGCAAATTCAATGGGCTCAGAAATTCCCGTAATTATAGCTGTGAGAGCCGCAGCAATCATTACGCCGCCAATAGCCTTCTTCTTTGCTGTTTTTGCTCTTAAGTACATGGCCAATGAAGCAGCGGGAAGACCAAAAATCATCATAGGATATTCACTCGCCATAAATTTCCCCGCAGTCGGGTCGCCTGCATAGTATCTGGCGGCTTCGCCTTTGAAAACTTCGCCGGCAGCATTAACATATTCCCCAAACTCATAAAGAAAAGGCGGATAGAAAACATGATGGAGTCCCACCGGGATGAACAGTCGTTTGATAGAAGCATAAAAAGAAGGACCTAAAGAAGAACCCATGATCCAATGACCAAAATGATTGATACCCTCTTGTATCCCCGGCCATACCAAACTAAGAAGAAGTCCAAGAATAAGTGAAAAAGCCGCCGCTAGAATAGGGACGAGCCTTTTTCCAGAAAAGAAACCCAGGAAAGGAGGAAGTCTTGTTTCATGGAATCTTTTATAAAGAAATGAACTTAAGAGTCCCACCATGATGCCACCAAAAACTCCGGTATTGATGGAAAGGGTTAGTCCCTGAAGAGTGGTCATAGATTTCAGAACGTTGACTAATGTAAAGTAGCCTACAACGGCAGCAAGCCCAGAGACAGCTGCACCACTACTAAAACCAATGGCAACACCTACAGCAAAAAGTACGGGAAGTTGCTCAAAGATGGAAATCCCACCACTGAAGGCTACATCACCAATTCCTTTTACTACAGGAAAGCTTTTTTGTTCTTGAAGGAGTCGACCTAAAGCAACCAAAATACCTGCAGCAGGAAGAACTGAAACAGGAACCATGAGAGATTGGCCAAGTTTTTGGAGGAGGCTAAAAAGTTGAGAGGAAGCTAGTTTCATGCAGCCTTCTAGTGAAAATGTTCAATTAAGAGAATGAATATACTTTTTTCTGAAACGTTTGAAAATAATCATAGAGTATTTTGCACCGCACAACCGTCAGCTATGTTCTGATCGAATGCCGGCACAGCTTGGAACGCTAACTTCTTCTTCCGAGGAAACGTTGATGAACATAGGAATCCGTTTAAATGGGCCCATAGTTGTTTTCTTTTTCACGTTAAACGGAGCTATTTCGATGAAATGATTTCCCGTCAAAGATAAGCCTCCATTGAATGCCTTTGGTCGCAGTTCAATGGCCTCTAACTTATCTGGATAGGGTAGGGACTGACCTATGATGATTGAAAATTCGTCATTTTTACCTTCAACATCAAAAGAAGAGAGACGTTTGGTGTGACTGAATGCCGGGCATTTGAACGTCCTAAATCTCTCTGAAGGATAAGCTGCGGCGTACTGGATGATGAAACTGGCACTAGCTGGCATTTTTTGCTCAATTCCTCTGGTTGTTCTAGTTGGTTCGAAAGGAATATAAATAGAACCAAGATCCTGGGTCGCAGGCCTTTTTTCAGAGCGGATTCGCACGACCCAGGCATCCACCCCTCGCTCCTTCGCTAGATAGTCGAGATCCTCTGGTTTCAGTCGAGGCATATCAACGATAAAGCTTAAACTCTGGGAGACAACTTTTTCTCTTCTTTGCCCTACTCGCCAAGTCAATTCTTTAAGATGTGTGATTTCCATCTCAACGCCTTTAATTTCAAGAACAATAGCATCTTTTTCAAATGAAGCGTATTTAGTGCACGAAAAAAAGAGTAAGAGAAGAGGCCATACAAGTCTCATGTCGGTGGTCCTTTTTTATGTTATTATAAATCAAAGCGTAAGGAGTCATCATGAAGTATTTTATTTTCCTCACACTTTTCTATGCCTGTGCCTCAGGCCCTCACCAACTCTCGAATAAAGCAAAGGAGCTTGAGATCTATATAAAGAAGCCTAATGATTGTCGAGTTGTTGGTAAAGTAGTAGGTAAAGATGAAAACGGAAGTAAGGAGCTTGCTTTGAACCATGCTCTTAATCAGGCCGCTGATCTCAAAGCTTCAGGCATTTCTATCAATCAAGAGGTTCCTAACGGAAAAGTGATTGAAGTTCATGCGACTGCACATGATTGTAATTAGTTGAAATTTTTTTCTAGAAATTGATCAAAGGCTTCAAGGCTTGGAAAGAAAGGGATTTTTTTCCTCTCTAAATCACTCACAATATATGGTCTCAGATTACCCCCCACCCAGATTTGCGGTTTCTTCACTAAAAATTTGATTGTCTCTGATAAGTAGTCCTCAATAGTTTGATGATCAGTTAATTCATGGCCTTTTATGACTCCGATCAAGATGGCTTTAGGATTAAGAGCATTGGCAGCTTCGGCAAGGGACTTTGCCGGTAGATTTGGGCCAAGATAGATGAACTTAACGCCATGATGGACGCATAGGAGAGAAGAAGCAAGGATGCCAATTTCATGCATTTCTCCCTCAGGAGTCGTAATAAGAACCAGCTCATCTTTTTGATGAGCTTTTTGGTAGTGGACTCCAATCATTTGACCAATGTGAAAGGAGAATATCGCGCTCAGAGTATGCTCCTGAGCAATACTTAGTTCCTCCCGGAAAACTTTAAAACCAATTTGATGAAATAGAGGAACGAGGAGTTTGAGACAGAGATCTTTTGGACTTAATGAGTTTTTGGCCTTCTCCAATTCATGGGAGATGATGTCGAGCTTGTAGGCTTCAAGAGCAATAAAAAAGTTATTCAACATCTTATCAAAATCAATAGGTTCAGAGTCAGTTTTGACAACGGACAATTCCTCGTAAGGCCTGTTCATAAGCGAGGAGTAGAGTTTTTTTAATTCCTCCAGATCTAGATGAGCAATTTTCCCGATACTTTGTCCGAAGTCAGTTAACTTATGAAGGATGCCCAGTTTTTCGATATCTTTATCCGAGTATAACCGGTGCCTATTATCACCCCGATCTGGAACAACAGCTTTATAGCGTTTTTCCCAGGCCCTGATCGTAGCGCTGGCTACACCTGATAATTGAGATGCCACTTGGATGTTAAAGTATTGCATTGGATGTATGTTAGCATACCATTGTTTAAAAAAGATAAAGCTTTCGGAGGAAAAACGATGAATGACAAAACCTATCCTGTAAAACCTCATGTCAGTCAGAAATCCTACCTTCGAGGATTTGACCAATATAAGGAAATGTATGATCGTTCTGTGAGGGATCCTGGCGCTTTCTGGCTCGAAGCCGCTAAATGCATCGACTGGTTTCATTTTCCTGAAAAAGCAAATCAAGGAGACTTTTGGAATGTAAATCATGCATGGTTCGTGGATGGTAAGCTTAACGCTTCTTATAATTGCTTAGATCGCCATCTGGAAAAGCGTGGTAATAAACCGGCCATTATATGGGCGAAAGATGAACCTGGAGAATACCATACAATTACATATAATGAAGTTTTTAGAGAAGTGTGTCGTTTAGCAAATCTTCTTGAGTCATACGGTGTGAAAAAGGGAGATCGGGTCTGTATCTATCTTCCTATGATTCCCGAGCTCACCTATTCAGTCCTTGCTTGTGCAAGAATCGGTGCCGTCCATTCCGTTGTTTTCGGCGGCTTCAGTGCAGAAGCATTGAAGGGAAGAATTATCGATGCTGAATGTCGGTTTGTGATCACCGCCAATGAAGGACTTCGAGGTGGAAAGAAAATACCACTCAAGGCAATAACGGATGAAGCAATTCATGGTCTCTCAATTGTCGAAAAAGTTCTTGTCGTTAATCGAACGACGTCCCTTGTTAACATGGTTGAAGGGAGAGATATTTCTTACGAAGATGAAATAAAAAAATTCCGTCCCTTCTCTACCTGTCAGACAATGGATGCTGAAGATCCTTTGTTCATTTTGTATACATCCGGTTCAACAGGAAAACCGAAGGGGGTCCTTCATACAACAGGAGGTTATCTCACCTATGCTTCCTTCACTCACAAATATGTTTTTGATTATCATGAAGAAGACATCTTTTTCTGTACTGCCGATGTGGGGTGGGTGACCGGACATTCCTATGTGATCTATGGACCGCTCGCGAACGGAGCAACAACTGTTCTTTTCGAATCAATTCCAACCTATCCTGATCCCGGAAGATACTGGCAGGTAGTACAGGATTTAAAAACAACAATTTTTTATACGGCGCCGACAGCCTTGAGAACCTTGGCAACATTTGGAGATAATTATGTAACAAAACATGACCGCTCTTCCATCCGGATTCTTGGAACAGTTGGGGAGCCTATTAATCCAGAAATTTGGCAATGGTACCATGACATCGTTGGCGAAAAGCGCTGTGACATTGTCGACACTTGGTGGCAAACAGAAACAGGAGGCATTCTAATTACTCCCATACCTGGAGTAACTGCAACAAAGCCAGGTTCTGCGACTTTGCCATTCTTTGGCATTCAACCGATCATCGTAAAACCTGAAAGTGGTGAAGTCATCGAAGGAAATAGTATTGAAGGGGCCCTTTGTCTTAAGCATTCCTGGCCTGGTCAGGCGCGGACTATTTATAAAGATCATTCCCGTTTTGTTGAGACCTATTTCTCCCATTATAAAGGTGTTTATTTCACTGGTGACGGATGTCGCCGCGATGAAGATGGTTATTACTGGATTACTGGACGTATCGATGATGTATTAAATGTCTCCGGTCATAGACTTGGTACCGCCGAAATCGAAAGTGCCCTAATGCTTCATTCAAAAGTCGCAGAGGCAGCGGTTGTTGGTTACCCTCATGAGATTAAAGGGATAGGTATCTATGCTTACGTCATACTCTATCAGCAGCAAGAACTCTCACCTGAATTTATGGAAAGTATCAAAGAAGTGGTAAGAAAAGAGATTGGTCGATTTGCCGCACCAGATATTATCCATGTGACCTCTGGTCTTCCCAAAACACGCTCCGGTAAAGTTATGAGGAGAATCCTTCGAAAAATTGCAGCAAAAGAATACGAAGGGCTTGGGGATACCTCCACTCTTGCCGACCCATCAGTTGTCGAGAGAATTATAATTGAGCACAAAAAATTCTGAAACGTGGTGCTGAGATTTACTTATGGAGCAGCAGCAAAAGTATTCAATTGTAGATATTGAGACGACAGGTAGTTTACGTAAGGGACAAAAGATCATCGAGATTGCGATACTTAATGTTGATGGTGACGTCTTAGTTGAAGAATTCACAACTCTCATTAATCCTGAATTAAGAATTCCTTATTTTATTACAAGCTTGACAGGTATTACCAATGAGGCTGTCGAGCATGCGCCGAAGTTTTTCGAGGTCGCCAAAAGAATTGTTGAAATGACCAAGGATCGAATCTTTGTCGCCCATAACGTTTTTTTTGACTTCAATTTTATCAAGCATGAATTCTCGGAGCTTGGCTTTTCTTTTAATCGCGATAAGGTCTGCACAGTGCGATTGGCGCGGAAATATTTGCCAGGACATTCATCTTATTCCCTAGGTGAGATTTCCAAGGACTTAAAGATCACTAATCACAGTAGGCATCGTGCTGCCGGAGATGCGATGGCAACTTTTGAATTATTCAAGATCATTCAAGGGAAAATGTCTGTTTGTGAAGATATCCTTTCAGACTCAAAAAAAATAGCTCTGCCACCTCTTCTCAATAGGGAGGATTTTGAAAATCTTCCCCATGTTATCGGCGTATATTATTTTTATGATTCCTATGGAAAGATTCTTTATATCGGTAAAAGTCTCAATATAAAAAAACGAGTTACGCAGCATTTTCATCCAGACCTTAAGAGAAGGAGAGACATTGAGCTTAAAAACCTTGTCGCGAGAGTAGAGTACTTAGTTTTTCCTCATGAACTCGCAGCCTTGGTTTTCGAATGTTTAGAAATAAAAAAACATTTCCCTAGATACAATCACGCTCTCAAGCGAAGAATATTTCCTTATGCTCTGACTATAAGCACAAGCCTCAATGGCACAAGTGAGATCAAATGCACACACAATGATGGGTCCTTCCATCCTTTGTTTGCAGTAAAGAGCAAAAAAGTTGGAGAAAAGAAGGTGGATTCAATTTATAAGAGTCTAGTTGGCACATTTCAGACAACCTATGAAAAGCAGGAAAAAATTGAACTTCTATTAAAAAAACTTGGCGTTGAGGCTTTCAACAAGTTACTCGATAAAATTTTTTTTCGGAGAATTCCTAAAAGTGCAAATATTGAATTACCTCTTGTCGTGGATAATATTCATCATGGGGTTATCAGAATACAAGACCACGTCCCCGTAGAAATGGTTGTCCGAAATAAATGCGGCGAAGAAGATGTTTACAAGCTAGATGGAGACCCTGATATGGCATCTATTATTTTAAATTATTATCTTTCAAAATTCTAGATTTATGAATCTATTTTTATTTTAAGAAATAAGAAAGATAGAAAGGGCACAAGTGCCCTTTCTATCTTCTGATTGGGCGGTATATGTGTCGAAGATGGCTTAGTGGCATAGGAACATTTTTAAAAGATGGTGATCGCTCATAAAGCCACATAAAATCTGGTCTCGTTTGAGAAATCCACTCCCCACCTATGACCTGGCCGGAGCTGCTTATCTCAATAATATATTCGTAGTTGCGATTCAAAAACTTCTGGTGAGGAGTAAGTGTAACGGGCTTCTTTGAAACAAAATTGAGGTGCCCCTCTGCTTCCAGCTGAGGTGTATAGAATTTAAGTTCTTCACTATAGGTCATGTTAAGCTTTACTCGCAGTCGTTTTTCAACTCCTAGTGAGCGAAAACTTGTATCAACAGGTTCCTCCGCTACGACTTCTGACTTGTAACCGACGATAGGCTGATTCCAGACATCGTTAAACCGATCAATATCGGCGACGAATCCTTTCCCATGAAGTCCAAGCATGTTTGAGATGATCACATGAAAGGCACCCGCGTTCACGTCACGGCAGTCCGGAGATTCAGCAAGATCAGTTGCTGGGTAAGCTCGATCAGAGGGGTGGTCGCGATCATCGGCTTCTCCAACCACTTTCCCTTTTATTTTACATCGTCTTCCGACAAAACCGAATTTTTCACCCTTATAGTTATAGGCTTCGTGCATAGAAAGAAGTGCTTTCACATCAGATGCTCCAATTGGAACTTTAATTCCAGCCTTGTTAACATAATTAATTGCTTGGGGTTCAGGATAGTTGATTGCGGCTTGGGCCCAGCCATGACAAATGCCCTCCCACCAAAGATCTCTGGTTGAATAGAAGCTCAGTGCCTTCTTTGTTAGGGAATAGTCATAATCATCGTTAGATATATCATAGAGTTCCGCAGGCGAAAGTTGTTCTATTTCAGACTGAGGCATCCTCAAAAGTTCATCTCTCGAGAAGAGTTTATATTTAAATGGTTTAGGGTCAGGATGGTTCCATCGATATGCCACGCCGCCTTTGTTTGAAGGCCAGTATGTTTCGGACCACCCAAGCCGATCGTCGGCAATTCGTCCTGACTTTGGTAGCGCGCTGAACTTTGTGATAATGCCAATACCTGCGATACGAGTGAAGTTGGCTGGATGGCTGCCGCCATCGTAGGGCTCAGCAAAAGTGGAATTTGAAAAGAGAAGAAGAGTCGAGATAAAAAGAGGCCTCATGGATAGCTCCTTTTGATTCATAATAGCGACTCTTATAGCGAATCAGAAAGATTTGCTCAATCAAGAGGAATGTAAATTGATCTGGTGGAGCTAAATTGATGAGATCATTTATTGAAGCTTAAGAATGGAGATACGTTTATTCGCAGCGCTTAAGAACTTTCTCAAACTGATGCACGTAGTGCATCCGAAGATTTTCAATCTTTAGCCAGCTAGGTACGTCATGCTTAAATTGATTCATCTCAAGAGTGTCTTTGAGATTCTTTTGAAGCTCTTCTTTTGAGTTCGATTCAAAAAATGTCTTTTGTACAGCCTCGTATAAGATTTCTCTTTTTGTTCCTTCATTTAAAAGGAGAAGCTGATGGAGTACATAACTGGAGAATATCTTTTCATCAGAGAGGGCCTTAGACTCAATTTTGTTACGATCAATGACAAGGTCATGAACAACTTTCTTCATCCGACGAATCCCAAAGGCGAGAAGAGTGAAGTGATCAGGGAAAATTATTCTTTCAACGCTAGAATGAGAAATATCTCTTTCGTGCCAAAGAACACAACTCTCTAAGATGGGATTAAGGTGTGAACGGAGGATCCTCGCAATCCCGGTGATATTCTCCGAAGAGATGGGGTTCTTTTTATGAGGCATCGTAGAAGAGCCCTTCTGACCTTTGGAAAAACCTTCTTTGACCTCATCAATATCAGAGTGCTGCAGGAGCCTAAATTCAACGGCCATGCGTTCAAGCAAAGTTCCAATGAGGCCACCGATGGAAATAATTCTAGCGTAGTGATCCCTTGGTATCACCTGAGTTGATACTTTTTCTACGTGAAGGTTGAGTCGTTTAAGGGTCCGCTTCTCTTGTTCGGGAGTCACGACGGTATAATTTCCAACTGCGCCCGACATTTGTCCGGTGAGATTTGTCTGAATCTTTTTCAGATCTTCAATTGAGCGATCAAGTTCAGAGACAAAAGATAGAAATTTTTGTCCAAAAATCATCGCCTCCGCACTTATCCCATGACTTCTTCCGATTGCAAGAAGATCCTTCGTTTCGATAGCCTTTTCCCAAAGGACCTTTCTTAAAGCTCTTAGGTCATCCTCAATCACTTGAATGGACTTCCTAATAAGAAGAGCATGGGCAGTATCAATAATGTCCGAAGATGTAATCCCGAAATGAAAAAACGTTCCTTCATTATGCGAGAATTGTTCTGTAATACTTGAGCAGAACGCGATCACATCGTGATTAGTAACTATCTCTATTTCAGCTATACGGGCAGGATTAATTTTAGCCCTTGAGATCTTGTCTGCCGTACCGACTTGGATAATACCGTCCTCCTCCAATGTTTGGAGGTGTGCTACTTCAACTTCAAGATAAGTATTAAACTTCTCTTCTTCGTTCCAGATTTTTTTTATTTCTGCTACCTCGTATCTTTCTATCATTTAGCACCTTAAAGGAAATGTATCTGATTACTAAGTTCCGCTGGATTGACCTTACTTACTTTGCCTCCAAAGTCTTTCAGGATTTTGGCCTCAAGACTTTCGATACTTTGACTAAAGCCCTGTGCCATTTGATTGCCTTTGAAGTTTGCTTTCATGATGGCCACGAGATCGTCTAGTTCCTCCTGTGAAAGATGAGACTTGAGAAACTCATCGACCAGCACAATGATCTGCTTTTCTAGCACGGAGATAAAAATCATCGCTGTCACTTTATGTGAAACTTTGGATGTCCCCAATTGGTGGAAACATTCTACAGCCTTTTGTTTTGTTTCGACATCCACCTCATCGTCCTGGAGCGCAAGTCTCTTGGCGAAAGGGAGGTTTCCTGACCATAGCATTAGCAGGATTATGCCAAATATAAATAGGGGCCACCAATAGGCATGGTGGAATTCAAAATAAAGACTAAATATAAAGCTGAAAACGAGAGCGCTCAGGACGCCAAAGCGCCAACTCGCTCCCGGATAGGAGTCTGAAGCTTTAACAACGACCAAGAGGAGTTCACACCCTGTCTTTTCTTCAAATTCTTGAATCCGAGATTCGATGAGTTTAATGTCTTCTCGAGAAATAATATCTTTCATCACCATCTCCCCGAAGAACCGCCGCCGGAAAAGCCCCCGCCACCGCCGCTCCAGCCACCAGAGAACCCTCCACTACCGTAACGGCTTCGGTGGTGCCCAGAGGCTATCCCTGACAAAAGATTTCCCATACCAACAAGTCCAAAGATGAGTCCTAAAATAAAACTTATAATCAAAGCAACGACCGCAGAGCCAAGGAAAAAAGAAACGACTGAAAAGCCTATCCCAGTAAAGAGGCCTCTTAGAAGAGGACTTTTCCTAAAGATCATGCTTCCAAACGCCAGAACACCGATGAATAGGGTGATAAAAATTTTCATCTTCTGATCGTAAGGAGTCCTCCTGATGTGGTTAGTCGCTTGACTGGAAAGTTTGATGTTGAAGCGAGCTGCGACGTCCTCGAGGAACAAGCGAAGCCCAGTGTGAAACTGGGAACGTTTGAAGTATTCGGGGAAAATCTCTCGAGTGAAGCGGGCCGTGTCGTAATCGGTGATCTCTCCCTCTATCCCGTTGCCAACTTCAATCCTCACCTCGCGCTCTGCTTTAGACAAAACGACTAGGAGCCCGTTGTCTTTTTCTTTAGAGCCTAACTTCCACTTTTCGGTTACCCGAATGGAAAAATCTTCAATTGCATACCCTTGAAGATCGGGAACAGTGAGAATTGTTATCTGAGGACCTTGATGTGCATGGATTTCATACGCCAGCTGGGAGAGATCTTTTGCTTGTCCTTCGGTTAAAAAATTTCCAAGGTCCATCACAGGTGAAGTCAAAGGTGGGATGCTCAGTTCACCTGCGACTCCATGAAAAGTAAGAATAAAAAAAATAAGGGTTAAAAAGCGCACTAGAATTTAACTTCCGGAGTAGCTTGTTCTGCTGCCGGTACAGAGAACTGAGGCTTCTTCTCCAGATGATGAATAAGTGAATTGGTTAAGCTCGTAGGAAAAACAGTCACTAGGTTGTTAAATTCCTGGACGGCTTCAATATAGCGTCTACGAGCGACGGCAATTCGATTTTCTGTACCCTCTAACTGGGCCTGAAGACCCTGAAAGTTTTGATTGGCCTTAAGATCTGGGTAGCGTTCGGAAACAACCATCAATCGACCCAGGGCTTGAGAAACTCCGGATTGAGCTTCTTGAAATTCTTTTATTTTTTCCGAAGTAAGCTTCGTTGGATCCACTGTGACGGCAGTGGCTTTTGCTCTGGCGGATACGACAGCATCTAATGTTTCCTTTTCGTGAGAAGCGTATCCTTTTACTGTATTCACAAGATTAGGAATCAAATCAGTTCGGCGTTTGTACTGGTTTTCAACTTCTGCCCAAGAGGCTTCGACGTTGTTATTGGCCTGCGGAATTGATTGAAGACCACATGACGTAAGAAATATAGATCCGATAATCAGAATAAAGAGAGATTTCATCAAGCACTCCTAGAATGGGTCAAAATAAAAAAACCCAAAGTATATTGATACTTTGGGTTTAATTTTGGTTAAATCAAGTGCCAATGGCAAATTATTTATTTAATCCTGCAACAAGCTTAGTAAGACGAGAAGTCTTTCGAGCAGCAGTTTGTTTTCTCATTGCTGGAGATTTAGCAAGTTTAGCAAGAAGTGATTGAGCCTTAACCAAAAGTCCCTTAGCAGTCAGGGCGTCACCTTTGGAGACAGCTTCACGAAGTGCTTTAACCGCCGTTCTTGAAGCAGCTGTTTTAGTTTTGTTCGTCATACGACGTTTCTTTTCTTGTTTCGCTCTTTTTTCTGATGATTTGTGATTAGCCACAGTTGTTCTCCTAAATGTGAACTGTCTTTTTCAAAAATATTGCGATGTTATAAACTAAACATAACCTTCATGGCAATAGCGAATCGATAAAGGTCTTTGGCAAATGCCATGTGGTTTGGTAGTTTTTCAGCGCAAATTGTCTTATTTATAAGGAAAGTATTCTCATGAAAAACATTCAACTTGTTGGAATTGTTGGAGCTGGCCAGATGGGCCGAGGAATTGCTCAGGTTGCTGCTCAGACAGGATTTGATGTCATTCTTTTTGATGCATTTAAAAATTCTCTCGATTTTGGACACCAATTCATCAAGACGCAGCTAGACAAGGGAGTCGAGAAAGGAAAATGGTCTTCTGATCAGGCGAATGCAGCTTTTAAGAGGGTTTGTCCTACATTGGAAATGAATGATCTCAGGAGCTGTGATCTTGTGATCGAGGCGGCCACCGAAAAGAAAGATCTTAAATTTGAGATTTTTAGAAAACTTGATGAGTTAGTAAAATCCGACGCTCTTCTTGCTTCAAATACATCTTCAATCTCTATTACTGAAATCGCTGCCGTCACAAAAAGACCTCATCTCGTGGCGGGAATGCACTTTATGAATCCGGTTCCTGTTATGAAGCTCGTCGAAGGGATTCGTGGTCTAGAAACTTCTGACGATTGTTTTAATGCCATCGCTACCACTGCAGAGAAAATGGGAAAAACGTTTGTGCGCTCGAAGGACTATCCCGGATTTGCCGTAAACCGAATTCTCATGCCGATGATTAATGAAGCTGTTTATGCTTTGTATGAAGGTGTTGCGGAAGTTCATGACATTGACACTGCTATGAAGCTGGGTACAAATCAACCCATGGGGCCTTTGGAGTTGGCGGACTTTATTGGACTTGATACTTGCCTTGCGATTATGAACGTTCTTTATGAAGGCCTGGGTGATAGCAAGTACCGTCCCTGCCCTCTACTGAAACAGTATGTCGCTGCCGGAAGATTCGGACGTAAAAATGCAAAAGGATTCTATACCTATGGAGCATAAGTTTGAAACTCTTCGTTTTGAGGAAGTTGAAAAAGTTGGAATTTTAATAATCAACCGACCTCAAAAGTTAAATGCACTTAATATACAAGTTCTGCGAGAGTTGAAGGAATGCTTAACTTCCATTCATCTCAAGAGGCTCAAAGGTCTCATTCTGACGGGTGAGGGGGAGAAAGCCTTTATTGCCGGGGCAGATATAGCTGAGATGAGACCCATGACTCATGGAGAGGCTAGCGCATTCTCTGAGCTAGGCCAGCAAGTTACGATCCTTTTTGAATCCCTTCCATTTCCAACAATCGCTGCAGTAAACGGCTTTGCCCTGGGGGGTGGATTTGAGATGGCCTTGAGTTGTGATTTCATTTTCGCTTCTTCTAATGCTATCTTTGGTCTGCCTGAAGTTAAACTTGGACTCATCCCTGGCTTCGGGGGAACCGTAAGACTTATTCGCATGATAGGTGAATGTCGGGGGAAAGAACTTATTTTTTCCGGAAGAAATGTGAGCATTGATGAGGCTCAAAAACTAGGAATTGTTCTAGAGGTGTATCCCTCCAAAGTGGAACTCATTGAAGGGGCAAATAAGTGGCTCTCTGTCGCTGGACAAAATTCACTTCACGCTATTTCTCGTGCCAAGCATGCTATTCGTTCATCTTCTGAAGAGATGGTAGACCATGCTCTTTTGATGGAAGGAGAAGAGTTTAGTCATTTATTCCAAACGCCTGAGATGATCGAAGGGACTGCTGCCTTTGTTGAAAAAAGAAAAGCAAAGTTTATTTAAAAGGAATATCCAATGTTATTAGATGAACAGTACAAAGAAATTCGAGACATGGTTAAGAAGTTTTCTGATTCAGAGGTTGCTCCACTGGCGCAGAAGATTGATCACGAGGGTGAGATACCTAAAGAACTAATTAGAAAACTCTCTCAAAACGGCTTTCTTGGCTCCTATGTGCCAGAGGAATACGGTGGAGCCGGGATGGATTACATGTCTTACTCTCTAATCGTCGAGGAGATATCCCGCAACTGTGCTTCGACAGGTGTCTTTGTTTCCGCTCACACTTCTCTAGGGATTTGGCCTATTCTTAACTTCGGAACTGAAGCTCAGAAGAAAAGATACCTTCCAAAGATGGCTTCAGGCGAATGGATCGGATGCTTTTGTTTATCAGAACCAAATGCAGGTTCTGATGCTGGATCCCTTTCAACTTTCGCTGAAGATAAGGGTGATCACTGGGAAATCAACGGGGTAAAAAACTGGATTACTAACGGTAAAGAAGCCGGTGTTTGCATAGTCTTTGCTAAAACGAAAAAGACTCCTGACTATAGAGGCATTTCTGCCTTTATTATTGAGACATCGACCCCTGGATTTTCGATTATCAAGGAGGAGGAAAAACTCGGTATTCGCGGGTCCTCAACCTGTCAGCTGGCCTTCGATAAAGTGAAAGTTCCCAAAGATGCTCTTCTAGGTGAATCTGAAAAAGGTTTCAGAGTCGCTATGGCCACACTTGATGGCGGCCGAATTGGAATTGCTTCTCAGGCACTAGGGATCGCACAGGGAGCTTTTGATTACGCTATTCGTTACACAAAGCAGCGCATTCAATTTGGAGCGCCCCTTTCAGACCTACAGGGCATTCAGTTTATGCTGGCCGATATGAGCACGAAAATCGGAGCCTCTAGGCTCTTGATTTACCACGCTTCTGCCTTAAAGGACGCAGGGCTTCCATACTCAAAAGAATCTGCTCAGGCCAAGCTCTTTTCTTCGGAATCGGCAATGTGGGTGACCACGAAGGCAATTCAACTCTGTGGAGGAAACGGCTATACTAAAGAGTATCCAGTTGAAAGATACTTCAGGGATGCAAAAATTACTGAAATTTACGAGGGAACCTCCGAGGTTCAAAGAATGGTAATTGCATCAAACGAGCTGAAGGCGATTCAATAACTTTTAGCTCGTCAAAACGCAGTAGCATTTGTTAATGTGTCCATTAATTTTATTTTACACTCGGACTAGCCGCGTCTGTTAAATTTGAGGAGAAAACCATGGCGAAAAAAAAGCCTGCTGTTAAAATGCCAGTGAAAAAGCCTGTTGCAAAAATTCCAGGAAAAAAACCAGTAGCGAAAGCTCCTCTAAAAAAAGCTCCAAAGATGGCAAAAAAAGTTGCTGCTAAAAAAACCGTACCTGTTAAAAAAATTACCTCAAAAAAATCTGAAAAGAAATCTCCTCAAAAATCTTTAAGAGAGACGATTGTAAAGGCTGCTTCAAAACTTCTAAAGAAGCCCTTGACCAAACAACAAGAGAAAAAAATTAAAGAAAAGGAAAAGGCGCTCGCTAAAAAAGAAAAAGAGCGCATGGCGAAGGAAGCAGCAAAGGAAAAGGCTTTAGCCGCAAAAGAAAAAGAAAAGTCTGCAAAAGAGAAAGCTAAGCAAAAAGAGCTTGAGAAAAAGCAGAAAGAACAGGAAAAAATTAAGGCGAAGGCTGAGAAAGAAGCAGAGAAGTTACGAATTAAGGCGGAAAAAGAAGCTGCCAAGAAGAAGTCACTAAAAGGGAAAAAAGGCTCAAATGCTGACGAGGACTTTGACGATGACGAAGACATTGAACTTGGTCCCGATGACGAGCCTGCTTTCGGTGAAGAAAGAAAGTCAAAGAAAGCTGAAGACGATGATTTCGATGAGTTTGAAGAAGACTATAAAAAATCGAAGGCTACTAAAAAATCTGGAAAAAAAGCTTATGAAGAAGATTCTGATGTAGAGATCTTTCCAGCTAAGCAAGGAAAGAAGTTTAGTAACTCCGTCCTCGCCGAGCTTCAATCAACCATCGCTGATGAGATTGCGCAGTTAAGAGAGCATTTCAACTGGAAAGAAATCGCAGAGGCTATTGGTTCGATGGATTTTTTCATTGATGCGAAGAATGACGAGTGCATCGAAAAGGGATGTGATAACATCCGTACGACGCAAAGTTACTGTCGATTGCATTACCTTAGGAACTGGAAAACAATCCAAAAAAAACGCGAAATACTTAAGGAAGGAAAACTTCAAGAATATATCGAAGAGTTGATTTCAAAATACCCCCCTAAATTCATCGAAGCTCTTCTTTCAGATCTTTCGGATGATAAAGAATTTTACCGAGTTCTTAATGAACTTAACATCACTTCAGAATTCGACTTCGAAGAGGATGAATTTGAGAATGCAGTTGATGATGATGATGCTGACGATGATATCGGTATAGAAACTATTTCGAGTTCCCTTCGCTACGAAGATGAATAATAAAAAAGGCTCCCTTCGGGAGCCTTTTTTATTGGTCCAGATCTTCTTCTTGTCCAATATCCATAAAGTCGTCTCCAAGAAGCCGGTCAGCCTCTAAAGTAGAATTAATGTTTTCTCTACTTATCTTATAAAAATAATTTTGGCTTTTGTGAGTTACTTCCTGCCAAGTAGGGTTAATGTTGTCCCATTCTTGATCCGCAAAAATCTCATCGAAAAATAGACCGATGATGTCGATGAAGTTTTTTTGAGTTTCCTTGAGCCTTTCCTCATTTGCGAACTGGTCCGGATCAGAACTGAGAAAAAGAGAAATGGGAGCTAAGTACTCGTCTTCCTCAGACATGTAGGAAGCGATAACCAAAAACTCTTCCGAGAAAGACTTCCCATAGACGTCAAAATACCGACCATTTTGTTTACACTCAACTTTGTAAGTTTCATTCAAAAGCCTATTGAGTCCTTCTATCCATTCAAGTGGGAGAGGTTTACCTGCTTTTGACGTTTTTTTTCTGCCCAACATGACTACCTGCCTTATCGTCTTAAATTTTGTGGTCATTTATCTGGCCCTTAATTAAAATAATTACCTAGGAAAGACAATCTTTCATTCTTTAAAAAGGACCTTTTTATGGCTGTTTATATTCTTGGCTGTGCGAGGACTGCTATTGGTAGCTTCTCGGGAAGCCTTTCTCAGGTGCCGGCGCCAAAACTTGGAGCAGTTGCGATAGAAGGTGCTCTCCACAAAGCAAATGTTGAAAAATCGAGGGTGGATGAGGTTTTTATGGGCAACGTACTTACAGCAGGAGTAGGGCAGGCCCCTGCTAGGCAAGCCTTGCTCGCAGCCGGATTATCAAATTCTATCCCCGCTACGACTGTTGGGAAAGTCTGCGGCTCAGGTCTTCAAGCAATCATTCTTGGTGCTCGTTCAATTTTAACAGGTGATAATCAGCTTGTAGTCGCTGGTGGGATGGAGAACATGTCGCTTGCTCCGCATATCCTTATGAACTCAAGGAATGGATTTAAGTATGGCCCTACTGAGATGAAGGATTCGATGCAGTGGGATGGTCTTTGGGATGTTTACTCAAATCGCGCAATGGGTAACTGCGCTGAAGAGTGTACAAAAAAGTACAACATGTCCCGAGAAGAGCAGGACGCTTTTGCCATTGAATCATTTAAAAGGGCCCAGACTTCATTGAAAGAAGGAGTCTTTAAAGATGAAATTGTTCCTGTAAAAATTACTTCTAAAGGTGGGGTGGTTGACTTCATCGAAGATGAAGGTCCATCCAAAGCTAATTTTGAAAAGATGCCTTCTTTAAAACCTGCCTTTGAGAAAGATGGAACAATTACTGCTGCAAATGCTTCAACTATTAATGATGGTGCCGCCGCCGTTGTCCTGGGTGGAGAGGAATTTGCTTCTCAGGCTGATTTTAAAATCCTCGCTTATGCTTCAAACGCGAGTGATCCGACCTGGTTTTCTACTGCCCCGGTTGGAGCGATTACCAGATCTCTCAAAAAAGCCGAGATCAATCTTGAACAAATTGATCTTTTTGAGATTAATGAAGCTTTTGCGGCTGTCACAATGGCAGCAATGAAGGAGTTAAAAATTCCTCATAGCAAAGTGAACATTTTTGGTGGAGCAGTTGCTATTGGTCACCCCATCGGGGCTTCAGGGGCAAGGATTCTTGTTACTCTTATGAATGCTATGAAAAGAAAAAAAGCAAAATATGGATGCGCTGCCATCTGCATCGGAGGTGGAGAGGCCCTAAGTCTAGTGGTGGAGAAAATCCGATAATGACTAATTTAACGACACAAGCGAAGTCGGGGATGCGTACCCTGAAACCAGGTGAAATACTATTTAATGATGGTGAGAGTGCAGATTCTCTTTTTATTATTCAAAAAGGCCAGCTTCGTCTCTATAAGCCCAAGGGCAAGGGGTTCGTTGAACTTGCGGTTTTAAGATCAGGAGAGGTCATTGGAGAAATGGCCTACTTTGACGAAGATGGAACTGGTAAAAAAAGGTCTTGTTCGGCTGCGGCAATTAGTCAGGTAGAGATTATCGAAATTTCTTTTGTTGCTTTCGGAAAAACGATGCAATCTCTTAATCCCTGGTTCAAGACGATCATCAATACGCTGGCCACCAGACTGCGGAAGACTAACACCAAAATTAAGGAGTTGGAGGATAATCAAACCTCAATTAGCTATGGAGGGAAACAGGCAACCTACGAATTCATGAAGCCCATTGAGGTCATGAGAATTTTGGGGACACTTTTTCTGGTTTTCAAAGCTCATGGAGAACTCAAGCACCAAGCCTTTGTTGTGAATCGAAAGACACTTCAACTTTACACTCAAGACATGTATCAGATTATGGAGTCTAAGCTTGAAAGCATAGTAAACCTCCTTGTGCAACTAGGCTGGATGGAGATAAAAGATGATGAGGATAGTTTTCCGAATCTTTTTCTTCTTAAAAATATTGAGATCATTCGACAGATATTTATTTTCTATAATAGTGAAAGACATCTTCCCGATAATAAAAAATTAAATGTCGGAGACAAGTGTGAAATGATGATCGCTAAGATGATAGAGAGAGCTCCTGTCCTTCCGTTGATCGATATTCCGAATCTGCGAATTATCGACGACATTCAACCTAAGTTCACTAAGTATTATAAGATCACCTCTCTCGTCGCAGAGTTAAAAGCTCAAAACCAATCATTTAATCCTGATCATCTTGACGATGGGAAAAATGTAGGTATTTTTGGTGAGGTGCTAATGAAAGATGGTGAGATCTTTGTTGAAGTTGATTTTCCAAAACTTCAGAAAATTTATCCGATCTTGCGATTTATGAATGCCATCAGACGTTCAAACATCGAAAAAAATCCTCTCGTCGGTTAAATTCCTGCTGGAATGAAGTTTACTTCAACGTTGTCACCTGACTTATAATAATTCGAAGTTCCATTAAGTTGGAGCATGAATCCTGTTCTAATTACTGGAGGATTCTCATCTCCTGGGGAAGGGTGAGGGACTTTAATGTTTCTCGTTGTTGGCGAAGATGTGAGGTCACTCCAGCCATTGGTCGTACTTTGTGGGATGACCCGTCCATTAATTCTAAGGCTAAGAGATTCTATTTTTGGTTTTTGGGGAAGGACAACATAACCAAAATACTCTGTCCTGGAAACAGAAGTCACAAGTACACAATCCGGATAAGTGATAAGTTTATTGTCTAAGAAACGAATAAAATGTCGTCCCGAGACAGGTTCTCCCAGAGAAGGTAGTTCACGAGTGTTGACTAATTGTACTGACCCCTTGTCATCATAAATCCAGTCTGAATCTCTTAAGAGGCTAACACTCGTACCGTTAGGACTAATCTTTTGCACCTTGATCTCATTTAAAGCAACCATTTCGTTATTTTCAGCAAAGGTGATCGGCCAGTAGCGATACTTATGAGGCAGGACAACCTGCTTAATGGAGTTATTTATGGCTGTAAAGATTGAACTAATCCCTCCTGAACTACAAAGATCATAGCTATCCTGGACCGTGTTATTGTCCTGAGAGAGTGAGTCAGTATACAGTTCATTGGACATTTTCACATAAGACTTAAGTGCAGTCCGATAGCCAGCACCGCATTGGCTTTTAGCGGTGACAGAAAAGAGGCGCAGCTGAAGAGAGTTTAGAGAGCTTCTGATGTTTCTGAAGTTTACCAGGCGAGCATTATAGGCAGTTGTGTTAAGCTTTGTTTCTCCGTTTCCGAAACCCTGATCCTCTTCGACTTCCAAGTCACGCCCATTGGAAACAAGGACAATAACAACATAGGAGTTGCCTCTAATGAGACTATTTTTATGATTGTCCACAAAACTAATAATGCGACTAAGACCTTTTTCAACACCTGAAACTGGATTGTTGGCAAAGAAATTAAAGCCACTAGCGCTAGATATTCGTCTAGTGTCCGAGGGAATCCCCTGAAGGTCAGCGGAGTTCGTCATTACTTGAAAGTCATTATTACCAGAGGCCGTTTCAATGAGTGGAGTGCCGATGACTCTATAGTCAAAATCGTTGGATAATTTGTTAACAGTATTACTCAGAGCTGTTTTGATATCGCTAGCGATATAGTATGAACTTGATGAGTTGTCGACGACGTAGAGCACATCGACCTTGGGCTTAATAAGAGTAAAAGTTGAGCATGAATTGTGGGAATAGGCGATAAGAGGATTAGCACTTTCTGTAGCAGTGCGGGGAACTGTTCCAAATTCTTCTTTCCCGCAACCAACGAGAGTGAGGAGAAGGAGTAAGAGAGGAGCCGACCAATTTAATCTCATGACTACACCTTAAGGTATTTTTCAATCTAACTGATCGGAGAGTAGAATAGGAAACTTTAACTTTATAAGGGATTAAGCCGAGTCAAGCGATCAGAGGTGTACTAACTAGAGGAAATTATTGCCCATACATCATAAATGCCAACTGGTTGGAGTAATATAGTTCTAATAATCATTTCAATGAGTTGAGGATGAGTATGGCAGATAAGTGGTATTACGTTATGGATGGGAATAGACATGGGCCAGTTGCAATCGAAGTCCTTGAGCAAATGATGATCAATCGTGATTTAAAAGTAGATGATTTTGTCTGGAAGAAGGGATTTGAAAACTGGAAAAAAATTAAGGATGTCCCTGAGCTTGAGGAAAAAGAAAGTCCTCAAATACCAACCCCTATTTTGCCGGAAATAAAAGAATCGGTGAAAGATTTAAGCTTAAAAGATCTCAACTCGGAAGAACGTTTGCTATTTATAAGGATTGGTACCGATCGAGGATCAGCCTCAAATGATTATGGCCCCTTCACCCTTAATCAGCTCAAACAACTATTCAAGGAAAACAGGATTAACGGCAAAACTCTTGTATTCATCAAAGGACTTAAGGAATGGAGGTTTCTTGCTGATTATCCTGAGTTTCAAGAAATTTTCGAAGAACTCCCACCAATTATTCAGGAATCTGATCGGCGGCATGCGAGTAGGAAACCTTTCATTGCTCGTCTTTTTATCCAGAATAACAAGAATATCTACGAAGGCATCTGTAGAGACATCTCAATTGGTGGAATGCAGATTCTTGTGGACAACTTTAAAGGCATGGCTGGAGATAAGATTACCATTAATGTTCATCCTGAAAATAGTGATTACCACTTCACATCATCTGGGGTCGTAGTACGAATTCTAGAAGGTAATTTTGGATTTTCATTCCGTTTCCTCGTTCTGTCAGATGAAGCTAAACGTTCAATAGAAAAATACTTACAAGAAAATTGAAAGTGAATACAAAGATCCCCCCATTTAAGGTTGAAGATCATTCCCTGAAAAGCTTTGATGGGGAATCAGATCTTTTTATTCGTCATTTTTCTAGGGGATCAATCAAAGTACATTTCTTTCTGGTCCATGGTGCAGTTGAGTATTCTGGGCGGCATATGGATCTCGTTTATTTTTTATTAAAAAATTTTTCCAATGTGGGTGTAACGATATTTGATAATCTTGGACACGGAAAAAGTGGAGGTACCAGAGCCTATGTTGAAAGTTTTAATCATTATGTCGAAGACTTTATCCGAGTAGCCGATTTTACTCACTCAAAAAATAATCCTGGTACGAAAACTTTTATTTTGGCCCACAGTCTTGGAGGACTTATTTCTCTGACTCGGATTCTTGATCCTGCCTATGGTTATCCATATCCCCTCAATGGGTTAATCTTTTCCAGTCCCTGTATTCGTCCAAAAAGATTTTTGGCTTCAGTATCTCTACCAATTCTAGATAAACTCAATTCAATAGTTCCTAAACTACACCTTCCGATGATTTATTCAGGCAAAGATCTGACTCGAGACCATCATCGCGCTAATGATTTTGACACTGATACACTTATTCCCAAATTTATGAGTGTCCGTATGATCAAAGAAATCTTATATGCGAGTGACAAGATCATAGGACTTTCTTATTATTTAAAAATCCCGAGTCTATTTTTAATATCTGGTGCGGACAAGATTGTTGACCCGGCCAGTACACTATTGTTCGCTCATGGAATTGATAAGGACCTTTGCGAAATTATCCGCTATCCTGATCACTACCATGAGCTCTGGAACGAGACTGATCGGATGGATATTTTTAAAACAATGAAAGACTGGGTCGATAGACAGTTGAAGGAGTCTAAATGAAATTTTCTTGGATCCTTTTTTTTCTGGTCTTTTCGTGTGCGTCTCACAAAACATACAATCAAACGACCTTAGGAAGAGTGATCTTCCAGGGCGGGGTTTATGAAAAAGAAACATGGGATCAGCCTCTCGTCTTCAAGAGGATGAGTTGGTACCATGGAATGACCCTCTACTTCGATGCTCTTCTTTGGAAGGTTGATGTTGATTCTCCTTTCGCCAAATGGTTTTCTTCATCGGAGAAAGAGTTTTTTACCAAGTGTGAAAGTCTCTTGGTAACGGCCGGGTATAGTGCGGATCCTTTAAAGATTTCTCATGTGAGTTTCAGAGAACAGATGAAACTTAACGGTTATGATGATGTCGTTATCAATAATTTTGCCTCTTATCTCAAAAGTCATCCGTCCGCCCAGGATTGGAGACTCGTAAATTATAAAATCATGGGTTACTGTAAACGGTCTCCATCGAAGGTAGGAACGGGAAGAAAGCTTGCCATTAATTTTCCAAGTTTCCAACAGTTAGAAGTCGACCTCTGAAACAAATATCCTGAATATCTAAAGACTTAAGTTAATTTAATCTTGAGTCGCTTATTTTGCTTAAGAAAATCCTTCTTTTACCGATAGGTAAGTGAGGTATTATGAGCGATAAGAAGTTCCAAAGGTTCGGGAAGTATTTAATTTTAGATCACTTGGTCGATGGTGGAATGGCCAAGATTTGTCGCGCTCGGTACCTAGGAGAACAGGCCAACAAAATGGTCGCTGTCAAAATGGTTCAGTCTCAGTTCTCCAATGATGAAGCATTTGTACGGATGTTTCAGGATGAGCTCAATATTACTTTTGCCATGCTTCATCCTAATATCATGCAGGTCTATGATTATGGTAAGGTCAATGGTCAGCTTTATACCGCCATGGAGTATATACATGGACTTAATCTCAAGCAGTATCTAGATCGACTTAAAGAAAAGAAAGTTGTTTTTCCCGTCGAGATCTCTTGCTACATCATATCTCAGGTGTGTCTAGGCCTTCACTATGCTCACACATTTACAGATAAATTAACTGGTAAGCCTTACAACATCGTTCATAGGGATATTTCTCCACATAACATTATGTTAACATATGACGGTGCCGTTAAAGTAATTGATTTCGGAATTGCCAAAGCAAATACTAATACTGAAGCGACCCAAGCTGGGACAATAAAGGGCAAACTCTCTTATCTAGCCCCCGAATATCTTGATGGTCTTGACCTTGATGCTCGTTATGATCAATTCGCTGTGGGCATTACCCTTTGGGAAATGCTCTGTTCTCGAAAACTTTTTCAAGCGAACAATGACCTTGCTGTACTAAAACAAATACAGGCGTGCAAGGTGATCGCTCCATCTGAGATAAATCCGTCTGTTCCTAAAGATCTAGATGCCATCGTCATGAAGGCCCTATCCAAGGACCGTACCCATCGGTATGAAAATTTAGATCAACTCAACCGTGCTCTCGTCCGTTTTCTGTATTCAACTTATCCTGAATTTAATGCTTCGGATCTCAAGACGTTTGCTTACGATCTTTTTAAATCTGAGATCCAGAAGGACCAGGAAAAATTTGTAGAATACGGAAGAATCAACACGACTTCATACATTGAAGAGATGAAACAGGAGGAGAGCCGAACTGGTAAAATAAGCAAAAAAGATGCTGGGGTTGCAAGTCGTGAAGTGCCCCAACCCGTGCATGAAAGGGTGAGAGAAATTGAGTTTAATATTGATCCAGCTCAGGTAGAGATCGGATTGCACGGTAAAGTTGTTCCTGCCGATCAACCCAATAACACAAGAAAGCTGAACAAAACTACTCTTCAGACAAAAAGTTCTGCCAAACCGTTAAAGATGCAGAATTCCATATCTACTTCGGGTCCTAAAGGACATTTAAAAGAAAAAACTTCTAGCAATATTTTGTCCAAAAGAGAGCTCGCTAGTGCGGGCCACCAGGAAGAGAGGGCGCCGAAAACTCTTCTGATTCTTATTATCGCTGCTTCTTTTGCTGGATTCTCTTACTTCCGGCCGGATTTTTTTGAAGAGATTTTAGGGTTTAATTTATATTCAATGATTCATGGAAGTGGTCGTGCCACTAGAAATATTTCCTCTGAGCCTGCCATAAAGAGGACTCATCCTACTGACCTTGCCCAAAATGAAAGCGGGGGAAAAATCGTGCTTGGAGGGGTCGACATTTCGATGTCTGTTTTTGTCAATGGACATCAACAAGAATACCTGGGTCAACCCCTGAGAGTTGAACTAGATCAAGAACTGTTGATCATCATTCGTAAGCCAGGCCACGTATCTTTTGTAACTAAAGTTAATCTGACAAAAGAAAATTCATCGGCTGTGATTAATGTACCTAAGCTCGAAAAAGCCCGGTCAGGACTTTTAACAACTTCTCAAAATTATACAGCAGGTTCTAAGCTTGTTTACCAAGAAGCTGGCGAGTTGATTGAAAGAAACCTTCCGTTCAAAGAAGTAGAGATTCTTGAAGGAGTCTATCAGGCCAAAGTGATTAATCCCATTCTAGGGACTGAAAAGAAGGTTGAGTTCGTGATCGAGGAAAATAAAAAGCACTTCCTTGAGTAATTACTCATCACTCTTGGGCTCTTCAAAACGCTTTGATTGCTTAAAACGGTTTACCTTTCTCATGTTGATAAGCTTAATAATTTCGGCAGCAGTCTCCTCCAGAGCTTTCCCCGTAACGTTAAATACCGGCCAACGTTTATTCTCAGAAAAAATTTTTGTCGCCCATTCTATTTCTTGAGTCACCTTCGCGATGTCGGCATAATCTCCTTCATCATTGGAAAGGCCCAATCTTGATAACCTGTTCTTTCGAATTTTAAAAAGTTCATCTGGATCAATAGTCAGACCAAAGATCTTGCGCTGATCGACCTGAAAAAGTTTTTCAGGAAGAGCAACTCCCATGACGATGGGGACATTAACCGTTTTGATCCCCTCGAGCGAAAGATACATGGATAGCGGCGTTTTTGAGGTTCGAGAGATTCCAACCAAAACAACCTCAGCTTCTTCCAGGGAATTTATATTTCTACCATCATCATGATTGAGGGTAAATTCGATGGCAGCAACTCTTTTAAAGTACTGATCATTCACTGCATGAAGAAGACCTGGTTGATAATTAGGCTCGGCTTCAAAGAAATTGGAAAATGTCGTGAGTAGAGGGCCCATGACATCGACAGATCGAACATGATCTCGTTTGGAAAGCTCTGCAATATACGCCCGAAGTTCCACGGAAACAATAGTGTAAACAACGATGTCATGATGAATCGCTGCCTCTTGAAAAATGGCGTCAATCTGCTCTTTTGTGCGGATATTTTTATAACGGGTAAAAAAAATTTCTTTGTCCAGAAACTGGGTCATCGCTGCACGAGTAATCGCCGAAGCTGTTTCTCCAGTACCATCAGAGATTACAATAACCTTAAGTTTATCATTTCCTTGTAGTCTCATAGTTCTAATTTATTGCCTTATCGTTTTTGTCTATTTGGTTTTTGCCCCAGAATGCTGTAGAATAGGGCAATAATTTAATTCCCATTTTACTAGAGAGGGAGGTCAAATGCACCTAAGAAAAACGATGTTTGCTTTGATGACTTTAGGATCATTGTCATCCAAAGCAGAATTCAAGGCTTTGCCGGATGGACCAGTCATTCCGGTCGACAATCCCCAAACGACATCCAAGATTGAGCTAGGTAAAATGCTCTATTTTGATCCGCGTCTTTCGATTGATGGAACTGTCTCCTGCAACTCGTGTCACAATGTCATGCTTGATGGGGGTGATGGTCGACCAGTGGGAGTTGGAGTACGCGGTCAACGAGGTGGCAGAGGTTCTCCGACAGTTTGGAACTCTGCCTTTAATACTGTCCAGTTCTGGGACGGACGTGCAGCTTCTCTTGAAGAGCAGTCGATTGGACCACTCACTAATCCGATCGAGATGGGTATGCCCTCTCATGATGCAGTTATAGAGCGAATAAAGAAAATTTCTGGTTATGTCGAAGCCTTTAAGAAGGCTTTTCCAAAAGATAAGGATCCCACAATCGGAAATCTCGCCAAAGCGATAGCTGCTTATGAGAGAACTCTTATCACTCCAAACTCACCTTTTGATAGGTACATGAAGGGTAACAAAAAAGCACTGAACGCACAGCAAATAAGGGGGATGAAACTTATTGATGAAATCGGGTGTACCTCCTGTCACACAGGTGTAAACTTCAACGGTGATGGTTTTAAAATGGGTGAAGGTAATTACCAACCATTTCCGCAGATCCCCGGATCCAAATATGATAAACTATATGATCTCACTTCCGATCTTGGTCGATTCGAAGTTACTAAAAAATCAGAAGACAAGAATCATTGGCGAGTCCCAACTTGGCGTAACATCGCACTCACTGCTCCTTACTTCCACAATGGGAAAGTTAAAACCCTTGATGAAGCAGTTCGGGTCATGGCCAAGACCCAGCTAGATCTTGAACTTAAGGAGGATCAGGTTCAGGACATTGTTTCCTTTCTTAACGCTTTAACCGGAGAATTTCCGAAGCAAACTGTTCCTCAACTTCCAAAGACTATCGGTTTCTCAATTACCCCTGAACCTTAATTACTTTTGAATAAACTGTTCCACTCGATTAAAGAGATCATCTCTTTGTTCGAGTGGATTGTAGGGTTCTTTAAATGAATCTTTTTTAAACCATGTTCTCTGCGCCTTAGCGAGCTGCCTAGTTGAGATAATGATTCTCTCTCTACATTCAGCGAGGGATTTGTAAACCCCTCTGATATAATTAATTGATTCTTTATACCCAATACTTTGCAGGGGTTTCTCATCTCCGGTAAACCCTTGGGAAAGAAGGAACCGAGTTTCTTCAATCAGTCCCATCTTTAGCATCCGGTCAGTTCTACTTTCTATAATGTCTAGATGATTTACTCTTGGAATATCCATGTAAAGATGGAGAATCTCCCAATCATGGACAGAAGGCTTTTCTAAAGCGAAATTTGAACAATCCTTTTTTTCCCTTTCATGAGAAATAGGTGATCCAGTGGTCCACCAGTGTTCGACCGCCCTGCGAATTCGGTAGTGATCGTTTTGATGATAGCGCAAAAAAGATTTCTTGTCGTAATCCTCTAGAATTTTAAGAAACGGAGCAATTCCTTCATTTTGATAGAGCACATCTGATTCTTGGGAAATATCCGGGGGGGTTGTTGGTGAATCATACATCCCTTTAATTAGCGCTTGAAGGTAAAAACCAGATCCACCGGTTAGGTAGACGAGTTGCTTTTTTTTCAGTAGACCTTCCACAACTGGGTAGGCTTGCCGAGCATAGTCGGCTGCATTCATCGGTTGAGCGATGCTCCTCACATCAATCATGTGGTGTGGAATCAGTTCCTGCTCTTCGATTGTCGGTTTGGCCGTACCAATAATAATTTCCCTGTACAGTAGGAGCGAGTCGAAATTAACTACTTCCCCTCCGAATTTTTTTGCCAATTCAATCGCCAAATCTGTCTTACCAGTCGCGGTAGGTCCGGAGACAATAAGTACTTTCATTTAAGCTTCTCAAACAGGAGGTAAGGTAGGTCCAGTATAATTTTTTTTGTAATTAATTCATCAGTGCTGAAATAGTTAAGCATTTCTTCCCAACTTGTCTGAGACCAGTCTGCAGGGTTGAGCTGGATGTCATTGAAACTTTTTTCGTAGAGAAGACAGGTTACAACATCTCTTACGGGATACCCATTCATCCAGTCAGGTATACCCCTGATGACTATGGTATCACTGCCTAAAGCTTCTAGCTCCATTCCTGCATAAATAAGTTTTTCAATGGTTGCTTTTCGAATTCCTTTTGAAGGAAAGGGTTCGCTCACGAGAAGTGGGATAGTGACCGTCATGATCCTGAGGCGTTGAAAGGTATACTCCTCTAGGAGTTTTCTTGCCGACACCGCCCAGGTACGAGGGGGCTTCGCCCAAAGAATAAATTCATTGATCCATAAGATATCAGAAGCCCTCGATGCGGGAAGAGTGTGAGGTGAGAAATGTCCTTCCATGTTGTAATGATGCCGCTGTTGAGGAAGATTAGAGCTTTGAGAGTCTTCAGTATTTAGATTATTGATAAAACCAAATTCTTTTCCAGTCTTACCAGAGGAGAGATGGGCCATCTCAGATCTATTTTGACCTGATTCTCTTATCGTTGAAGAAAGAAGTGAAATCATCTTAGAGTTTTCAAGAACTTTAATAATAGTCTTATTCGGATGGACATTGACATCTATATTATCGGCGGGCAATTTGAAGATTGCGAGATAGTGAAAATCATCGTTCCCAAATGTTGACAAAAGAGAGTTTGAAAAAATCCGCTGAAGTTGTTTATCAAGAAGGAAGCGATTATTAATATAGACGTTCTGAAGCTTAATTGGTCCTTTGAATTGCCCGGGTATGAGGATGAGATCGAGAACAATGTTTTCGTAAGCCCTGTGTTCAACCAGGATAAACTCTTTTGCTTTTGGAAAAAGATCACCTAGTCGCTCACGAAGATTATTACGACGAGGAAAGATGTCTTTGTCATCTTCATCGAACTTAATTTGAAACTCTACGGCTGGATGTGAAAGTATAAATGCAAAAATCATTTTCCTTATAAAGTTTTTTTCTGATTGTTGAGACTGAACAAATTTCAATCTGGCGGGAGTATTAAAAAAAAGGTCCTGAATGATGAGTTCTGTACCACGATTGAGAGAAGAAGTTTTTCTCTGGTCATGAAAAGTCGTTATCCCACCTTCGATCCGCAGCTCTGATGAAGTTGATTCATTAACAGTCTTGGTGATACATTGGAGACGAGAGATGGCTGCGATGGAAGCTAAAGCCTCTCCTCGAAAGCCGAAAGATGAAAGTGAGTATAGATCTTCAAATTTTTTAATTTTTGAAGTCGCATGCCTCGAGAAAGCAATAGGAAGGTCACTGAATCTCATCCCATGGCCGTCGTCTTGAAGTCTAATAAGATCAAGTCCATTATTTTTTATGGTTAATTGTAATTTAGTTGCACCGGCATCAAGAGCGTTTTCCAGAATTTCTTTGATGAGATTCCCTGGACGTTCAATTACTTCGCCTGCCTTAATCTGATCGATTAAGTGTTCAGGTAGTAGATCAATCTTGGGAGGAACTTCAATCATCTAAGCTCTGAAATAGTTCACCTGATTTCGTCCATCTTCTTTCGATTTATAGACAGAGGTGTCCGCTCGCTTGAAGAGATCGGTGCCATTATTAACACCTTGGCGATAATCAGCGACACCAATAGATGCCGTTACTGGTAAGCGTTTACCATCGTATATAAATTCATACTTTTCTATGAGTTTGCGCAGTCTTTCAGCTATCTCAAATCCTTGTTTTAGATTGGTGTTTGGGAGCAGAATGCAAAACTCCTCTCCACCGTATCTGGCAAAAATATCACCCTGACGGATACCGTTTTCTCGAATTAATCGAGCCTTCTCTTTTAGGACAAAGTCTCCGGCATCATGGCCGAAGTTGTCATTGAGTTTTTTAAAGTGATCAAGATCAAAAATGATCAACGTCAAAGGCTTCCCCGTAACCTTGCATTTTTTTACTTCTAGTTCAAGCTGGTTATTAAAAAAAGCTTTGTTATAGCATTTAGTGAGTCCATCACTGTTGGCCTCTTCGTGTAGCTTGTCATAGGTCAATCTCTCAGGGTCTCCTTTGGGAAGATATTTCATGGCGACAGCACCTATCTTGATAACGTCTGAGCGTTTAAGCACTGTCGGATTTTCCAGCTTATGATTATTAAGGTAAGTACCGTTCGCAGATCCGAGGTCTGTAACTGTTACTTCAGATTCAGTTACATTTACAGTGAAGTGACGTCGAGAAATGCCATGAAAATCTAAAGGGATGGAGCAGTCTGGATTTCTACCAACTACCGTTTCTCCCACGGGCAGATTAAAGATTGAGCCATTGAGTTCTCCACCTACAACAAGCAAGCAGGCTGGTTTTTGTTTTGCCTCTTCTTCTAAAGAGCCTAGTGCTTTTCGTATGTCAGTTATGACGACAGTTGAGTTGTTATCATCAGTCATTTAGGACTCCGGAAATCTCACTAGTTAGTGCAATCTATTTTAGACCTATGCTCTAGTTAGAGCAAGATACTGATAGTTCCTTATCGACAGTCATCGATGCTTTTTTAGCCATTCATTAGCATATTTTTTTCCCGCTTCAACTCCGGGCTGGTCAAATGGATTAACTTGGAGCAATTCCCCAATCATTACGGTCAGGCATTCGGCGAATAAAATTAACTGACCAAGGTATTCTTCTTGTAATGAAGGAATCTTCAAGTGGATAACATGCCTCTTGTTTTCCTCGAGTGCCGCTAGCGTTCCTTCGAACTCGGCTTTCATGAGTTCCGATAGTTTAAAGGATGCTAAGTTTTTAAAGCTCTCAGAGCTAATGTTATTTTTTAGAGAAAAATCAAAGTTAAACTTTTCTACTTCAATGAGCATCATAACTTTATCGTTTGGGCCTTCCATGAAAAGCTGCATTTGCGAATGCTGATCTGTGGCCCCATAAGCAGGGATAGGGGTTAAGCCTTGACCTTGTTTTCCTAGGCTCTCGGCCCAAAGTTGAACAAACCATGCGGAGTATTCTTTTAGGAGTGAGGAATAAGGCATCATGACAGTTTGATTTACACCTTGATGATGGAGTTCTTTTATCCACCACGCCAACTCGAAGAAAGAGCGTCCAACATTTGGATCAATGAGGTGCTTCTGAAAAACTTCTGCGCCATCAAGTATTTTCTGAGCTTTAATGCCTGCAAAAAGAGCAGGAAGAAATCCCACCGGAGTGAGGACCGAAAATCTTCCACCGACGTTAGAAGGGATATCGAGAGTCTTAACACCCCATTGTTTAGAAAGTTTTCTCAGTTCACCCTTTGCCGGATCTGTACAAAAGACAAAATAATCCCCGTAGTCTTTTTCTGTAACCCCAACTTGATTTAAGAGTTCTAGGATAATAGCCATGCCTGCTACTGTTTCCGCCGTCGTTCCAGATTTAGAGACGACATAAATTAAAGCTTCTTTTAGGTTGATCTTATTGAGCTTACGATAAAGATCATCAGGATCAATATTATTGATAAAAATAAAATTGACATCAGACTCTTGACGAAGAGCGGAAAGAAGCATTTCAGGTCCCAGGGCACTACCACCTATGCCAATGTGGATGAAATATTTTTTGTGCTTGAAACAGTGAAAAACTTCTTCTGTAGCGTTGAGTAGTTCTTTATTTTGCGGCAAACGGAAGAAGCCGATGTCTGTCGAGGCTAGGGTTTTTTGATAACTTTCGACATATTTGTCAAAGTAGATATCGGTGAGTGGCGTTTTGATGTGTGAACGGATTTTCCAGTTAAGCATGTTGTTGATACTCTTTTTTAAGTTGGCGTGCAATCACCACACGTTGAATTTGATTCGTCCCCTCTACGATTTGGAGAACCTTTGCATCTCTCATAAAGCGCTCTACGGGGTACTCGGAAGTATAACCCACACCACCCAGAACTTGAACGGCATCAGTCGTTACCTTCATCGCCGTATCAGTGGACTTTAACTTTGCCATCGAGCAAAATTTGGAATTCGGTTTACCGGAATCTATAGATTGAGCAGCTGCATAGATCATAAGACGCGAGGCTTCTGTTTCTGTTGCCATGTCGGCGAGCATGAATTGAAGACCTTGAAAGTCAAAAATTGGCTGCTTAAACTGCTGTCTGTTGAGTGAGTAGCGGATAGCTTCATCAAGAGCACGTTGAGCGCATCCCACCCCAATAGCACCTATGGCCACTCGACCCTTATCTAAGCCACTCATTGCAACTTTAAAGCCCTGGCCTTCTTCCAAAAGTCTATTTTCCTCTGGAACAAAGCAATTTTCAAAGATCAGTTCTCGGGTCGGTGATGTCTTCCAGCCCATTTTCTTTTCTGCTTTTCCAAAAGAGAACCCTTTCATTCCATCCTCTATGATGAAAGCGCTCACCCCATTTGCACCATCTCCACCAGTTCTTGCCATTACGATATAGGTCTTGGCTATGCCTCCTGAAGTGATCCACATTTTTGTACCATTGAGATTATATCCACCATCAACTTTTTTCGCTGTCATCTTCAGCGCAGCTGCATCAGAACCCGAATGAGATTCAGAAAGTGCGAAGGCTCCGATTTCTTGACCTGATATTAACACGGGGAGGTATTTTTCTCTCTGGTATTTAGTACCAAATTCATTGAGGATCGTCTGGACCATGCTGGATACAGACACGGTTACGGCATAGGGGACTGAAGTCTTGGCAATCTCCTCAAGAATCAAACAATAGTCAACAAAACTTAATCCGGCTCCCCCAAAATCATCGGGAAGAGTCACTCCCGTCACTCCGTATTCTCCAAGACGGCGGTAAATCTCCATGCGAAATTTGCCTTCATTATCGTCATGCTCCATGAGAGGCTCTATAGAGGTGGTACAAAATTTTCTCAAGTTGAGGATGACTTCTCTTTGAAGATTATTCATTTCTTTTCAGTTCCTTAAAGCATCTTGAAGAAGGTTCTTTGCGATGATCATGATCATGACCTCATTAGTGCCTGCACCAATTTCATTAAGTTTGTTGTCTCTCATCATACGCTCTAGCGGAAATTCCCTAGAATAACCATAGCCACCATGTAACTGGATGGCATCAAGAGCAATCTTTGTTGCCATCTTCGGAAGTTGAAGTTTTACAGCGGATGCCAGAGAATTTGATCTATGACCATGATCGTATTCGTAACAGACAGTGTAGAGCATGCGCCTCATGGCCTCAGTTTCTGAGTACATCTCAGCAATCATCTTTTGAATCATTTGAAAGTGAGCTAGTGTTTTTCCAAATTGCTTTCTTTCACCAGAATATTTTATACACTGATCGAGACAGGCTTGAGCTATTCCTAAGGAGATCCCTGCAATCGTAATCCTTTCTATTTCAAGGTTCTTCATCATGTGAACGACGGAATCACCCTCCTTGCCAACTCTATTGGCCACAGGAACTTTTACTTTCTCAAACGAAAGTTCTCCTGTCGGAGATGAGCGCATTCCCATTTTGTGTATCTCTTTGGAAACTGAAAAACCAGGTGTCCCTTTTTCAACGATGAAGGTGGTGAGATCTTTTTTACCAGGACCAGTTCTCGTGTAAAGATAAACAACATCAGCAAACTGAGCGTTGGTAATCCACATTTTGTTTCCGGTAATTTCATAAAAATCACCAGCTCTCAAAGCCTTCGTTTGCATGCCTACTGCGTCGGAGCCATACTCAGGTTCAGACATTCCCATGCAGCCAATGTGCTCACCCGATATAAGTTTTGGAAGGTATTTTGCTTTTTGATCTTTTGAACCATGACTGCTTAAGTTATTCACACAAAGAATTGTGTGCGCGAGATAGGAGAGGGTTGAACCAGCGCAGGCTTTCGCGAATTCCTCCATTACAATAGTGGCAGCTGTGGCACCCATCCCTGCTCCTCCGAATTCGGGGTCCGCAGTGATTCCCAAAAGACCTAGATCTCCCATGTGTTTAAAGGCTTTAAGATTAAACGATTCTTCGTTGTCGTGTTTCTCTGCAAAAGGAGCGAGCTCGTTTTGAGCGAAATCACAACAAACTTTTTGGATTTCTTTTTCTTCGGGAGTGAAAAACCACATATAAAAATTTCCTTTCATTAAAGACCCATAGTGTAGCGGATAAATCGGTCTTTGGGAAAGAGAATGCGCCCCATTATTTTGATACACTTCTTATGATTTATCGAGCTAAAATGAGTTGTGAGCTACTTAGAAAACTCCAAAAATGTTGATCTCGTAAGTCCCGGAGAGCAGTGGTTTTTCTACTGGAAAACGTCTGCTGTGCTTTGGGAGAGTCGAATTTTGCAAATTCCACAACAGCAAGTGATTTTTATTCCTCTGAATTGGGGACTGCACGCCGGTCCTGCTCAGGAATGGGATTTTGGAAGTCTTCAAGCTGAAAAAGATCTTTATCGACTAGTTAAATTATTGACGCAGCATGGTCGAAAGTTCTGTTGGTTACTTCCTCTTACCCCGGCCCCATTTTTACCCAATGGTGGAATTCCAGTGACTTCTGCGAGAACTCTTTCTTTGGGAAAGACTGGAGTGCATCTGGCGGCCTTGGATCATGAAGGCCAGCTCCACAAAATGTTCTCTTTTTTTGAGCCCAAAGTATTTACTGCCTTCACCAGTTTTTTGAAGGCTTTTGGCACCTTCTTAGGATCGCATAACATCAAGGCTCCTGTTTGGGGTAGCTCATTTTATTTTTACGAAGACGGACATAAACATTCTTTTCTGGAAGATAGCTCTGTAGCCTTTGACCAGGGATTTTCCCGTTTTCTAAAGAACTACCTTTCAGAAGATCAGCTTAGGGATCCTCGAGCTGAGCGCGACCTCAAAAGAAAGTTTACTGAAGATGTGCAGGGTTTATTCGAAAATACGGCTGAGGCAGTTCTTACTCCTTTCTGGATGGGGACTCAAAGGATTGTTTCCTTGGGGGCTAGTCCAAAAGAGACTATTCTACGTTCACTCCCGGCCGGTAAATCTCAGCTAGAATTTACTAAAGACCTTTTTCAGTATTTCCTAAACTCTGATTGGATTTCGAGCGCACTCTTAAACTCTGGAGAGAAAAAAGAGCTTCTCGAATGGATTCTTGCCGAGCATTTTGGCCCAAATGAAGTAGAGGAGCGATATCACTACAATGTGCCTCATCGTGAAATGACTGATGAATTTAGGCCATTTGGTGTCGTTGACATCTTCGGTGGAAAAACTCTGAATGAGAAAATCGGTTTAACACCCTATCTTTATAAAAATTTCCGCTGGCTTTATCAGCGACATGATCATTTTTTATTTTCTCCTGAGTGGATTAATCTTAATCAAAGCAAGGTCAAATTTTTTCATGGATCTGAGTTGGACCGGGTAAGCTTTTCTCAGATTCTCAAGCTTTTCATGATGGGACAGAGAGTGATTCTTAACCGAACCGGACTTGGAGAAGGCCTCGAAAAAAAACTTCAGATTTTTCTCATCGAAAATAGTATTAGAGTTCAAGATGTGAACTTTATGACCCCCACTCAGATTTGCGAACTGGGCGAAGGTCGCCTTATTATTTTTGAAGGAGAAAGGTTGATAGATAACTCGAATAGAGAAACATTTTGGGCACATATTTTCAGGTTCCTTAATCTTGTTCAACCCGAGATGGTGATGGATGAGGATGTTTTCAGTCTTTGGAGAGTTCGGTCAACCTCTCAGCACGAGCTGTCCTATCTTGACGTGAGGAGAGTAAATATTTACAACCCAACTAGCTACAAAAAGATAGTATTTATCAAAACGCATAAACACTTTGCGTTCATGAAAGTCATCGACCCGATGAGGGCTTCAGTGAAGTCAACAACCGAAGGAGTAGACGTCGAGCTATTGCCAAATGGAAAGATTGCTTTGGATTTTGGCCACTATGAGGAGATTTGATGCCACTTCTGCTAATTTATCATTTTCAAACTTCTCAGTTTCAGGCAGAAGACTTCAGGCCCGCAAGTTACGGTGTCCTTTATTTCTTTTCTGAAGAGGGTTTTCTTGAGCATGAGCTTTTGAAAGAAATGGCTAAGTCTGTTCCAGAGGCAGACTTTGATCGACTAACTTTTCCAAATTTGGACAATCTCAAATCATTTGCCTTAAGGGTATGCCAAGAGCTTTCCGTAAGGGAGGTCAGGCTCATATCCGTACAGGACTATAACATTGGCCTGGATGGAGCGCGAGACCTGAAGTCTTTTCAGAGCATTTTCATGAAGTTTGGAGACCTTATTGTGAATGAGTCAGTCAAAAAGAAAGGATTCCTCTCGAAATTATTCGATTAATCAACTCTTTGAATTATAAGAACACCTCGGTGTGTAAACTTCGCCCTGGGGAGGCATTTTTCTTGCCATCCTTCGTAGGTTCACATAAAAACGGGGTCTATGAAGCCCTCATTCTTTGATCTCACCTTCGATGAGCTTCTTTCTCTTCTCATTGAGAAAGGTTTTTCTCCATTCGGGGCTACGCAGATCTTTGACTGGGTTTACAAGAAGTGGGTTCACAGTCCTCATGATTGGACCAATGTTTCAAAAGCCGCGAAGGAATTCTTTCAAGAAAATTATGACTTTAAACTCCTCGACGTCGTTTGGAATGGTCTTTCAAAAGATGGCACCAGAAAATTTCTGGTTAAAATGCAGGACGGTCAGACGGTTGAAACAGTTGCCATCCCCGCGCGAGATCGTTTGACTCTTTGTATCTCATCTCAAGTTGGCTGTGCAGTAGGTTGTACTTTCTGTCATACTGCTACTCAAGGCCTAAAAAGACACTTGAGAGTAAGTGAAGTGGTTCTTCAATACGTCACCATCCAAAAATGGCTGATGGATAACGTTCACAAAGATGAAAAACTCACTAATATCGTTTATATGGGTCAGGGAGAGCCTCTCCATAATTTTGAGAATATGAAGAAAGCAACTCTAATCTTCATGAGCGAAAAGGGGTTGGGTCTAGGCCAGAGGAGGATAACTCTTTCAACATCAGGTCTAGTCCCCGCCATTGAGAAACTGGCCTTGGATTTTCCACCCGTAAATATCGCACTCTCTCTTCACTCGGCCAGGAATAATGTACGCACAGAGCTCATGCCAATTAATAAAGTTTACGATCTTGAGCGACTCTTTAAAGCAATTAAGATGATTCCGCTCAAGGCCCATCGTAGAATTACTTATGAGTATCTCCTGATCGATGGGATGAACGATTCGATGGAAGATGTCACTGCCTTGGTTAATCTGCTTAATTCTAAAGAATCAAAAATCAATCTTATACCATTCAATGAATTTCCTGGTTCAAAGTACAAAAGACCTTCAGAACAGAAAATTATGTGGTTTTTAGATCAAATCATTAAGAATGGCTTTACTTGTACCATACGGACGACAAAGGGAAGTGATATTTTAGCCGCTTGTGGTCAGTTAAAAAGTGAATTTGAGAAGCTCAACCTCTGGGGTGACAATCACTCAGTGGTTATTCCGAGTATTCCCAATAGCGTACTTCAGAATCACTCTCGGTAGACTTCTTCTCGTATTTATGACTTTCAATTTTGGACTTCTTTTTGATCTTCGACCCAGCAACGGAACGCTGAGCTTCTTGTTCCTCAACAGCCTTTTCTAGTTTATAAGTTTCGGCATCAGAAATGGTATCTCGGACTACAAAATCATCGGTTCGGGCCAGGGAGAGAGTCATCCAAGTCATGAGACCTATTACAAGTATGTTCCTAAGCATAAGAATCCCTTTCTTTAATTCTAACTCTCATCCAATAGTGGAATGATTGAACCTCTCATCGGCTATTTGGACAAAAACTCAAGGTTTACGTGTATTCAACTGTTTGGACTGAGTAAAAAAGACTCGGTTTTAAGAGTGTAAGCTTTTTTTGGATGACATTAGGCTATTATATTAGCAGATTTACATTCACTTATTAGTAGAAGTGATAGATCGACACACAGTTCGAAAGCCATGGAGATCATGATGAAGCACTTTGTATGCACCCTAATTCTATCAGTTATTACCACTACTGCATTTGGTAGTGTTTCTGTCTACTTCAACCACAACCCTCAATCTCGGTATACTGATCCCTACAGAGGTATTACCCGTGAAGGCGATGATCTCGAAGAGGTTCTCATTTCTCAAATTCAGGAAGCAAAGAAGACGATATATCTGGCATCTCAGGAGTTAAGGCTTCCTTTGGTAGCAAAAGCCTTGGTTGAAAAGCATAAAGAAGGGGTTGATGTTCGAGTTGTTTTGGAGCATGACTACAATGTCTCAGTACTCAAACAGAGGGATCCTTCAGCTGAAGGTGAGCATGAGGCTTCAAAGCTCCAGGAGTTAATTGCTTTTGTCGATGAAAATGGTGATGGTGTTATAAAAAAAGAAGAGCTTGAAAATCGTGATGCCATTTATATCCTCCAGAAAGGAGGAGTCAGAGTTATTGATGATGCTTCTGATGGATCTAGTGGTTCAGGGCTAATGCATCACAAATTTCTAGTTGTTGATGGTAGAAAAACGGTCGTTAGCACCGCGAATTTTACCATGAGCTGCATCCATGGAGATGTTTTAACACCTGAGTCACGCGGAAACGCGAATTCGATGATCCTCGTTGAATCACCTTCATTTGCAAAAATATTTGCTGAAGAGTTCACCCAGATGTGGGGGAATGGAAAGCGTGGAAACTTCGGACATAATAAAACATACCGGGGGCCAATCGAGACCACTGTGAAAGGAACCAAAATCACTGTCCAGTTCTCGCCGACGTCTCAACGATATAATTGGGATGAATCAGTCAATGGTCTCATGGGGTCATTTCTTGCCAAAGCGACAAAATCGATAAGAGCGTCACTCTTTGTTTTTTCCGATCAAAGAT
This sequence comes from Halobacteriovoraceae bacterium, assembly GCA_040382195.1. GTDB lineage: Bacteria > Bdellovibrionota > Bacteriovoracia > Bacteriovoracales > Bacteriovoracaceae > Peredibacter. The sequence goes on along the minus strand of JBEIFX010000001.1, from coordinate 6,153 downwards.
TAGCAGACGTCATGCAGAAAAGACACGATGCCGGGGCTTTGATAGGGGTGGTTATTGAGCCTAAATTTGCTTACCGAGACTATTCTGAACTACTTGATATGATGGGTCTAAAAATGTTCAATCAAAAATGCATTTATGAGCCAAATAACAACCCTTGGAAAGTCCCTGCAAAGGAAGTGGGTATGGCCAGGCCATTAAAAGGCGATGTCCTCCATCATAAGTTTGCTGTAATTGACAATAAATCCGTCATCGTTGGGTCACAAAACTGGTCAAACGCGGCCAATTATACCAATGATGAAACTCTTATTGTGATTCAGAATAGTGCCATTTCCGATAGGTTTACTCAAGAGTATGAGAGAATCAAAAAGACGGCCCAGATGAGACCACCTGCTTGGTTATTAGATCAGATCCAGAAACAAGAAGAGATGTGTGCTCAATTGAATCTCTTATAATTTCATTTTTTCGCAAACTTAGTTATACTTAAGGCTTAGGAAACTTATGGAAGGAGTTCCACTTGAGCCGAGAAAGATCCAAAGGGATAGTAGGGATTTTTATTCTTGTTACTGTTCTTTTCTTTATTTTTATTCTTTTTGCCTTTTATACTGTCTCTCAACTTAAGGAATCATCCTCGATAGGGGAAAGCTTGATGGACAAGTCAAAAGACTCTCCTATAGCCGTAATTACCATTGAGAATGAGATTAAAGAATCTAAAAAAATCATTGAAATGCTTCTAACTGCAGAAGAAGAAAAAAGTATTAAGGCTATTGTCCTCCGAATCGATTCTCCTGGAGGTGCCGTCGCTCCAACTCAAGAGATCTACGAAGAGGTCCGTCGGATAGATAAGATTAAGCCCATCTATGCTTCCTTTGGAACGGTCGCCGCATCTGGTGGTTATTATATCGGTGCTGCCTGTAGAAAAATATGGGCCAATCCTGGAACCCTGACAGGATCCATCGGCGTCATCATGCAAATGGCAGATCTTTCTGAGCTTTTCAAGTGGGCCAAATTTAGACCTGAAACTATTAAAGCTGGTCGTTATAAAGATATCGGAAATCCTGGAAGGCCTATGACTGATGAGGAGAGATTGTTCTTGACGGATCTTCTAGCGGGGACTCATCGTCAATTCATAGAGGATATTTCGGCAGTTAGAAAAGATCGCCTTAAAAAAGACATCAATGAGCTTGCGCAAGGGCAGATCTTTCACGGCAAAGAGGCAAAAGATTTAGGACTTGTCGACGAGGTTGGAGGCCTCTGGGAGGCTGGACGCTCTATTCACAAAGAGCTGAAGCTTAAAGGAAAATTCACTCTGCGCTACTTAAGGCCTTTCAAGAAGAAATTTTCTCTATCTGATTTTTTACAAGAAACGGAAGAAACCTTTTCATTCATCAAGGGTAAGCTCGAAAACAGGACTGCTCCAGCTTATAAATTTGAAATCTAGAGGAGAAAATTGGAATACACTTTCCTAATTGAGTGGGGTAAAGATCATTCGTTGACCATCGTCGCGCTTGTCATCACGCTCATTCTTATTTACCACTACGCAATCGAACGCGATCGTGGCGTTAAGCTTTCTAAGAAATATCGCAACAGTATTTTTGAAGCTCAATCCAAAATATTTTTGAATGCTACCCAGTACTTAATTGAAGGTAATAAGGATCTTGCCATCAAGGAATTCCTCAACGCCGTAGACCTCAACAGAGAGACTATTGACACCTACTTCGCTCTAGGAGGACTTTTTCGTTCAAACGGAGAAATCGAAAAAGCTATTTCGATTCATCGCTCTCTTATCGCCCGTGAAAGTATTTCTGAATCAACGAGACTTATGGCGTTGAAAGAACTTGCCCTAGATTTTGACAAGGGAGGCTTCATTGATAAGGCGGTTGAAACCTATAAAGATGTTCTCAAAATAAACCGGGATCAACAGGACGTTATTAATTCGCTTTGTAGAATTTTTGAGGATATTGAGGATTGGGACCAAGCCTATAATTACCGCATCATGCTATCTAAAGTAGGACATGAGAACCAGTCTGAAACGATCTCCCACATCCTTGTTCAGAAAGCAAAGTCTCTTTTTGACGAAGGTAAATTTAAGGCAGCAGCTGAAGAATTGGAGGATGCCTTCCGATTTGCTCCTTCCGTTTCTGCAAAAATACTTAGATTACGTATTTTTCTGGTACTTGGAAAAATGGAAGACGCTAACGGCTTATTGCTCGAACTCCTGAAAGAGCATCCAATGTATGCAACATTTATCTTTGTTTCTCTTGAACAGTTCAATTCAATCCTTAAAGAAGCAACAGATTATAGCGGCCGGCTTCGTCAGTTGAAGGATTACTTCCTTGGAATAAATGATCCAGATCTTATGACATCACCATCAGTCATCCTTTCAAAAATCCGACTTCTCAAGGACCTAAAAAAGACCGATCAAGCTTTTGAGCTACTTGATAATTGGATGATAGGAAACGGACAATCCGACGTTTTGAAGGTTGAGTACATCAAAATTCTCATTGAAGTAGGAAAAGTCGAGGAGGCGCTCACGCAAACGAAATCTCTTCTAAATAATCTTCACAGCTCTCTTACCAGACACTACTGCTCTCAGTGTGGATACAATTCCGACGAGATTTTCTGGCGCTGTCCTCAATGTCACAGTTGGGAAACGATCCAGTTCCGGTGGAAGGTTTAGATGATCTCTAGGATTCTCATGCTCTCAATCATCTTTTTCGCCGAAGTAACTCTCGCTGAAGAGAGAGTTGTTGGAGTGTATTACTTCATTCCGACATTTGGACATGTTCACCAGTCAGCGATGAAGACCTCTCCAAGCCTGACAACAATCCAATGCTCTCATCCCCTGAAGGTCATCGAAAGTTCTAAAGTTTCAGTTGGTCCAGAATGGGCATTTGTCCAAGTCGCCGACTACAAGGGGTTCGTATTTAAATCATTTCTTTCAGAAAAAAGACCTTCTTGTCTTCAAGGTAAATATCCTAAGTTCTTCGATGCTCTTAACCTGGACCTGTCCGAACTGTATTATTGGGGAAGACTCAATGATCATTTCATTCAGGGAGTAACGCGAGTAAAGTAACATGAGACTACTATCACTATTTATTTTGCTCTTCGTTCAGTCTAGCTTTGCTCAAAATGAGAAACTTCAGGATGAAAAAGAGCTTGAGGTCGTTGATTTTAGCAGCATTAAGAAGGTCCTACAACAGGACGGCCTTTCCGAAGCTGTAAAGAAAAAAGAGAAGCAGATTAAGGCCATCAAGTCTGAGCAAATTAAGATTGAAAATGAGCGTTACGTGTATCCCTCTGAAAATGAGTTGTGGGAGTTTGCCTCAGAGTACTGGCTGATAAAAAATGCCCAAATCCTGAATTGGGACTTTGAAAAGCCTGATTACGGAATCGAAAAGAGCTTTGCAGAGGTAATGGAGCGTTTGGGGTTTTATCAGAAAAAATTTAAGATTCTTTTGATAAACTCTCCAACACTGGTTAAAACTGCGCTTCCAGGTAATGAAGCATTTATTCTTATACTTTCTGTTCCCTTTATTCGTTCTCTAGATCTATCGAAGCTCGAAATCTCTCTTATCCTCTTTGAGGAATTTGTAAGGCTCGAGCAAGGTTACTTTAAGCAGAACACCTCTACGGAAAAGATGAGAAGCCTAGCAGGGACGAACTTTCAAGGCAGGAAAGCAGATATTTCCATGGTAGAAGAACTTCTTAAGAAGTACCATTTACAGATTTTTGAAAAAGGTTTTAATTTTCAGCAAATGTTCGAGGTGACAAAAAAAGTAGATGCCTATTTAAAATCGTCTCCAGAGTTATGGAATGCCTATTTTGGTCTTATTGGAAAAATAGATCGATTTGTTAAGTCAAATACTCAATACAAGGACTATGTAAAGCTGTTCCCATCACCTGAGATGCAGATTAAGTGGTTAAGTCCCGAAGAGAAAAACCTTTGAAACGACAAGAAGATTTTTTCAAAAGCATTTGTTATTTTGGAGTTTATCAGCTTCTATTCGTTGTTATATTTATTTTGTTCAGTTCCGTGGCCACTTTCTTTCATTTCCTTCTCAATCATGAAATAAGCGTCATCGAATCATGGCTTCATAATAATCACTGGGAGATTATCATCCTGGCAAAATTTATTTCTTTATTCTTGCTTAACCGATGGTTTCACATCCGACTTTATCAATTGAAACCGATTAGAACCTTGCTCGTAGAGCTCATACGCTGGCCTGATCATCGAGCCATTGTTGTTTCAGTTTTTATGATGGTCAGCTATCTATCACTTTCGGGGACAAGTTATATTAGTCAGAATCTGGGGTATTGGTATTTCCATCTTATTGCATTTTTTGGACTCGTCCTTTTTTTTGGCATAGATTTTATTGTTATTGCTTATATGCAAGAGGTTATTCAGAAAAATGAAGAACTCTCAAGCTGGCAATTAGGTTTTGTTTATACAATCTTTTTTGCCATTTCTTTCAGGCTTTGCATCCCGGATTTTTACCATCTCATGCCCTTCGCTATCTTTTGCTTTTCTTCACTGTTGTTCTTAAGTGGTAGGTATTTCAAAAACTGGAGCAACGTAGTTTGTTTTCTCTTGGTTTTTGTTGCCCCTATGGGTGCCGTCTTCGGTATGGATCCTGTTTGGGGAGATGATTTTACGCCTTTTCCAGTAAAAACAAAACTCACACTGCCTTTTCTCGCTGCAATTTGGATGATATCTTTTTGCTATTACCAATACCGAGATAAATTTATTTTAGGAGCACATAAGCTCATTCGTTGAGGTTCATTATGTCTGGTTTAAACATTTGGCAAATTCTCTGGGAGTCAGGGCTCGTCGTAAAATTCGTACTCTTTCTCCTCGTCATGTCTTCCGCCCTCTCGTGGACCATCATCTGGCAAAAGTATAAGGAGCTTAAGGCAGTTAATGAGGCAAATGATAAGTTCTCCGACTTCTTTAGAAAAAGTAACTCTATAACTGACATTCATAAAGAAGCTGCAGAAAATCAAGACTCAACAATGAGTTTGATGTTCAAAAAAGGCTTTGAAGAATTGAACAAGACTATGGAGAAGTTAAACTACTCCGGGAAGGCTGGAAATCTAGTTCAGCACTTTTCACTTCATGGTTTTCAGTCAATCGAGCGAGCGCTCAAAGCAGGATTTAATACTGCTAACGAAAAAATGGATCTTAGGGTTTCTTTGCTCGCAACAATTGGTTCGATCACGCCTTTTATTGGTCTTTTTGGGACCGTATGGGGCATCATTGATGCCTTTTCTGGTTTATCTCAAGGAGGAGGAAGCATAGAGGCAGTTGCTCCGGGGATAGCAGAAGCCCTCGTCGCTACGGCTGTCGGTCTGGCTGCAGCGATTCCAGCCGTCGTATTCTACAACCTTTTCAATAACCAAATATCTAGGATTAATTCTCAGATGGAGTCTTTCTCCCAAGAGTTTTTAAATCTGATTGAACGAACCATTCTTATCAAAAAGGATCAGCCGTAATGGGGATGCAGACTGGAGGTCCAGGCAAGAGAGGACCGGTTTCAGACATCAATGTTACTCCTCTTGTCGATGTGATGCTCGTTCTTCTTGTGATATTTATGGTCACAGCACCTATGCTCTTTAGTGGAATCAACCTCAAGCTCCCTAAAACCCAGAAGGTTAATACTGTCGGTTTAAGACAGGAACTTGTGATCCTATCCATCACTGGGTCGGAGCAATTTTTCTTGGGGAAGGTACCTGTGGCACAAAAGGAGTTAATACCTGCCATCTTGAAGCGCTTCAAGGAAAACAAAACAGACGTAGTTTATCTGCGAGCCGATTATAATCTCCGTTATGAAAAAGTTGCCAAGCTTATGGCCTTGTTAAAAAAATCTGGAGTAAGCAATATCGCACTCGTTACAGAAGTTGAAAAAGGGGATTAGTGGGGACTGTTTTTTTTGACCGGGACTTTAGTAAAAATCTTCTCCTCTCTGTTGGAGTTCACCTTGCTTTGTTCCTTCTTGCTTTCGTTGGTGGCGATCTCGTATCAAAAGTTTTTAAATCTAACGATGTCGAGGTCATCCATTCCTCAATCAGAGTCGATGTTGTAGGAATGCCGAAATTCACCATTCAGGAGCTAAAAAAGATGGAGGCAGAGCCTGTCATCGATTTACGGCCTGTCGT